>NZ_JBYVDD010000005.1:0-186987 GCF_058136045.1 Litoreibacter sp.
TTCAGGCGGGGCGTATGGTTAGCTATTCATGCATACAATCTGTGGCAATAGTCAAAGTGGGCTCAAAGCGGACATCCCCTCAAAAATCCACCGCAATCCCCTTACGCTCCCAATCTCCAAAGCGTGCTGAATCTTGAAATGCTGCGCCCCACATAAACAACCATGTCTTAGCGATAAGCGTGAGGCGCGCGTTATTAGTTTGGTAAACGGACGGTGAGCTCCAACTCGATTTTTAACTCTGGCGATGCTAATGCCGTAACGCCGACACCGGTTATGCAGGGCATCGCTCCGCCAAAGAACTCTAGAATTGGTGGGAACGCCTGCTCCAACGTCTCTGGAGTTAGGTCGGTCATGAAGCAACGTGCGATTACAATATTTTCGGGTGTTGCGCCGAGTGCATCTAGCGCTGCTTTTGCATTCGCGGCGACAATCATGGCCTGTTCGACCAGATTGGCTGGAACCGGTTCTCCGGTCACGCGTTCTGCGACCTGTCCGGAAATGTAGGCCATGCGACCCGGCTCAACGATTGAAATTTGAGAGTACCTTATTTTTGAGGCATCGGGCATCGTCGAGGGGTTCATGCGGGTGATGGTTTGTGTCATGCTTGCTCTTATGTTTGATGTGTAATTCATTTTGATTGTAGAGTTAAGCTCTACATTTGTATAGGCGCAAAATTAATGACGAAACCGACGAACCGTAAGAGCGCCATTTTGGATGGTGTTATCGAGCTTCTTGGCACACGCGGCTTGGAGGGCGTGACGCATCGTGCGGTTGATCAAATTGCTGAGTTGCCACAAGGTTCAACGACTTACTATTTCCCCAAGAAGGCCGCGCTTCTTGTGGCCGCCGCCAACCATCTTGCGGATCTTCTTGGAAAGGATTGCGAGGAACTTCAGCTAGGCTTCGCCGAGCGAGCAGCACAGCAAGGTATGGATGCGGCAATTGAATTTGTCGGGGACGTGACGGTCGCCTATGCTGACCAAAAACGAAACTTGTTTCTTGCTCGATTAGAACTGACAGTCGCGTCCTCTCGTCGAGAGGAACTGGCAGGTGTCGGGGATCAGTTAACGGCCGCTGCGCGCAGGCCGATTGCGTTCTTTTTTGAGCTGATTTCGGATGGGCGCTCTGATGCCCCGATTGATACATGTGCCGGTTTGATCGACGGAATTACATTGATGTATGTAACAGGACAGGGGCCCAAACCAACGACGGATCAAATCAAAGCAGTTTTTGATACTTTTGGCTGAGGTGCGTTCGGCATGGTGCCTGATGTTTTTAGATAGTCGCGGTGGCTTCACTTAGCTAAATTTGCACTTCGCCCTCAAAAATCCACCGCAATCCCCTTACGCTCCCAATCGCCGTAGCGCACCGGCTCGGGGCCGTCGCGGCCACCTAGCTCTGGGGCCAATTCCAACTCTTTGGCGGCTTTCTTGCGCGCGGCTGCTTCCTCTAGGGCGCGAATGGCCGCTGGAGGTAGGTTTTTGGGCTGCTCTTTGTCATGGCTCATGTTCGTGTGTCCTTGTTCCGCTCACCCGCTTGATATACGGCCCATGGGCAAGGAGACAAGCATGGCGCATCAAGAGACCCCACCTTCATCTGGACTTCACGCTCGACGTGCGGCGGTTCATCTGCTGCGAGGCGTGTTGGAGGATAAAGAACCCCTGTCCATTTTGTTGGGCAGTGGTGTGTTGGATCGCCTAGAGCCATCTGATCGTGCCCGTGCGCAGCGTTTGGCGACAACGACCCTGCGTGAGCTGGGGCGCGCCGATGTGGTGATCTCGCAATTCGTGGAAAAGACGCCGCCCGAAGTGGCGCTGAATATCCTGCGCCTTGCGGTGGTAGAGCTGTGTGTCGAGGGCGAGGCCCCGCACGGTGTGGTTGATAGCGCGGTGAATTTGATGAAGCGCTCTGGGCAATCGCCCAAGATGGCGGGTTTGGCGAATGCTGTGTTGCGTAAGGTGGCCACGGAAGGCCCACAGATGTGGCCTGATATGCCACCTTCGACATTGCCTAAATGGATGCGCGCGCGCGTGGTGCATTTGCTTGATGAGGAAACAGTGCAGGCAATCGAGCAAGCACATTTGGCGGGCGCGCCGTTGGATATTACCCTGCGCGATGAGGCCACGGCTGATCACTGGGCGGAACAATTGGGCGCGGACGTGCTACCGACAGGGTCGTTGCGGATATCGCGATCTGTTCAAGTGTCTGAATTGCCCGGATTTTCCGAGGGCGCGTGGTGGGTACAAGATGCGGCCGCTGCGATGGCTGCGCGGATGCTAGATGTGAAGTCGGGCGAGGCAGTGCTGGATATGTGCGCCGCGCCGGGTGGCAAAACGATGCAACTGGTTGCAACAGGTGCGCAGATCACAGCGCTGGATATTTCGCGCGAACGGATGGGGCTGGTCGAGGAAAACCTGCAACGTCTGGGCATGAGCGCCAAGTTGGTGGTCGAGGATGCGTTGAATATGGCTGATGACGTGCTGTATGACGCGGTTTTGCTGGATGCGCCATGCTCCGCCACAGGCACAATTCGCCGCCATCCTGATCTGCCATATGTCAAAGATGGCAAGCACTTGGACGAGCTGTTTGCGCTGCAATCGGATATGATCGATGCTGCTGTGAGTGTGCTTAAACCCGGTGGTCGGTTGGTCTATTGTACTTGCTCGCTGCTGTTTGACGAGGGCGAGCGGCAGGCGAAAGCGGCAATGGCGCGCCATGGTTTGACCGAGGTTGAGGTTGAAATGGCGGGTGTTGACGCGGCATGGCGTGGTCGGGTTGGCGGGCTGCGTCTGTCACCAAGCTACTGGCCGGATCGTGGCGGAATGGACGGCTTTTTCATGATTGCGTTACGCAAGCCGGAATAATCGGTGACAGGACGGCATTGAACGCGTAGAATCACCGACAAAAGAAACAGACGAAAAGTCGGTGATATGGGCATTGAGGCCAACAAAGTCGTGCCAACTCAAGGGTTGGAGCGCAACGTAACATTTATGGACCGAGTGCATGTCCGGCTGTGCTCTATGGGAGCGCAAGCGACGGGGTTTGTGTCGCAGCCAGAGCCACGCACAATAGGATCTTATGCCAAGGGCAAGCAGCTTGTGGCGGGTAATTTCCAGTTTGGCGGACATTTGGTGCAAGCCGAGGGGCAATCCTTATGGGCGATAACGCCACCTGATGCGATGTATGAGGCCGAGTTGAACGGGTTCACTTGGTTGGATGATTTGGCATCCGTGGGCGATCGGGATGCGCGCCAATTGGCGCAAGCTTGGGTGCAGGAATGGATCAAAACCTATGGGCGAGGGCGCGGCATTGGGTGGTCACCTGATTTAACCGGGCGCAGGTTAATTCGCTGGATTAACCATGCGCTATTTTTGATGAGCGGGCAGTCGTCCGAAGTTAACGATATTTACTATAAATCACTGGCGCACCAAACGGCGTATTTGGGGCGGCGCTGGTCTGCGGCCTCGCATGGGTTGCCGCGTTTCGAGGCGTTGACGGGGCTGTTATATGCCTCGCTTAGTTTGGGCGGGATGGAGCGGTTCGCGAGCCCTTCCATGAAGGCCTTGGCGCGCGAATGTGCTGACCAGATTGATGCTGAAGGCGGCATTCCAACTCGCAATCCTGAGGAATTGCTAGAGGTTTTCACCCTGCTGACATGGGCGGCAGCTGCCTTGCGTGAGGCCGGGCGCGAACCGCTTTCGGCGCACCTAGATGCGATTGAGCGGATAGCCCCTACATTGCGCGCGCTACGTCATGCCGATGGTGATTTGGCGCGATTCCATGGCGGTGGACGCGGGTTGGAGGGGCGTTTGGATCATGCGTTGGCGCACTCCGGCGTGAAGGCCAGTCATCTGGACGGCTTGGCAATGGGCTATGCGCGATTGCAAGGCGGGCGCACGACGGTGGTTGTGGATGCAAGTGCGCCACCTGCGCGCAATGTATCGCGCGCAGCACATGCCAGCACACTGGCGTTTGAGCTAACTTCGGGACGGCGGGCTTTGATTGTGAATTGCGGCTCTGGCGCGCCTTTCGGCGCGGAATGGCGCCGGGCTGGGCGGGCCACGCCATCACACTCAACGCTGTGCATTGACGGTGTGTCCTCGGCCAAACTGGTAAGCCAGCCGCATGGTGAGTTCCTGACTGCTGGCCCGCGTCGGGTCACAGAGCAGCGGGTGGCGGGCAAAGATCGCTCGGAGCTGATGGCGAGCCATGACAGCTATTGCGTGGAATACGGCCTGACCCATGTGCGCAAATTAGAGGTAAGTTTAGACGGGCGGCGCGTTACTGGCGAAGATACGCTGGCGGCATTGTCGGACCCAGACCGGGTGCGTTTCGAGGCGCATATGGACAAGGTTTCACTGCAAGGTGTGGCGTATTCGATCCGGTTTCATCTGCATCCAGAGGTGGATGTGTCGCTGGATATGGGCGGCACGGCGGTATCGCTTGAGTTGAAAAGCGGTGAGGTTTGGGTCTTCCGGCCCTCAGTTGCTGCAAAAATGAGCATCGAGCCGAGTGTTTATTTGGAAAAAGGGCGATTAAAGCCCCGTGCGTCCAAACAGATCGTTTTATCTGCGCGCGTGATGGAGTATGCGAGCCAAGTCAGCTGGTCATTGGCCAAGGCGCAGGACACTCCGTCCTATGTGCGCGATGTGGATGAGGACCTTGAGCTGGCGTTGAAATGAATTTTGCTGCCAAGCTGTTTTGAGGACCATTATGACTGATCTTGTACCCGTGCGCCGCGCACTGCTTTCTGTATCTGACAAATCCGGCCTGATTGATTTTGCCCGTGCGCTGGTGGGCCATGGGGTCGAGTTGCTATCTACGGGTGGCACTGCTGCGGCGATCCGTGATGCGGGTCTGCCGGTGAAGGATGTGTCCGAGGTTACGGGATTTCCCGAAATGATGGATGGCCGGGTGAAGACGTTGCACCCGATTGTGCATGGCGGCCTGTTGGCGCTGCGCGATGATGAGGGGCATGTGGCCTCGATGAGCGAGCACGCAATTGGCGTGATTGATCTGCTGGTGGTGAACCTTTACCCGTTTGAAGAAACAGTGGCTAAGGGCGCGGATTACGCGACGTGTATTGAGAATATTGATATTGGCGGGCCAGCGATGCTGCGCTCTGCGGCGAAGAACCACAAATTTGTGAATGTGGTGACAGATGTGCAGGATTACGCGGGTATTTTGGCTGAGATGGAAGCCAATAGCGGTGCTACATCTTATGCGTTCCGTCAGGTTTTGGCTTTGACGGCCTATTCGCGCACCGCCGCCTATGACACGGCCGTGTCTAGCTGGATGGCAAGCGCGCTGGGCGAGACGCCGCGGCGCAAATCGTTCGCGGGCACTTTGGCGCAAACCCTGCGTTATGGCGAAAACCCGCATCAACAAGCGGCGTTTTATACGGATGGATCAGCGCGCCCAGGCGTGGCGACTGCAACGCAGCATCAAGGTAAAGAGCTGTCCTATAACAACATCAACGACACCGATGCAGCGTTTGAATTGGTCGCAGAATTTGACCCAAAAGACGGCCCAGCAGTGGCGATTATCAAGCATGCTAACCCATGTGGTGTGGCACGTGGTGCGACGGTGGCTGAGGCTTATAATAATGCATTCCAATGCGATCAGACCTCGGCTTTTGGTGGGATTATTGCGGTTAACCAACCGCTGGATGGTGAAACGGCTGAAGCCATCAGTGGGATTTTCACAGAAGTGGTGATTGCGCCCGGTGCTGACGCGGACGCTATGAGTATTTTTAGCAAAAAGAAGAACCTTCGGCTGCTAACCACCGATGGGTTACCGAATATTTTGAGCGCCGCGCTGACGGTGCGCCAAGTGTCGGGCGGTTTGCTGGTACAAGACAAAGATAATGGGCGCATTGAGTTGGCGGACTTGAAGGTTGTCACCAAACGCGCACCGAGCGAGCAAGAATTGGCTGACATGCTGTTTGCATGGCGGGTTGCGAAACATGTTAAATCTAATGCGATTGTCTACGTCAAAGATGGCGCGACCGTTGGTATTGGCGCTGGGCAGATGAGCCGGGTGGATAGCTCGCGCATTGCCGCGCGCAAAGCGCAAGATGTGGCGGATTTACTGGGGCTGGCAGAGCCGCGCACGATTGGATCAGCGGTGGCGTCTGATGCGTTCTTCCCGTTCGCGGATGGCTTGGTTAGTGCGGCTGAGGCAGGGGCGACCGCGTTGATCCAACCCGGCGGCTCCATGCGTGACGCAGAAGTGATCGCGGCGGCGGACGAGTTGGGGCTGGCCATGGTCTTCACCGGCATGCGGCATTTCCGGCATTAATTATGAGGATCATGCTTCTTACCGCATTGGCGACCTTCGGGGTGGATCAGTTGTCCAAATGGGCAGTTGTGCACAAACTGGACTTGATAAATATCGGCGCGATTGATGTGCTGCCGCCTTTGTTGAATTTCCGCATGGGATGGAACGCGGGCATCAATTTCGGGTTTTTCTCTGATAGCCCGGAGATCATGCGTTATGTTTTGGTCATATTGGCGGTGGTGATTTCCGGGTTCCTGCTCTGGTGGGGTAATCGCAACCTTGGACGCCTGATCACGCGCATGGGGGCAGGGGCGATTATCGGCGGGGCCTTGGCCAATGCGCTGGACCGCGTGATCTACGGCGCGGTGGCGGATTTTCTGAACATGTCATGCTGCGGGATCAATAATCCGTTTACCTTTAATGTCGCCGATATTTTTATCTTTGCAGGGGCATTTGCGTTGGTGGCGTTTGACGATACCAAGGCCGAAGATGCACAGGGGTAAAGAACCCCGTGACGACCGCGCTCGTTTGCGTTAAAACGGCATCAAAAGAAGAGCAGGAGTGGGCTTTCATGCAACATAAAACGATAATCCTTGTGGGCATGGTCTGTGCTTCGATGGCGCTGTCGGCATGTGATCGCAATAAAACGCCACAGCTGTTGAACATTAAATCGCAAGAAGAAGGCCCGGATGAGTTTGCGGTTTTGCCAAGTAAACCCCTGACATTGCCCGATGATTACGCAGCCCTGCCCGCGCCGACAAAGGGTGGCAAAAACCGCACCGACGTGACGCCACTGGAGGACGCGGTGATTGCCCTTGGTGGCAATCCCAGCGGTGGCATTCGCGATGGGGGATTGGTTAATCATGCGTCGCGCTTTGGCGTATCGCCCGGCATCCGCTCGGCTTTGGCATCGGAAGACCTGGAATATCGCCGCAAGAACGATGGCCGTCTGCTGGAGCGTTTGTTCAACGTGAACGTTTATTTCAAAGCCTACCGCAAGCAGTCTCTGGACCAATATGCAGAGCTGGAACGCCTGCGTCGCCTTGGGGTTCGCACAAACTCGGCCCCGCCTGAAGGCGTCGACTATTAAGCCAATCACAGCTTCGTTGGGGGCGGTTGTTTTTTCCGCATCCCATGCCATGTGTTTTCTAACTAATTTTATGGAGAGGATGCGTATGCGCGGCCTGATTGCCTGTTTGTTTGCCCCGATTATGTTGGCTACGCCCGTTTTGGCGGCTGAAAAAGTTACCACGTTCACCTTAGAAAACGGCCTTCAAGCGGTTGTGTTGGAAGACCACCGCGCGCCGGTAGTGGTGCATATGCTTTGGTATAAAGCGGGTGCTGCGGACGAGGCGCAGGGGGTGTCGGGTGTGGCGCATTTCCTGGAGCATTTGTTGTTTAAGGCGACCGAGGAGATGGAAGCGGGAGAGTTTTCTGCTGTGGTCGAGGCCAATGGCGGCTCTGACAATGCGTTCACCTCTTGGGATTATACGGCCTATTACCAGCGTATTGCCGCTGATCGTTTAGAGCTGATGATGAAGATGGAAGCCGACCGGATGCGCAATATCCGGCTGACCGAGGAAGACGTTACTACCGAGCGTAAAGTGATCCTTGAAGAACGCGCTCAGCGCACGGATAGCGATCCGGGTGCTTTGTTTGGCGAGCAGCGCAATGCGGCGCAGTATCTAAACCACCCTTATGGCACGCCGATTATTGGCTGGCGCCACGAGATGGAAGAGCTAAGCCGAACTGATACGCTGGAGTTTTACCAAAAATACTACGCGCCGAATGCCGCTGTTTTGATTGTGGCCGGTGATGTTGATCCCGCACAGGTCGAGGCGCTGGCAAAGACTTATTACGGCCCGCTAAAGCCTACGGTTGGCCTAACAGATCGGGTGCGCACTATTGAGCCACCACAATTGGCCGAGCGTCGGATTGTGTTTGAGGATGAGCGTGTGGCGCAGCCTTATGTTATCCGGTCCTATTTGGCACCGGAGCGTGATGCGGGTGAGCAAAAAACGGCTGCGGCATTGACGATGTTGGCAGAGATACTAGGCGGCAGTGGCTCGACCTCGGTTCTGGGGCGCGCGTTGCAGGTGGATACGAATAAGGCGGTCTATACCTCAGTGTACTATTCCGGCGTTAATTATGATGACACAACTTTTGGCATGTATATGGTGCCCAGCCCAGATCTGAGCCTGCAAGAGGGTGAAGATGCGATGGATGCTGTGGTGGCGCAGTTCATGGAAGACGGTGTGGATGCTGCGCATCTGGCGCGGGTGAAGTCGCAAATTCGTGCATCGTTAATTTACGGGCAAGATGATGTGGCAGGTCTTGGTCGCCAATATGGTGCGGCGCTAACATCGGGATTGACGGTTGAAGATGTGCAAGAATGGCCGTCAATTTTAGATGCGGTCACTGAGGATGATATCATGGATGCTGCCCGGTTGGTTTTTGACCGCAAAAAGGCGGTGACCGGATGGTTCCGCAAGCCTGTGACCAAGGAGGTCAGCCAATGATGCGCCCCATGATACGTGTTGTGCTTGTCGCCTGTTTTGCAATAATTTCGCTGCCTGCTATGGCGCTCGATATCAAGGAAGTGACGTCACCGGGGGGGATCAAGGCATGGCTAGTTCAAGAGCCATCGATCCCGTTCACCGCGTTAGAAATCCGCTTTAAGGGCGGTGCATCACTGGACCGCGAGGGCAAGCGTGGGGCCGCTTACTTGATGTCGGGCTTACTGGATGAGGGCGCGGGGGAGTTGCGCTCGATCGAGTTTGCCGCCGCAGCCGAGGCTTTGGCGTTGCAGTTTGATTTTGATGTTAGCCCGGATAGCTTTTCAGTATCGGCGCAGTTTTTGACGGAAAATCGCGCGCCGTCACTAGCGCTTTTGCGCTCGGCTATTAATGCGCCGCGCTTTGACGGGGATGCGGTGGAGCGTGTGCGTGGTCAGGTGTTGTCGATCATTGCCTCTGATGAGGAAGACACCAATGATATCGCAAGTAAAACCCTTGCGAGGCTTGCCTATGGCGACCACCCTTATGCGACTAAAATTGAAGGCACCGCAGAGAGCGTCGCGGCGCTGAGCCGTGATGATTTGCTGGCCTCTTACACAGACCTATTGGCGTTGGACCGCGTTCATGTTGGTGTTGTCGGTGATATCACCCCCGAAGAATTGGGCGTTTTGCTGGATGATTTGTTGGGCGATTTACCCGCAACCGGGCCCGATATGCCGGGGCGTGCGCCGTTCTTGTTAAAGGGTGGCGAGACGGTTGTTGAGTATGACACACCGCAATCTGTGGCGCTGTTTGTGCATAGTGGGATCGAGCGTGACGACCCGGATTTCTTTGCGGCTTTTGTGATGAACCAAGTGCTGGGCGCGGGCGGTTTTGGGTCTCGTTTGATGGATGAGGTTCGCGAAAAACGCGGACTGACATATGGGGTATATTCCTATCTGGCCCTGCGAGAGCATGTGGATTTAATGATGGGGCGTGTGTCATCATCAAATGAAAGCGTGGCCGAAGCGATCTCGGTGATCCGTGATGAGTGGTCGAAACTGGCCAAGGATGGCGTGACGCAAGAAGAGCTGGATACGGCTAAAACCTATCTGACAGGCGCGTATCCTTTGCGCTTTGATGGTAATGGCCGGATTGCGACGATCCTTGTGGCGATGCAATTTGATGACTTGGCAATTGACTACATCGATACGCGAAATTCTAAGGTGGAAGCGGTAACGCTGGAAGACATTAAGCGTGTTGCCGGCACCTTGTTGAAGCCAGATGATTTGCATTTTGTGGTGGTCGGAAAGCCTGTGGGTTTGAGTGCTAACCAATAGTCAAAGTTACATGGCCGAATCGGCGGCTTGCGTGCTACAATTTGGGGTATGAATGCCCCAAACCCCAACATAGGCGATAGCCAGCCCGCAAAACGGTCTCAGATCAAGCAATTGGACGAGGTGGCGGTCAATCGCATTGCTGCTGGCGAGGTGGTGGAGCGCCCTGCCTCGGCCGTGAAAGAGCTGATTGAGAATGCGCTGGATGCAGGGGCTACGCGTATTGAGTTATGCGTGAAAGATGGTGGCAAAACGCTGATCCGTGTCACGGATGATGGTCACGGTATTCCTGCGCAAGATTTGCCATTGGCATTGTCGCGCCATGCAACGTCGAAGATTGACGGCTCGGATTTGTTGAACATCCATACATTCGGGTTTCGCGGCGAGGCATTGCCGTCAATGGCCGCCGTTGGGCGCATGACAATAACATCGCGCATAGCGGGTGAAGATGCGGCGCGGATCACGGTGGATGGCGGCGTTATGGGGCAAGTAAGCCCGGCGGCGCTGAGCAAAGGCACTGTGGTTGAGCTGCGCAACCTGTTTTACGCGACGCCTGCCCGGTTGAAGTTTCTGCGCACGGACCGCGCAGAGATGGGTGCGATTTCTGATGTGGTGAAACGCTTGGCGATGGCGGAGCCTTATGTGGGCTTTACCGTGCGCGATTTATCGCGTGACGATAAGGGGCGTGTGACGTTTCGCGCAGATGCACAGACGGGCGATATGTTCGATGCGTTAGGGGGGCGGTTACGCTCGATCCTTGGGGCGGAATTTGCTGATAATGCGCTGGCGATTGATGCCGAGCGCGAGGGTATGACGCTGACGGGTTATGCGGCTTTGCCGACCTACTCGCGTGGCTCTAGTGTGGCGCAGTTCTTGTTTGTGAATGGGCGCCCAGTACGTGACAAGCTGTTAATAGGTGCGTTGCGTGGGGCGTATTCGGATTTTCTGAGCCGTGATCGCCACCCAGTTGTGGCGCTGTTCCTAGAGGTCGAGCCGACGCGCGTTGACGTTAATGTGCATCCCGCCAAAGCCGAAGTGCGGTTTCGCGAGCCGGGATTGGCGCGCGGCTTGATTGTATCGGCGTTGAAACATGCGCTGGCAGAGGCGGGGCACCGTGCTTCGACCACCGTGGCAAATGCGACGCTGGGGGCGTTCCAGCCCGAGCGCGTGGACCGGCCGATTTATCAGATGGATGGGGCGTCTCAGGGTGCATTGAGGGCATCTTATCAGGCGCAGGCGCCTGGGTTTTTAACGGATGGTTCCTCGACACCGGGGTTCTCGGAGACGCAGGCAGTTTATAGCCGCGTTGATGTGGTGGAGCCGGAAGCCACGCCTTTGGAAAACTTCCCGCTAGGGGCGGCGCGTGGGCAGGTGCATGAGAATTATATTATCGCGCAAACAGCTGATGGGATGGTCATCGTGGACCAGCACGCAGCGCATGAGCGGCTGGTTTACGAGAAGCTAAAACGTCAAATGGCGGAAAATGGCGTGGCGGCGCAGGCGTTGTTGATCCCTGAGATTGTCGAGATGTCAGAAGCGGATGTCGCGGTGTTGTTGACCCATGCAGATGCGCTGTCGAAGCTGGGCCTAACGCTGGAGCCATTTGGCCCCGGTGCGATAGCTGTGCGCGAAACGCCTGCCATTTTGGGCGAGGTAAACGCGGAAGCCATGGTGCGCGATATTTTAGACGAATTGGATGATCTGGGTGACACGCAATTGGTCGCGGACAAGATCGAGGCGGTGCTAAGTCGGGTGGCGTGCCATGGCTCGATCAGGTCTGGGCGCTGGATGCGCGCCGATGAGATGAACGCGCTGCTGCGCGAGATGGAAGCAACGCCGCATTCAGGGCAATGCAACCATGGTCGGCCAACTTATGTGGAGCTGAAATTGACAGATATTGAACGGTTGTTTGGGCGCACATGATCCAAATTGGCGATATGGTTTTGCAGTGGGATGACCCGCTGGTGATTGCTGGCCTTGTGGGCGTGGCGGTGTTGTCATTGGTGATTGTGTTGTTGATCACGGTGGTCAGGTCCGCAGGGCGCGCGGCGCAAATGGCTCAGCCAATGATGATGCAGATGGGGCAGTTGAACCAGACGGTGCATAATCTCGGCACGGGGCAGGCGCAATTGTCTGGCGGGCTGGAGGGCCTATCGAAAAACCAGAGCATGACGTTGCAAACCATGGAAGTGCGCCTTGCCGAAGTGCAGCAAAAGATGGCGGAGCGGCTGCACGAGAACGCGATGAAGTCCGCGCGCTCCATGTCGGATATGCAGGAACGGATGAATGACACGCTGCATGGCTCGTCTGAGAAAACCACCAAATCACTGACCCAATTGCAAGAACGGCTGGCGACGATCGACCGCGCGCAGACTAATATCGAGAAGCTGTCGGGCGATGTTTTGTCCTTGCAGGATATTCTGTCCAACAAGCAGACGCGCGGGGCTTTTGGGGAAATTCAGCTCAATGATATCGTATCCAAGGCGTTGCCGCCGGACAGCTATTCCTTCCAGCATACGCTGTCGAATGGGCGGCGGGCGGATTGCTTGATTAATTTGCCGAACCCGCCCGGTCCAATTGTGATCGATGCCAAATTCCCGCTGGAAGCTTACGAGTTGTTGGTGAATGCTGACACTAAAGAGGATCAAGCCCGTGCGTTGACGGCGTTGGGCCAAACGGTGCGGGTCCATATCAAGAAGATCTCCGAGAGCTATTTGATCGAGGGTGAAACAGCGGATGGTGCGTTGATGTTCTTGCCGTCAGAGGCGGTTTACGCGGAGTTGCACGCGCGTCTGCCCAAGATCATCCGCGAAGGGTTTGCGGCGCGGGTTTGGATCGTGTCACCGACGACCTGTATGGCCACGTTGCACACGATGCGCGCTATTTTGAAAGATGCGCGGATGCGCGAGCAAACCGGCGAGATACGCAAAGCACTGCGCCAACTGCACCGCGATGTAGAGATCATCGGCGAGAAAGCCGGTAAGCTGGAAACACATTTGCGCCAAGCAGGCGATGATGTGGCTGGAGTGCTAACGGCGGCAACGCGTGCAGGCAAACGGGCGGACCGTTTGGACAACTTTGATTTTGAGGAATTGGCCCCAGAGGCGAGTAATGTTGTCCCGCTTGAGCAGCCCAAAGACTAAGTTACCGTTTGATCCATGTCATGGGGCGCGATGCCGACGCGGCCTAAATTGCGTTTGCAAAGCAAAGGAATGGCACACATGGATATTTCACTCCACAAGATCGCACAGATAGTGTTGTTCGGCCATGAACTTGGCCGTGCAGAGGGTGAGTTGCGCGCCTTCATCAAGGGGCTGAACGAGGATGAGCAAATCGCCCTCGTGGCGCTGACTTGGGTCGGGCGCGGCAGCTTCGATGCCAATGAGTTTAGCGATGCACTGATGATGGCGCGTCAAGAGGCGGTGGCCCCGACAGATGATTACCTATTGGGGTTGCCGCATTTCGCCGACCACCTTGAGGCAGGGGCAGAAATGCTGGGCCTTGATTTGACAAATGCCGAGGAAGAGCTGCTCTAGAGGTGCGCTTCAAACGTGTCGCGGGCACGGCCCCAAACGCCGACGTTGATGCTGCCAAGAGCTAGCAAGGTAGGTAGCAGTTGCTGGGCGTAATCATCAGACGATTCCGCAGGCAGCATTGACGGCAGATTGTCGATGGCAGTGACGTCTAGTACGGGGGTGTCGTGCACGCGTAAAGCGGGCTGGTCCCATGTTGTTACGCGGTCATAAACCTTGATCGGGGAAAACGCGCTATCAGGGTCGCAGGCAACATCACCGATCACCGACAAGTTGCGCGGCGCAGTTTTCGCCGATGCGGGGACGAACACCGGCGAGCCGGGGCGCGCGAGGATCGAGTTGATCAAAATGTCATGCTCCAACACTTCAGGGAACGGGCCGCCGTGTGCGGTTTCGGCCATGTCCCATTTGGTGATGGGTATATCCATTGATGCGCAAAGGTCCGCAGCCCCCGTGCCGACACGACCCAGTGCGCCGATGATCAGCGCAGTCGGGCGCTTATTGCCAAGCGGCGCCAGCTTCGCTTGAAGCGCGTCTTGCAAGGCTTGCGCGGAAGTGTAGACGCCAACCGGTTGGGCGATGGAGCCATGTTGTTGCGCGATCCAGCACAACAGGCTGACAGCGGCCCCCGCAAAGCCTGCCCAATAGCCAAAAGCCGCGACACGGCGGCCATTGTCTTCGACCAAGTATTCTAAGTCGTAAAGCGCGCCACCGCCTGCCTTGAACCGGTCCAACAGAATGCGGCCATCAGGTTGGCCCTTAAAAGCGTGGCCGAACATGATGTGGCGATGTGGCAGGGGAGTGCCGTCGGCGGGCAACTCTTTCAGGCCAAAAATGATGGCGTCATCGGGGGCGCTGGTCCAACTGCCCTCGGGGGCGATGTCGCATCCGCTGTTGACGTATCCTTGAATTGGCAGCGCGCGCGAGGCGCTTTGCTCGACTGTTACACGCAGGCCTTTGGCCATTAGCGCGCGAATCCCTTCGGGTGTGATCCCAACGCGTTGTTCGTGATCTCTGCTCTCGGCACGTACCCAAAGATGTGTCATAGCGGCGTCCCTTTTTGTGTTAAGACAAGGCTTACGCGAGGCGGCGCAGGGTTGCCAATGGGAAACGTGCCTGACGCAAATACGGTGTTTGAGGTCGCGCATGACGCGCTAAAATATCGGTGTAGATGGTTTAAACTGTTCACGCAGGGAGACACGCCAATGACTGACACGATCAAATTCACGCTCGACGGTGAGCAGGTAGAAGCCCGTGCGGGCGACACAATTTGGGAAGTTGCCAACGGCCGGGGTCTTGTGATCCCGCATTTGTGTCACAAGCCTGCGCCGGGATATCGCCCTGATGGCAATTGTCGTGCCTGCATGGTCGAGATCGAGGGCGAGCGTGTTCTGGCCGCCTCGTGTATTCGTGACCCTGCTGAGGGCATGGTCGTGACGACCAACTCCAACCGCGCCAAGACCGCCCGCAAAATGGTTATTGAGATGCTGGTTGCGGATCAACCCGCGCCTGATGTGGCGCATGATAAATCGTCCCATCTGTGGGATATGGCGGCGATGCAAGGTGTGTCAGAAAGCCGGTTTCCCAAGCTGGAGCAGGGCCGTATTCCTTTGTTGGATGACAGCCATGTAGCGATGTCGGTGAACTTAGACGCCTGCATCCAATGCGGGCTATGTGTGCGGGCGTGCCGCGAGGTTCAGGTCAATGATGTGATCGGCATGGCGGGGCGGGGCCAAGATGCCTACCCGTCCTTTGATTTCGCGGACCCGATGGGTGAAAGCACTTGCGTGGCATGCGGTGAATGCGTGCAGGCCTGCCCAACCGGCGCGTTGATGCCCGCAACGGTGACGGATGAAAACCAAGTTGGTGATAGCAAGGATTTTGACAGCGAGGTCGAGAGTATCTGCCCATTCTGTGGCGTTGGGTGCCAGGTCTCGTTGAAAGTTAAAGACGGCAAAGTGAAGTATGTCGAGGGCATCAATGGCCCCGCTAACGAGGGGCGTCTGTGTGTTAAAGGGCGCTTTGGGTTTGACTATATTCATCATGAACATCGCCTGACCAAACCGTTAATCCGCCGCGATGATGCGCCAGCCAAAGGGCTGAACGTGGACCCCGGAAACTGGCAGGAAGTCTTCTACGAGGCGACGTGGGATGAGGCGCTGAATTTGGCGGCAGGCGGCATGAAGGGACGCGGGCGCGAGGTCGCGGGTTTTGGGTCCGCCAAGTGCACCAATGAGGAAGCCTACCTGTTTCAAAAGATCATCCGGCAGGGGTTTGGCCATAACAATGTGGATCACTGCACGCGCTTGTGCCACGCATCCTCGGTGGCGGCGCTGATGGAAAACGTGGGATCAGCGGCGGTGACTGCGACATTTAACGAGATTGAGAACTCGGACGTGGCCATCGTGATCGGCTGCAATCCGACGGAAAATCATCCGGTCGCGGCGACGTATTTCAAGCAGTTCACCAAGCGCGGCGGCAAGCTGATCGTGATGGATCCGCGCGGCCAAGCGTTGAAGCGGCACGCGTCGCATATGCTGCAATTCCGTCCCGGCGCAGATGTGTCGATGTTGAACGCGATCATGCATGTGATCGTGGAAGAGGAACTTTACGACAAACAATATATCGACGCTTACACGGAAAACTGGGAAGCCGAAAAATCCCACCTCGCCGATTTCACGCCAGAGAAAATGAGCAAGATTTGCGGCATTGAACCAGAGATGTTGCGTGATGTGGCGCGGACCTTTGCTGGCGCGCAAGCAGGTATGATTTTCTGGGGCATGGGTGTCAGTCAACATATTCACGGCACGGACAATGCACGCTGTCTTATTTCACTGGCATTGATGACGGGGCAAGTGGGGCGCCCCGGTGCGGGTTTGCATCCGCTGCGCGGGCAAAACAACGTGCAAGGCGCGTCTGATGCGGGGATGATCCCGATGTTCCTACCTGATTATCAAAGCGTCATGGATGATGGTGTGCGCTCGGCCTTCACGGACGTTTGGGGTTCGGAAGATTTCTCAAACGAGAAAGGCCTGACGGTTACTGAAATTCTGGACGCGGTGCATGATGGTGACATCAAGTCGATGTATATCTTGGGTGAGAATCCGGCCATGTCTGACCCCGATGTGGAACATGCACGCGATGCTTTAGCGAAACTGGATCACCTTGTTGTGCAGGATATTTTCCTGACAGAAACGGCAAACTTTGCGGATGTGATCCTGCCCGCCTCGGCGTTTGCCGAGAAGTCAGGCACGGTAACCAACACCAACCGCCAAGTTCAGATGGGTCGCCCTGCGGTGCCGCCCCCGGGCGATGCGCGGGCAGATTGGTGGATCGAAGTGGAGCTGGCAAAACGCCTGGGCCTAGGTTGGACCTACGAGAGCCCCGCCGATGTGTTCGCGGAGATGAAGCTGAATATGAATTCGCTGAACAACATCACATGGGACCGTTTGATGAGCGAGAACGTGGTGACATATCCGTCGTTGTCGCCGGAGGATCCGGGGCAGGCGATTGTATTTGGCGATGGTTTTCCCCGCGCGGATGGTCGCGCCAAGTTCACTCCGGCGAGTGTGATCGCGCCCGATGAAAGCCCCGATGCGGACTACCCGATGATCCTGACCACTGGGCGCCAGTTGGAGCACTGGCACACGGGGTCAATGACGCGGCGCTCATTGGTTTTAGACGGGTTGGAACCGGAAGCGAATTGCTCTCTACACCCTTCAACTCTGCGCAAATTGGGCGTTGATCCGGGTGGGGTGCTACGCCTGACGACGCGGCGCGGCACCATAGACGTGATGGCACGAGCGGATCGTGCCGTGTCGCCTGATATGGTGTTTTTACCCTTCGCTTATGTGGAGGCTGCAGCCAATATTTTGACGAATCCCGCTGTTGATCCCTTTGGCAAAATTCCGGAGTTTAAATTTTCGGCGGTCCGGGTGGAAAAGGTGGAGCCTATAATTGCAGCAAAATAGGGGGTTTTGAAGGGTTCTTCATTGCGGGGAGGGATGAAAACTACGTTGTTTGCGCTATCTGAACGATTGTTCAAAAAAACGATTGACGTATCACCCAACCGCCGCCCAATATCACTTCAAGAGGGGCGCAAAGCCTCAACGCCGGGCTGCTCGGCACTGGGAGGAAAATTTGGTTCACGCGACATCTGCTTCGGCTGGTCTGGAAACGCTACCGCGCCTTTTGGCGCGCAATGTAGCGCGCTTTGGCGATAAGGTTGCCTATCGGGAAAAAGAGTTTGGCATCTGGCAAAGCTGGACGTGGGCGGAGGTCTCGAAAGAGGTGGAAGCGCTGGCGTTAGGTTTGCTGACCATTGGCGTTGCCGAGGGCGACCATATTGCCATCGTTGGCCGTAATCGACCTTACTTCTACTGGAGCTTTGTTGCCGCTCAAATGGTGGGCGCGGTTCCTGTGCCTCTTTACCAAGACGCGAGCGCAGACGAGATGGCATATGTGCTGGATCATTGCGGTGCGCGCTATGTGATCGTTCAAGATCAAGAGCAAGTTGATAAAGTATCAGAGATCCAAGACCAGCTGCATGACATCGAGCATGTGGTGTATTTGGACCCACGCGGTTTGCGCAAATACGACCATGAAGCACTAATTAAATACACTGATTTGCAAGCCAATGGCCTTGCTGATGGGGACCGTGCCGAGATGGAGCGGCGCGGCGCCAAGCTTGGTTATGATGATACTTGTGTGATGCTTTATACATCGGGGACGACGGGCAAACCCAAGGGGGTGGTGTTATCGAACCGCAATGTCATTGAGACGTCTAAAGCGTCTTCCGAGTTTGATCATCTAAGCATGAATGAAGAAATTTTAGCTTACCTGCCAATGGCTTGGGTCGGTGATTTTATCTTCTCGGTTGGGCAAGCATACTGGACAGGGTTCTGTGTGAACTGCCCTGAAAGCCCATCAACGATGCATAGTGATCTGCGCGAAATTGGGCCGACTTATTACTTCGCGCCACCGCGCGTATTCGAGACGCAACTGACGGATGTGATGATCCGGATGGAGGATGCAGGGCGATTTAAGAAATGGTTGTTCTACATGTTTATGGCGCATGCCAAAAAAGTGGGTCCGGATGTATTGGACGGTAACTCTGTCGGGCTTGCGGATAGGCTGAAATATCAACTGGGCGAGTTAATGATATATGGCCCGTTGAAAAACACGCTGGGCTTTAGCCGTGTGCGGGTGGGCTACACTGCTGGCGAAGCGATTGGGCCGGAGATTTTTGCGTTCTATCGCTCGCTTGGGATTAACCTGAAGCAACTTTACGGCCAGACGGAAGCCTGTGTGTTTATTACGCAGCAACCTGATGGGCAGGTGCGCGCTGATACGGTTGGCGTTCCATCGCCCGGTGTTGAGCTGCGGATCGCGGATGATGGCGAAGTGTTCTACCGCTCTGCGGGCGTGTTTGTGCGCTATTATAAAAACGAGGAAAGTACTGCCTCGACTAAAGATGCGGAGGGCTGGGTGGCCACAGGTGACGCGGGCTTTATCGAGGAAAGCAGCGGGCATTTACGTATTATCGACCGTGCCAAAGACGTTGGCAAAATGGCTGACGGTTCTATGTTTGCGCCGAAATACGTTGAAAACAAACTGAAATTCTTCCCCAATATTTTGGAAGCCGTGGTGATGGGCAATGGTAAAGACTATTGCACCGCGTTTTTGAATATTGACCTGACGGCTGTCGGCAATTGGGCAGAGCGCAATAATATTGCCTATTCCAGCTACCAAGAATTGGCGGGTCATCCGCAGGTTTTGGAAGCGATGAAAGCGCATGTGGAAGAGGTGAATATCTCGGTCGCGGCGGACCCTATGTTGTCGGGGTGCCAAGTGCATCGTTTCATCGTGCTGCATAAGCAACTGGATGCAGATGATGGGGAGCTGACGCGGACGTTGAAAGTGCGTCGGCGGATCATTGAAAACAAGTTCTCGGACTTGATTGGGGCGCTTTATGACGGCTCTGAGAGCATCTCTACCGAGACAGAAGTGACGTATGAAGATGGGCGCAAAGGCGCGATTAAAGCGACGTTGGCTGTGAGCAATGCGGCTGTTGTTGAAATTACGGGAGCTGCAAAATGACGGTACGACGCTCGATTTCATCATCGCCCCGCCCGCCATCCCATGAGGTAGCATTATGAACGCTTTGACTGGCGGAAACTACACGACTTCCGATGGCCGGAAGATCGGTAACACCATGATGGAAATGAAGAATATCACTCTACGCTTTGGCGGGGTGGTGGCCATTAAGGATATCTCGTTTGACATCAACGAGGGCGAAATTCGTGCTATTATCGGGCCAAACGGGGCCGGTAAATCTTCAATGCTGAATGTGATCTCGGGGTTCTACAATCCGCAAGAGGGTGAGGTTTGGTTCCACGGCAAGAAGCGCCCAGCGATGCGGCCCTATAAGGTTGCGCAGCAAGGGATTGCTCGGACGTTTCAAAACATTGCTTTATTTGAGGGTATGAGCGTTTTGGATAACGTGATGACCGGGCGGTTGACGCATATGAATTCGGGAATGCTGAGCCAGATACTCTGGAAGGGTAAGGCTGAGAAAGAAGAGACTGAAAACCGTGAAGTTGTTGAAAAGATTATCGATTTTCTAGAAATTCAGGCCATTCGTAAAACCCCTGTGGGGCGGTTGCCTTACGGGTTGAAAAAGCGGGTAGAGCTGGCGCGGGCATTGGCGGCGGAGCCGAAATTGCTGCTGTTGGATGAGCCTATGGCGGGAATGAACGTCGAGGAAAAAGAGGATATGAGCCGCTTTATCCTTGATGTTAATGATGAATTTGGCACCACCATTGCCCTGATCGAGCATGATATGGGCGTGGTTATGGACCTGTCTGACCGGGTTGTTGTGATGGATTACGGCAAAAAGATCGGCGACGGGACACCGGATGAAGTGCGCAACAATCAAGAGGTGATTGATGCGTATCTGGGGGTTAGCCATGACTAAAATACACGCCCCTAAAATACACGTCGGATATCTGTCGGCTTCACGTCGGCTATGTGTCGGGCACACCTCGAGCCTCGTTATAGGCGCAGGAGAACGGCTATGAATCGTAACCTTATGAATGGAGGCCGCGATGCCTGACCAGTTTCTTTATGCGATGGAAGTCACCTTAAACGGGCTGATGGCGGGCGTGCTTTATGCATTGGTGGCCTTGGGCTTTGTGCTGATCTTCAAGGCCTCGGGCATTTTCAACTATGCGCAGGGCGTGATGGCCTTGTTTGCGGCGCTGACCTTGGTGGGGATCATGGAGGGGCAGGTGCCGTTTGCGCATCTGATTAATGCGCTCTTTGGCACTGATGTGCACCACTTTGGCTGGCATGTACCCGCGCTGCTGGCGATCCTTTTGACCACGGGGGTGATGGTTGTATTCGCCTGGCTGGTGCAAAAGCTGGTGTTCCGACATTTGGTCAATCAAGAGCCGATCATCTTGTTCATGGCAACCATTGGACTGGCCTACTTCCTTGAAGGTGTGGGCGATTTGATGTGGGGATCCGACATCAAGAAAATGGCTGTGGGCTTGCCGCAGGGGGGCAACATATGGCTGGAAGAGGCAACGGCATCTTGGGGCACTGACGGGTTTTACGGCTTCTTCATTGATAACCTAGATATCTCGGCCACGATTGTGGCGGTTTTCTTGGTGGGGGCGCTGATCGCGTTCTCGCAATATACCAAGCAGGGCCGTGCGATGCGCGCGGTGGCCGATGACCACCAAGCGGCGCTGTCGGTTGGTATCTCGCTGAACTTTATCTGGGTGCTGGTCTGGTCGATTGCGGGCTTTGTGGCGCTGGTTGCCGGGATCATGTGGGGGGCGAAATCTGGCGTTCAGTTCTCGCTGTCATTGATCGCGCTAAAGGCGTTGCCGGTGCTGATGCTGGGCGGGTTTACGTCTATTCCGGGTGCCATCGTTGGTGGCTTGATTATCGGCGTGGGCGAGAAATTGTTTGAATTCCTGATCGGGCCAATGGTTGGTGGCGCAACAGAAAACTGGTTTGCCTATGTGTTGGCGCTGTTGTTTTTGGTGTTCCGTCCGCAAGGGCTGTTCGGCGAAAAAATAATCGAGCGGGTGTGAGTATGAGCAAGATTATCGCAATTATGAATGTTGTCGCGTGGTCTGGGTTTTGGGCCTTTGGCTATCTGGCGGTTACGGCCAATAGCGCCGACACAACACAGGTCATGACGGCCGCTGTGCTGGCGGTTATTGGCGGGGCGATTGGCATGTTTAGCTACCTGCATCTGGTGCGCCATTCTGAGGTGACAGGCTATGCAAAGCCGCGCAACCGGGTGGCTAATAATCTACGCGCACAAAATGGGGGTGTTGTCTGATGTTTTACCGTGAAGCAGGTGATTTCAAGTCGAGCTATCCCGAGGATACGCAGACATTTCCGATCAAGTTTGACCGGTATCGTTACTATGTGGTGTTGGCGGTGGCGTTTTTGGTCATTCCGTTCATCATTAACGACTACTGGACCAACGCAGTATTTGTGCCGTTCCTGATTTATGCAATTGCCGCGATTGGGTTGAATATCTTGACCGGATATTGCGGACAGTTGAGCCTTGGGACGGGCGGTTTCATGGCGGTGGGAGCTTATGCTGTCTACAAGTTAATGACGGCGTTCCCAGAGGTGTCGATGCTGGTGCATGTGCCATTGGCGGGGCTGATTACGGCTGTTGTGGTGACGATGTTTGGCTTGCCGTCACTGCGCATCAAGGGGTTCTATCTGGCGGTGGCGACACTGGCGGCGCAGTTCTTTTTGGTGTGGTTGTTCAATAAGGTGCCGTGGTTTTACAATTACTCGGCCTCTGGGCAGATATCATCGCCAGAGCGCTCTGTGTTTGGGATCATTGTGACGGGTCCGAATACGGATGCTTGGGCGAAGTACATGATTTGTTTGATCTTTGTGACATTGGCGGCGGTGATTGCGCGCAATTTGACGCGCGGCTCTGTTGGGCGCAAATGGATGGCTATTCGCGATATGGACATTGCGGCTGAAATTATTGGGGTGAACCCGATGTCGGCCAAGTTGACGGCCTTTGCGGTGTCGGGCTTCTTTATCGGTATCTCTGGTGCGCTGTTCTTTAGTGTTTACTTGGGCGCGGCTGAGGTGGGCGAGAGCTTTGGCATCGAGAAATCGTTTCTGGTGTTGTTCATGGTGATCATTGGCGGGCTTGGCTCGATCTTTGGCTCATTCGCGGGGGCTGCGTTTATGGTGTTGCTTCCGGTGTTCTTGAAGAACGTCTTTGTTGGCATGCTGGGCTGGCCCACGGATATTGCGGCGCATTTGCAATTTATTGTGGCGGGGGGCTTAATCATCATGTTCTTGATTTTAGAGCCGCATGGTTTGGCGCAGCTATGGCGCTTGGCGAAAGAGAAGTTACGGCTATGGCCGTTCCCGCATTAACGGTGTGGTGGGGGTAAACCCCGCCCTACAATTCGAAATCCAATGGGAGGATATATACGATGAAACTAACAACTTTAGCAGTGGCGGCCATTATGGCAGCGAGCCCTGTGATGGCGGACCTTGTGTTCCCATCGCTAAGCTACCGGACTGGGCCTTATGCGGCCAACGGCATTCCGTTTGCGGATGGCTATGCAGATTACTTTGCCCTGCTCAACGAGCGTGATGGCGGCATTGGTGGCGTTCCGATCAAAGTGATTGAGTGCGAAACTGGCTATAACACCGAGAAGGGTGTTGAGTGCTATGAGTCCACCAAAGGCGAAGGCGCGTTGGTGTATCAGCCGCTATCTACTGGTATTACGTATCAGCTGATCCCGAAAGTGACGGCAGATGGTATTCCGCTGCACACGATGGGCTATGGCCGGACGTCTGCTAAGAACGGTAAAGTGTTCTCGAACGTGTTCAACTACCCTGCCAACTACTGGGATGGCGCGTCGCATGCTGTGAACCACATCATGAGCCTTGGCGATATCAAGGGCAAAAAGATCGCACTTGTTTACCACAACTCTGCCTATGGTAAGGAGCCGATCCGCACGTTGGAAGAGCTGTCCAAGAAGCATGGTTTTGAGTTGGTGTTGATCCCTGTTGATCACCCGGGCCAAGAGCAAAAATCGCAATGGCTGCAAATTCGCCGCGAGAAGCCTGACAATGTCATCATGTATGGCTGGGGCGTTATGAACCAAGTGGCGATCCAAGAAGCGGCGAATATCCGTTATCCAATGGAGAACTTCATTGGTATCTGGTGGTCTGGTTCCGAGAATGACGTGCTGCCTGCTGGCGACAAGGCCAATGGCTATAAAGCGCTGACATTCCACAGCCTTGGCGATGACTTCCCGCTATATGATGATCTGCGTAAATACGTGGTTGATGCGGGCAAAGCTGCCGGTGCTGGTGACCAGTTGGGCACCGCGCTTTATAACCGTGGCATGTATGCGGCGATGTTGGCATCTGAGGCTGCTAAAACAGCGCAAGAGTTGTCAGGTGAGAAGAACCTTACCCCGGCAATGATGCGTGATGGCATGGAAGCTTTGGAAATCACCGAAGAGAAGATGGCGGCTTTGGGTCTGCCAAGCTTTGGTCCAGCCTTCAAAGTGTCATGTGAAAACCACGGTGGCGACGGTCTTGGCGCAGTTGCGCAATGGGATTCTGCCGCTGGTAAGTGGAACATGATCACGGGCTATGAGCAGTCTGACCAAGAAGTTATCCAAGGTTTGATTGATGAGGATTCGGCTGCGTTTGCATCTGAGAACAGCATCACTGACGGCTGTAAGTAAGCGATAATTTTTCCCGGCTGGTCTGTGATGGCTGGCCGGGAAATTTTGAGTATTTTTGGCAAAAAGAAGCCTGTGTGTGCTTGATTTAGAGCGCGTGCGTTAACCTTAATGGGATGTTGAGATGCTGGATGGTTCTGGGAATGAGACGAAGACCGAGACCCTCTTGGAGGTCAACAATATTGAGGTGATTTATAATCACGTCATTTTGGTCTTGAAGGGCGTGTCTTTGAAGGTTGCCCAAGGTGGGATCACTGCGTTGCTGGGTGGCAATGGCGCGGGGAAGTCGACGACGTTGAAGGCGGTCTCGAACTTGCTGCGATCTGAGCGTGGCGAGGTTACTAAGGGGTCTATCATTTACCGCGGCAACAACATTGCGGGGCAAGATCCGGCTGAGATGGTGAAGCGTGGTGTTATTCAGGTGATGGAGGGGCGTCATTGTTTTGAGCACCTGACCGTTGAAGAAAACCTGATGACGGGAGCTTATACGCGCAGTGATGGGCGTGGCGCGGTGGCGGCGGATCTGGAGAAGGTTTACGCTTATTTCCCACGGCTTCGCGAGCGGCGCATGTCGCAGGCTGGCTATACGTCTGGGGGCGAGCAGCAGATGGTTGCGATTGGACGCGCGATGATGGCGAAGCCCGAGACGATTTTGTTGGACGAGCCGTCTATGGGATTGGCACCGCAACTGGTTGAAGAGATTTTCGGCATCGTAAAAGAGCTAAATGAGCAAGAGGGTGTGTCGTTTTTACTGGCAGAGCAGAACACCAATGTGGCGCTGCGCTTTGCGCATTACGGCTACATTTTGGAGAGTGGCCGCGTTGTGATGGACGGGCCTGCGGCGGAGTTGCGTGAGAACCCTGATGTGAAGGAATTCTATCTGGGGATGTCGGAAGAGGGGCGTAAATCGTTCCGTGATGTGCGCAGTTATCGGCGTCGTAAGCGCTGGTTGAGCTAAGGCCCTGCGGGGCGCGAATATTTATACCAAGATGAAATTTGGAGATGCGGTGTGGCCTATTTTGATGACTTAGAGGTGCGCAGTGCGGATGCGCGCGAGGCGGCGCAACTGGCGGCTTTGCGCGCGCAATTGGCGCTGGTGCGTGCAGTGCCAGGGGCTTGTTTGCCGGATGTGGCTGTGACGGGTTTGGGTGATTTGGCGAAGTTGCCAGTGTTGCGTAAATCGGATTTGGCTGCGTGGCAGAAAGAGAAGCCGCCTTTTGGGGGCATGCATGTGGGCGATGTGGCGCATGTGTTTCAATCGCCGGGGCCGATTTATGAGCCGGGCGGGGTGAGCCATGATTGGTGGCGTTTTGGGCGGTTTTTGCATGCGTGTGGGATTGGCCGCGATGATGTAGTTCAAAACTGTTTTGGCTATCATCTGACGCCTGCTGGCATGATGTTTGAGAACGGTGCGCGCGCTGTTGGGGCGCGGGTTTTGCCTGCTGGCACCGGGCAGACCGAGTTGCAGGTGCGTGCGGCTAAAGATGTGGGGGCGAGCGCTTATGCGGGGACGCCGGATTATCTGAACGTGATTTTACAAAAGGCGGATGAGATGGGCGTGGCGTTGGGCTTTACCAAGGCTGCCGTTTCTGGTGGCGCGTTGTTCCCGTCGCTGCGTCAAGCTTATGCGGATCGCGCGATTACGTGTTTGCAGTGCTATGCGACGGCCGATTTGGGCCATGTCGCCTATGAGAGCGATGCGATGGAGGGCATGATCGTGGATGAGGGTGTGATCGTGGAGATTGTGACGCCGGGCACGGGCGATTTGGTGGCACCGGGGCAGGTGGGCGAGATCGTTGTGAGCTCGCTTAACCCTGACTACCCGCTGATCCGGTTTGGCACGGGCGATATGAGCGCCGTGATGGAGGGCACATCGCCATGTGGGCGCACCAACACGCGCATCAAGGGCTGGATGGGTCGTGCGGACCAGACGACCAAGATCAAGGGCATGTTTGTACGCCCCGAACAGGTGGCAGATTTGGTGGCACGTCACCCAGAGATTGCGCGCGCGCGGGTGATTGCATCGCGTGACGGTGAGATGGATGTGATGCGTGTACAGTTGGAGGTCGAGGGCGGCGAGGCAGCGACATATGCGGCCTCGGTCGCGGAGGTGCTGAAGCTGAAAGGCGCGGTGGAGCTTGTATCAGTGGGCAGTCTGCCTAATGATGGGCTGGTGATAGAGGACCAACGCTCCTACGATTAAAAGGATATGCCATGAAAACCCGCGCCCGTATTGCTGCTTTGTTTATGATGATGGGGCCAGTTTGGGCAGGGGATATAGCGCTGATTGCTGGCATTGAGGACTACGCCCATGGCCGCGACTTGGTGGCGGCGGACGAGATGCTAGACGCGGTTGCCCCGCTGGAAGAGGCGGGGTTTGAGGTGCTGAGCGGCGCTGATTTGACGGCGGAGCCGCTACGGGCGCTGATTTCTACATTGAATACAAAAGTTGACGGCTCTGGCCGGGTGGTGATCGCTTTGGCGGGCCATTTTGGACATACAGGCGCGGGCAGTTGGTTCATAGCGGCGGATGCGGATGGGCCTGATCTGGGCGGCTTGGGGCTGCGGTCGGTGTCGTTGAACGTGCTGCTAGAGATTGCTGCGCGCGCGCCGGGGGGCGCTGTGCTGGTGTTGGGGTATGAGGCTGAGCCGTTTGAGTTTGGTGCAGGCGTGACTGCGGGCCTAGGTGTATTGGACATTCCGCAAGGGGTGAGCGTTGTGAGCGGGCCTGCGGCAGATGCTGCAAATTTTGCCAAGGACGTGTTGCAGGTGCGGGGGCAGTCGGTGGCGAATGCTTTGGCAAGCTGGCCGACGCTAACGGGCGCGGGGTTCATGGCGCCGTTGGTGGCGTTTTTGCCGGGCGAGGGAGAGGTGGCTCCGATCGTCTCAGTGGTTCCAGAAATCGACCCTAACGCAGCGCAGAAGGCGTTGTGGGGCGCGACGCAAGATATTGGCACGTTAGAGGCCTTTGAGGCGTATCTGCGGCGGCATCCCAAGGGACTGTTTGCCAAAGACGCACGCGACGAGGTGGTACGGATCAAGGCGCAGCCAGCGCTGTTGGCGGAAGCGGGTGAGAAGGCGTTGAGACTGAGCCGCGATAGCCGACGTGAAATCCAGCGTGATTTGTCTTTGCTAGACTACAACACCAAGGGAATTGACGGCATTTTCGGGCGTGGTTCGCGGGCGGCGATAAGCAAATGGCAAAGTATTAACGGCGAGGTGGCCACGGGCTTTGTGAGTCGTGCCCAGATCGAGCGGCTTGGTGCGCAGGCGGATCGACGCGCGCGCGAGCTGGAAGAAGAGGCGCGATTGCGCCAACTTGAGTTGGAACGCAAGGACCGCGGCTATTGGCGGGCCAGCGGGCAGCGGGGCGATGAGGCGGGGCTTCGAGCCTATCTGGAGCGGTATCCGGATGGGGTATTCGCCGAGATTGCGCACGCACGGTTAGAGCCGTTTGAGGCGGCACGTCATGACGCGGCAGAAGCCCAAGATCGTGCGGATTGGGATGCCGCGATGTCGCTTGGAACGGTGGCGGGATACCGCGGGTATCTACAGGCTAATCCGGAAGGTGCGTTTGCGGAACAAGCCCGCGTGCAGGTCGCGGAGTTGGAGTTTGAAGCGGAAAATGCGGATGCGTTGCGTGCGGCGTTGCGCAACGAAGAACGGCTGGGGTTGAATGCGAATACCAAGCGGTTGATTGAGGATCGGTTGCGTAAACTAGGGCTGAAGCCCGGTGCGGTGGATGGCGTGTTTGATAAAGACACCCGCCGCGCCGTTCGGCGCTATCAAGGCACGCGGAACCTGCCGAAAACGGGGTATTTGAACCAACAGACTTTGATCAGGTTGCTGGCAGATTCGGTGCTGCGATAAGGGGTGGTAACTAGCACTTCTGCGACATGGAATTTGACTTGGATTGCACGTCTTTCCATCTCTTTAATAAAGTGGCGCGGTGTTCAGGGTATTTCTCGGGCAGATCTTCAAGGGATTGTACGCGGTCAGTTCTAAAATGGCGGAAGTCGCGCCTTTTTTCGCACCAAGATACGATGAGGCGAACCTCTTCCATATATGCGAGGAAGAGTGGCCAGACTACGCGTGTGGAGATCTGACCGGATTGGGTTTTGTAAGTGATGACGATTTTTTGCCGCTCGCGGATAGCGCGCCGAAGCTTGCCGCTATCTATCGTGTCCAACACAACCGGTCTGAATGAGACGGGTTTTAAGCCTGCGTCTAGTATGACTGGTTGCAATTCTGACGGCACAGCTTGCATTAGCTTGGTGACAAGATCGCGTGCACTGCGGGCAAGAGACGGATCGCCACGCGAGGCAACCCACGCTGCGCCAAGGACTGCGACTTCCAACTCGTCAGCGGTCAACATCAGGGGCGGCATGTCGTAGCCATCAGATAGCACGTAGCCGGTCCCGGCCTCGCCGATTATGGGGACACGTTGTGCAATTAATTCTGCCATGTCCCGATAAAGGGTGCGTAATGATATTTCCAATTCATCTGCCAATGCGCGCCCGGTTTTGGGGGTCTGGCTTGAACGCAGGATTTGTATAATTTGGAAGAGACGTTCTGTTCGCCGCATGATTATATCTCCCTCTCCTGCCAGACTGCTGCCATAACGCTGTCAGCAGGGAGGTCGTAGAGCAAGAGAAATTAAACACTCAGGAGAGACGTTATGAACCGGACTGGAAGATGCGCATGCGGGGCTATTCAATTTGAAATTGATGCACCGTTCATTGGGACGGGGGCATGTCATTGTACCAATTGTCAAAAGGCATCGGGCGGAGGGGCAAATTATGTTGCATTGGCTCCCAAAGCGGCTGTCAAAGTGTTGTCGGGGAAGGTGAAAACTTTTCAGGCGGAGGGTGATAGCGGGTCCATGGTTGGACGTGCATTCTGTGGGAATTGCGGCACGCCTTTATGGGGTGTTCCAGCGCATGAGCCGTTTCTGACGGTCAAGTTGGGGGTGCTAGATGAGAGTGCTGATCTTGCCCCGCAAATGCATATTTTTACTAAATCCGCACCATCTTGGCATTTCATTGATGACAAATTGCCAACATTTCCCGAGATGCCGCCTGCGGGCTGAGCATGTTAACAGAGCAAAGAAAAAGGCCGCCCCCGAAGGAGCGGCCTTTATATTTTTGCAAAACGCAAAGCGCTCGAGCTTTAGCCTTGGCGGGCTTTAAAGCGAGGCTGGGTTTTGTTGATCACGTAGACGCGGCCCTTGCGGCGCACAATCCGGCAGTCCCGGTGGCGCGACTTCAGGGAGCGAAGTGAGTTCTTAACCTTCATGTCTCTTCTCCTATAGTCCAGCGCGGCGGGGCGCCTTCAGTTAAAATCATCAGATGGTGGGCACTACTGGGATCGAACCAGTGACCACTTCGATGTCAACGAAGTGCTCTACCGCTGAGCTAAGCGCCCATCTGGCCTACGATTTCCGAACCGATCCCACAGCAAAGGGGACGCAGCCAAAGCACGTCGGTCCGCGCTCTATAGAAGGAGTCGGAATGCGGTTCAAGGGCTTTTGATTGCGGAACTTTTTCCTTTATAGTCTGTGCAACAGGAGAGGACATGATCTCAGCCGCCTATACATTGTCTTTACCAAGCACGCAGAGCAGCTGCGTCGTCTTCGCCAGCCCTCATAGTGGGCGGGATTATAGCCATGACTTCTTACGCCAAACGGTTTTGGATGGTGTGCAGATTAGGTCTTCTGAGGATGCTTTTGTCGATCAGTTGGTGGGCAGGGCGACAGGCTTTGGGGCCCCGTTTTTGGCCGCGCATGTACCGCGGGCGTTTCTAGATTTAAATCGTGCCAGTGATGAAATGGACCCAGCAGTGATTGAGGGGGCGTCGCGCTCTGGCCATAATCCACGGATTTCTTCGGGTTTGGGGGTGATCCCCCGTGTGGTGGCAAATGGGCGCGCGATATATTCGGGTAAGCTGTCTTTGGCGGAGGCCGAGGCGCGTGTGGAAGCTTACTGGCGACCATATCACGCGGCCTTAGCGAAGGTGATGGCGGCTACGAAGCGTGATTTTGGGCGTGCAGTTCTGGTGGATTTCCATTCGATGCCGCATGAGGCGGTACAAGCGGTGGAGAGGCTGGGGCATCGGCGGCCTGAAGTTGTTTTGGGGGACCGGTTTGGGGCGTCAGCGGGTGTTGAAATTGTGGACCGGATTGAGGAAATATTCCTAGAGGCGGGGCTGAGCGTCAGTCGTAACGCGCCTTTTGCCGGGGCTTATATCGTGCAGACTTACGGGCGCCCGTCGCGTGGGCATCATGCGGTACAGATCGAGATTGATCGGGCGCTATATATGGATGAGCAGCATGTTCGGCCCAACGACAACTTTGACAGTTTTCAAAAGTTGATGGAACGGGTTGTGGGGGAGATCGCAGATATTGGTCGACGTGCGGTGCCTTTGGCTGCGGAATAGAAAAAGCCTCCGGCGGGAGTATTTTTGGCAAAAAGAAACCTGTCGTGATTTGGGGTTAGCGCAGGGCGCGGCCTTTACGGATGGCGTCTGGTCCGAATTTCTTGCGGATTGCATCCGTGGCGCGCTCGGCGTCGGTCCGTTTTAAGGCGTCGGGGTCAAGCAGGTCTGGGGTACGGTCGGCGCCAGCTTCAGGCAGCAGGTGAGAGACGCCGATACCAAGCAGGCGGTATGGGCCTTCCTTGATTGTCGCCATCAGATCGCGCGCGGTGCGGTAGATGCGGTCGGCCAGCTGCGTTGGATCGCGCAGGGAGAGGCGCCGGGTGATCAGTTTGAACTTGGCGGTTTTGAGTTTCAGGGTGACGACGCGACCCGCGATCTGTTTGGCCTTGAGGCGGTCGGCGACTTTTTCGGACATGCGCCAGAGGTGGCCGTCGAGCAGTTCGCTGTTGGCTGTATCCTCGTTGAAGGTGGTTTCATTCGAGACGCTTTTGATTGGCTCGTGGGCGGAGACGCGGCGTTTGTCTTGGCCGCGGGCAAGGTGCCACAGGCGGTCCCCCATGGAGCCGAAGCGGGCGTGCAGGTCTTGGCGTTCCCAACGCAGCAAATCCTTAAAGGTGCGGATGCCCGCCTTTGCCAAGGCTTCGCGCGATACCGCGCCGACGCCCCAAATCAGGGACACAGGGCGATCGCGCAGGAAATCGTCGGTTTCCGCCTTGCCGATTATTGAGAAGCCGCGCGGTTTGTCCAAGTCCGAGGCGATTTTGGCAAGGAATTTATTGTGGCTGAGGCCGACAGAGCCGGAAATGCCGATCTCAGATTCCACGCGGCTAACAAGGCGCGCCATCATCACCGCAGGCGGTGCGTGGTGCAGCTTTTGGGTGCCGGTGAGGTCGAGGAAGGCCTCGTCGAGTGAAAGTGGCTCAATCGCGGGGGTGAGCTCTTCCATCAAGGCGCGGATTTGGCGCGAGACTTGGACATAGACCTCCATGCGGCCATGCACGACTTCGGCCTCGGGGCAGAGTTTAAGGGCCTGGAACATCGGCATGGCAGAGCGCACACCTTTGATGCGCGCGATATAGCATGCCGTTGAGACGACGCCACGCCGACCGCCTCCGATGATCACCGGCTTGTCGCGCAGGGCGGGGTTGTCGCGCTTTTCCACACTGGCATAGAAAGCATCGCAATCCATATGGGCGATGGTGAGGTCGAATAATTCAGGGTGGGCCATGATGCGTGGCGAGGCGCAGGCCGGACAGCGTGCGCCTTGGTCAAACTGATGAAAACATGTGCGGCAGAGCGAAGGCATGGGGTGATGATACGGGAGGCGCGCGGGGGCGGCAATCTTATGGTAGGGGTGAGGGCATGGAATTTCATGGTGCAAAAGTGGCGGTGTTCATCGGCCCGCAGTTGTTGGTCGCGTTGCGCGATGATTTTGCGCATATTCCGTATCCTGCGTGTTGGGATTTTGCGGGTGGCGGGCGCGAAGCGGGCGAGGACCCTGAGGAGTGCGCGTTGCGCGAGGTGAGCGAAGAGTTTGGCTTGGTGCTGCGCCGGGATCAATTGGTGGGCAAGGCCGCATATAGGACGCAGACACCGCCGGGGTGTGCATTCTTCTTTGCAGCCCATTTGGAACCGAGTGCGCAGGTGGACATTCGCTTTGGCGATGAAGGCCAGAGATGGGCGCTGATCAAGCCGGAAGCCTACTTGGCATACACGGACGCAATCGGGCATTTGCAAAGGCAGCTTACGGTGTATTTGGAGCAGCTCTGAGGGCTGTTACTGGGGCCGTATGTTCGATTTAGCCTTTAAAAGTGGTCTATTAGTCCCCATATGCTGTATAGGGCAGTAAAAAGGAATTTACATTATGGAAGATATTTTGATTGATTTTTTGAGCGGCGGGAACGTAGCATTCTTGCTGTTATTTGTGTTCTTAGTCGTTCTTGTTCTCGCGGGTGTGCGAATTGTGCCGCAAAGTGAGAAGCATGTGGTGGAGCGGTTTGGGCGGTTGCGTTCTGTGTTGCCTGCCGGGATCAACTTTATCGTGCCATTCCTTGACCGGGTGGCACATAAGATATCCATTTTGGAACGTCAGCTTCCAACCAATCGTCAAGATGCGATTACCAGTGATAACGTGCTGGTTCAGGTCGAAAGCAGCGTTTTTTACCGCATTATCGAGCCGGAAAAGACCGTGTACCGGATCCGCGACGTTGATGCGGCGATTTCCACGACTGTGACGGGTATTGTACGCTCTGAGATTGGTACGCTGGAGCTGGATCAGGTTCAGTCAAACCGCTCGCAGCTTATTACGCGCATTCAAGGATCGCTTGAAAAAGTTGTGGATGATTGGGGTATCGAAGTGACTCGCGCCGAAATTTTGGACGTTAACCTAGATGACGCGACGCGCTCGGCCATGTTGCAGCAGTTGAATGCGGAACGTGCGCGTCGTGCGCAGGTTACCGAGGCTGAGGGGTCGAAACGCTCGGTCGAACTGAACGCGGATGCAGAGTTATATGCCGCCGAGCAGTCCGCCAAAGCGCGCCGTATCGGGGCTGATGCAGAAGCCTATGCCACGAGTGTGGTTGCGGTGGCGATCAAGGAAAACGGCATCGAGGCGGCGCAGTACCAAGTGGCGCTGAAGCAGGTCGAAGCCTTGTCGGAGGTGGCAAAAGGTGCGGGTAAGCAGACGGTTTTGTTGCCGACATCGGCGCTGGATGCATTCGGTGACGCGTTCAAATTGTTCAAAGGGAAGAGCTAATGGAGCAGTTCATTCTTTGGAACCAATATTGGGTCTGGTTCGCGCTGGCCTTGGTGTTGGGCATCCTAGAGATATTAATGCCAGGCTATATCTTGCTGGGCTTTGCACTGGCTGGGGCGGGGATTGGGTTGATCTTTGCAAGCGGCATTTGGCCAGCAAGTGTGATGGTGGCGTCCCTGCCGATTACGTTGGCAATTTTTGGGGTTGTGTCCTTGGGGATATGGTTGACGCTGCGCTACTATTTTGGCCGCCGCAATGCGCAGGTCAAAATCTGGGACAAAGATATCAACGAAAACTAATGCCAGTTTTATTGGTTGCAAGAGACCCCGGGCAGTGCTCGGGTTTTTTGCATTTTAGGGAGGTGTGTCGATGCCTACGCTCAACGCTATAAGTGCACAATTGAACCCAGCATTGTAGCCCGAATTGTCTTTGCTGCTTGTAGAGACTTTGAGGAGCTGCGCTGCCATTTAGGTTCAGCCCGTCACTTATATTCACATCAGGCCCCTATTCAGTCGCTTTTCTCACATTTTTGAGAGATTCCAGAGGCTCAGTGTCTTGCAGCACCAATAACCCAGCCTTATATACCCATCGAGTTCCGATGGGGCTATGCCCCCGGTCAATTTTGGGATCGGAGAGTAGGGGCCATAATGGGCCTACTCTCTATATTATCGCCGCGAAGAAAGGACCTAGCTTATGGCTAAAGTCATTGGTATCGACCTTGGTACAACAAACTCCTGCGTTGCCATCATGGATGGCTCGCAACCCCGCGTTATTGAGAACGCCGAGGGTGCACGCACAACCCCATCTATCGTTGCCTTTACAGACAACGAGCGCCTTGTTGGACAAGCTGCCAAACGGCAGGCTGTTACCAACCCGGAGAACACCATTTTTGGTGTAAAGCGCCTGATCGGCCGTCGCGCCGACGATAAGCGTCTGGCCAAAGATAAGAAAAACCTGCCGTTTAAGCTGGTCGATGGCGGCAATGGTGACGCGTGGGTTTCCGCTAAAGATGAAAAGTATAGCCCCAGCCAAATCTCAGCGTTCATTTTGCAAAAGATGAAAGAAACGGCCGAGAGCTATTTGGGCGAAGAAGTAACGCAAGCTGTCATCACGGTTCCCGCTTACTTCAACGACGCACAACGTCAAGCGACTAAAGATGCCGGCAAAATCGCGGGCCTAGAAGTGCTGCGCATCATCAATGAGCCGACTGCGGCAGCGCTGGCTTACGGCCTAGAACGCAAAGAAACCCAAACCATCGCGGTCTATGACCTTGGTGGCGGTACATTCGATGTCACTATTTTGGAAATTGATGACGGTCTCTTTGAAGTAAAATCCACCAACGGGGACACGTTCCTTGGCGGGGAAGACTTTGATATGCGCATCGTTGACTACCTGGCCTCCGAGTTCAAAAAAGAGAACGGCGTTGACCTGAAGAAAGACAAGATGGCGCTGCAACGGCTGAAAGAAGCCGCTGAAAAAGCCAAAATCGAGCTGTCTTCTACGCAGCAAACCGAGATCAATCAGCCGTTTATCTCGATGGACCCAAATGGTGGTCAGCCGTTGCACATGGTTATGAAACTAACGCGCGCTAAACTGGAAAGCCTTGTCGCTGACCTGATCAAAGCGTCAATCAAACCCTGCCAAGCGGCCCTAAAAGACGCGGGCCTGTCCACATCAGACATCGACGAGGTTGTTCTTGTTGGTGGCATGACTCGTATGCCTAAAGTGGTTGAAGAAGTTTCCAAGTTCTTTGGGCGCGACGCGAACAAAGGTGTGAACCCGGACGAAGTGGTTGCGATGGGTGCCGCTATTCAAGCGGGTGTTTTGCAAGGTGACGTGAAGGACGTTGTTCTTCTTGACGTGACCCCGTTGTCACTAGGGATTGAAACTCTTGGTGGTGTGTTCACCCGTTTGATCGACCGCAACACAACGATCCCGACCAAGAAGTCGCAAATCTTCTCGACTGCCGAAGACAACCAAAACGCTGTGACGTTGCGGGTGTTCCAAGGCGAGCGTGAGATGGCTGCGGACAACAAAGTTCTGGGTCAGTTCAACCTTGAAAGCATCCCACCTGCACCACGCGGGTTGCCTCAAATCGAGGTGACTTTTGACATCGATGCCAACGGTATCGTTGAGGTCGGTGCCAAAGATAAAGGCACTGGCAAAGAGCAAAAAATCACGATCCAGGCTTCTGGCGGCCTATCAGATTCAGACATTGAGCAAATGGTTAAAGACGCAGAAGAAAATGCGGATGCGGATGCTGAACGTCGCGAGCTGGTAGAAGCAACTAACCAAGCTGAAAGCTTGATCCACAGCACCAACAAATCGTTGGAAGAGCATGGTGATAAGGTTGATGGTTCCACAGTTGAGGTGATTGAGCTGGCGCTTAAAGCCCTCGAAGAAACTATGGAGACTGAAGATGCCGGCAAGATTAAAGGCGGCATTCAAAACCTGACCGACGCAGCTATGAAGCTTGGCGAAGCGATCTATAAATCGCAACAAGATGAAGCATCTGCCGCTGAGCCATCAGAAGAGCCTGATGATATGCGCGGTGTTGATGAAGACATCGTGGATGCTGATTTTGAGGATCTGGACGAAAACAACCGCACCTAAGGGTGCCAAGTCCTGAAAGTAAAGACCGGCCCTGTATCTCGGGCCGGTCTCGATGTTTCAGAGATCAAGTTTTTGGAAGGTTGATCCATGGCTAAACGCGATTATTATGAAGTACTGGGAGCCGCACGCGGAGCCTCGGCAGATGAGCTAAAAAAAGCCTACCGCACAAAGGCTAAGGAGTTGCATCCCGACCGCAACTCCGACAATCCTGATGCTGAATCCCAGTTTAAAGAAGCCAATGAAGCATACGAAGTTCTAAAGAACCCTGAGAAAAAAGCCGCTTATGATCGTTATGGTCATGCAGCTTTTGAAGGTGGCGGCGGTGGTCAGCATCCTGGCGGCGGCGGTGATTTTTCATCGGCATTCTCAGATGTTTTCGAGGACCTCTTCGGCGACTTTATGGGGGGTGGTGGACAGCGAGGTGGCCGGCAGCGCGCGACCCGTGGCTCGGATTTGCGTTACAATTTACACATTTCTCTTGAGGATGCATTCGCTGGGTTACAAAAAGCCATCACAGTGCCAACATCTATTTCGTGTGAGGGATGTAGTGGCTCTGGCGCGGAAGGTGGCGCAGAACCCCAGACTTGCCCGACATGCTCAGGCATGGGGAAAGTGCGTGCTCAACAAGGTTTCTTCACCGTTGAGCGCACATGTCCAACATGCTCTGGGATTGGTCAAATAATCAAAAACCCCTGCCGAACATGTGGTGGCTCGGGCCGTGAAGAAAAGCAACGCTCTCTAAGTGTTAATATTCCAAGCGGGGTCGAAACTGGCACTCGCATTCGCCTGTCCGGCGAGGGTGAAGCTGGTTTGCGTGGCGGGCCATCTGGTGACCTTTATATTTTCATTGAGGTTAAAGAACACGAGCTATTCCAGCGCGAAGGCGTTGACCTTTTTTGCCGTGTTCCTGTTACCATGACAAATGCCGCCATCGGCGGTGAGGTGGAAGTACCGACCATTGATGGTGGCCGTTCGCGTGTGAAAATACCCGCCGGAAGCCAGTCTGGTCGCCAAATGCGGTTAAGATCTAAAGGAATGCCTGCATTGCGAGGGGCTGGTACCGGAGATATGTTCATTGAATTGGCGGTTGAAACGCCAGTTAACTTAACCAGCAAGCAAAAAGAGCTGCTGCGTGAGTTTGAAAAGCTTAGCGAAGAGAACAATCCGCTTTTGTCGAACTTCTTTACAAAAGTGAAATCCTTCTGGGGCGACATGAAAGCCTAAGCGGTAGTGTCTCAATTGGTCTTGTTACAAGTGTTTCGCGTTGCCGCCCCAGCCCAGAGATATCTGGTTTGATGAGGTTGTTTGGTGATCGGGGGCTCGCTTTGGGTGTGGCATGCGGTTGACCAAGCCGGGGTGGATCTGGATGAAGTCCTCCAGATCCGGCGCGCCACTTTAATCTTGATCTGAGCGAACAGCTTTGACACACGACCCATGACGAACTGCTAAATGTGGGTGATCCGCCCGCCCCTTCATCTATATTTTACTTGGAATATGCCCATGACTATCACCTACCTTGTCACTCATTCCGGCGGTTTTCATGCGGATGAGCTGCTGTCCTCTGTTGTGCTTACGCGTTTGTTTCCACTGGCAGAGCTGTTGCGCAGTCGAGACAAGCAATGGGTGACACCTGCAGCTGATAAGATCATTTTTGATGTGGGCGGCACTCATGACACTGAGGCGCAAATCTTTGACCATCACCAGCGCCCCGGCCCACTGAGAGAAGACAGTCAGCCGTTCAGTTCCTTTGGTTTGATTTGGGCGCATTATGGGCGGTCATATCTGGCGGCGATGAATGTGCCAGATGAAGATATTGACCCTATCCATGCTAAATTTGACACCAACTTTGTGCTGTCAATTGATTTGCTGGACAATGGCGCTATGGAGCCTTCCGTTGCGGGGCCGCTGTCAAATCTGACGTTGCCAGCGCTGTTGGGCAGCTTGAAGCCGGTGTTTGACGATACATCACCAACGGCTGACGATGATGCATTCTTCGCGGCCTTGCCCATCGCGCGCAGTTTCGTCGAAGCCCAAATTCGCAATTTAGCGGCGAAATCTCGGTCAAAGGAAATTGTGCTTGAAGCAATCGCCAAAGCGGGTACATCTGCGGTACTCGAGCTTCCGATGGGCATGCCTTACCGCTCTGCGCTTGATCAGGTCAGGGCAGATCACATCTTGTTCGTGATCAATCCGCGCGGCGGTGACTGGACGCTTAACGGTATCAAGCTCTCGAATGAGACCTTTGAGCAACGCGCTGATCTACCTGCTACTTGGGCTGGCCTGACGGATAGCGCCCTCGAAGATGCGAGCGGTGTTAAAGGGGCTAAATTCTGCCACAACGCGCGATTTATTGCGGTTGCCAATACCCGCGAGGCGATCTTGAAAATGGCTGAAATTGCGGTGCAGGGCGTACAATAAGTAAAGAATGTGCCCTGAAAGCGTGGGGATTCCTATAAGTATCGGGTTGAATACCGCACTTCCGTGGCCTTTGTTTAGCCAATTAGGCGCACTTCATCACGCCCCTTTGCTTTAGTAATTTCATCAGCCTCCATGAGGCAGAACGCCGTAGACAACCCATCGGCTATCGCCGCGGTTTTACTGATCACGCTCACTTGAGCCCATTTCCCGTTTGGCTTACCGCTACGCGGGTCAAGGATATGCCCATGCGTTTTTGCTGCGTCAAAGCTGGTGCCTAAGGGGGCCGATGTGGCGATAGATTGGTCTTTCAGCTGCACCTGTTCGTCATCGGTATTTGCCAAAGTGACGGGCCAGAAATCTGCTACGCCAGAGCGTCCCATCGCGCTGATCTCACCCGTATTTACCATGACATTCTGCACGCCTTGGGCGCGCAAAATTGCGGTCACTTTATCGGCGATATACCCCTGCGCGATCCCGTTCAGTGTTACCTGAACGCCCGCCTTATCAAAGTTAATGCGTTGTGGTGAAATCCGCAGATGTTGCCAACCTGTTATCACGAGCGCCTTTGCAATTTGCGCTTCGCTAGGTGCGCTGCCGCGAGAATATTGCCGCGCGTAAAGTGCCCACAATCCCTGTACTGTTGGATCAAACGCACCACCTGTTCGCGCATGTAGGCCAGAGCAAATAGAGAGCAGTTCTACCATTTCAAACGCGGGGTTTTCCAATATTCCTGTAGCATTAAGTTGAGAAATTTGGCTGTCAGCCTGATAGAGGCTAAAGATTTTTTCTAGCCTATGAATCTCGGCAACAGAGCGCGCAAGTAGGCGTTCTGCATCGGGATGGTCCAAGATAATATGCGCCTGCGCCCCAAGCGCGATCCCACGCCACTGGGCTATACTGGCGGTTGACGCAGCATTGGCCTGCGCCCCAAAGATCGGAAGGGATGCAGCCCCTGCCAGAATTGTAATTGCGCGTCGACGATTGATCACTTTGATAACTCCAGCGTGGCTGCTTCAAATTCAATGGGGGCCAGGACAGATTGGCTCGGAATTTCATCCAGCCGCAAAACCTCTCCACCATGTTCCTGCGCAAAACTCTGCGCTTGTTCTTGTGTTCCGAAGGGTGCAATTTCTGGCGCACCCATTCCACCAATCGCGTCAGATCCGACAACAAAAAAGGCGTCTTTTGCCATGATCCAGTTGTCGAATCCTGGCGTACTCCAATTGAGCGCTTGCCCCATGTCATTCACATAAAGCACCAAAATTTCAGCCTCTTGCTCTGGCGAAATTATGTAGGCCAAGCCATCGCGCACCTGACTAAACCACAAAGGGGCTAGATAGCCGGAAAGGTGAACCTGTGCTTTTGGCCCTTGATGTTCAAGAATAACCATCTGGCAATAATGTCCAGCCGCCTCTTCTGTAAGGGCAACGGCCTCGGGGACCATAAGCGTGGCGCTGTCTTCTTTGCATCCCGTCATGGCCATTAAAACTAGCGGCATGACGGCGACCATTAACATTTTCATGGTTCAACTTTCCGAAAAGCAGCCCACGCGAAAAACAGCGCCAGAACTGGCCATAATAAGAGGGAAATGATTTGGCTAAGGTTGCTAGAGGCCCCGCTCGCAGCCCCAATTCCTGTGGTCAAAACTGCGACAGAAACATCAGGCATATTGATCATCCGAAAAGCATCTGCCGGATTAGCAACAAGCAGCCACGGGAACACTGTTTTGGTAAACGCACCCCCATCATCGGCCACCAAAGCCCCCAGCAGACCCAGATCATAAAGAACCACACAGATTAGCCAAATCAGGATAACGATCCCAGAGGCAACACTGGTTTGGGGGACCATGCTGGACACCAGATAGCCGATGCCAAGGAAGGCCGCACCTAGCGCCAGTGAGGTCACAAAAAGCTTGACCAATGGCCAATATGACAGATCAGCTGCTCCATGTTGCCATGTGGTCAACACGGCGGCCAGCACAAGACCTACGGCTACCGCAAAACCCAACACGCTGAGGTGTGCCAAAAATTTGCCAATCAGTATTTCGGCGCGCGACACCGGGTAGCTAAGCCCAAGGGCCAGCGTGCCGCGCTCAGACTCGCCCACGATTGCATCGAATGACAACAATAGCCCGATCAACGGAATCAGATAGACCGACAATGTAGTAATTGAAGTGGCCGTAATCACCAGTGGATCAACCCCAAGAGCACCGGTGGGCGCCCCCCCCGTCAGGGTCAAAACCACGGTAAACAGTCCCATCAAAATTACCGACGTTGCAACCCACATATTGCGCCGCGCGATGAGTAATTCTAATCTAGCAATAATCAGGATCGACATCAGCTCACCCCCTTATTGGTGCTGTAATGACGATATAGATCTTCAAGGCTAGCCGGGGTCACTTCGACATCCCGTATCACTGATCCGAAACCTGTGATACGTCCCAGCAAGGTCATTTTGTCATCCGTAGAGCATGTCAGAGAGACGGAATGTCCATTGCTGCGCGTCCCACCGATCTCATGGGCAACTTGGTCCGCAGCATCGGGATCAACGCTGATTTCGATATGGATGGGCATCAATGCGCCTCGCCGCAAGTTGGTTAAAGTATCATCCGCCACCAGCGCGCCTTTGCTCATAATGGCGATGCGGTCTGTGCGGGTTTCAAGGTCGGTCAAGGCGTGTGATGACAGCAAAACAGCTGTGCCCTGAGCCGCTAAGTCATCGACAATGTCATAAAATTCATGCCGTGAAATCGGGTCAAGCCCGCTGGTCGGCTCATCAAGTAGCGCCAGTTTTGGTCGACCCAAAAGCGCCTGAGCAAGGCCTACCCGTTGACGCATTCCTTTGGAATATGTGCGTATTTTACGGTCGGCAGCCTCAAACAGGCCTACTCTCTCTAGCAGGACATCAGCAGCCTTGAGCGGCTCTGATTTAAGGCGCGCAAAATGGTGCAATTGCTCGCGCCCCGACAAGGCACCCAGAAAGGCTACGTTTTCCGGCAAAAAACCCGTGCCAGTGCGTGCCGAGCGTGTACCGGGGGCCGCATTTAAGACCCTGATCGTGCCGCTTGAGATGGGGGTTAAACCAAGGATCATCCGCATCAGCGTGGTTTTACCCGCGCCATTATGACCCAAAAGCGCCACGCGCTCGCCGGCTGCAACGGACATGGAAACCTCGCACACGGTTTCCATATTGCCATAGCGCTTTACCACGTTTTCAATCATCAGGTTGGTCATTGAGGTGCTTCCCAGTCTGGGATTTCAAGTGTTGGCGGATGCATCATCGGGGCGCTGTCAATTACGCCACCGGGCAATGTTGCCGGAAAGGCAGATTGTGACCATCGGATAAGTTGTACCGCAGGCGATCCGAGCAAAGATTTGGCCGCGGGCTGCGTCCATAAAATATGATCCATAATGTCATTCGGGCGATATGCAGCATCGGCAATGTTGTCCCCATTTAGATCAAAAGCCGCGTGGTCAGACCAATAATTTCCAATCCCGTCTTTAGTCCAATCTATCCATTTTGAGCCTACATATTTAACCTGCGTGCGATTGGCGACAAAGGCGTTCCCATAGATTGCGTTGCGCTCTGATCCAGCGGTGAAATGCACGCCGATTTTACAGCGCTCAAACAAATTTCCACTCAGAGAGTTCTTATGCGCGTTGTAGATAAACACACATTTATCACCCCCCGCGATAATACGATTTTCAATAACACGGCTTTTGTTGGTGTAGTTCATCATAATGCCGTGATCGCGATCATTGCGCGAAATATTACCTTCAATCAGCACGTTATCAGAATACATAATGGCAAACCCAAGGTGATTGTTCTCGGAGGAATTCCCTGAAACTACCGAGTTATTGGCGTACATATAATGCACCGCAAACCGCAGATCGCGGAACCGGTTGCCGATAAATGTATTGTTTTTAGAGGTATTCACAAACACCCCGTCGCGCCCCCAACGCACGTCATTGCCAATTACCCGCGCACCGGGTGCATTCCAGATATAGATGCCGTTGCCGCGAGCATTCATCCGGTGATCTTGACGACCCTCGATGGTATTGCGCGCAATCAAGGCATCTTTGGCCCCATGCACATCAATGCCTATCAGATTGCCCAACAGGCGGTTTTTCTCGACCACCGCGCCGCGCGCTTTTTTGGTCAATGTGATCCCGGCATCAAGGCCATCACCGCCCGAGCCAGAGCCAATCACAGTAAAGCCACGCACGACTACATCAGGCGCATTAACTGTGATGACAGAGCCATCTCCATGGCCATCAATCACCGCATCCTCACCGCTTAAAGTGAGGGGAATATCAATAGAAATTGGCCCCTCATAGGTGCCCTGCGACAGGCGGAGAATATCCCCCGCCTGCGCAATTTTCAAAGCTTCAACAAGTGCGCCCTTTGTCGGTGTCACAGCATGCTCTGCTGCACCGGCTTGAACCGGTACAATCAGGGCAGCCAACAAAGACAAAGCGCGCAACATGTTTTCGTCCTTACGCAGGTTCAACCAGCATCCGGCCGCGCATTTCCATGTGGAGTGCGTGGCAGAACCATTGGCAATAATACCAGTGAACGCCCGGGCGATCGGCAGTGAAAGTAACCGAGGCAGTTGCCTGTGGGGCGACTTCCATACAGATACCGTGATTGCCTAGGGTAAAGCCGTGGGTCAGATCATCTACATCGTCAATATTGGTGATGTAGATAGTCACTTCATCACCTTGCTTGACTGTGAACTGCTCCATCGAGAACGTCGGCGCGGCGGAGTACATATAGACCCGCACTTTGTTGCCGTCACGGATGACCTCTTCGCTGCCCTCTTCCAGATCGACGCCATCGGCTTCGGCCTGTTTGCGGGCATCTTCCCAAGTCACATCATTGCGGTCCCAAACATTTACCGGGTTCACAATGTCACGACGCACGATGATACAGTCATGCGGCTCGGCAAATGTCGGGCCATCATGAACAACCTCAAGGTTGCCATTGGTGATGTCGATCAACTGATCATTCTCGGGTTTCAACGGCCCAACATTAAGGAACCGATCTTTCGAGAATTTATTCAGCGACACCAACCACTTACCGTCGGCTTCTTTGGTTTCACCCATCGAGGTGTGGTTGTGGCCTGGCTGATACATCACATCAGTTTTCTGGATGATCGGATCAACATCTTCGCCGTTAAACAGACGAATAGCTTTGTCGATGTTCCAGTGCACAATTTGGCTGTCGAGGAACAACGTGGTGTAGGCCTCGCCTTTGCCGTTGAACGCGGTGTGAAGTGGACCAAGACCCAGTTCTGGTTCAGCAACAACCGCAGAGCGTGGCTCCGCGCCTTCAAATACTGCGTCTAGCTTTGCGTATTCAATGATTGAAACTGTTGGCGACAGTTTACCATTGATCATGACGTATTTGCCATCCGGGGATGAGTTAACGCCATGTGGGCTGTTCGGGATCGGAATATAGGCCGTCAGTTTCGAGCCTTTTTTGCCATCCAGAACTTTGACACCGTTGTACTCTTTGTATTCGCCAGCGGCGACAGCAGCCTCAATGCGGGCGATGTTGAAAACAACAACATGGTCCAATTCTGCTTCCATCATACCGGCCAATTCGATTGCGCCCTCGGAGTTGTACGAGGTCGAAACCGCATATTTACCTTGGTAATCACAATCGGTGTTATCAAGGTTACCAGTCACGATGATCTGCCAAGCGATCTCCATGGTGTCGCCGTCAATCGCGGTAAAGATCGAGACATAGTCTTCGACTGCATCCATGTTCGTGCCGTCGTTTACCAAAGGTACGCGGTGCTCGCCATTCGCAAAAATATACCCTGTGCGTGGGAATTTTTGTGGGCGCAGGCCGTGGATGTCTGACGCATTTGGGATCTCGATGATCTTGTCAGCTTTCATCACGTCTAGACGAATACGCGCAACACGGGTGTTGGCCTTATCGTTCATGAACAAATAGCGGCCATCATAGGTGCCATCAGTGAAGGACATGTGCGGGTGGTGCAAATCGCCGTTGTGATAGGTTTCCATGCCGCGCTTGGCCAAGAATTCCTTGGTCTCCGGCATCAGGCCTTCAGTCAGAATTTTCTTGGATTCGTTGGTATCACCCCAACCCGTAGCAGAGCAGCGGTTAAATACTGGAATACGCATCAATTCACGCATGGACGGAACGCCCATAACGCGGACTTCGCCAGCCTGCCCAGAGGACCAGAAGCCGTAATATTCATCAAGTTCACCTGGTGCAACTTCGGCAGCACCTTTGGCTTCTGCCGTGGTCGCAAGGCCGCCCGCGGCCATCAGCGTACCCGCAGCAACAGCACCCTTGACCGGGCCGGTCAAAACGGCGCGGCGTGTGAGGCCCGCATTTTTCTTAAGGTCGTCAGACATGATTAGTCTCCTTAGTTGGTTTATGGTTCGGATGATTGACAAGGTGGTCAACAGAAGCAGAACTTACTGCCGCCTTGGCCCGTCTTTTGTCGATTCTAATGATGACGGGACACTTGTCGTGATCTTGATAAAGTACCTGACAGTGCAGGCAGGACAGGCATTCGTTTGGGTTAATCTCTCCGGTTGGATGGATCGCCTGAACAAAGCACTCGTTTGAGCATGTCTGGCACGGGGAGCCACATTCTTTGTAGCGTTTTAACCAATCAAACATGCGTATCCGCCCGGGGATCGCCAATGCAGCCCCCAACGGGCAAAGATAGCGGCAGTAGAACCGTTCAACAAAAAGACCCGCACCCAAAAGAGCTGTGGCAAACAGCACGTATGGCCATTCCCGCGCAAATTTCAGGATGATTGAAGTTTTGAACGGCTCTACTTCGGCGTAATGTTCGGCCACGGGGATAGACACCAGTGACAGGCCGAACAGGCCGAGGAAAATCATGTACTTCAGTGGCCACAGGCGCTCGTGAAGCCCCCAAGGCAGGGTCCATTGTGGCACTTTGAAAAACCGCGCAATTTGGTTGGATATTTCTTGGAGCGCTCCAAACGGGCACAGCCAGCCACAAAATCCTCCACGGCCCCAAAACAGCAAGGTGACGGCAACCGATGTCCACAAAATAAACACCAGCGGATCCATCAAAAAGGCATCCCAGCTAAAGCCGTTGGCTAGGGACGCCCCAAGCGCCATCAAATTCACAATCGAAAGCTGGGCGTTTTCCATCCACCCCAAGAACACCAAGGTCAGCACCAAGAAACCCATGCGGAACCAATAGAATGCGCGCTTGTGACGAGTGGCCTGCATTTGGAAGAAAAACACGCCAGTCAGGACGGTCAGCATGGCAATCAGGATGCCAATTTCGACCTTTTTACCCTTCCACATCCGCTGCCATAGCGCCGTGCGTGCAGCAACATCTTCGTCACTCTCGATCGAGGCAACAGCAACAGGCGGCGCCAGTGCGGTCAAATATTGCGGCGGGATATTGTACCCTAGATCATAGGTCAGGAAAATTTTCTCGATTGGCCCAACAGCACGTTGCGCCAGCAATTGGATGCGCCAGGGTTTGGTCGGGTCAAACCCTGCATCCGCTGGGATTTTAAACACATCTTTTTCAATAAATTCAGGCGCGCCTTCAGCGGCAACCTCGCCTATCCGGCGCTGGCCTTTATCTTGAAAGCGTACAGAAATATCGCCTTGAATCAGCTGGATACGATCAAAAATTCCGCCACGAACATAGCCCGATCCCTTATAAGAGAACACCCCACGACCCATCATAAAGATCGCCTGCTCTCCCTCCTCCATCCACTCAACGAGATTGCCGTATTCGTTTTCGCCCAGCAGGCTGCGGCCAATCGACGGGACCGAGACAAGTGCCACATGCATGTCGATGAACGTGTCGCCTGCCTCGCCTTTTTCTTCGTGGCGCAGCACCCGCGTATCGCCGGTCTCCACAAAGGCTTGGTTGATCTGGCCAATATCAAGGGTCAGGCGACGCAACGTGCCATCACCGGCCATTGTGTTCCAGTCAGTGATACCCTGCGCATCCATGTTTAACTCATGCGTTGGCCCAGAGTTGGCGGCATCATTATTCAGGCCACCTAACCCCAAAACCCGCGCCACTTTGATGCTTGATCTGACAAGGGAATCGTCAATGATCATAATGGTAACCGTCGCACCCGAGATGATATCAACATCATGTCCGGTGCCACCGGCGGCGGCCTCCGCCACGATATCAAGGCCGATGTAGCTTTCGATCATCGCGGTAATTTCGCGCTCTGGAATGCCAATCAGAACGATAGGTTCAGAGTGCTTAACCAGCTTTGCGCCAAGCAATTTAGCATCCTCGTCAATCGCGACCATGACGTGAATTGGCTTGCCAGAATATCCCGTGGTGCTGACAAAATCCGAGGTGATATACGCGTATCCGACGACATCACTGCCGTGTAGAATTGGGGCCGCAGCCACGTCCTCGCGGATCGGCCCATAACCGGTGGCATCTTCGACGAAGGTGCTTGCTGGAATTTTGGAAATGTACTTTTGCAGAACCGGCGCATTTTGCGCCATGCCCGGTAGGGCCTCGATTGCTAAGATTACCAGCGCAATTTGCAATATCGCAATCAGGCGCACAGATTTGTGCAGCATCGAGCAGAGAGTTTTGGGGAGGCTTTGGAGGCGTTTCATGATGCCCCCAATCGCGTATTGGGCATCATAGAAGTATCAACGGTTTTTACGTATAGTGCTGAAATCATTTTGTAATATTCGTTTCCATTCGGGGGCCCCCGGCACAGGGACCAATAGTGTTCAGGCTCGTTCACAACGCGCACCTGCGGGCATGGTGAAAAGGATTTTGTAAGAGCAAGGTTGGGAGTTTTTGTTTCAAAGGCGGGCAAAACCCCGGAAGTGCCTGTGACCTGAGCAAGGCAATATGAGCAATGGGCGCATGTTGGATCGGGTTCTGATGCCGGGGCTGATCCATCGGCTTCCACCTGAACCAACTTTGGTCCGTGTTCGCCGCAAATCTCCATCCAGACAGCACCATTTTGGGCTGCGGACATCGGCAAGCTTTGCCCCAAAATGAAGCTAAGGCACAGCAGTGTAGGTAGCACCCAACGCAGCCGAGCGGCGCAGCTCCGCAGGGCTGAGGAAAGAAGAGTGGCAAAGTTGAATTTCATGGGTGTGCGCGTCTCGAAGACTATTCTGTCTTGGATGTGTAACCAGCCGCAACTGGCCTCTCTTTGACATTGGTCAATTAAGGCGAACTAAAATGTGATTTTTAGAGCGGCGCATGAAAAAACTTGTGCTGCTTCGATGTCCGACAGTGCTGATTAAAGTGCAGCGGTTACCGAGCTGTTGCTGGGGCCAAAATTAAGTTGGTAGCATTTTGAACAGATAGGATCGTTCCCGGAAGTATCCCGGTTCGCCCCCCATCCCCAGACAGTGCGGCTTCGAGGTCTGGAACGCGGCTAAGAATTTTTAATAATGCTGGCGAGGTCGCAGTCACGAAGTGATTTGAGCCTCCCTCTCCGTAGGCGGTCACGTCGATGTAGGTGATATTATACTTAGCAATTTCGCTTACATCGCTAAGCCGCCCAAGCCTGTTTTTCTGCCCTGTTAGCCGCTCGACAAGCCGCAAGGCTCGGTCTTTGCGCGAAGAGAAGATGATAAACGGATCGGGGAGTTTTCCGATAGCGTCAGCTTGCGAACGAAACACATCAAGGTCAACGTCAGGGGACATTAAAACTACCCCACCAATGCGATCCAATGTGTGCTTTTTACCAGAAACGTGTAGCTCACGAAGGGTTTCCATAGTGACCAGTGAGCCAAGGGAGTGAGCGACCAAAATGACTTCACGCGCCTTGGACTTGGAGATTTCCTCAATCAACTGGCGCAAACCATCGCGAGCAAACAAAGCGCTATCGCGGTCGTAGGCATAATTCAGAGGATTTCCCGCAGAGGGCCACGAATATGTAACTGCAATTCCGGGAACACCCAGATCATACCCCATCTGTGCAATGCGGTATATTCCGTCGCCAAACTGGTTGTTGAAACCATGGATAAAAATTACGACATCCCGATCTTCAACTTTTCGCTTAGACAGAACCTTGTCTAGGGTCGCCCGCATTCCTGCCCCATCGGGATAGGTTAGTGTGCGCGACAGTAAGAAGTGCTTTTGTGGGTCAGGTTTGCCCCTAGGCCACTCAATTTGACCCGGTTTGTGATTGGGCGGAATTGAAACTTCGGCCACGCCATATGTTACTTTGCGCGAGCGTTGTGTCCCGAAGAGCTGTGTATCGACTTGGCGGCTTGTCGCAAAGAAAATTGGTCGGCTTGTGGCCGCGGCAAGGCCCTCTGGAACGCGAACCAGTTCGCCGCGAAAAGCACAGGCGGCCAAGAGCAGCACTAGGCTGCAAAAGAGCAGCCTAGTTTTTGTGGTGCTAAAGGACATAGCGACTAAGATCGGATGATCTGCTGAGCGCGCCGAGATGAGTTTCGACGAATTCTGCATTTAGGGTAACTTCGTCTCCGGCACGGTCGGGGGCGGTAAAGCTCAGTTCTTCGAAAACGCGCTCCATGACGGTATAGAGGCGCCGCGCGCCGATGTTTTCTACGGACAAGTTCACTTCGGCGGCGATGCGCGCCAAGGCGGCAATCCCATCTTGGGTGAAGTTGACGGTGACGCCCTCGGTTCCCATCAATGCGGTGTATTGCAATGTGAGGGCATTATCAGTTTCGGTCAAAATGCGTACAAAATCATCTTCGGTGAGCGCGCGTAGTTCTACCCGGATCGGCAGGCGGCCTTGCAGTTCCGGTAATAAGTCTGACGGTTTGGCGATATGAAACGCGCCCGATGCGATAAATAGCACGTGGTCCGTTTTCACAGGCCCGTGTTTTGTTGAGACAGTTGTCCCTTCGATTAAGGGGAGTAAGTCACGCTGCACCCCTTCGCGGCTAACATCTGCTCCGCGGGCATCCGCGCGGGCACAAACCTTGTCGATCTCATCTAGAAAGACGATGCCATTTTGTTCAACAGCTTCAATGGCGGCTTGGGTTACAGTCTCTTGGTCCAGAAGTTTGTCTGCCTCTTCAGTAATCAACATGGCATAGCTGTCAGCGACACGCATTTTGCGTTTGGTTGTTTTGCCACCCATAGCCTTACCAAACAAATCCCCTAAATTCATCATCCCTGGGCTGTCACCCATTCCGGGTTGTCCGGGAACCTCGAACATCTGAAACGGATTCCCCCCGCCGGAGTCTGCTAAGTCTAGCTCTATTTCTTTGTCGTCGAGCACGCCGTCGCGTAGTTTTTTGCGGAACATATCACGCGTGCTTTCACGGGACCCAGTCCCAGCTAACGCATCAATTACCCGTTCTTCAGCAGCTTTATGCGCAGCACTTTTAACGTCGTCGCGCATGTGTTCGCGGGTCATAAGTATCGCGGCGTCGACCAGATCACGGACGATTTGTTCAACATCTCGTCCAACATATCCAACTTCGGTGAACTTGGTGGCTTCTACCTTTAAAAAGGGAGCACGCGCTAGTTTTGCTAACCGTCGAGATATCTCAGTTTTGCCGACACCTGTTGGGCCGATCATCAAGATGTTTTTGGGATAAACCTCGTCGCGCAGATCGTCAGGTAGTTGTTTGCGCCGCCAACGGTTTCGCAGCGCGACTGCAACAGCGCGCTTGGCGTCATTTTGGCCGATAATAAAGCGATCTAGCTCGGATACGATTTCGCGGGGAGTCAGGTCGGTCACGGTGGCATCCTTTTTGGTTTGAAACCTACTTAAGCCTATGAAGGACGGCTCGCAACTTGAAGGTCAAACGCAACAGGATTGTGGATCGCAGTATAACTTGGCTTAACGCCCCGCGCTCCAACTGATGGATGCATAGCGCCGCGCTTGGAATTCGCCCATCAATCCAACCATGATCAAGGTTACCGAAACAATTACCGGGTAGGAAATTGAGCTGAAATGCGGGCTATAGTTGATAAATGCGAAGCCGCGTGCCTGATCGATGCAATGGAAGAGCGGGTTCCAGTCGAAGAACGCCAGAATATAGCCGGGCATAGTGTTCGCGACGAACATTTTGCCAGACGCCACCATGTTGGCGCGACTATAGACGGTTGAGGCGATTGAGGCGAAGCCCGGAAACCAAGGCTTGAGTGCGAGGAACACCATTCCAACAGCTACGCCTGAAAACCATGCTAAAAGAAACATCGCAATGGTGCCGATCGTATCGTCAATTACAATGGGGTGCCAAGCAACGTGCACTACAAATAAGATTAATGCTGCGGATAGGGTCTGAAGATAGAGTGCGGACAGTGCGGCAGAGGCAATTGCGATCGCAGTATTCATCGGCGCGTGCTTCATCATTGCCGATGTAGGCCCCTCGGACCCCATTATCGCGCCAACGGCCTTTGTGTGGGTCAAAAACAGAAAAATGCCCGACAGAAGGTATAAAATAAAGTCACCACGGATGGCGTTACCTTTAAGTCCAAGCACTGAGAACATGAGGTAGAATGCGCCAACCATGATCACGGTGGTCATCATGTTCATTGCCAAGCCGATGATCGCGTTGCTGTGCGATTTTCTGACGTGCCTAACTGTGGCAACGTAGATCAGGTCCATCAGCCCGATAGCTGACCGAAAATGGGTAGTACGCTCTTCGGTTCTGAACATCGTGCAAACCTGCTTTGCCGTTTAGGTCGGTGTTCTGGTCATTAAACGCTAGAAAACTTGCCGATCTGTTATCAAGGCATCATAAGAAGTCCAAAGTGGTAAATCAATATTCCGGCAGGAGAGTGGCTTTGGACTATAACAAGATGGCAACGGTGTTTCGGGAACTGGCCCTAGAGGCTGGAGACAAAATCATGGAGATCTATGGTGCGGATGATTTTGATGTACGTTCAAAGTCGGATGATAGCCCCGTAACAGCGGCCGATGAGGCGGCGGATGCGATTATATCTGCGGGCATACGGGCTGCGTTCCCCGATGTGTTGTTGGTCACAGAAGAGCAAGCGGCCACACATTCCGAGAGTGCCGCAAACTTCATTATTGTCGACCCATTAGATGGCACTAAAGAGTTCATAAAACGCCGTGGCGATTTCACAGTGAACATCGCGTTTATCGAGAATGGAACGCCAACACGCGGTGTCGTTTATGCTCCGGCCAAGGAACGTATGTTCTTCACGAACTCGGATGGGGTATCGCTTGAAGAAATCGGGCCATTCGACCGGCAAAAACAGGGTCTAACAAGGCCTATTCGCGTTAAATCACCGGACAATGATGCGCTTGTTGTTGTGGCGTCAAAATCCCATCGTGATCAGGCAACTGATGACTATATTTCGAAGTACAAGACGTCGGATATGACTGGCGCAGGGTCTTCGCTGAAGTTCTGTTTGGTTGCCGCTGGTGAGGCCGATATTTATCCACGCGTTGGTCGAACAATGGAGTGGGACACGGCAGCAGGGCATGCCGTGCTAAACGGCGCGGGCGGCTCGGTCGTGCGATTTGATGATCACACACCGCTAACGTATGGCAAGCCGATTTATGAGAACCCGTTTTTTATCGCCTATGCACCGGGCGTTGATTTGAAGCCTGCTTGATGTCGGTCACGATTGTAATTCCAGCGCGATATGCGTCCACGCGCTACCCCGGGAAGCCGCTTGTTTCCTTGATCGGCGCGACTGGGGAAGCCCGCAGTTTGATTGAGCGGTCTTGGCGGGCTGCTAAATCTGTTTCTGGTGTTGATCGGGTTGTGGTTGCGACTGATGATGAGCGTATCAAGCTGGCGTCAGAGGCCTTTGGTGCAGAAGTTGTCATGACATCCTCAGATTGCTTCAATGGCACAGAGCGTTGCGCTGAGGCGTTGCCAAAGTTGGGGGCAGATCCAGAAATTGTTGTGAATCTTCAAGGCGACGCGCCTTTGACGCCAGCTTGGTTTGTGGAAGATCTAATCGCTGGTTTAAGGACCTCTGGGGATGCGTCATGTGCAACGCCTGTGTTGCGGTGCGATGGGCGGGCCCTAAATGGGTTTTTAGAGGACCGAAAGAATGGCCGAGTAGGCGGGACAACCGCTGTGTTTAGTCAGGATATGTCGGCGTTGTATTTCTCTAAGGAAGTGATCCCGTTCACCTCTGAAGTATACTCTAACACAGCCAAAACACCTGTTTTTCACCATGTCGGCGTCTATGCTTACCGTCCTGATGCGTTGCGGGAATATGGCGGGTGGCCGGTCGGGCCATTGGAGACGTTAGAAGGTTTAGAACAGCTTCGGTTTTTGGAAAATGATCGCAAGGTTCTATGTGTCGAAGTGGAAGCACGCGGAAGACAGTTTTGGGAGTTAAATAACCCTGAAGATGTGCCGAGGCTTGAGGCCATGCTTGCGGAGATGGGGCACCCATGACGGGGCTTTCGGTCAGTGTGGTTGTTGTCAGCCGCCACCGGCCGGAAGAATTACGCCGTTGTTTGCGCGCCTTGGAGTTTCAAACTCTACGCGGTTTTGAGGTTGTTTTGGTTTCGGACCCGCAGACGGCCAAAGTGCTAAGCACGATCACCGATCCAAGTCGTATCAAACATGCCACCTGCGGCGCGGCAAACATTTCACAGGCTCGCAATATCGGGGTTGGGCTGGCATCGGGCGATTTGGTTGCTTTCATTGATGATGATTCGATTGCCGAACCCACATGGCTTGAACGGCTGACTGCTCCTTTCCAAAGCCTGACCATCGTTGCGGCGGGGGGGTTCGTGCGCGGGCGTAATGGTATTTCTTTCCAATGGAAGGCGGAAGAAGTTGCGCCTGATGGCAGTGCGATTTCAATCGAGGTGCATAAGACTACCGTGCCGGATGTGGTGCAGCATCGCTATATAAAGACACAAGGAACCAACTGCGCCTTTCGGCGATCTACTCTACATAAGCTGGGCGGGTTTGATGAAAACTTTCACTTTTTTCTTGATGAGACTGACCTGAATATTCGAATTGGCGAAGCGGGGCTTTCAACTGCAATTGTTCCCGATGCGGAAGTTCAACACGGCTATAGTGCATCCGCTCTTCGCGGGCGCGACCGCCGCCCAAAATCGCTATTCGAGATTGGGGCTAGCCAAGCATATTTTCATAAAAAGCATGGGGTGTCTGGCGGAAACCTGAAGACGTTTCGAGGTCAGCAATTGCAGCGTTTGGACAAGGCATTATTGGGGGGGCAGTTGGAGCCGCGAGATGTTGTTAAGCTGCAAAATGAGTTGGATTCTGGACTGGAGAATGGGGCTGTGCGGATCCTTATGGAAAGCACAAGCTGGCCGCAACCCACTCCATTCAAACGATTTACAGCTCAGCTCTTAACTCCGGAACATGTGTTTTTAAGCAGCAGTTGGTTGTTTCGGAAGAGGGCCTTTTCAAAAGCTCAAGCAATGGCTGCTGGCGGGGTGCCGTGTAGCGTCATAGTGCTGAGTTTGACGGCATTGTTTCACCGACGCTGGTTCCATGATGGAGGGTTCTGGGTGCAGTCGGGGGGAATATTCGGAAAATCAACCCGTAACGACCCAGTTTGGGCATGGTATCGACGCGCAAATCGCTATCTCCGGGAGCGACTATTACTCAGTGGGACGCGTTAAATTAAGGCGTTGATGTTGCAAAATGTAGCCTTTCAATCGATCGGCTTTCGGGACACAGTTTTGAAAGACTAAGCGGCCATTGTGTAGCAGTTCATCCGCTTACGGTTTAGGTGTTGAGAAAAGTAATGAGGCAAAGAAAATGAAGCGTAAAGTTACCAAAGCAGTATTTCCGGTTGCCGGACTGGGTACGCGGTTTTTGCCTGCGACCAAATCCATTCCGAAAGAGATTATGACGCTCGTCGACAGACCTCTTATTCAATACGCAATTGATGAGGCTCGAGCTGCCGGGATCAAAGAATTTATCTTTGTGACCTCGCGTGGAAAAGGCGCGCTGGAAGATTATTTCGATCACGCGCCAGAGCTAGAAGCATCCCTTCGGAAAAAGAACAAAACGGAGCTTTTGAGCACACTTAAGAGCACCAATATGGACAGCGGTGCTATTGCTTACATCCGTCAGCACAAAGCGCTGGGTCTTGGTCATGCGGTGTGGTGTGCACGGCGTCTTATTGGGAATGAACCGTTTGCAGTGATCTTGCCTGATGATGTAATCGCTGCCGAAAAGCCATGCCTTCAGCAAATGGTCGAAGCCTACTCGGAGACCGGGGGTTGTATGGTTGCGGCAATGGAAGTCCCTACGGAAAAAACAAATTTATACGGCGTGTTGGACGTGAAGGAAGATATGGGGTCGCTGGTCTCCGTTCGCGGGATGATTGAGAAGCCAACTGTTGACTCTGCGCCATCGAACCTTGCGGTAATTGGGCGCTATATTCTTACGCCAAAAGTATTGCAAAATTTGAATAAAATTAAACGAGGCGCTGGTGGAGAAGTTCAGCTGACGGATGCAATTGCTCAGGAAATCGAAGCTGACCGTGATGTATTTGGTTACCGGTTCCGTGGACAGCGCTTTGATTGTGGATCAAAGGCTGGGTATTTGCAGGCGACAGTTGCATTTGGCCTTGCGCGAGATGATTTGAAGGAAGAGTTGTCGGGTTATCTAGATGAATTGGCGGCCGCGCGAAGTGTGGTTCAGTAGTTAAGGGCGCACTATGGCGAATGTACTGGTTACTGGCGGGGCGGGCTACATTGGATCGCATGCGTGTAAGGTTTTGTCGGCGGCTGGGTTCACCCCGGTTACATTCGATAACCTTTGTACCGGATGGCAGGATGCGGTGAAATTTGGCCCATTTGAGCAAGGGGATTTGCTGGATAGGGCGCGGCTAGACGAAGTTTTTGCGAAATACGCGCCAGTTGCGGTTATGCATTTTGCCGCCTTGAGCCAGGTGGGCGAGTCCATGGATAACCCTGGACTCTATTGGCGCAATAACGTGGGCGGCTCGCTGAACCTTATTGAAGCTGCTGCCGAGGCTGGGTGCCTGAACTTCGTGTTTTCTTCAACCTGTGCCACTTATGGCGATCAGGATGGGGTCACCTTAACTGAAGAGAGTGAGCAGCATCCGATCAATGCTTACGGCGCCTCAAAGCGTGCAGTTGAGGACATTCTGGCAAGCTTTGAGCAGAGCCACGGCATGCGCCATGTGATTTTCCGTTACTTCAATGTGGCAGGCGCGGATCCGGCTGGTGAGGTTGGTGAGTTTCACCAGCCCGAGACGCATTTGATTCCGTTGATGCTGGATGCGATTGACGAAAAACGCTCGGCTTTGACGGTCTTTGGCAGCGATTATGACACCCCTGATGGTACATGCATCCGGGATTATGTACATGTGATGGACTTGGCTGATGCACATGTAAAAGGGATCAACTGGCTGCTTGATGGTCACGCGCCAAGAGTTTTCAATTTGGGGACTGGCAGCGGGTTTTCAGTGCGGGAAGTTGTCGATCACAGTCGGGCTGTGACGAATAGGGACGTTCCAATTATAGAAGGTGAGCGTCGTGCGGGTGATTGCACCAAGTTGGTTTCTGGAAGCGATCGTGCCAAGACAGAGTTAGGGTGGGCCCCGCACCGCTCAACTTTGAAGGAGATGATCACCGATGCATGGCGTTGGCATCAGTCCGGGCACTACGATAAATAGGCCCTATACCGTCGTTCTAGACATTACGCGACTTGTGTCGCGTGTGGGGCAGGGGCCTTTGACTGGTGTGGACCGGGTCGAGATGGCCTATCTGGATTGGTGCCTCTCTACGCCAAATAGTTTGTTTTTCTGTCTCGCGCGGGTGGCCAGCGGTTATGTGCTCTTGGATAGAAGTGGGGCTGTTGCCTTTCGCGCAAAGATGGGCGGAGATACTGCTTGGGGCAAGCCGGATTGGCGGGCTAGGATCGGTTTGCGGACCTCAAAGAAGAGAGGGGCGGCAGAATCAGATTTGCGCCGCTTAGCGATTGCAATATCGGGGAAAGACGTACTTCCTGAAATACCGGCTCCAAATGGAGTTTATTTTAACACTGGCCACTCAAATTTAAGCGAGACCACATTGTCTGGTATGGTCAGCGCTGGCTTTAAGGTTGCAACGCTTATCCATGATATGATTCCGCTAGATTGGCCTGATTTCCAGCGCGCTGGAAGTGTGCCTAAGTTTGAGAAAAAAATGCGTGCAGTGGCGTCTTACAGCGACCTTATCATCGCAAACTCAAAGGATACAAAAGACCGAGTTCAGCATTATTTTAGCTCATGGGCGCATAGCCCTTCCTATGTGAGTGCGCATTTAGGGGCGCCTCAGCCTTGCACCGACTTTCAAGATTTAGGCCATGTTAGGCCCTATTTTGTTGTGCTTGGCACTATTGAGCCGCGCAAAAACCATGCGCTATTGTTGGACGTTTGGGAGGACATGCAGCAAGTTATGACGCGTGATGACATTCCTGACCTTTATGTCATTGGGCGACGTGGATGGAACAATGACGCAGTTTTCTCCCGGCTAGACAAGCACCGGAACTCTACGTGGCTGCATGAACGAAATGATATGACTGACACAGAGATGACGGGTCTTTTGGCTGGTGCGCATGGCTTGTTGTTCCCCACGTTTGCTGAGGGGTTTGGGCTGCCTTTGATCGAGGCGGCTCAACTGGGTGTTCCGGTTATCTGTGGCGATCTTGCCATTCATCATGAAGTGTTGGGTGACTACCCCGTTTACGCAGACCTGCAAGACCGCTACCTTTGGAAAAAAATAATACTTGAGCAGGCAGAGCAGAGGCAGAAAGACCTCGTCGACGCGCATAAGAAAAAAAAGCCAATACTTCCAACTTGGCCAGAGCACTTCGAGATCGTTAACGCTGCGGTGACGAAGCTTCTCTAATTATGCGGGTAAGAGGTGACACAACATGGGTGTCCTACAATCATACCAGCTTCGTGTTGAACGGAGACGATGGCGCATGCGGGCTCTCCGCAAGCGGCACCAACTTGCTGCGCTGAAGGACCGAACCGCTCAAATTGGATCGTCGGACATTTTGGTGTTCTGTACCTTGCGAAATGAAGTTGTGCGGACACCATTTTTTTTGAAATACTATCGCGACCTCGGCGTAGATCATTTTATTTTTGTTGATAACGGCTCAGATGATGGCACGTCTGAATACCTATCCAACCAACCCGATGTTTCGGTGTTTCGTACTGTAGACAGTTATAAGCGATCCCGATTTGGTGTGGATTGGTTGAATTGGTTGCTGCGTAAATATGGTCATGGCCATTGGTCTCTGGTGCTCGATGTTGATGAGTTTCTAGTCTACCCGTTTAGTGATACGCGCCCAATCAAGGCATTAACGGATTGGTTAGACGCGTCATCGGTGAAATCCTTTGGAACGATGCTGATAGATATGTATCCCAAGGGGCCGATTGACTCTGTGCCTTATGAGGCAGGAGAGAATCCATTCGAGCATGTGCATTGGTTCGACAGTGGCAATTATACCATCCAAAAGAATAGCAAGTACGGTAATTTGTGGATCCAGGGCGGGCCGCGGGCTCGTGCGTTCTTTGCAGACAAGCCTGAGCGTGCTCCGGCCCTGAACAAAGTGCCTCTGGTCCGCTGGGATCGAAGCTATGCGTATGTCAGCTCAACACATATGCTTTTGCCGCGTGGTTTGAATCTAGTCTACGATGAGTGGGGAGGCGAAAAGACGTCCGGATGCCTCCTTCATGCAAAGTTCCTTGATACATTTTCTGAAAAATCCGCAGAAGAGTTGCAACGAAAAGAGCATTTCGCCAACAGTCATGAGTACCGTGCGTATCATGCCGGGCTGTCGGAAAATCCCGATTTGTGGTGCAAGTGGTCCGAGAAATATATCAACTGGCGTCAATTAGAGATTTTGGGCCTGATGTCTAAGGGAAACTGGGCATGAGTGTTGGGTTTGTCTTGTTGGTGCATGAGGCGCTAGATCGTGCCGCGCAGTTGGCGCGCCATTGGGCGGAGCATGGCAAGCCTGTTGTGATACATGTCGATAAACGGGTTGAGGCCGAAACGTACGATTATTTCACGGGTAAGCTGGCTGATCTAGAGAATGTGATATTTTCAGAGCGGCATGCTTGTGAGTGGGGGAATTGGTCCATCGTTGGAGCAACGCAGTCTGCTTGCGAGTTGATGTTGGAGAGCTTCACAGAGGTTCGTCACGTATATTTGGCCAGCGGTTCCTGCATCCCACTCAGACCCGTGGAGGAGATGCAGACATATTTGGATGAACGGCCGCGTACGGACTTTATTGAATCGGTTACAACGGACGAAGTTGATTGGACTGTGGGGGGGTTGGATCAGGAGCGGTTCACGCTGCGGTTCCCGTTTTCATGGAAGCGTCAGCGGAGGTTTTTCGACGGCTACGTGGATTTGCAGCGCCGCCTTAAGATGAAACGCCGAATTCCAGAAGGGGTGCTGCCTCATCTTGGCTCACAGTGGTGGTGCCTGACGCGCCAGACTTTATCCGCAATTCTGCAAGATCCACGCCGGGAAGAATATGACCGCTACTTCCGCCGCGTCTGGATCCCGGATGAGAGTTATTTTCAGAGCCTAGCAAGGCTTTATTCAACGCAGATTGAGAGCCGGTCTTTAACCCTTTCCAAGTTTGACTTCCAAGGCAAGCCGCATGTTTTCTACGATGACCACCTGCAACTATTGAGGCGGTCAGATTGCTTTGTTGCGCGGAAAATGTGGCCCCGGGCAGAACGCTTGTATCGTGAGTTTTTGGCGCCTGCGTCTCGCGCACTTGTCATGGCAGAGCCGAACCCATTAAAAATCGACCGATTATTTAGCAGGGCCACAGAGCGCCGAACCCGAGGGCGCGCCGGCTTGTACATGCAAGGTCGGTTTCCGAACGAGGGCTGGGAAAACGGCAGAACAAGCAGTCGGTATTCTGTCTTTGAAGGGTTTACGGATTTGTTTGAGGACTTTGATGCATGGATCGCACGGCGAACCGGCAATCGAGTTCATGGAAATTTATTCGCCAAAGATAGGGTTCACTTTGCTGGGGGTGATGAGGTCTATAATGGGGCGCTGTCGGATAGTGCTCCATTGCGAGAATACAATCCGCGCGCGTTCCTTTCAAACTTGATCTGGAACACAAGGGGGGAGCACCAGTGTTTTCAGTTTGGGCCTGCGGATGATCAGAAAGTTTCCGAGTTTCTAGCAACAGACCGTAACGCGCAGATTTCGATTATATCAGGAGCATGGGCTATTCCTTTGTTCCATTCTAATCAGAATTTCTCGGAGTTGCGCAAAACTGCTGCTCAACTACAGCGGGTGGAAGCGGCGCATTTGGAATTGCTTCGGATGGCGAAAACAAAGGCCCGGGTTCGAATTTGGAGTCTCGCGGAATTTATCGAAGATCCGATGGAAAACCTTCAATCTATCCTCGACCAGATTGGGGGGATAGGCCAGCGTCGTTTGACAGAAGTACCTGTTATGGCTGACTTAACCGGGTTCGGTCAATTTTTGCAGAGTCTAAAAAACCGCGGTATGAGTCCGCATCTAATGGGTGATTTTCCTGTGATTGACGATACCTCAATTAAACCCCGGGGCAGTCGCCCGTATTTGGTGAAATAGATCATGATCAAACCGTTTGAATACTTTGTTATTTTTGCTGAAATGCGGACTGGTTCCAATTTTCTGGAGGCTAGTCTGAACGAGTACGGGGACCTCCATTGTTATGGCGAAGCCTATAATCCGCACTTTGTCGGACACCACAACAAGGATGCTATGTTCGGCATAGATATGGCTCAACGTGAGATTTCTCCACTGTCTTTGATTGAGAGAATGAAGGAAAATACAGACGGCTTTCCGGGCTTTCGCTTTTTCAACGACCACGACCCGCGGGTTATGGAGCACGTCCTTTCGGACCCGAAATGTGCTAAGATAATCCTGACTCGCAACCCGTTGGATAGCTATGTTTCACTGAAAATTGCAGCGCAAACCGGACAATGGAAGTTGTCTGATATGAAGCAACGTCGCTCTGCCATGGTGAATTTTGACCGTGATGAATTCGTGTCCCATCTCGAGGCTAAACAGGCTTTTCAGCTTGATATTTTGAGGGCAATGCAGGTTTCAGGGCAAACAGGTTTTTATGTTGCCTACGAGGATATCTCGGATGTTGATGTGCTGAATGGGTTGGCCCAGTTTATAGGGTCCCGGGAGCAGATTAGCTCAACGCCAAACTCTGTCAAAAAACAAAACCCAAGCTCCTTGGAAGAGAAAGTCACTAACTACAGTCAAATGGCGAAAGATTTGGCCGGGGTAGACTACTTTGCTTTGTCTACGACACCTAATTTTGAGCCTCGGCGAGGTCCGGGGGTGCCAGGGTTTTACCTTGCGGCGGAAGCGCCGATTTTGTTCATTCCAGTGGCGGGATCCCCAAAGGAAAATGTCCTTGAATGGCTTGCGAAACTAGACGGTGTTGAATGCGATGAATTGCAAACTGATTTGTCTCAAAAGATACTGCGACAGTGGAAACGATCCCAGCCAGGCCATAGAAGCTTTACGGTGATTAGACATCCTCTTGCGCGGGCGCATGAAGTATTTTGCCGATATATCGTACCTAAAAGGGATGATAAGTTTGCAGACCCTAGAAAGGTTATGCGAAATAAATACGGTGTTTCTGTACCCAACCAAGGTGATCTGAGTGAGTACACTAAAACGGATCACCGCGCAGCCTTTGCCAACTTTCTAAAGTTTCTAAAGGGCAACTTGGCGGGGCAGACAAGCGTTCGAATAGATGCAGTCTGGGCCACACAGACTGCATTGCTTGAGGGCGCAGCGAATGTTGTATTGCCAGACGTGATCTTGCGTGAAGATGAACTTGTAACGGGTTTTCAGGCTCTGTCAGCGTCGCTTAATCTTGAGGATGTGGCGGTAGAGATAGACGCAGAGTCTGGTCCATTTTGTTTGGCCGAAATCTATGATGAAGAATTAGAAAAGCTTGCTACCGCAGTATACCGAAAGGACTACATCAGCTTTGGGTTTACTGCGTGGAACAAGAGCTAAGCAGCCTTTGGTTCTTGGGCCTCTGTCAAAATCGCATGTAATGCTGTGGGCGCGGAGTTTGACCGAAGTTTGGTGCAAGTGTCGCCATTGCGCATGGTGCGAGACACCAGCGCGAGCGCCTTGAGGTGATTGACCCCAGCCGTTTCCGGGGCAAACAGCGCAAAAAATAAGTCAACGGGCTGGCGGTCTGCTGCGTCGAAATCAATTGGCCGCTCCAGCCGCAAGAACACGGCAACCACGTTTTCAAGTGACGTTAAACGTGCGTGGGGTAAAGCGACCCCATGGCCCACACCAGTTGGGCCAAGGGATTCACGCTCCATGAGGGCTTCAAGAGCCATGTCCGCAGGGATTCCATGCGCAGAAGCCGCAATTTCAGCGACTTTTTGAAAGAGCCGCTTCTTGCTGGTTACCGCAGAGACCGTTTTCACTGCGGTCTGTGTCAGAATTTCTGAAATCTGCATGGGTTCGCTCTCTAAATAGGTAGGCTCGTGATGAGCCATATAATTAGTCGGTTGGGTCGATCCAACCTATGTTTTCGTCATCTCTGCGATAGACGACATTGACGTTTTTGTTTCTCTCATTGCGAAATACCAAGGCTGGCACTCCTGCAATCTCCATCTGCATTACGGCCTCCCCAACCGATAGCAATGGAATTTTAGCCGCCATTTCTGCAATAATTATCGGTTGCAGTGATTCTGGCTCTGAATCCTCAGTCTCGTTACTTCCGGCAAGGATATATGAGGATGCATCGGAGAGTTCAACCGGTTGTGGTCGTGTCTTGTGGTGGTCCTTTAACCGACGCTTATAGCGCCTCAGTTGTTTATCCATCTTTTCGCCGCATTGATCGAGGGCTGCGTAAATGTCTGTATTATGGCCGCGCGCTTGTGCTGTCAGGCCTGTACTTAGGTGGATGATCGCTTCGCAAACGAATTCATGGGCGTCTTTGGAAAAGATGACCGTCGCATCTGTCGGACGGCCTGAATATTTCTCCAAAATTGCTCCGAGTTCAGCCTTAACGTGGATTTGCAGTGCTTCACCAATGTCAATTTGTTTGCCCGTGATCTGATACCGCATGGCGTCTCCTTAGTTATAGTTGGGGGAAAACCGACCAAATAGCGTAAAATTGGCCGGGTTTGGGTTGAGTGTCTCGTATCGCCCGAATTCTCGGAACGTGTCCTATAGGTGTTGCGCTGGGCAAGACCAAAGCATGGGACTTTTGATCACTCATTGATCCTATTTGGCGCTAAATGGGACGTCTGTGTCAACAAAAGAGATGTATGGGTCGGGAATGACTTACCCGATATCAGCTGATCCGAAAGTTTTGACCAAGGTATACACGGCGCACGTTTTCGTCTTGAACGACTTCTTCGGTTGTGCCGCTCATCAAGACGTGGCCGTCATGCAGAATATAGGCGCGGTCGACGATTTCGAGTGTTTCACGCACGTTGTGGTCGGTAATTAGGATGCCAATTCCGCGTTTTTTAAGGTCAGAAACCAGCCCGCGAATTTCACCAACTGCAATAGGGTCAACACCTGCAAAGGGTTCATCCAGCAGCAAATACTTAGGGTCGGCTGCAAGGCAGCGTGCGATTTCAGCGCGCCGTCTTTCACCGCCAGAAAGGGACAGCGCCGGTGCACGGCGTAGATGGCCAATGGAAAACTCGTTTAGGAGTTCTTCGAGGCGCTCTCGCCGCTTTGTGCGATCTTTAATGGCAATTTCAAGAATTGCGAGAATGTTATCCTCGACGCTGAGGCCGCGAAAAATTGACATTTCTTGCGGCAGATAGCCGATTCCCAGCTTTGCCCGGCGATACATTGGCAACAAGGTTACGTCGCGGCCTTCGATTGTCACGGTCCCGGCTTCTGGGGTGACTAACCCGGCAATTGCGTAAAAACATGTTGTTTTGCCAGACCCGTTTGGCCCCAAAAGTGCGACGACTTCACCGCGCGATAGCTCCATCGAGACATCGCGGATAACGGGTCGACGCTTATAGTTTTTGCGCAACCCAAGAACTTTTAGCCCGGACGAGCCATCTTGTACGCTAAGGTTTGGTGCGTCGGCCATGGCTAGTTTCCGCCGGTTTGAAAGATCGTGCGGACTCGGCCTTCCATGCGTCCACTTCCTGTCTTCAGATCAACGGTCAGCTTTTCACCGGATAATGCGTTGACGCCTTGGGTGAGGATTACGTCCCCCGTCATGACGATATTAGCGCCTGCAACTGAGTAGATGGCCTTTGCAGCTTCGGCGGCTTCGGCCCCGTTCACTAGGGTCACACCACCAGTCGCGATCAGTTGGTTGATGCGGCCTGTAACTTGTCCATTTTCCGTGGCGTACTCCACACGGACGCGCGCTGCGCTGAGACGCATTTCCCCTTGACCTGCTACAACATTGCCAATGAAAACAGCAGAGCCAGTTGCTTGGTCTACGGTCAATTCATCGGCGGTAATTTCAACTGGCAGAGAAGCGTCGTGCTTTAATCCGCCAAAGGCAACAGAAGCGCCCTGAGCGAAAGCGCTACCAGATATTAAGAAGACTGTTAGCGCCGCGATGCCGACCAATTTGGAAAGTACTGTCATATCACCCTCTACTCTTTAGGATCGTATATCAGCTTCACACCATTGTTGAAAACAAGAACCTGCGTGGTGCCATTTTTGGTCAACGTCATTGACCCCGCATCCAGCCGTCCTGCTGGGCCAGTTCCTGTAACATGGTTAGAAGCCGTGATGTTAGCTGTGGCTAAGTCAGCGGACAATGTGTCAGTGATGAGTGTGTAGCCAGTCGATGTGGAAAGGCGGACTTTTCCCGTCAAGTCGAGTGTCTCGTCGGTGCCGTCATAGTAGGCGTCGTTTGCCACGATCCCATAGGATGGGCCGTCTGTCGTTTCAATTCTGGCAACCACATCTTGAAGGTGTAACCTTCTAGGATTGGTGAGGTCGGGAGTTGCACTTTTGGCGTCTACGGTGATGGCGGAGCCATCTTTGGTTGCCCCTGAAAGCTTCGGAGAGGTAAGTTTCTGGTCTCGGGCTATTTTTTCGACATCTATGTCAGCAAACGGGATAGCGTCGGATGGATCAAGGCTGCGTGAAAATAGAAACATGGTCGAGAGCAGGCCAAGCGCGGCCAGTGGGAAGATGATTTTCGCCCATTGCACAAAGCGCGAGTATCTATTGTCAACCGCAGCCATTGCTTATGCCACGCCCGCACGTAGGCAATCATGAATGTGCAAAATGCCTAGCGGTGCGCCGCTATTGGCCGCCTTAGTTACGAACAAGCAGGTAATTTTGCGGTCATTCATTGTCGCTACGGCCTGCTCGGCCAGTGCATCTGGGGGGATTGTGGTGGGTGCGGCTGTCATGACTTGCGCGGCTGTCATGTCTAGCAGCCCACTCATGTTGCGGCGCAAGTCCCCGTCCGTGATTATGCCGACAAGATTGCCATCGTCGTTTGTGACACCAACGACACCGAAGCCTTTTTGGCTGATTGCGATCAAGACATCTGACATCGGTGTATCTAAGGGGGTGATCGGCAGATCATCTCCCACATGCATTAAGTCGGAAACCTTAGACAGGCGCGCCCCCAGTTTACCGCCGGGGTGGAAGTCGCGAAAGTTTTCTGGTGTGAATTGGCGATGCTCCATCAGCGCAATTGCGAGCGCATCACCCAACGCCAAGGTCATCGTGGTAGAAGTCGTTGGAACCACGCCAGTATCACAGGCTTCCTCGGCTTTTGGCAAAAGTAGGGCAACGTCGCATTGTTTCATCAGCGTGCTATTGGCGCGGCTGGCGACTGCAATCATTGGAATATTAAAGCGGCGGGTGTACGCAATCACGTCGGCCAGCTCCGGGGTTTCCCCAGAATTCGACAAAATGAGCGCCACATCGCCTTGCGCCATCATGCCGAGATCGCCGTGGCTTGCTTCGGCAGGATGGACGAAGTGGGCGGGGGTGCCGGTTGAGGCTAAGGTGGCTGCAATTTTGCGCGCCACATGACCGGACTTTCCCATGCCACAAATGATGACACGGCCGGTCGCCGCCAGCATTAGCTCCACTGCTTCGGCGAAACTAGCGTCGATCGCGGTGCCTAAAAGGTCCAATGCAGCCGCTTCGCGTGCGATAACGCGGCGCCCGATTGCAAGAAATTCTTCTGATGTGGTTTTGTTTTTCATCTGCTCTATCTAATGCGCGAAAATGTCAATTTCAGGCCAACCAGCCAAATCCAACCGAGCGCGGGTCGGAAGGAAGTCAAAACAGGATTGAGCGAGCGCCATTCGGCCTTCACGCTCTAGCATGCGGTTCAGTTCTTTGCGCAGCCGGTGCAAATACAAGACATCAGAGGCCGCGTAGTCTTGTTGCGCCTTTGTCAGTTTGGGCGCGCCCCAATCACTGGATTGCTGCTGCTTAGAGACATCCACGCTGAGTTGTTCTTGCAACAAGTTTTTCAACCCGTGACGATCCGTATAGGTGCGCACCAATTTGGAGGCGATTTTGGTGCAATAAACTGGCGCAGTGAGCACCCCAAATGCATTCAGCATTGCTGCGATGTCAAAACGACCAAAATGGAAAATCTTCAAGACCTCGGGGTCTTCCAGAAGGCGGCATAGGTTCGGGGCTTCGGTTTGACCTAGTGCGATCTGCACAAGATGCGCATTTCCGTCGCCGCCAGATAGCTGGACTACACACAGGCGGTCACGATGGGGATGCAATCCCATCGTTTCACAATCAATGGCGACGGCAGAGCCTAGGTCTAGGTCATCAGGCAAGTCACCTTGGTACAGAAAGTTGGCCACGCGTATAGATCCCTTTTGGTTTCACCAGCGGAATAGGCTTTTTGGGTTTGATATTCAATAACAGCGGTTGCTAATCGGCTTGGCCGATGGTCTCGATCTGCCCTAGAAGGGTGCGGGCGGACTTCAGGGCAAGCCCTGTTGCCATGATCATTTGCGGCAAAATCATCCATTCGAGGGCCCACATAGCCCCCGACCGTTCCTGTTCATGGCGAAGCGCGTGGTGCATTCCCGATAGCTGTGTGGCGTTAAATGCTGCAAGGGTTACCAGTAGCTCGGCTTTCACGGGGTTTTTCTTATGGCTCATTGCCGACGAGGCGCCGCCGCCGGACAAGGTAATATCGCGCAGCTGTGCCATTAGGGCTATGTCTTGCCCCATTTTCCCCAAAGTCCCGGTGACCAGAGACAACCAGCTAGCGAATTCCCCCAAGCCGTCACGCATAGCGTGCCAAGCCTTGGAGGAAGGCGCGAGATTAAGAGCGTTTGCCATAGCTTCGTTAAGCTCATTGGCTTGTGGCATGTTTCGCAGACCCACGGGGCCACCAAACTGTAAGCGTAATAGGCGGGGCTTTAATTCTGTTAGTCGCTGCTGGTGGTCATCAAAGGGCATTCCCCATGCGTCGATTCTGTTACCTACAGTAATTGGAAGCGCCGCTTGCATGCGAGTGTAACCCATAAGCTCGTTTTGCCCGAATGACATGTGTAGCCCACTTAGGGCTTGGCCGACTGCCTCAACCCGCCTTGAAAGAAGGGTGGTGACCTGTTTCAACCCGAGTACCAAGGCCGTGTCCAACACATCTTGCGATGTCAATCCGGTGTGGATCGCAGGATGCAAGCATTCGTCGGTCTGGCTTCTAATTTGGCGGATCAAATCGGGGATGATCATTCCATCAACTCCACTTGCATGGTGGAGTGAATCGGAAATAATTTGCGCTTCTTCAATGGCGGACTTGGCGCGCTTCGAGATGTCTTCAGACACGACCCCAGTTTGCCCCAGACACAGGGCATAGGTGGCTTCTATGTTTAGACAGCGAGCTAGGTTTGCGTCTTCGGATAAAATCTCGCGCAATTCGGGGTCCCCAAATAAGCCACCCAAGTGGGACTGATCAAAAACTGAAATCATAAGTGCTGTTTCCCGGTTGCACGTTCATTCGGCTGGGCGGAATGAAACCTTAGGTACGAGGGTCGTCAATTAATGCCGTTGGTTTGGCCAGAACCTTTAGATCATGGCGGTCTATAATTGTCACGGTAGTGCCCTTAATTGTCGCGCCATAGGGCTTTAATGCTTTGATCGCCCGAGATAGGTTTTCCGGTGTCATACCAAGCTGGGAGGCTAACTTGCGTTTCTCGATGAGTAGGGGGAAGCTATCCATGCCTCCGGCAGAGTCCTGATGGCGTAAAAGGTAGTTTGCCAGCCGCTCGATTGAAGTGCGCAGCTTTAAATCCTTGGTATTCTTCACCACAGAACGATAACAATACGCCAATTCTGTCACCACATTCCGGGCAAAGGCGTTGTCTATCTCAAAGACATCCCGCACATCGGAGGATGGTAATAAGACCACACGACTTTTTTCTAATGTGCGCGCAGACATCAAATAAGGGGCGTCCTTCACTGTGGCTGCCAGAATAAAAGTCGAAATCGGGCGAATGATGGCCATAGTGGTTTCGCGGGTGTTCCATGATGAAAACAACTCGACTGATCCAGTTAAGACAATGTGAAGAAAGTCGCTGGGCTCACCTTCTGTAATGAGTTCGATTTGTGGTGGAAAGTTTTGAACGTAAGCACCACGCATAAGTGCCTGAAAATGATCGTCATTTAGATTTGCGAAAAGAGGCAGCGCTCTGATGCTCGGAATTTCTGACTCGATCATGCTCTCACCGTCCATGTGTTTTCGTTTGATGTTTATCATGGAGTGACTTGATCTTTGTCAAGAGTGTGTTTGCATATCCGCTTTCTAAGGTTGCTTAAAGCATTGCTTTAACACGACATAATTCAGTAACTTGTTTATTTTATTGATTAAATATCTGTTTTTGACACAGATCAAGAGTCTGGCTGGCATAAATCGTCATTTGTCCACCAAGCCAGAAAACGCAGCTCGAGCTGTTGCTACGGAATCGGAGGGGGCCCGGAATGGAACTTCAAAATAAAGCCACAAGTCTTTGGGGCAATTTTTTCAATGTAAGAATGGTACAAATTAGAACCTTCCACATGACGTGGTTTGCGTTCTTTGCGTGTTTCTTCGCATGGTTTGGTATTGCACCGTTAATGTCAGTCGTGCGCGACGAATTGCAGCTGACAAAAGATCAAATCGGCTGGATCATTATCGGTTCGGTCTCGATGACAATCTTCGCGCGATTATTCATCGGGTGGCTATGTGACCGCATCGGGCCAAGGAAATCATATACATGGTTGCTGATCTTCGGCTCGCTGCCAGTGATGGGCATCGGCTTTGCACACAGCTTCGAGACCTTCTTACTATTCCGCGTTTTGATTGGCTGTATCGGGGCGTCCTTCGTGATTACCCAGTACCACACTTCGGTGATGTTCGCGCCCAATGTGGTTGGCCAAGCCAACGCGACTTCGGCAGGTTGGGGCAACCTTGGTGGCGGCGTTACACAGTTTGTCATGCCCTTGCTGTTCTCGGTTTTCGTGGTCGGGTTCGGGCTTTCTGAGGCCGTTGGTTGGCGTGCTGCAATGGTTGTTGTTGGCGTAATTATCTTTTTGACCGGTTTTGCTTATTACTTCCTCACCCAAGATGCCCCTGATGGTAACTTTGACGAGTTGCGCGCCAAGGGTTTGATGGGCGAGAAGAAAAAAGTAACCGGCAACTATATGGCTGCACTTGCGGACCCGCGGGTTTGGGTGCTGTTCGTAATTTACGGCGCGTGTTTCGGCATTGAGTTGACTGTGAACAACGTCGCTGCGCTTTACTTCATGGATTATTTTGACCTGACGCTGGTCACGGCCGGTTTGGTGGCTGCATCCTTTGGCTTGATGAATATGTTCGCCCGTACATTGGGTGGCCTGTTCGGCGACAACTTCGGCTCACTTTGGGGTTTGAAGGGGCGGTCGTTCTGGCTCTTCGTATGCATCTTCTGTGAAGGTTTGGCGCTGATGATGTTCAGTCAAATGCAAGTGCTGTTCCTAGCCTTGCCAGCGCTTATCGTCTTCTCGCTGTTCACTCAGATGGCGGAGGGTGCAACATACTCGGTCGTGCCGTTCATTAACAAAAAAGCGCTGGGCGCGGTGGCTGGTGTGGTCGGTGCAGGCGGCAACGCAGGTGCGGTCCTCGCGGGCTTCTTGTTCAAGAACACAATTGACTGGTCCGAGGCGTTTTTCATCCTTGGTGTCATCGTGACTTGCGCATCCTTCATGGCCTTCTTTGTTCGCTTCTCAACACGGGAAGAAGATGAAGAGCGCGCTAATTTCGCAGCGGCAAATATCGATACACTGAAAGCCAAAGCGAACCGAGCAAATGCGGCTCTTGAAGAAGGGCTGACCGCGGTGGCTCGCAAAAGCGAGCAGGCCGCAACACCTGAGTAATTATCAAAAAGGCGGGTCGCACTTCTGCGGCTCGTCCAATCGCATATCGCCAGCAAGGGAGACCCCACATGGCAACTTCACCAAACAGTGGCTACACGCTAGCCGACTGGCGCCCTGAAGACCCAGAATTCTGGGCAACAACGGGCAAATCTATTGCAACTAAGAACCTTTGGATTTCGATCCCGAACCTGCTTCTGGCTTTTTCAGTCTGGATGGTATGGTCGGTGGTTGTGGCAAAGATGCCCGCCATCGGGTTTGACTTCACAGTTGGCCAGCGGTTCTGGCTCGCGGCACTTCCTGGCCTGTCCGGCGCGACGCTGCGTATTTTCTATAGCTTTATGGTTCCAATCTTTGGTGGCCGCCGTTGGACTGCCATCTCAACGGCCTCTTTGCTTTTGCCAGCCATTGGTATCGGTTTTGCGGTTCAGGATCCTACAACCAGCTACTCTACGTTTCTGATATTGGCTCTGATGTGTGGCTTTGGTGGCGGTAACTTTGCGTCGTCGATGGCCAACATTGCGTTCTTTTACCCAAAAGCAACAAAAGGGAATGCGCTGGCTCTGAATGCTGGTTTGGGCAATCTTGGTGTGTCGGTCATGCAATTTGTTGTGCCGATGGTTATTACCATGAGCGTGTTTGGCGCCATGGCTGGCGAGCCACAAGTGCTGAGCGACGGCAGCAAGTTGTTCATTCAAAACGCAGGCTTCATCTGGGTGCCGTTTATTGCGCTTAGCGCGATAGCTGCCTGGTTTGGTATGAACGATATCGATGATGCGAAATCTTCGTTTGCCGAGCAGTCGATCATCTTTAGCCGCAAGCATAACTGGATCATGTGCATCCTTTATACTGGCACGTTTGGTAGCTTTATTGGCTACGCCGCTGGTTTCCCACTGTTGATGAAGACACAGTTTCCAGACGTAAACGTGCTGCAATACGCCTTCCTTGGCCCTCTTGTTGGCGCGCTTTCTCGTGCGGCAACCGGTTGGGTTTCGGATAAATTTGGCGGCGGTCGTGTGACCTTTTGGAGCTTCCTTGGAATGATTGTGGCCGTGTATGGCGTGTTGCAATTCTTGCCCTCTGAGGCAACACCGGGTGGCAACTTCTGGGGCTTCTTCGCTTGCTTCATGGCGTTGTTCTTCCTGACTGGTGTGGGCAACGCATCGACCTTCCAGATGATCCCGTCTATCATGCGTCAAGAAGTACCACGCTTGATGCCACAGCTAGATGAGGCCGCAACGTTGAAACAATCCGAGCGCGAGAGCGCGGCGATCATTGCCTTCACGTCGGCCATCGCGGCTTACGGTGCATTCTTCATCCCGAAAAGTTACGGGACGTCGATTGCGCTGACCGGGGCACCGAATGGCGCACTATGGGCCTTCCTCTGCTTCTATGCGATCTGCGCTGTGATCTGCTGGATTTTCTACAGCCGCAAATCTGCACCGGTTCCTTGCTGATCCGATAATCGCCACTGCGCCCGGGTAGTCCGGGCGCAGCCAGCCAACAGGAGATACACAGATGAGCCACTTGCTCGATAGATTGAACTTCCTTCAGTCGAAAGAACTGGAACAGTTCTCGAATGGACATGGGCAAGTGACCCGTGAGAACCGCGATTGGGAAGACACTTACCGTAATCGCTGGCGTCACGATAAAATCGTCCGCTCGACCCATGGGGTGAATTGCACTGGGTCTTGTAGCTGGAAAATTTATGTTAAATCAGGAATTGTGACTTGGGAAACTCAGCAAACTGACTACCCACGCACAAGATCAGACCTACCCAATCACGAGCCACGCGGATGTGCGCGTGGGGCGTCTTACAGCTGGTATCTGTATTCCGCGAACCGGGTGAAAAATCCGCTGATCCGCGGCAAGTTGATGAAGGTTTGGCGTGAGATGCGCAAAACCCTGAGCCCGATCGAGGCTTGGACCAAGCTACAAAATGATCCGATCCTGCGCGCCAATTATGTGAAGTCCCGTGGTATGGGCGGCTTTGTGCGCGCCAGCTGGGATGAGTCGACCGAGATTATTGCGGCAGCTAACGCCTATACGGTCAAAACTTATGGCCCAGACCGTATCTTCGGTTTCTCGCCGATCCCGGCAATGTCGATGGTCAGCTATGCGGCCGGGTCACGCTATCTGAGCCTGATGGGTGGCGTTTGCATGTCATTCTACGATTGGTACTGCGATTTGCCACCTGCCTCGCCAATGACTTGGGGCGAGCAAACAGACGTGCCTGAGAGCGCGGATTGGTACAACGCCGGCTTCTTGTTGCTGTGGGGCTCTAATGTTCCGCAAACGCGGACGCCAGATGCGCACTTCTATACTGAAGCGCGGTATCGCGGCACTAAATCGGCGGTTATTTGCCCTGACTATTCGGAAGCTGCTAAGTTTGGTGATGTCTGGTTGGCCCCTAAACAGGGCACCGACGCGGCATTGGCAATGGCGATGGGCCATGTGATTTTGCGCGAATTCCACCTCGATCGGCAGACTGAGTACTTCGAGGATTACACGCGCAAGTATTCTGACTTTCCGATGCTAGTTCGCTTGGATGAAAAAGACGGAAAATATGTGGCGGGCCGTTTCTTGCGCGCTGATGATCTGGCCAACAAGCTTGGTGAGAAGAACAATCCTGAATGGAAAACAGTCGCGCTTGATGTAAAAGCAGGTTTGGTTGCGCCAAATGGTTCGGTCGGCTATCGCTGGGGAGAAGACGGCGAGTGGAACCTTGAGGAGCGCGCCAAGGGTAAAGATACCGACCTGAAGACATCGCTAATCTTGGAGGAAGACCACGACGACGTCGTGGGTGTGGACTTCCCATACTTTGGCGGTCAAGCGACTGAACACTTTGCGCAATGTGATCACCCAGAGGTGATGACTCACAATATTCCGGTCAAAAAGGTGAAAACGGCAGACGGCGAAGTGCTTGTCGCAACCGTGTTTGATCTGTTCTGTGCCAACTATGGCCTGGATCGTGGTTTGGGTGGCGATTGGGTTGCCAATGACTACGCCGAGGACAAGCCATACACCCCAGCTTGGGCAGAGAGAATTACAGGTGTGGCGGCTGATAAAATCGTTGCCGTTGCCCGTGAGTTTGCCGACAATGCCGAGAAGACCAACGGCAAATCCATGGTTATTTTGGGCGCCGGTCTGAACCACTGGTATCACATGGATATGAACTACCGTGGCATCATCAATATGTTGGTGATGTGTGGGTGTGTTGGGCAATCGGGTGGTGGTTGGAGCCACTATGTTGGCCAAGAAAAGCTGCGTCCACAAACGGGTTGGCAGCCGCTGGCATTCGCGCTTGATTGGCAACGTCCGCCGCGCCACATGAATGCGACCTCTGCTTGGTATGCGCACACGGATCAATGGCGTTACGAGACGCTAACTGCGAAAGAAATACTGTCACCAACGGCCCCTGATGGGGATTGGGACATTAACCTTGTTGATTACAACATTCGCGCCGAGCGCATGGGTTGGTTGCCGTCTGCACCGCAGTTAAAAACTAATCCTCTGGAGGTTGCCAAAGCGGCTAAGGCTGAGGGTGTGGAGGTTAAAGACTATATCGCGAAGCAATTGAAATCTGGCGACCTTCAGATGTCTTGTGAAGACCCTGATGCACCAGAAAACTGGCCGCGTAACTTGTTTATTTGGCGCTCTAACCTGTTGGGGTCTTCGGGCAAAGGCCACGAGTATTTCCTCAAGCACCTTCTGGGTACAGATCACGGTGTTCTTGGTCATGACTTGGGTGTTGAAGGCGGTCAAATGCCTAAAGAAGCCGTGTGGCACGACGAGGCACCGGAAGGTAAACTTGATCTGTTGGTGACCATCGACTTCCGCATGTCGACCACCTGTGTTTACTCCGATATCGTTTTGCCAACGGCAAGTTGGTACGAGAAGAACGACCTGAACACGTCGGATATGCACCCGTTTATTCACCCACTTCAGGCGGCCGTTGATCCGGCGTATGAGTCCAAATCGGATTGGGAGATTTTCAAGTCGATTGCGAAGAAGGTCCAAGAAGTCGCGCCGGAAATTCTGGGTGTAGAGACTGATGTGGTGGCCTTGCCTATCCTGCATGACACCCCTGCCGAAATTGCGCAGGATCAGGTGCTTGACTGGAAGAAAGGCGAGTGTGATTTAATCCCCGGCAAGACCGCGCCAAATTATATCACTGTGGAGCGGGATTACACTGCGATCTACGATCGCTTTGTGGCTGTCGGACCACTGCTTGATAAGCTGGGTAATGGCGGTAAAGGCATCAACTGGAAGACCGAAATTGAGGTCCAGCATTTGCGTGACCTTAATGGCGAGTGGAAAGACGGCCCGGCTAAAGGCTGTGCGAAAATCGTCACGGATATTGACGCGGCTGAGATGATCTTGATGCTTGCTCCTGAGACCAACGGCGAAGTGGCCGTGAAGGCTTGGCACGAGCTTGAGAAAGCAACGGGTCGTGAGCACGCACATCTGGCATTGCCGAAGGAAGACGAGAAAATCCGCTTCCGCGATATTGCCGCACAGCCTCGTAAGATCATCTCGTCACCGACTTGGTCGGGTATCGAGAGTGAAGAGGTTTGCTACAACGCGGGCTATACCAATGTGCACGAACTTATCCCGTGGCGCACCCTGACTGGTCGCCAACAGTTGTACCAAGATCACCTGTGGATGCGTGCCTTCGGCGAGGGGTTTTGCACTTACCGGCCTCCGGTTGATCTGAAAACGATCACCAAGGATGTGCAAGATGATGGTGATAACCTTGTGTTGAACTTCATCACGCCGCACCAGAAATGGGGTATCCACTCAACCTATTCGGATAACCTGTTGATGCTGACCCTTAACCGGGGTGGTCCAGTGGTTTGGCTATCGGAAACCGACGCTGCGAAAGCGGATATTGTCGATAATGACTGGGTAGAGGTTTACAACACCAACGGGGCGCTTACGGCCCGTGCGGTTGTCAGCCAACGCATGAAAGACGGCACGTTGTTCATGTATCACGCACAGGAAAAGATCGTGAATACGCCGGGTTCTGAGAAGACCGGTAACCGTGGCGGTATCCACAACTCTGTGACCCGCACCACAGTTAAGCCGACACACATGATCGGTGCTTATGCCCACCAGTCCTACGGCTTCAACTATTACGGCACCGTGGGGTCCAACCGTGACGAGTTTGTCATTGTCAGAAAAATGCGGAAAGTCGATTGGCTCGATACACCCGCGACCAAAGTGGAGGCCGCAGAATGAAGGTTCGCGCACAAATCGGCATGGTGCTGAATCTCGATAAATGCATCGGGTGCCACACATGCTCTGTCACATGTAAAAACGTTTGGACCAGCCGTGAAGGTGTTGAATACGCTTGGTTTAACAATGTTGAAACCAAACCGGGCCTTGGCTACCCTACTGATTGGGAAAACCAGAACCGCTGGAATGGCGGTTGGGAGCGGTCCAAATCGGGCAAGCTGCATCCTAAGCAGGGTAGCAAGTGGCGCATTCTAGCGAATATTTTCGGCAACCCAGATTTGCCGGAAATCGACGACTACTACGAGCCGTTTGATTTTGACTATGACCACCTGAAGTCCGCGCCTGAAATGACCGCGTTCCCGACGGCACGCCCAAGGTCCAAGATTACCGGCGAGCGGATGGAGAAAATTACCAAGGGCCCGAACTGGGAAGAAATCCTTGGCGGTGAATTCTCGAAACGCTCTGGTGATTACAATTTTGAGGGCATTCAAAAGGAAATTTACGGCGAGTACGAGAACACCTTTATGATGTATCTCCCTCGGTTGTGTGAGCACTGCCTTAACCCGGCTTGTGTTGCTTCCTGCCCGTCTGGTGCGATCTACAAGCGTGAAGAAGATGGCATTGTTTTGATTGACCAAGAGAAGTGTCGCGGTTGGCGTATGTGCGTCAGTGGCTGCCCTTACAAAAAGGTCTACTACAACTGGGAATCCGGTAAATCCGAGAAGTGCACCCTGTGCTACCCACGGATCGAATCTGGCAACCCGACGGTGTGTTCGGAAACTTGCGTTGGCCGTATCCGCTATCTTGGCGTGATGCTTTATGATGCCGACAAGATCGAAGAGGCCGCAAATGCGCCAGAGACAACCGACCTGTATGATGCGCAGTTGGGTGTGTTTCTTGATCCGAATGATCCCGAGGTAATCAAAGCCGCGGCTCGTGATGGTGTACCGCAGGATTGGATTAAAGGCGCGCAGGAAAGCCCGATCTGGAAGATGGCGATGGACTGGAAAGTGGCCTTCCCGTTGCACCCAGAATACCGCACACTTCCGATGGTTTGGTACATCCCGCCGCTGTCACCGATTCAGAATGCCGCTGAGGCAGGTAAAATTGGGATGAATGGCGCAATGCCGGACGTCTCCAGCCTGCGCATTCCAGTCAAATATCTGGCCAACATGCTGACTGCTGGGGACGAGGCCCCCGTGGTCACAGCCCTAGAGCGGATGATGGCGATGCGGTCCTACATGCGGTCCAAAACTGTGGATGGTGTTATTGATGAAGGCATCGCTGAGAAGGTTGGCCTGACGAGTGACATGATCGAGGACATGTATAAAATCATGGCTTTGGCTGACTATGAGGACCGGTTTGTTATCCCAACAACCCACCGTGAGCAGGTCGAAGATGCTTATGATATGCGGGGTGGTTGTGGGTTTACAGATGGCAACGGATGCTCAACCGGCACCAGCAAGGGTTCGCTGTTTGGCGGCAAGAAACGTGCATTGAAAATTCCGACGGGGGCTGTGTAATGGACCGTACTTTAAAGGCAATATCCTTGATCCTGAGCTACCCGACGACGGAACTTCAAGAAGCTATGCCAGAGATTGGGGGTGTTCTTGCCTCTGACACTCGGCTGACATCTGCGGCGCGTCGAGCATTGCGCCCGATAGTTCAAGAGCTGACAGACCGTGATATCTACGAGCTGGAAGAGCAATTCGTTCTGATCTTTGATCGCTCACGTACCCTGTCTCTGAACCTGTTTGAGCATGTTCACGGTGAAAGCCGGGATCGTGGTGGCGCAATGGTGTCACTGGTAGAAACTTATCGCGAGGGTGGCTTTGATCCGGCAACCTCCGAGCTACCAGATCACTTGCCGGTTTTGCTGGAGTTTTTGGCCACACAGCCATTTGCGCAATCGCGTGATACTTTGGCCGATGCCGCGCATATCTTCGAGACGCTGAACGAGCGTTTGATACGTCGTGAAAGCCCTTATGCTGGTGTGTTTTCTGCTTTGGTTCAGCTCTCGGGCGCCAAGGTGAACAAGGAAGCTGTGGCCGAATTGTTAGAGCAACCAGAGGATGATCCGAACGATTTGGAAGCGCTGGATGCAGTTTGGGAGGACTCGGAAGTTACTTTCGGTCCAGATCCGAATGCCGGCTGCCCGCAAGTTCGCGATATGCTGTCAAATATGGACACTCCGATTAACCCCGCACCCGTTGCGGCCGAATAATAGAGGCTCAGATGAACAATTTTTTCTTCGGACTATACCCCTATATTGCGACTGCGGTGCTAATCATCGGGTCAATTGCGCGCTATGAGCGTGATCCGTTTACGTGGAAATCCTCCTCCTCCCAGCTCTTGCGCCGTAAGCAATTAGTCATGGGCTCGGTGCTGTTTCACGTGGGCATCTTGATCATTTTCTTTGGCCATATGGGGGGCTTATTGACCCCGATCTGGATTTTTGATGCGCTAGGTATCAGCCATGGGGCTAAGCAACTTCTGGCTGTTTTAGCCGGTGGTGTTGCTGGCAGCATGGCGATGGTCGGCGGCTTAATGCTGTTGCATCGTCGCCTGATGGATCCACGTATCCGGGTGAACTCTAGCTTTGCGGATACCGGAATTCTGGTCTTATTGATGCTTCAACTGACACTTGGCTTGCTAACCATTATCGTGTCGCTTCAGCACCTTGATGGCCATGAGATGACCAAGTTCATGTCATGGGCGCAAGGAATCGCGACCTTTGAGGAGGGGGCTGCCAATCATATCGCTGATGTGGCGCTGGTCTTTAAAATACACCTTGTGTTGGGTTTGACGATCTTCTTGCTGTTCCCGTTCACACGGCTGGTTCACATGTTCTCGGCTCCGCTGCGCTATCTCGTGCGTCCGGGCTACCAGATTGTCCGGTCGCGTCGCAGCAAGCATCCGGCGGAGTGAGATGAATGAACAAAGCGTTTTTTCCTGACATTATAGTTAATGGTACAACTATTCCCTCAGCCGCGATTGCGGCTGAGGCACAAAACCACGAAGCACCGCAGGGAAAGCCAGGTTTGGCTTGGCGGAAGGCTGCGCGAGCATTGATCATTCGCCACCTGCTGCTAGAGGAAGGCGGCAAGCGCAATATCTCCGAGAGTCCACGAAATCTTGGAGAGGGCCGTCGCGAGACTGAGGACGAAGCGTTAATCCGTGGCGTTATTGACGCGGCTGTTGAGGTTTCTGCCCCTACAGCTGGGGAGGTTGAAAAGATGTGGTCCGAGGATCCGGACCGGTATCGTTCGCCACCACTGTGGGAAGTGTCGCATATTTTATGTGCGGCGGACCCGAGCGATCCTGCGGCCCGTGAAAAGGCGCAACTTCGTGCGCAAACCTTGTCTGAAATGGTGCAAAAATCCCCGAAAAATTTTGTTAGAATAGCCAAAGAAAATAGTGATTGTGGATCCAAATCTAATGGGGGTGCACTAGGCCAGCTTAGCCCCGGTGACACAGTGCCAGAGTTTGAGGCAGTTTTACGAGTTTTAGATCCCGAAGAAATAACCTCAGAACCAGTTGGTTCACGGTTTGGATTTCACATCATTCGCATGGATGCTGTTGCGATTGGGCAACCTCTACCCTTTTCTGCCGTTGAACCAAAACTCTCTGCGGCAATGGAAAAGGCGTCTTGGACCAAAGGGGTACAACTGTTCACTCAGGGTCTTGTGCAAAAAGCAGAGATCGTTGGAATTGACCTGAACGCGATTTGAGAAAGGTAGCGGATATGCGCAAGCGTTACGGTGCGGTCAGGGTGTGGCTCGATATTTCGGAGGTTTATGATGCTGAGTGATATTCTCGAGCAAAACGCGGTCTGGTCAGACAAGCGAACGCTTGATGAGCCCGGGTATTTTAAGCGGCTTGCGACACAGCAGGCGCCAGAATATTTCTGGATCGGTTGTTCTGATAGCCGGGTTCCGGCGAATGTTGTGGCTGGCCTAGATCCGGGTGAGGTTTTTGTTCATCGGAACGTGGCGAACGTAATACATTCGACCGATTTGAACCTTCTGAGCGCATTGGAGTTTGCGATTGATGTGCTGAACATCCGGGAGGTGATTGTTTGTGGGCATTATGGGTGTGGTGGCGTGAAGGCCGCGACTGAAGAGGTTGCGCATGGATTGGCAGATCATTGGCTGGAGCCGATCCGCCGAACAGCACGTCAATATGCTCTGGATTTGGCCTCACTCGGTCAGCTGGAAGATAAACAAGATCGGCTGGCCGAGTTGAATGTCGTTGAAGGTGTGCGCCGGGTTTCCGAGACACCAATCTTGCAACGGGCATGGGCACGCGGAGCTGAAATTTCTGTTCACGGGTTAATCTATGGTCTGAAAGACGGGCGGTTGCGCGACCTCGGGTGCTCCATTGGCTTAGCGCATCGACGGTAATAGGACAGATGGATTTCAACGTAATTTATGGAATTATGAGGTCGATATGAACCTTGCTTATACTATGACGCAGACCACCGGTGATCTTGATCGGGTGCTTTATGACCTCGCCAACATCCTCGCGGATGCAGGTTGGAAAACCGCTGGGGTGGTTCAGGTTAATTCTGACCGAGAAGACTGCCATGCTTGTGACATGGACGTTCAGGTTTTACCTGATGGCCCGGTGATCCGCATCTCTCAGTTTCTTGGAAAAGAGGCGAAAGGATGCAGGCTTGACCCGGCAGCTTTGGAGACCGCGGTTGAGGAAGTTGCAAAGCGGCTAGGGGAAGGTGTTGATGTTTTGATCATCAATAAGTTTGGAAAACACGAGGCCGATGGCCGAGGTTTTCGCAATGCAATCGCACAAGCAATCGGTCATGATATTCCAGTCATCGCGGGGGTTAATACACTTAACTTGGCAGCATTCATGGAGTTCTCAGAGGGAACGGCCGTTCAGATTGATGCGGAGGCTACTAAGCTAGTTGAGTGGCTTGAGACGACAAAAACGGTGATATCCGACGTGGCTTAAATAGCGATTGAGCCACAAACTGCATTGAACTGATCATAGTTTTATTGATCTTCTCATTTTTGCCGAAATCTCGGGGTAGCGAGGTTTGCAAAGATAGAATGGCATCGAAATATGACACATGTTCCTGCTTTGACTGGCTTGCGCGGATTGGCCTGTTTACTGGTCCTCGCGTTTCACTTGGACCTTCCGGGATTCCAAGGGGGATTCTTGGGTGTGGATTTGTTTTTCCTGCTTAGTGGGTACCTGTGTGGTCGAATTCTGATGGCTGAGGCGACGCCAATGGGCGTTATGGACCTTCAACTGTTCATGACCCGTCGCGCGCGTCGCGTATTGCCGTTAACCTTCTTTGTGGCTGGCGTGATTGCGGTTGCGACTGTGGGGATGGCGGGCGTGGATGAAACTCTGCGTTACTTTTTTGCGGCATTGAGCCTTACCCAAAATATTTTCTCTGGTGTGTGGAATGATCCACGGTTTTTGGGGCATTTTTGGAGCATTTCAACCGAGATGCAGTATTATCTGGCGTTTGGTTTATTTGCATATTTCTTTCGGGCAGCTCCTAAGAGCCAGATTGGCGCACTGCTTCTTGTGGCATACCTCGCCAGTACATACGCGCGCCTTAATGCGGTTCAATCTGACCTTAGCTGGTGGACGATCTATGCCTCTCCTGCGTTTCGCGGCAGTGGATTGCTTCTTGGGTTTTTGCTGGGGAGCATGAATGTTCGGATTGTACGAAATGGTGGTTTGTGGATTGCAGTGGCGCTTGTGGGGTTGGTTTGGGTTCTGACGCAATCATACTATATGAGCCGTGGGTCGTTGTTTTTAGGAGTTTTGGGAACTGAAATTTCAGGCTCGATTCTTATTCTTGCTATGGCCGGGCAGCAAAAAGACCCAATTTCGCAACTTTTAGCGCATCCTATTTTGCAGCGGTTGGGGGTTTTGTCTTTTGGAATTTATCTTTGGCATTACCCAATCGCGCGGATAGCTCGAACCGAGTTGCCGCCAATTTCTGCTATGATTGTAACTTTAGGTTTAAGCCTAATTTTGGCGGCATTGAGTTACCGATATATCGAGCAACCCTTCACGCGATCTGGCAGAGATGCGGGGAAATACAAACTATTATCATCCGCTTAGGTTGCCGCGGTACCGCTAGATTTTAGGGCTGAAAACCTATTCACCACCTTCATAAAACGCTGTTGTTTGAGCCACGACCACGGAGTTTTCATCAAGGGCGCGTTGCATAAGGCCGCGCTCTTCGTCGTCTATGTCGTGGCCTTCGGCAAGTCGGTCATTGAGCGAGCCGTAGCCTGTCACATCGAGCGGTGCCAGCCCTGCTTGCTTCATCAACGCGACGGTTTCACGCACTGCTTCGGCTTCGTCGACACCGCTTGCATAACACATCAGTGCTGCACCGGAGGCATGCTCCGGCAGCCCGTCACCATCACGTCGCCCGACTTCCATGAGCAACGTGTAAACTTGGTGTTTTGACTTTTCTTTTGCCATCGGATGGCCCCTGTTGGTATCGAAATGCACGTCCAAAAGAGCGCATATAACGCTTAAGGCACGGCTAAACGAATTTGTGTTGGCGAAGCTTTACGCGTTAATCTCGGAGTAATTCATTGATGCCAGTTTTGGACCGCGTACGCTCGTCCACCCGCTTCACAATCACCGCGCAATACAAGTTCACGCCATTCTTGGAGGGCATCGAGCCCGACACGACCACCGAATAAGGTGGCACTTCACCATATGTCACTTCACCAGTGTCGCGGTCCAAAATCTTAGTTGATTGCCCGATGAACACACCCATACCCAGCACCGAGCCTTCACGGATAATGCACCCTTCAACGACCTCAGAACGCGCGCCAATAAAGCAGTTATCTTCAATGATCGTTGGCCCTGCTTGCATCGGCTCCAATACGCCGCCAATGCCCACACCGCCTGATAGGTGCACATGCTTGCCGATCTGCGCACAAGAGCCGACCGTCGCCCATGTATCAACCATCGTACCTTCGCCTACATGCGCCCCGAGGTTCACAAAGGAAGGCATCAACACCACGCCCGGTGCGATATAGGCAGATTTGCGCACAATCGCGTTTGGAACAGCGCGAAATCCTGCGGCTTTCCACTGATTATCGCCCCAGCCTTTGAACTTGCTGTCGACCTTGTCCCACCAACCAGAGCCTTGCGGCCCACCTGATTGTTGCTCCATGTCGCTAATGCGAAATCCCAGCAACACGGCCTTCTTGGCCCATTGGTTTACATGCCACGACCCGTCCGCTTGCTTTTCAGCCACCCGCAATGCACCACTGTCCAAGGCACTCAACGTATCCTCGATCGCATCACGTTGCTCACCCGTGGTGGCAGACGTAATTGTATCGCGGGATTCCCACGCGGCCTCAATAGCGGTCTCTAGTTGGGCATTGGACATGGTTGCCTCCCTCATTCGTGTCTGGTTTCAAATGTTAAACGCCTATAGACCGAAACGATACGCACGCGCAATCAAGAGGCAGAGCTATGACAGATATCAATCGCAAACACCCTATGCGCCATTCCCGTCAGGATATGGAAGAGGTTAAGCAGACCCCCGATACGCCGCAGACGCGTTCACCTGCGTATGCATTGGCGTTCACCGATGATGATTTCATGTGCCGCGATGAGTTGCGCCCTGTGCGCTTGCAGTTGGAACTGCTTAAGACAGAACTGATGATGGATGAGGCCGGGATCGAAAGTACGATCGTTCTTTTTGGGGGTGCCCGGATACCTGAGCCTGCTAAAAAGGATAGCGCGCGCACCTCGACGTTGGCTGATTTGTCTAAGTATTATGAAGAGGCACGCAAGTTCGCACAGATGATGACAGAGCGCTCTGACGGGCACCATAATGTTATTGTCACGGGCGGGGGCCCGGGTGTGATGGAAGCGGGGAACCGCGGTGCACAAGATGCTGGCGGGCGCTCCATTGGGCTTAATATTGTACTTCCACATGAGCAGGCACCTAATTCTTATGTCACGCCGGAGTTGTGTTTCAACTTCCACTATTTCGCGATCCGAAAAATGCACTTTCTGATGCGTGCACGCGCGGTCGCAGTCTTCCCGGGCGGGTTCGGAACTTTGGATGAGCTGTTCGAGGCCTTGACGCTGATTCAAACGGGCCGCATGGAGCCTATCCCCTTCGTGCTATTTGGCGAGGCCTTTTGGCGCTCGATCATCAATTGGGAAGCTCTGTCCGAGGCTGGCACGATTGCTGCTGAAGATCTTAAACTATTTCATTTCGTTGAGACTGCCGAAGAGGCAATTGCAGTTATCGACGGGCATAAATAGAGGGCGCGCTATTGCGCTAGACGGTATTCCACCAGCTCTGTGCGTTGGAAAAACCGGAAGTTATCGTCCGAGATCATGGTTACCCGGATTGCGCCTTCGGGGGTGGCCCAAACCGCTATGCCCTCTAGGTTGTCATGGGTTCCGCCTGTCGTGCGTAGTAATTCACGCTCGTTAGTCAGTTCGTTGTGGCTAAGTTTGAAACTACGCACGCGGGTTGCAAAACCGCTCAATCCGGTCAGCTCTCGTTCCAACAGATAAAATCGCCCATCAGGGCCAAAATCCGCCCCAACTGGTAAAAACCCACCACGGCGTGGAATACGCAATGCTTGGTCCCAGTGTCCATTTCTGTAGCGATACACTGGAAAAGGGCGATTCAAATCACCGGAGCGTTCAGGCAGGCTGTAGAGCACACCCGCCTCATCAATAGCCAAAGATTCTAATGATGAATTCCCCTGCAAGTCATTGCGCCACGGGAGGTTGGGTAAGGGGATAGCAGCCCCTTTTGGGCTGTCATACCCCATTACACGATGCGTTCCCTCGAACGAGACGTAAATTGTACCATCCGCTGAAATCGCCAGACCTTCGGCATCGGTACGGTAGCTACGTAATGGGGCACCTTTGGGGTTCAGAATGGTGTTAAATCGCTGATTATCGATCCCACGAATACGCCCGCCTTCGCGTAGGATACGCCCCTCGGCGAACAACCCTTTATCTGTTGTCGCAACGAAGGCTTCACCGTCACGGCTTAGCTCAATAGATGAAAATCCGCCAAACCCGTCTATGGGGTTTCGCCATGTATACCGGCTCATGAACTCAAGGGATTGCGCACAAGCGCCCCCTGCTGACAGCACAAAGGCTGCGAGCGCTAGTTGGAGTTTAATACGCCAACACATGCTTTTGGCAAATCAGATAACACCAGTTCACGACGTTTCTTAACCTTCGGTGGGTTTTTAGGGCGTGGAGGCGGAGGGGGCGGGTTCAAAATATCATCAACCCACTTTTGGGCATCAGCACATCCGTCACCTGCGGGCGGCGGGTTTTGGTTCACGCATCCGCGCGATCCTTTTGGGCAAGCCAAGCGCACATGGAAATGGTAGTGATGTCCCCACCAAGGACGCAGCTTGCGCAGCCAAGCCCGCTTTCTCTTGCTGCGCCCCTTTTCATCCTTGCACATTTGAACTTTGGCACCGGGAAACACAAAGATGCGCGCAACGCGCGGGTCGCTTGCAGCAGCTTTCAAAATCTCATGGTGCGCGCGGGTCCATTTGTCATTCACAAAGGCCCCTTTGGCGCGGCGCATTGAGATGGCCGAGATATTTTCCCGTTTCTTGCGGCCTAAATCAACGGAGCCAACCGGATTCATCCAGATGTCTGCATCTAGTCCAATTTGATGGCTGCGATGCCCTGATAGCATCGGGCCGCCACGCGGTTGTGAAAAGTCCCCGAAATAGAGACCTTTCCAGCCTTGCTTGACTGCCGTTCGGCTTAGGTTTTGGGCGAAGTCTATTAGCTCTGGGTGGCCCCAATTGCGGTTTCGAGACAGGCGCATGGATTGCCACGTTGGGCCGGATTGCGGCATTTGAACCAACCCTGCGCCACAGCCTTTGGCGTAAGAGCCAAAAGATGCGGCCTTTTGATGCGAGCCATCCCGCTTGGCCCCAAAATGTTGCTTGGCCAATTTTTCGGCATTGGCAGTGCTGGCGATACAAGCCAGCGTCAAAGCCGTGGCTATCAGGTGTCGGATGCCCATACTGCGTCGTCCTCTCCGTCTGGTTTTACCCAGATTAACAGGACTAGCCCCAAAAGAAAGAGCGCGATCAGCGGAGTGACGCCAATCCGCTGAGAGCCGGACAGTAAAGTTACCACCCCAATTAGAAATGGAGCTAGGAAAGATGTCGCCTTGCCCGCCAGCGCGTATAAACCAAAAGCTTCGGTCATGTGGGCGGGGTTCGCTTGGCGCACCATCATGGTGCGAGATGCCGTCTGGATTGTACCGCCGGCAGCCCCAACTAAGCACCCTGCAAGATAGAAGGCGATGTCGGATGCGGTGCGGCCCGCAAGCATTGCTTCGTCCAACACGGGAATGCCGAACAACGATGTTGGTGTGATCGAAACAATGGAAACTGCGGCTATAATCAATGCAACAATTGATACCAGTATTACGGGTTTTGGGCCAAAATAGCTATCCGCTCGACCCCCAAGAAAGGCCGCGATGGCCCCAAAAACCATCGCCAGTATTCCAAACACTCCGATATCAACGACACTCCAGCCCAATACGCCGCCTGCATAGATGCCTCCGAACGTATACATTCCATTCAGTGCATCTCGGTACAACATGGAAGAGCCAAGATAGCATGCAAGACTGGGGGTTCGGGGTAACTTGCGGATGGTGGATTTCAAGTTGCGAAGGGCCTCTTTAACGACACCTTTTGTGCGCGCAGGGCGATCCTTAGGATCATGCACCCACATGAAAAATGGAACCATGAAAACTACGAACCAAATTGCTGAAAATATACCAACGAACCGAGTTCCTTCGCGCATTTCCGCGTCCAAACCGCCTAAGGGTGAAATGCCGATGAGTGTCTTGCCCTCGTTGTTTTCTGCCAGAAATAATAGTGCGAAGACCAATGCGGCAAGCCCGCCCCAGTAGCCCATGGCCCATCCCGATCCGGAGATACGCCCGATTTCATTTTTAGTGCCAAGCTCTGGCAGCATTGCATTCGTGAAAATAGTGGCGAACTCCATGCCGATTAAACCGACTATGAATAACCCCATTACTAAAACTAGATTAAATGTTTCAGGAACAGCGAACCACGTCGCTATAGCCCCAAGTATGTAGAAAATAGAAAACACCCACATGTAGGGTAATTTCCGTCCATAACTATCGGCTAGAGCCCCTAAAATAGGTGCACATAAAGCGATGGCTAGACCTGATATTGTAAGCCCCCATCCCCACATAGCCTGCGCGTTGGCCTTTGCGAGGCCCATATCCATGCCGGATGCGATGTATCTGGCAGAAATAATTTCCGCAAAATAGGGGCCAAATAAAAAGGTAAGCAGCAAGGAATTGTATGGCTGGGTGGCCCAGTCAAACATAAACCAGCCCCATATACGCTTTTTGGCAGTGGTCGTCATAATCGTGTTCTTCCCAGCAGAGGTCTCCCTGACCTAGGGCCTTCGGCCTCGGCGAAGCAAGGAATATCTTACCTTGTTTTATTGACGTCAACGTAAATTAGTAACGAAAAGACGCTCGTAGACGTGATTCTCTGATCTGAATCTAGAGCTTCATTAATTGAAGAAGTGACGTGACTTAAACATGCTCTGGGGGCTTCACTCAGGCCAATTACCTAAATTTCTCGGTTAGAAAAATTGTGCGATCCTAAATTGCCCCTAGCTGTCCTAGGCAACTCGTTTACTAAGAGAGCTCTTTAGATAGGCATGGAAACTACTGGGATGAATGGGCAATCAACGATACATCGCATGGATCAAAACGGGGCGATGCTCGTTACTTTGGTTCCTTGGCGCGATGTCCGCCTAGTAGTAAAACAAACCACCGGTCTTTTCGGGTTAGTGCGCCCGCGGATTGAAAGCCTATTCGAAGATCTGCCCACAGCAGGCAGAAGAATGGCATCGTTACTGATGCGTCGAATTAACGGCGAACCTGCGGACTCTCTTCAATACATTCAACCAGTGTCCACATCCTTCGAGGATTGAACGTGGCCCAAACCCCAAAAGGTATTTTGCAATGAGCATTTTAACTCTCGGACCGGACACTCATTGTGATCGTTGGTTGGAGACAAACCTCCATAAAGAATACCTGCTGGCCGGCGTTCAAAAGCAGTTTGATTTCTTTCAGTCCAGCCTGCATCCGAAGGCAGGTTTCCACACTCTAAAGCATGATGGGTCACCCCTTGCGAGTACGGTGCAAGAGCTTCACACAACAAGCCGTTTGGTGCACTCTTATGCCTTGGGAAAGTTGGCAGGCATAACAAATTGCGACGGTATCATTGACCAAGGTGTGCGTTATCTTTTTGGTCACCATCAAGATCCACAGCATGGCGGGTATCTATGGGCACTTGATGAAACCGGCATCCATGATGATCGCAAACTTGCCTATGGTCACGTGTTCGTATTGCTTGCTGGGTCCAGCGCTCTTGCCGCAGGTCACCCGGACGCTGAGAAGCTGCTCAATGATGTGAATGCTATTCTGGATGCCTATTTCTGGGACGACGAACATGGGTTGTTCTGTGATGAATGGAACAGGGACTGGACGCCATTTTCTAAGTATCGTGGTATGAATGCCAACATGCACGGGGTAGAAGCTCTGTTAGCTGCCTATGAGGCGACCGGACGTGAGAAATTTCTGAATCGCGCCGGACGTATTTTAGATTTCTTCCTGAATAAAATTGCCCCCGCAGAGGATTGGTGCCTTCCAGAGCATTATACAGAAACCTGGGAAATTGACCGCACTTACAGTGGAAACTCAATGTTTCGTCCTGCGGGTACAACACCGGGGCATTCTTTTGAGTGGGCTCGGTTGCTGCTTCAGTATTGGGACCTGAAAGGCCGGCCAGACGACACTTCAGTGCAAACGGCCCGCAACATCACATATCGCGCTTTGACGGATGCGTGGGATCAGCCGCGAGGAGGGCTTGTTTACACGTTGAACTTTGATAGGACGCCTGCAATTTCCAACCGTTATTGGTGGCCAGTGACCGAGGCAATCGGGGTACTTGCGGCCCTGTTGAAATGCGATCCATCTAAACGCGATGAAGAATGCTATCGTAAGCTTTGGACGTTCGCAGACCAGTATTTTATTGATCATGAAAGGGGAGGATGGTTCCCGGAAATTGACGCATCTGGCCAGCCAACAGAGACACAGTTCGTGGGCAAGCCGGACATCTACCATTCGATTCAGGCCACATTATACCCTTTATCATCCGGTATTTCGTATGCCTACAAAGGGATGGAAAATCTTTTCTAATCCTAGTTAAAGTACGTGGTGCTTTTAACACTTATCTGTCCGTTGTTAGAATTTTTGGAACCAATGGCAGCTTAAACTAAGAGAGGGGTTGGCACATCTGGTTGGTTTCATTATGCGGCGCGTTGTCTGTGATGCAAGCATCGCGTTTCGAGCGTCTTTCGTTTGATCTTTTCCCTTTGCTTTAGAGTGTCTTTGTCGCGGCCGAAGTGGGCGCCGGCGAGCGTGACGTTGTTCAGGCTCTCGTGGTAGCGCTGGTGATTGTAGTGATCGACGAAGGCTTTGATCGGGGCTTCGAGATAGCCGGGCAGGAAGTAGTTTTTAGCAATATCCGTCGCCGCTGTTGCTTCGGTGGCGTGAGCAAGAAAAATAGCACTCCAGCCCGCCATGTCGTCTTCCCCGAAGGATACAAAATGCCATGATGCAGATTATTAACAGCATTCTTCATACCTAGAAAAGCTTTGCGATAGAGCCCCGGTGGCCCTTATGCTGGCTGCCCCATTCCAGATATGTTTTACAATGATATGGCGTCATACCTTGCGCGCAGGTGGCTTGCGCCTTACCTAAGCGGGAGTTGCGACTGGAGAGCTTCAATGACGTCCCTTTACGAAATCTTAATGATGGTGCTTGGCTTGGCCCGAACAGTCATCTTGATCCACTTTGTTATGAGCTGGCTCGTCAGTTTCGGAGTGCTTAATTTGCGTCAACCTCTGGTTGCTCAAATTTGGGATGGTTTGAATCTCTTGTTAGAGCCGCTTTATGGTCCAATCCGCCGAATGTTACCTCAGATGAGCGGAGTGGATCTTAGCCCTGTAGTGGCCTTGCTTGGGATCTATGCGCTGCAAATTATCCTTGGGAATAACGCCGCGTTCTTCTACTAGAGGCGCTGTCTAGCGGTGAAGTTTCGGCTGTCTGAATATCATTTTCAGGGGCCAATTTTGGCCAGTTTATAGGGCGCCGAGCTCAGCGCTTTTGTGGCGAAGTGTATTGTAATGCATTCGCTGCACCAAGGCTGGATTGCCTTTGTTGTTGAGGTGGAAGGTTTCAGAACACCTGTTTCACTGGGGATTTTAGGTGTCTAAGTTCAATAAAATCCTAAACGCTTTTCGTAAGGCACTGATAAGTATTAGCTATTTAGGCGTGTGTCCTGACGTCAACATATTTTATTAACTATGACTTAATTTAGGCAAGTTTTCGCCAAAGTGTTGAATGGCACACTCATCTGTGTAAGCTATGCGCAAACCGAATTTCCCGGAGTTATTTTACATGTTTGCTTTTAATGCCCAGTTCCCTGCTTCTTTCGCGCCCTATAAGAAGCTGACTTTACGCTCTACCACCTCGGTGCTCGCGGTCACAACGCTTCTGGCGATGGGAAGTCTTTACTCGGTAGGAAGTGCCCATGCGCAGGCCGATCTGACTTGGGATACCGATGTTGCTGCGGGTATACAAAGTGCGGATGGGAGTTGGAACTCAGGGGCCTTGCCGGGAACTTGGACCTCTGATGGGGGTGCCAGTAATACAATTTTCAATGACAACGATGATGCAACCTTTGAAGATTCCGGGGTAGGCACGCCGTATACCGTTACGCTCGTGAGTGGTGTTACTGTTGGCGATCTGAGCTTTGGTAGCGACGCTGATGTCATCATCGACGCTACGGCACAATCGTTGTCGTTTGTCCTTGATGGAACAGATGAAGCGATTTCAGTCGGAACGGATGCTGTGGTCGAGATCCAAGGGGGGATCGCGGCAGCGGACAGTATCGTGGTTTCAGGGGGTGGGGATTTAACCATTTCCGGCGACATCACGACGGCTCTTTCGACGGATACTGTCACACATACTGGCGCTGGCACACTTGCACTAAGTGGTGCGGTAACTGGTGGCGTAGTCAATTCTGGTGGCGGGATTCTGAGCTTGGATTCAGGTGCCAGCGTCGCTTCGGCCGCGGATAATACCAGCGGAACGATGAATGTTGCCTCTGGTGCCAGCGTGACTGGCCTCGCGACAAATGCGGGTACGTTGAACATGAATGGTGGCTCTTTCGGGGGCGGGCTGACGAATACCGGAACTGCCAATGTAACGGCGGATACGACTGCAACGGGGGTTTTGACTAACTCTGGCGACATTATAGGTGATGGCGGCACTCACACGGTGAGCGCGGATCAGGTTATCAACTCTGATGACTTGAACGCGAATGGCGGCACGCTGACGATCTCTTCGGCGGATGTTGATTTAAATGCCGGGACAAACATCACAGGTGATGTGGACTTTGTTTCTGCCGATCTAACGGTCGCGAGCGGTATCAATGTGACGCTGAATGCGGGCAGTAACGTGACCGATCTGAACAATGCTGGCGGCACAGTGATTATTGACGATGTGGCGGTCGGAAATGTTGACCAGACGCTTGGTGGGTCTACTACTATTTCTGGTGCAACCTCATCCGTGACCAATCTTGTGGATGTAGATGCGGGCTCGGTTTCTGTGGATACAGGGGCGTCGGTCGGTGGCTTGGACATCGCATTGGGCGCAACGGGGACGCTGGATGGTGCAACTGTTGGTGCATCAGGCGTTGTGAACGCAGGTGGCCTGACGGTTGGTGGGACCAATACGGTTGGCGGTGTGTTTACGAATACAGGCACGGTGACATTGTCGTCTGATACGACTTTAACGGGTGCGTATACGTATAGCGGGAATGGCTCGGTTGGCGGCGGGAATGCGCTGACCTTTGGGGCTGGCGGCTCCGTTACACTTGCTAGCGGTGCTGATTTCTCGGGGCTTTCAGCCGTTAACTTCCAAATGGCGCAACTGACATCTGATATTACGCTGAGCCAAGCAGGCACGTTGACTTACGCGCTAACAAACCAAACTAATGGTAACTTCTCAAATACCGCTGCTGTTGATTTCAGCGGCAATGACGTCACCAATGACGGTGTTTTGGCGGTTGGGACTGGTGGGATCACCAATATCGGTGCGTTGGACAACAATCTGACGGTAACTGTCGCCGCTGGGCAAACCCTAGAGGCGGTGACCATCAATAATAACGCAGGGGCATCTATTACCTTTGCCAATGGTGGTACTTTGTCGTCGGCTGTGGGCGTGAACAACACGGGCACGATTACGGTTTCTGCTGGCTCGGTAGATGCCGATGGATCGGCGTTCAACAACGGCACGGATGGCGCTGCGGCGACGCCCGGTGGCGGTGTGTTGGACCTGAGTGTAGGTTCGATGACCAATGTGGGTGCGGTGGTCAATGGCGGGCTTCTGGCCAGTTCTATTGTTGTGGGCTCGGGCGAGGTTCTAGAGGCCGCGTCGATCACCAATAACGATACGTCGACCATTACTAATGCTGGTACAATCGGGTCGGGTTCGGCTGATACCGACATCACGATGAATGGCGGCACCTTGACGAATACAGGGACGATTTTCGGTGATGTTGCCTCCTTGAGTACAACTGTTCTCGACAACACCACTGGTAGTATAACTGGGGATGTAAGTACCGCAGGCGCGCTGACCAATACCGGTGGCACGATCGGGACGGATGGGACGAACGCTCATACTGCGGGCGGTATTGTGCTTAACAATTCTGGTACCAGCACGATCAACGGCGACCTGACGATCACAGGCGCTGCGAGCACGCTTGATAACACAGATGGCACGATTACTGGCGATGTGAGCACCGCTGCTGCTGTTACGAATAATGGCACAGGTTCTATCGGTGGGAACGTGACGTTCACCACTGCCGCTGCGCTGACCAACGCGAATACCGTGACGGGCAACGTGACGGGTGCGACGACGATTACCAACACAGGCACGCTGGGGACCACGACGGCGAACGCGCATGATGCGACAGGCGATGTGAGCAACACTGGCGGGACCATCAACGGGTCGCTGACGACCACAGGGACGACGGTCACCACGGGTAACATTACGGGTAATTTGAGCACGGCAGGCGGTAGCATTGGAGGCGGCTCCATCGGGGGTAATCTGACCAATACGGCCGGTACGTTTACAGCCAACAGCGGTACGATTGACGGGACTACTACCATTAATGATGGTACGGTCGTTGCAAGTGGCGCTAGTTTTGGTGACGATGTGACTGTGGATGGCGGAGCCAGCGCGGTTTTCACCATTGCGTCAAACACGACGGTTAATGGCGACGTAACAAACGACGGTACAGTTGATAATACGGGCGCTGGTGCTGCGGTTGTTTTGACTGTTGAGGGTGCGCTTGGTGAAGACCAGACCTTTACCAATAACGCAGCACTCAATGACAGTTCGGGCAATGGCCTGACGGTGACAGCTAACGACATTGTGCTTGGTGCGGCCTCCAACGTGAGTGCGGGCGTCACCTTGGACGGCAATATCACCAACGCGGGTATTCAAGACATTGCAGCGAACCTTACGGGTAATCTGACGGTCGGCGCTGGTGGTGACACTGACGTTGTAGCCTCTATTGATGCGGGCGGCTTTGACATTACCAACGACTCGACCATTGTCGGTCCAGCGGGCGGGCTGACTGTCGAAACCGGCAATGCTGTAACTGGCGTGCGATCGTTGGATAATAACGGTGATTTGGTGCTTGAGGATAACGCATCCGTCACCGTGGATACTGCTAATGCGGGGCCAACGACCAATGGCAATGCGGTGGGTGAGTTTACCAATGCGGGCAATACGACCCTTGGCGCCAATGCGGTATTAACTGCGGATAGCATTACCAATGAGAGCGGCACTATTGCTATCGGCACTGGTGCGAGCCTTGTTGGTACGGGCAATACCCATGATAATAACGCGACTATTAATGTGGCCGATGGTGGGTCCGTGGAGGATGCTGGCGCGATCAATAATAATGCTGGCGGTGGTGTGATTGCCTTTGCTGGTGGCGGCACGATCAACGCGGACAATGACAACGTAGGCGGCGAGGCGCTTAACAACACCGGCTCGATCACTACGGCGGGCACTGGCAGCGTAATTACTGTGGGTGACGGCACTGCGGATATTTTGAACAACTCGGTTGCTGGTACGATAAACATTGGCGCAGGTGACACCTTCGGCGGTGCGGCTGTTACGCTGAACAATACTGGTGCAGGGGCGCAGATTGATATTGGCGCAAATTCAATCCTTCAAGTCGGTTCTTTGACAAATACTACAGCGGCTATCATCAACAATGGGGGCCGGATCAACAGTACAGGTGGTGTGGCGGACAACCTTGCACTGACGACCAATGGATTAGGAGGCACGTTCAACAACCTCGCTTCCGGTACGACAGGTAATTTCCTAAATGCTGGTGGTACGACCAATAACGCTGGCACGGTGGACGGCACGACGAGTGTGACTGGCGGGACGCTGAACTCGACGGGTGCTTTGTCGGTCGGCAGCACGGTGAATAACAGCGCGGGTACTTTGAACGTGAACAGCGGGACGGCTGGGGAGATTACAAGTGCAAGCACGACGTTGATTGGCGATGGCGGCGTGCCAGCCGCTACGGTTGAGGCTCTGACGGTCACTGATGCGACGACGACAGTTGCGTCGAACGGTGTTGTGACGGGTGCGACGACCGTGGGTAACTCCGATGCGACAACGGCCACAGTCATATCGACTGGCGCGCTGAATGGCGCGGTTACGATTAACTCTGATGGGGTCTTGGACGTTAACGGCGGGACTGTCGCCTCGGTTGTCAATGATGGTGGCTTAGGCACGCTGGACGGAGCGACGATTACGACCACGCTGCTAAATAACACCGGAACCTTTACAATAGGCACTACGGGCATTGTTACTGGCACGACCACCGTTGCCGGTGGCACTGTAAACTCGACGGGCACTTTGGCCGATGTGGGCAACACGGGTGGCATCTTGAATATCAATGATGGCACCGCTGGCGTGGTGACGAGCGCAGGCACGACCGTTATCGGTAATGGTGCAGGGGCTGCGGCATCGGTGGCATCGCTGAGCGTTTCTGCCGGGAGCACTACTATTGGCACGGACGGTACTGTGAACGCCACGGCCGGAGTTACAGGCGGCACGGTGACGAATGCTGGCTCCATTGGTGGCACGACGACGATTGCTGCTGGGGCTCAGGTGGACAGCACCGGGACTTTGGCTGATGTAACGAATGCGGGGACGTTGAATGTTGATGGTGGTACCGCAGGTGCGATCACGAACAGCAACATCGCTAACATCGACGCAGGCACCATGGTCGGCGCGGTTACCAACTCCGGCACTTTGCAGGCGGACGGCCAACTGGCCTCGCTAAGCAACTCCGCGACAGCCGTGGTGAGCACAACTGGTTCGGTGACGGGTGCGACGATTAACACTGGCGGTACGCTGGATACCTCGGGCACTTTGGACACTTTGGACAACCAAGCGGGCACGGTTGACGTGAACGGCGGTACGGTTGGCGCGATTACGAATGCGGCGGACCTTGACCTGAACACGGGCACCGTGGCGAGCGTGACACAAAGCGGGGGTGACACGACGAACACCGGCGCAACAGTGTCGGGTGACGTGACGATCAACGGTGGCACCTTGGACAACCAAAACGCGATCAACGGCAACGTGACGACAGCGGCAGGCACAACGGCCACCAACTCCGGCACTGTCGGCGGCAGCGTGACGAATGCGGGGACTTTGACCAGCACTGGTACGGTGACCGGGACTGTAACGAACACGAATGTTGCGACCCTTTCGGGGACCGTAGGCGCTGTGAGCAACACGGCGACGCTGGATATTGCAACTGCGTTGGCGGTGACCGGCGGGCTGACCAACTCTGGTGGCGGTACGTTCGATGTGGCCGCGGGCGAGACCCTTACGACAGGGACAGGAGCAACCAACGCTGCAAGCGCGGGTGTGGTTAACATTGAGGGCACCGTGAATGGTGGCTTCGACAATGCCGCGACTAATCTGGTTTCTAATGCGGGTACGTTCAATGGTGGCCTGACCAACTCCGGTACTGTCACCACAACAGGCGGCTTTACAGTCGGTTCTGGCGGGCTGACTAACAACGGTACGATTGATACGCAAAATGGGGCGACAACTGACGTGATTAATATCGCCGGTGGCCTGAGCGGCAGCGGTACATTCAACATGGATGCCGCAACGGTTGGTGGATTGGCTAGTGATAGTGTCGTTGTCACGGGGGGAGCGACTACAGGGTCGCATTCTCTGGTGTTTACCTTCCCTGCGGGTTCCACGACTCCTGCGATTGGTGACCCAGCAGCTTTGGTATTTGATGTTGATAATGCCTTCGGATTGGGCGGGAACAACTTCAGTTTCAACGCTACAGGTCTTCCTGGCGCAGGTGGCGATATTGTTCTGGGCTTGATCCAAAATCCGGTTACTGGAGACTTGAGCTTGGCGGCTCAACCTAACCCAGGTATTGGCGCAATCGCGGGCAATGTGGTCTTGACGCAATCTTTGATCGGCACCGTGATCAACCGGCCTTCCAGCCCGTTTGTTTCTGGTCTTGCATATGAGGACGAGGACAGTTGTGGCACTGGCGCATGGGGTCGCGTTGTTGGCGGTACGGCAGAGGTTACTGGGGCTACGTCAAACGCCGTTTCCAACATCTCCTCTACTGTCGATGCAACTTATGGAGGCCTTCAGATAGGCGGCGACTGGGGTTGCTTTAACGGTACTTTCGGCGGCTGGGACCTAGCCTTTGGTGGTATCCTCGGGATCAACCAAGGCTCAACCTCGCAGCCAGTGTTTGCTGTGAACCAGAATAATGCAACGCAGGTGACAGGGAATGTTACCTCTATTACCGACGGCGACTTCCGCCAAACTTACGCAGGCCTTTATGTTGCCGCCGCGAAAGGCGCATTGTCGGCTGACTTGCAGGTTCGCGGTGAGCAGACAGAGTATACGTTCACCAACACTGCTGTTGGCACGAATGCTGGCCTTTCATTGAACGGGTCTAAGTTGAAGACGAAAGCCTATACAGTGTCGGGTGCACTTAGCTACGCTATCCCGCTACAAGAGGGCGGTTGGACTTTCGTGCCAACAGCAGGCTTTGGGATCACCCAGACTTCTGGTGCGACGTTGACGTTTACAAATGGGGCGACGCTCCAGACGTTGGACAGCACTACGGCCATCGGTTTTGTTGGGGGCACCCTTGCCAAGACATTCTTCGGGGAAGATGGTACATCGGCCACCAATGTCTTTGCGACCGGGACCTATTATAATGACTTTGGTAAAGAGCGCCGGTCAATTTATACGGATACTTCTGGGACGACCCAAAACCTGACCTCCGAGAACCTTGGGGCCTATGCAGAGCTTAGCTTGGGTGTGAACTACGTGAAAATCCTCGACGAAGGTAAAATCGGGGCCGCCAAGCAGTTGAACGCTTCGGTTCGGGCTGATGGGCGCTTTTCGGGTAGCATCAACAGCTACGGCCTTACGGCTCAGATCAGGTTGCAGTTCTAGACCGGTGGCAGGTGGGTCTGCCTCCGGCAAGCCGACGGCGAAATCCGGTGGCGGACCTGTTCTCGGGTTACGGTTGACAGTCCATGAGAGGATTCAACTTTTGGACAATCAGCGTGGGGTTCATCCGCGCCGGTTTGTTCCTGAAGATCTGCAAGAGTTGATCTTCCCGCAAGGGGAGACGGACACTGTCCTCTATGCCATTCTTGACGCGGCCAAGGTCGATAATCTGCAAACCATGTTGGAGGACGATGTGTTGCCGCATCGGCGCCTCTTTAAGGGCGAGGCACAAGACGGATACGGCTACGTGGCGCCGTGGCTTGTGGTGCTAAGTGAGGTTGATACGCTAACCCGGCTATTATTCACTCACTTAGAGGGGGAGGATACCCCGTGGAATATTGCCCGCCTTGAGCCGGGGATTTTCTTTCGAGCCAGTTCGGATTTTGACGCAGTGTGGCAACATTGGAATCGATTTTACCGGATGAAATATGATTCTGGTGAGGCCTATTACTTCCGCTTCTGGGAGCCGGCCCCGATGGCCGCATACCTTACACATATTAAGGATGATGAGTCCCGCGTTGCACATTGGTTTTGCCGTGAGAGCGCTTGCATTAACCGTATGTTTTTGCTGGAAAACCGTCCTTCTCAATGGTGTCTTACCGAGATTGAGGCAGAGCCGGAAAAATACATGAGACCGCGGAGTTTGGAGGGTAAACCCTTTATTCTGACAGCGGGAGAGGTTGGGGCCATTAGGCGCGCGCGGTTGGATCGTGATATGGAAGAGGTGACGCGCCGAATTGAGCGCACTTTCGCTGAACATCTAAACGAGGATAGGCCGAAAGATATGGTTCTTCGTCGTGTGCAGGGTCTATTTGACCGTATGATGCCTGTGGGAATTAAACAGATGGACCACCTCTACCTCTTGGCCTGTTGGGAAGTTTTCTATGGGCCTGGATTCGAGCAAAAAGACCCCGAGGATTTGCTTCGAAAAATTTGCATGTCTGAGGTGCAAGAGGATCGCAAGATTGAAGCACTACGCGACCGGATGAATGCTATTCCGCCAACTGTTCTAGCTGCGGATGATCAGAAGCTAGAGGTGTAAAAATGCGCCATTTAGGATTATATTTATTGGGTATAGCGATGATTGCTTCCCAACTTATTGGTGAAGCTGGGGCCATGGGCTTGTTTAGTCAAAGTCGCCCGACTCACCTGATTTTTAATGATGCGTCACACCAAAGCACGCCAGTTATGCTGGATGCGCTGACAGTTAATGGTGAGAATATGGGGAGCTTCCCAACATTAGCCTCTTCGCGTTGGTTGAATCCCCGAGGTGGTAGTACGACGTTAACAACTCTCCCATGGGATAATGAAGGTGATCAGGTTGTCGATATCTATTCTGAGTGGACAGAAATCGTAACTGGACGTGCGTACCGCGTGGAAATCAGCATTCCTTGGGATGCACTGTATGTTGACGATGTGGTGAGTACGACTGCTTATATGACCCTTGCATACGGCAGGAATGGGGAGTTCACATTGTTCACCAATGCTGACCCTGATCCGAAAACGGGTCAATATAACGGCCGATTAGTTGCTCAGGAGTGTGGAGTACGCGCAGCTAATAGAGATCAAAACTATGGTTTGCGGGTCAATGAAATTCCCGGTTTAGGTCGCCTGATAGAACGCCGTGAGCAATGGATGGCTGTCCCAAAGGTTGAAACCATCTGCTCTGAGTGAAGGGTATGGCGAGATGGAGTCGTGAGCGTAAAGAATTGTAGTTCGAGGCGAATAGGGCTGTTTTACAAGAATCTGGTTGTTGCTGCGATGCGTGTAGCTAGTGACAGTTTCATTAACTGCGTTGGCTTGGCAAAATAGCCGTGAAATAAAGGTGATCACGAGTCGCAGGTCTTGACCGGATGGCACTCACACCGCATTGTTCACGCTAGGGAATTTACCTAGCATTAGCTGGGCTTTCAATATTTACAGGCGCAGCAAGGCTGCGAGATATGACGACAGGTTGGAAAAGATATGTCTTGGTATAGCAAAGTCGCTTGGAAAGAGGGTCTGTTTTTGCAGCCTCACCACCTGCAACAGCAGGACCGGTATCTTGAAAAACTGGTGGACAATCGCACCCGTACGATCACGCCGTATCCCTGGGGTATGGCCGAGCTGAAGCTAGACCGCGACATGGCACAGCAGGGGCGGATTGGCTTGCGGTCGGCGGTTGGGATCATGCCTGACGGAATGCCGTTTGATGCGCCAAATATTAACCCGTTGCCGACGCCTAAAGAAGTGCCGGAGAAAGCTGACGGCATGGCGGTGTGGCTGACCTTGCCAGACGCGGCGATGAACGGGCGCGAGTTGGCGCCCGACACAGAAACCACCGCTGCGACGCGGTATTTGCTGGGCAATGAGATGGTCGCCGATAGTGCGTCTGCAATGCGGTTGGAGCAGGACATTGAGTTGGCGCAGCCGCGGCTGGAAATCGACATTCGTAAGACTGCCAAGCCCGGCTATCAATGTATGCAAATCGGGCGCATTCAAGAGGTGCGTGATGGTGTGATTTCGATGGATGATACTTTTGCTCCACCCGCTATGGTGATCGGGGCGCATCCGGTCTTCACTGGCTGGCTGGACCGGGTGATTGGCTGGGTCGAGACCAAGCAAGAGGGGTTGGCGCGTTATGCCGCTGACCCAACGGCTGGCGGCGGGTTGCAGGCGACCGACTACTTTATGCTCCTGCTGCTGAACCGGGAAATAGGCGGGTTGCGCCATTTGCGGGCGTCTCGCTATGTTCACCCTGAACGGCTTTATGTGGAGTTGCTTCGTATCGTGGGAGAGCTTTGGACATTCGACAATGACAAGCGGATGGCGCAAGAATATCCAGACTATGACCACGACAACCCAAAGGAAACCTTTGCGCCGCTGGTGCGTGATATTCAGCGCTTGCTAAGTCGTGACGTGGGTCGCGCTACCCGTCTTGACCTGAAGATGGTGCGCCAGAATTCCTACATTGCGGAGGTCATGGACCGGAACTTGTTCCGCGAGGCGACGTTTGTGGTGGAGGTTACTTCATCCAAGTCGCTCACTCAAATTCAGCAACAGTTCCCTGACCTGTGCAAGGTTGGTCCGAACACCCGCATGAATGAGATTGTGAACAACAATCTACCGGGGATTGAGTTGCGCCACACCCCGACGCCACCGCGTCAAATCCGGGCGGTATCGTCGAATGTCTATTTTATCCTCGATAAGAATACGCCGATGTGGCGCGAGTTCTCGACGGCCCCGGCACTGGCGATGCACTTCGCTGGCGACTGGCCGGACTTGAAGCTTGAGCTTTGGGCGATTGCGGAGAAAGCCTAATGGCAAATGACAAGGACAAGACAGTTATTGGCGGCAAGCTTCCCACTGCTGAGGAGCTGCGCAACTTGTCCGCCGGGCGTCCGGCCTCGCCGCCAGCGGGCTTGCAACAACCCCCTGCCGCACCCCGTGCGGCCCCGCCAGTGGCCCCGGTCGGGGGCGGACAGCGCACAGTTATCGGTGGCGCGTTGCCGCAAACCCCGCCACCGGCAGCCCCTTATTCACCAGCTCCCCCGCAGCAACCTGCGTATCAGCCCACACCTCAACCCCCTCAGGGTTTTGGCACCAGCCAAGGTGCCGCAGATGCGTGGATGGGGGGCGGTGCGCCGTCTCCTTCAAGCACCCCTGCGCCGGGCGCGGGGATCAGCGGCACCACACAAGACGGCTTCTTTCCGCAAATGCAGACGCGTGAGCCGGAGCAGATGGTTCACACTGGCCCCAAAATTGCGTTGCACGAAGCCCTGCGCGCTACCGGATTGGGCAAGGGCGGCCCGACTAATCCAATCATTGCCGCCGCCGCAAACCTACTGATCTTATTTGGTCGTTTGCGCACGCAAATGGTCGAAATGGACGCGATCCCTTTGATGGAGCACGTCACCCGCGAGATGGAGACATTTCACGCCAATTGCATGGAAGCAGGTATCGAACAACACGAGGCTGATGTGGCTCGCTATTGTTTGTGCGGCACCGCGGATGACATTGTGCAAAACATCCCCGGTACTGATCGGGATGTGTGGATTCAATACTCTATGGTGGCGCGGTTCTACAACGTGCGGACCTCGGGTGTGGGTTTCTTTGAAGAGGTCGACAAGGCCATGCAGGCCCCCGCACAGCGCTTCAATGTGTTGGAGCTGATGCTAATGTGCCTGTCGCTTGGCTTTGAGGGCAAGTACCGCACAGCGGCGGGTGGCGCACAGGAACTGGCACGTATTCGGGCCTCGATTTACGAAAGCCTGCGTCGCGTGCAGGGCCGCCCGGACGAGGATATTTCGGTGCGGTGGGCGCCAGTTGAATTGGGCGGCCGTAAACGGTTTGGGGCGAATCCGCTATGGATATTGGCGTCTGCCTCGGCTGCGATTTTGCTGGGGGTCTACCTGACGCTGAACATGCTAATCTCGAATGACAGCTCCTCGGTGGTGACGCGTCTGTTGGAAATTCACCCCGAAGAATTGGTCGGGTTGCAACGCGCCCAAGCGTTTGAGGCGTATATCCCACCTGAGATTGTCACCACGCAGCTTGATAATCTTCGCGAAAAGCTAAAGGGACCAATCGCTGATGGCTCGGTCGCGGTGGACACCAAGGGTGACTTTATTTTCGTGCGGGTGAACAATCTTGTGTTGTTCGGGTCCGGTTCGGCTGATGTGAAGCCGGAGTTTTCTTTGATTGCGATTGAAGTCGCCAAAGCGTTGGACGACGAGCCGGGACCGGTCAGGGTTTTAGGCTACACTGACAACATTCCAATGTCGGGCAGGGGGCGCTTTAAGACCAACCAGTCTCTCTCGGAGGCGCGGGCCAAATCTGTGGGCGGCGTTTTGTCGGATGCGCTCGCCGTTCCCGGTCGCTTGCAGATCGAGGGCAAGGGTGAAGTTGACCCGATTGCCAGCAATAAAACCAAAGATGGCCGGGCACAAAACCGCCGGGTGGAAATTATGATTCAACGTGAAGAGACGCTTCAATAATGCGCTATTTTGTCAAAATCGGAGCCTTCTTTAAAAAGCCGTGGATGCGTATTCCACTGTTGATTTTATCGTTTATCCTGTTCGCAGTGGTTGTGTGGGTCGGCGGCCCGCTGTTGGGCTTTGGCGAGGCCCGACCGTTCTCCAGCGTTTGGGTGCGGGTGTCGATCATTGTCGGCGTATTTCTGATATTTGCGATTGTCTGGTTCCTGCGCTGGCGGCGCGCACGTAAAGGCGCACAAGAGCTGGAAGAGGCTTTGATCCCTGACGAGCCGACCGGAGACGGCGCAGTCTTGTCGGAACGCATGACCGAAGCGCTAAGCACATTGAAGGCATCGGGGGGCAAGTCCTACCTGTATGATTTGCCGTGGTATGTGATCATCGGGCCACCGGGTGCGGGCAAAACAACGGCGTTGTTGAACTCTGGCATTAAGTTCCCGCTGGCGGAAAAAACCGGCGCCTCGATGGAAGGCTTCGGCGGTACGCGGTACTGCGACTGGTGGTTTTCTGAGGAGGCGGTGCTAATCGACACGGCCGGGCGCTACACTTCACAAGACAGCGATGCGGAAGCGGATAAAACCAGCTGGCAGAGTTTCCTGGAGTTGCTGAAGCGCGGGCGCACAAAGCAGCCGATCAACGGTGTTATTTTGGCGTTTTCGGTTGAGGATATCATGAATGGCGACGCAGCCTCGCTGACGCGTCATGCGGAAGTTGTGCGTGCACGATTGGCTGAAATTCATGAGACGCTGAAGATTGATTTTCCAGTGTACGTGGTTTTCACCAAGTCTGATCTGATTGCTGGTTTCCGCGAGTATTTTTCCAGCTTCAGCGCGTCTCGCCGTAAAAAGGTTTGGGGCACCACATTCCAAACCAAGAGCCGCAAAGAGCAAACCCACACTCAAGTTGGCGAAGAGTTTGACACATTGGTGGCGCGGCTGTCTGACGAGGTTATGGACCGTTTGTCGGAAGAGCCCGACGGCGTGAATCGTATCGCCATTTTTGGGCTGCCGGGCCAAATGGCGATGATGCGCGAAAACATTACCTCGTTCCTTGGCCAAGTATTCGAGCCGACTCGCTATAAAACTAACGCGCTGTTGCGAGGGTTCTATTTCTCATCAGGCACCCAAGAAGGCACGCCTATTGACCAAGTTTTGGGGGCTATGGGGCGCAGTTTCGGCGGTGATGATGCGATGGCTGGCGGCTTTATGTCGGGCAAAGGCAAAAGCTTCTTCCTGCATGATTTGCTGAAACATGTGATCTTTCCCGAACAGGGATGGGTGACGTATGACCGCAAGGCGGTGAACCGTTCGGCTGGCCTTCGTTACGCCGGGTTCACGCTTGTCGGGCTGGCGACTGTCGGCATGTTGGGGGCTTGGGGGTATTCCTACTGGGCGAATACATCACTGGTGCGCTCCGCGCAGGCGGCGATGTCGGATTATGAGTTGGCCGCGCGTGAAGAACTGTCAGAAGTTGTGGTGGATGACACTGATTTCCAGACGATCTCTGGCTATCTGCAACTGCTGCGCGACATGCCGACGGGCTTTGCCTCGACCCAAGAGGTGCCTGAGGAAATTGATACAGATGGCGATGGTGTTCTTGACGCTGTGGCCGAAGGTGGTGGTGATGACTACGGCATATTTGAGGGCTTCGGCCTGTCGCGCCGTGAGCAGCTACAGATTGCTTCGCGCGCCTCTTATGCGGATGGGCTGGAGCGGATGTTCCGGCCTCGTCTTGTGCTGCGGTTGGAAGAGCAGTTGGCGCAATTTGTGCAAACCAACGAGACGCTGGCGATTTATGAAGGTTTGAAAGTTTACAAACTGCTGGGTGGCGTTGCTCCCGCGCCAGAGGATGATCTGGTGGTGGGCTGGTTCCGCCAAGACTTTGACCTGCTGTACCCCGGACCGACCAATCGTGCGACGCGCCAAGACTTAGAGGCGCATCTGCTGGCTATGTTGGAGATGGACGGTGACCGCGATGTGCGCGTCGATCTTGACAGCGAGCTGGTGGATGCCGGCGAGCGTATTCTGGCCCGTATGTCCGTGGCCGATCAAGCCTATGCGTTGATCAAAGCGACGTCTGAATTTTCCGGAATTTTCGAATTCAATTTGGTCGACCGCGTGGGCCAAGACGCCTATCTGGTGTTCGAAACTGTTGATGGATCTGACATTGGGGATTTAGGGGTTGAGCCACTTTATACCTATAGCGGCTTTCAAGATTTCTTCCTTGATCAACTGTCCGAGGTGGCTGGCAAGTTGGAGCGCGAGCAATGGGTCATGGGCGATTACGCCGAGACGGCCAATGTCGATGCGCAGCTAAGTGGCTTGGGTCGGACGTTGCTGGGCAAGTACCGCGAGGATTACCTCTCCGCGTGGGAAGGGCTGTTAAACCAGATCAAACTGGCGCCGATGTCGGCGGATAAACCGGCTTATTCAGCGCTGGCGGCGGCGTCTTCACCGACGACTTCGCCTTTGTTGAAATTGGTGGAGGCGGTCAGTCGTGAAACCAAACTGACAGCGGACCCAGATGCGGGTTTGTTGGGCGAGGGCGGTGACGGTATTGCCGGAGCACTGAGTGGTGCGACTGAGGGCGAAGCTGGCGGGCGTGTCTCGAATGCGCTGAAAAACCGTCTGATCGCGCGGACCAACGGTCTGACACGGATTGGTCTGTCGATTGCACTGAGTGGCAACAAATCGCAACGCCGTGCTGGTGTAGCTGGCGGCGGTGGCGGAGGGGGTGGTCAAGCGCTTATCCCCGGTGCCGCGATTGAGGCGCAATTTGCTGAGTGGCACGCGTTGATGGAGGCTGGCTCTGCCGGAACTGGTCGCCCGATCGAGGCTCTTCTGGGCAACCTTGGTCAGGTGCAGCAAAACCTGGTGATTGCTGCGGGCTTTAATGCCACGCAAGCAGCGGCGCAATTGCCTGTGCAAATTGGCATTCTGCGCTCTACTGCGTCACGGCTGCCCACGCCTTTGGCGCGCATGATTAACGAGGCAGTAGAGGACTTTGAGGGCGATGCGGCGAACACGACAATTGCGCAGTTGAACCAAGACCTAACCAACCAAGTGACCCGTGTGTGCAATGATATCATTACTGGTCGCTACCCGTTTAATGGCCCAACCTCGCGCCAAGTGCCGATGGCACAGTTTGCGCGCATTTTTGCGCCTGACGGGATTATGGACCGCTTCTTCTTGCAGCATCTCAGCCCGCACGCAGACCAAGGCAGCGAGACGTGGTCTTGGTCTTCCGAGAGCCAATTGGGGGATCGTTTGTCACTGGGCGCCTTGCGTCAGTTCCAGCGCGCGGCCCGTATTCGTGATGCGTTCTTCCCTGCCGGTGGGTCGAACCCCGAGCTGGAAGTGACAGTCAGCCAAGCATCGGCCCACGATCAGGTGCGCCAAGCGGTGCTGGAGGTGAACGGGCAAGTGATCACCACTCGGCAGGTGGGGAACGTGCCACAAACGATCAAGTGGCCCTCGGCTGGTGCGTCCACGACATTGCAATTTTTGCCGGGGTTGAACGGGCGTCAAAGCTCTATTCAGTTTGACCAAGGTCCTTGGGCGTTCATGCAATTTATCCGCGCTGGCTCGCCGCGTCAGCAAGGGGATGCGACACAGGTTCGCTACACGATTGGCGGGCGTTACGTTAGCTATTCGGTGCGGGTGAACGCGCTTTATAACCCGTTCACGTTACGCGAGTTGTCCGAGTTCAAATGCCCTCAGGGCCTGTGACCTGAATATGGCAAGAATAGGAATTTTCGGTAAACACCCGGCGTTCGGGGATTTCATTGGGGCGGGTATGTCCAAGCCGATGCAGGTCGCGCTAGAGGAATGGATGGGCGCAGTTTTGCCCCGTGTGCGTGACAACCTTGGCAATGTCTGGCAGCCATTTTACGACATTGCTTTGCCGCTGCGATTTTGGCTGGGCGAAGGGGTTGTGCCGCGTGCTGTCGGTGGGCCTGTTGCGGGGGTAATGGTGTTTAGCCACGACAAGGTTGGCCGCCGCTTTCCGCTGATTGCCTTGGTGGAAGGCATGCAATTTCCACCTCCGACACTGATACCGGATCAACGGTGGTACGACGCTTTGCAGTCTTTAATGTTGGAGCATGATACACCGGATACCGCTGCCGATCTTGCTCAGATGTTTGTCTTGGCGGACGGGTTTTTACCTGCCCCGTTTGAGGGGGGTGATGCCGGGTTTTGGGCAGTTCATGGCGCGGGAGCTGTGGAAGAGTTGCTTGTGAATGTGGCCCCAACCGATCACCGCCGGGCGGTTTCTAACCGAAGCTATTGGTGGAGCGCGGGGGATGCATCGCGCACGGCGACGTTCCACTCGACTGAGGGCTGGCCTGACGAGGCAGTATTTCAATGGCTGCTTGCTGGTAATCCAGCCGATGAGGTCGCGCCGGAACCAGAGCCGGTTGAATTTGTGCCAGAGCCTGTACTTGAGGTGGAACCGGAGCCTGTATCCGAGCCGGAACCCGAGGTGGATCAAGACTTGGAGCGGGAGATCATGTTTGCGGCAGTGTCCGACCCTTGGTCGGGGGAAGGTGCACGCGCTGTGCCGTCCGCGCTTTATGAACCGGAACCGGAGCGTGAAGTTAGCGACGGCCCAGAGTCGCCGTTTAGTGTAAAATCGGATGACGTAGACGACGATAGCAAGTCAGAGAATGACGACAAAGACACCGATACAGGCAAACCAACACACGATGCCTTGGCAGATGAGGCTGAAAAAGACTAGGTTAGCTAAATAAATTAGAACCCCGCGCCTTGGGGGATGCCACAGCACTGGCACTAGGCGGGGGAATTAGATCGTAGGCAACGTATTTTAAGCAGGAGTCGTCATGGGGACGAGCCAATTTATCTTCGAGACAGGCGCAGGCAGCGACACCGGCGTTGTGCGTGATCACAACGAGGACAGCTATTTGTCCAAGCCGGAGAGCGGCGTCTGGGTTGTCGCTGACGGCATGGGTGGGCATGAGGCTGGAGACTTCGCATCGCAGGCCATTGTGGAGGGGATCGCCTCTATTGGCCGCCCAGCATCGGCCCCTGACCTGCAAGCGCGGTTCATGGAGCGCCTGACCCGGGCTCATGGGGTGATCGTTGAAAAATCGCAAGCATTAGGTGGCACCACCATTGGGGCCACTTTGGTTGCATTGTTGATCCATGAAGAGCTGTTTGCCTGCATCTGGTCTGGTGACAGCCGCATCTATTTGCTGCGCGCCGGGGAATACCGCCAAGTGACGACAGACCACACCGAGGTACAGGAGTTGCTAAATTCGGGTGCAATCAACGAGGAACAGGCCGAGCACTGGCCACGCAAAAATGTCATCACCCGTGCCATTGGGGTGTCAGACACGCCAAACACCGACGAGACTTTCGGGGGCCTGCAAGCAGGCGATGTATTTTTGTTGTGCTCGGATGGGCTGACGGAACATGTGGAAGATCATGAGATGGCCGAGGCTATTGCTGCCCATGAGCCGCAAGCTGCCTGTGATGCGTTGATACAGACCACATTGTCGCGTGGCGCCCGGGACAACGTCACGGTAATTGTTGTGCGGTGCAGTGAACGCCAACAACAGGACCGAACCGTTGTGGGCGACCCGCTGGACTGGACCCAAGGATTTTAGACGCGGATGAGCATTGACGACATCCCAGACGAGCCGGAAACTCCTGAAGGCGCTCAGCAGCCTGACGCGGAGCAAACCGATGTAGAGGCTGCCAAGGAGGCACCGGCTGGCGAAGCTGTGCCTGCTGTGTCAAGCGCGCCTGCGTCTGACAAGACTGAAATAGCACCGTCGGCTTTGCAAAAAGATGCGGAGCCAAAAGCCGAGAGCTTTGAGGATGCAGTCGCCGCGGAGCCAGTAGAAGAGGCCCCGGTAAAAAGCGGTGACGGGGAAGGCTCGCCATCCACTGCGGTGCCAGTAGGCACACGGATTAACAACAACTATGAGATTGAACAACTGATCTCGGCCGGTGGTATGGGTGAAGTTTACAAAGGCGTAAACTATCATACCGGGGATCAAGTCGCGATCAAGATCGTGCTGCCGGCGCTGGCTCATGACGAGAAGATCATGAAGCTGTTCCGCCGCGAGGCTCGCATTCTGGGCAAGCTGTATGACGAAGCCATCGTGCGGTATCTCAACTTCGTGAAAGACGAAGGCTTGGGGCGGTTTTGCCTGATCATGGAATTTGTCGACGGCATTCCGCTGTCGGACATGATGGAGCAAACTGGCGCGCTGTCGATCGAGGATACCAAGCTGTTGATCCGCCGCTTGGCGATTGGTTTGAACCGGGCGCATGAGCTGGAAATTACCCACCGCGACTTATCTCCAGATAACATTATTGTCGAAGGGGGAAAGCTTAACCAAGCCAAGCTGATCGACTTTGGCATTGCCAAATCCACGAATATTACTGAAGGCACGTTGCACGGCCAATTTGCGGGCAAATTCAACTTTGTGTCGCCAGAACAACTGGGCCACTTTGACGGGCATATCGACGGGCGCTCTGATATTTATTCGCTGGGCTTGCTGGCTGCGGGTGCTGCGATTGGTAAAGCGGTGCCGATGGGCGCGTCCATTGTGGATGCGGTGACCTCGCGCGCGAGTATTCCGGATTTATCTGCCGTCTACCCTGAGCTGCGACCTTTGCTGTCCAATATGCTGGAGCCTGATCCGGCTAATCGTCCTGCTAGTATGGCGGATGTGGCTCAGATGGTGGACAAGCCTGAAACTGTGCCAGCTAAGTATCGTCTTGATGGCGGCGAGGAGCCGGCGGTTGATGCCGTGCCTCAAGATGCAGGCCGCACGGTTATTAGCCCGATGATTTCGGCCCCTCCGCAATTGCCAACTGGCACACCGGGTAGCGTTGCTCCGCAGACATCGGCGGTGCCATATCCGGGTAATGCGACGGGTGTAGCCGCGACGGGAGCCGGATTGAGTTTGCCGCCTGATCCGGCTGCGATCGCTCAAACCAGCGCCGCGCCAAGTGGCGAAAGCCCTTTCGGGGCCGCTCCGGTGACGACCGCACCAACGCAAACATATGCACCTCACTCCGAGCCCGCGCCTGAGAAAAGCGGTAGCAAAGGCATGGCCATCGGGATTGCAGCCGCTGTTGTTGTTGCCGGTGGCGTTGGGCTGGCGGCGGTGCTTGGCCTTGGGCCGTTTGCGGGCGGTGACATCGGTGAAGTTGAGGGAGAAGAGATTGCGGTGGTGGAGCCTATCCCCGCAACACCTGACCCGATCCCGACCCCCGATCCAGTTCCCACCCCTGATCCTGACCCTGTGGACCCAGAACCGACCCCTGATCCAACTCCTAACCCTACGCCTGACCCAGAACCAGCCCCCGATCCGGTTCCCACGCCCGACCAAGCTTTGGGGGCAATCGGGACGCAATTGGCTTGGTTGAAAGACTACATCACGGATGATTGCGTCTATCAGGCAATCCGTTCTACCGATGGTGATACAGTCACGATCGAAGGGTTTGCGACATCGCCAGCTCCGTTTGAGGTGTTGCTGAAGGACTTCGAGGCTGCCCATGGGGTGGAGCCTGATATCGGCGTCAGAGTCGTGCTGGAAAACCAATGTCCGGTGGTTGATTTTGTAAGCCGTCTTGATCGCTCTGACGCAGTTGCGCCAGTATTGGAGCTGGACACGGATGTGTTGAAAAGTGGCGATACGCTGCGCGGAAAACTAACCGGGGTGCTGGGGCGGCCAGTGTATCTGTTCCTTGTGTCCGGTAAAGGCGGCGCGTTTAACCTGACATCTTTGTTGCAGCCTGAACCGGATGGCTCGCAGTCGTTCCGGTTTGGTATGAACAGTACGGACAAGGATAGCAGCGTGCCACAGATGATCGTTGCGGTTACGACGCGCTCACGGTTGGTGACAGCCAATGCGGCCAGAAACGGGGCTGATGTGCGGGCGCTGATGCCTATTGTTGAGACAGAAATTCAGACCAGTGGCTCAGATGCTGCGGCGTCAGTTCAGTATTTCCGGCTGGATAATTAGTGCACAGAGAAAGCAACAAGAGCGACATCCTCGCCGCCACCTTGCTGTAAGATTTCAATGGAAAGTTTTTGAAAGAAATCTTCTGCTTGCTGCCCTGACAATGATTTTAACGTCTTGAGTCGCGCCCTTGTGGAAAGCGCCATCAGCAGTTGATGCGTTTCCACAGGAGAGCCTTTTAGGGTCATGGGGATGTCAAACCCTGCGAATCCCGGGCGGAATTTTAGGAAGCTTCCCAAATCTTGTACGACGCCCTCGTCGTCAATCAACAGTAAAGACACGAACCCGCCTGAGGTATTGCCAAGTTTTCCAGATAAAACTTCACCACTGGAAATATTGCGAACGGGTAGGTCGAAATAGATTTGAAACTCGGGGTATCGCGCAGCAGCAGTTACAAAGGGCAGCGCCTGACATTGCGCGTCGCTTACAGGCTTCATCACTGTACCGGGTAATGTGCCGGTCTCTTTTTCAAGACCGTTGCGGAAGCGGTTAAGGTCGCCACGACTGTTGGCAAAGGTCTCAAACTGAAAGGCTCCATTTTCAGCGAGAACAGGCAAGGCCGAGAAGCAGGGCCCACCATCATAACCACGCAGGAAGTCCAGAACTACATTGTAAGTTTGTTGGGCCTCTTGAGTGGTTTGCGTTGGTGCATTGGCTGAGGCCACGCCCGGCTGGTCTTCGGTCACGTCGGAAGGTTGAGGTGGCAGTGAACTAGCAAGGTCAGGCAAAGGAGTTGGGGCCGGTGCTGGGGGTGTTGGGTCTTCTGCGGGAGCTTCGGGTATCGGCGCTGAAGCAAGTGGTGTGCTTACGGTCGCAGTCTGCAAGCTCTCTACGGGTTTGGAGGCCTCGATTTCTGCCGCGGGAGGCGGGGTCACAGTGGCCGTGGGAATAGGTGCTACGCCGGGCTGGTTGAGTGGGGTGATCTCTGGAACGGGTTTTGTGATTGCTGGGGCAAGGGGGGTAGGTTTGGTGAGTGTGGGCCGGGTCGTGGTGGCCACTATTGCGGAAGGCGAGTTGACGATTTGGGGCGCGTTTGTAGGGGCCAGCTTAGCAGTAGGTGACACCGATGTAGCGGGCAGTGTGACGGTGTTCGGGGTGATCGTGGCTGATATGACCTTGCTGGGTTGGAGAGGTATGGCCTCAAGCGTCTCTACTGTAGCAGGAGGTTCTGGAGGTGGGCTTGCTTGAGGTGGTGGCGGAGTTTCTTTGCCAGCGACTTGCAGGGCCGTTGCGATGATCATCGTCGGTGACGAAGGGGTATTGGGCACATTTAATTGGGACTGATAGGTGGAAATGCCAAGCTGTAGCAAAGCCAGATGTGCAACTAGGGCCAGCCCGCCAGTGGACATCCACAACAGAGGGTTCGCGTCAGGGCTTTGCCATATGTCGGTATCATTTACGCTCATGGCGAAGTTTTGAACTGGCGCAGAGTCACGAGTTTGATTTGGATGCCAGTGAGATCTGGCTGTTGAATGAGTGAAACAAGCGCCCCTGCTGCCACGTCTCGATCTGCCAGAATATGTAAACGGGGGGTGTCGGTGTGGAGCAGCGGATCGAGTGCTTGGCGTAGTGTAGAGGCGGTCACGGGTTGACCATTCAGCCGTAGTTTTCCGCCGACATCCATCAGCAGCAGCGGTCGCGGTAGTCGGTCAAGCGGGAGTTCCGAGGTTTGGGCAAGGTCGACGGTTAATTCCTCTGTTTCGACCATTGAACCAGAGACAAGGAAGAAAAAGATTAGCAGCAGTACAATGTTTACCGTTGTCAGCGAAAAATCCAGCGGGATTTTACGGGTGATTTTTGGCAAGGTATTACGCTTGGCAGGGGTCATTGGGCGCTCCCTGCAACGACTTGGACTGTGGGAACTCGCGCTAGTGTAAGCGCCTCAAGAACGGTGGCCACATCTTGAACTGTTGCAGACCGTCCGGTTAGCAAGACAACGCGGTCAATGCCTGCTTCGCTCAGGGGTGTGACCAAGCTTGTCAAATCATCAAGCACCACTTTTTGTCCCCCCGCACGCAATGCGCCGCGCTCAACGGACCAAATGGCCACTTGTTCTTGGTCAGAGGATTTCTGCTCTATCTGTGAGGCTTCTCCGGCAGCGGCGATGTTGCCAGATGCACCGGGGGTAAGCGTCATTAAAGAGTAAGGGGCCAATGATGAGGTCAGCATGAAAAACACTAACAATTGGAACATTGCGTCAGCCAACGGGGTAAAGGAAAAGCCGTAGCGGCGCGCTCGATTTGACTGAGGCAAGCTGCGGATCATACTCATGGCGGGGCCTCAACTGCGCCCAGAGGTGCCGGTTACACGTCCGTAAATGGCCGCCGACATGAGGGTTTCCATGGAATGCCGCTCTCCGTCAATTCGGCCCTCAAGCCAGATGGCAACGAAGTAAAAAACTAGGGCGATGACCAACCCGACGGCGGTGGTGGTCAACGCAGTCCAGATACCTCCTGCCAAAAGTGCGGGGTCAACGGCACCTTCTGCTTGCGCTAAATTACCGAAAGCATCGATCATCCCGATGACCGTGCCAAGCAGGCCAAGCATGGGCGCAGCTTGGACGACAGCCTCTAGAATCCGCATGCGGCGCGACATTGCGGCCAACTCAATCAGAGCGGTTTGGCGTCCTAGTTCTTCTGCATATGCTTGATCGCCAGGGCGGGCTTGGAGACCGGAAAATGTTGCTTGAAGAACGCGCAGCAAAGTTGTTTTGCGCGAAGAGGCCTCGCGCAGCGCGGTATCGGATTTGCCGGAGAGCCAGTCTGATACGACCGCTTCAGCCTTTTTTCGCTTTCCAACACCCAACGTCATAAACTGGGCTATCTTGTAAAGCGTCACAGTGGTGGCAACCATTGATAAGATCGCCAACGAGGTGAAGACTGCAATCGTTATGGGGTTCAGGGTAGAAAAATCGGGGGAGTTCATGGGTAATGCTCCGCCCCCGACAATAATCAATACGCTGGCCGGGGGCCTTTTAGATCAAAAGGTCAAAGGCCGAGTTGAATGTCGCCGCGAGAATTTGTGATCAAGCCAGACATGCAAAAATCATGGTCGCCGTCGGCGGATTTGCAAGCCGAGACGTCGTTGATCAGGATGCGCGAGATTGTGGCGCATTTCTTACCAGCTAAATTGAACTGAACCACCTTAGTTTTTCCCACGGGGAGTGCGCCAAACTCCAACACTAGCGTGCCAGAGACAAGGCTGTTCTCATCGAACAAGGCAACCTGATAGGCGGTTTCAATCAATGCAATGCCGGTATTATTCGTCGCCACATAGGTCAGTTGGCAGCCATCGCCAATATCTGTGGCGGTGTTCAATTCTAACGCGAAGTTCCCGCTTTGCGCGAATGCAGGGTTGGCCAGCGCCAATATCCCAGTGGCCGCAATTGTCGCGGTTGCGTTAAGGATTGTTTTTGTAATCTGTCTCACGCGGATGATCCCCCAAATGTCAGTCCAAGTCGCCCCACATATTCACGCAGGGTCGTTGGACTCTAGAAGGGCGCAATGAGACGCGGCTGTCAACGGAAGATCGGGCATTAGCTAAGGCAATCATGCCTCAATGACGCCAAATTAGCGGTAGACGCCAGTTGACCATGTTTTGCGAAATCGGACCGCAGCACGGCGCGTAGCACGCGTGCCAGTAGAAACAGTAGGGCGGTGGGGAATTAAGACGGTCCGATTTTGAAACTGATGCTCAAAAATGCCATCGGAATCGCCTCCCTGATCAGTGTTGCCCGTTTCATTTTCATCTGTGCCGCGGAACCGGCGTAAAGTGCCAGGCGCCACAGTTGAGCGTGGTGCGGAGGCGACAGAAAAGCTGCGTCCCGCAGTTGAGCTTTCCAGTTTCGGACCGCGTGTAGACTTCGCCACGGAGGAAGCCGCGCTTGCGGCCTTCGTATCAGTGTCGGGCGAAGGCTGAAGTATAACGGTCTCGGATGCATGTGCATAAAGTGGGAGCACTGGTGCCGTAGAAGAGTTTACATCGGATTTAACCGCAGCATAGCGTAGAAGTGGTGGCTCGGGTTGTGCGGCTTGGTTCGGCTTGCTCAACACGAGGGCGTCAACTCCGGAAGGTGCGGCAGGCGTCCATGTGGTGACGCTGGCAGCAAGAAATCTGGCAGATTTGGGGCTGCTATTTGGGGCTACTATTTCGCTGGTTTGAGCGACTTCAGAAGGTTCTACTTGTGCTGTTAGGCGCTGAAATTGACCGTAGGATACACCGGCAGAAACGCCAATAATTACCATGCACGCACTAGTTTTGAGGAGTTTCTGGATCGACATAATAAATTGCTCCGAATAAAATAAGGCCCTAGCCTACGAGCTGTATGACAGAAATGTGTGTGTTTTTCCAGTATTTCAAGGCTTTCGGCAAATTTAGTGTGTCCCTTTTGCTTTTTTGCAAATCAGGGTAGCGTGTTTGGCATGAAATTTATTGTTGCATCATTGAGTTACGCTGTGCGCTGCATCGCAGCGTTTGGGGCGCTGGGTTTGGGCGGATTATTGCTTAGCGCAGGAGTAGCGCGTGCTGAATTTGCTGTGTGCAACCAAAGCTTTGACGTGGTGAATGTTGCAATCGGGTGGGATGTGGACGGTGACTTCCAGACCGAAGGCTGGTGGACGATCGGAACCAATCAATGCGCCAACGTCATACGAGATGAGTTAGAGAGCCGCTATATATACGTCTACGCGCAAGACGTGTTCGGCAAGCCTATGCTGAATGGAACAACTACAATGTGCATAGAAACCAAGCGGTTTACGATTCGCGGCATATCTAGTTGCTGGTCGCGTGGTCATATTCAGGCGCGGTTCATTGAGGTGGACACTGAGAAAACCCAGCGGTGGTCGCTATTTTTGGCCACCCCAAACTAACAGTCACCCAGTATATTCAGCCTTCATTGTGAGTTTGGCGTGAATTGTGCTGTAAAATTCTAAGTTGTGACTCGCCCGCAGGGTCAATTTCAGGGTAACGTCACGGTAAGATTTTGTAGAAAACGGTTTGTCACGGGTCCCATGTCGCGCATATTCGACATCTTTAGGCGGCTATCAGGACGGCTTATCACCCTTATGGTGGTTGCCGCTTTTGCTGCCGTGGGTGGTGCCCGCGCGCAGGAACGTCTGGCATTAATCATCGGGAACTCTGGCTACGAGGTCATCCCGGCTCTGAAAAACCCACAAAATGACGCCAATGCCGTGAGTGATGCGCTAACTAACCTTGGTTTTGATGTGACGCTTTTAACTGATGCCACCTCAGATCAGTTTTGGTTGAAACTTGACGACTTTGTGAAACGTGCTGAACACGCTGAGACGACGTTGTTTTTCTACTCTGGTCACGCGTTCCAGCTGGAAGGGGCCAATTATCTGGTTCCGGTCAATGCACAACTGAAGTCGCGGGAGGCGATCTTTAATGAGACTTGGAGCCTTGATGGGATTATTCAACGGCTTCAGGCGCGGAACCGCCAGACCCTGATTTTTCTTGATGCTTGCCGTGACAGCCCGTTGCCCAAAAACATAACCGCTAATGGCGGAGGTTTGGCGCGGCTGAACACTGGCATTGGCACATTTGTGGCCTTTGCGACCGAGCCGGGAGCCGTAACATTTGATGGGACGGGCGAAAATAGCCCGTTTACCACAGCATTGTTAAATCACCTCGAAACACCGTCTATTTCGATTTCTGACATGATGATCCGTGTGCGTAATGAGGTGGAAGAAAGTACCTTTCGCCGTCAAACTCCGTGGGATCAATCTTCTCTAAGGTCTCAGTTTTATTTTCAGCCAGAATTTGAAAACGCGCCAACCCTGACGGCGGCGGATTACGAGATGTTGGCACAGCTCGATCCAAAGGGCCGGGAGCGGTTTCTGGCTTTGCTTGCCGACAGTGGCATCGCCGTTGATGCCCCGGCTGAATTGATTGAGGGGGCAAGTTTGGAGTTGGCGGTTGCGGATGAAAACTCGTTGATTATTGCGGCACCGATCCCAGTTAACTTGCCTAAAGAAGTCCCCCCGACGAGTGTTGAAATTACAGAGGCAATCCGCCCTGAAGACGTGGCAGTGGTTGATGATGCGGGGCTGATCTTCTCAGTTCCTGACCCCGTTAAGTCGACGGAAACAGCCAAAGCAACAAGTGGTATTGCTGAGAATGTTGGGCCGGTGGTGATTGAACTTGCGTCACTGGATCCGACGTCTGGTAATGCGTTGAATGTCCAGACGATTGATACTTTTACATCTGGTGCGGCCCCTGCGGCTTCCGGTGTGGTTGCAGCTCCTGCACCATCAGCAACTGCAAGTGGCGCGATTTCAGTTGAGAATATTGAAGCATCGGGCCCAACAGGGTCGGCCGCAATCGCGGCTGCAAGTGGAGCAATTTCAGCCACTGCGTCTGCTGGTGGCGCATTATCAGCAACAGCACCCAACTCGGCGGCTCTTGAACGTGCTGGCACAGCGATTGCAGCGCGGGCGCAAGGTGAGGTATTGCGGATCGCAGCGTTGACTTCCCGTACGCGCAGCCTGCCCTCTACAGTGTTTCAGTCTCCGGTTATAGAAGGCCGGGAAGTATTGCCGGACACGGATGAAAGTCGTGCGATACTGGCCAGCATTGATCCGTCCTTGCTTGAAGAGTTGACCAAACCAACAGAGCCGGGCGTTGTAGAACCTGTCGTTCCAGAAGTTGATCCAAAAGAGATGGCTTCCAGTGTGCAATCAGAACTGTCCCGACTGGGGTGTTACCGGATGCGCATTGACGGGGATTGGGGCAATGGCTCGCGCCGTGCCCTCACCAGCTATTTCTTGAATAAACGGATCGTGCCCGAAAGCCTTGAGCCTAGCGTACCATTGCTGCGTCAGTTGAAGTCTGAGGGCAAAGTTATCTGTAAGGTTCAAGTGGCTCGCGCCAAGCCGAAGACGGTGAAAAAGAAGACCAAGAAGGCGGTTGCCAAGAAAAAAGTTGCGAAGAAGGCCGTGAAGAAAAAACGGACTATACGCAAGATTTCCAAACCCGCAGCAAAGACATCGTCGGGGACCAAGAAAAAGCGTATTACTAAGTTGAGCACTGGCGTGTTCCGGTAAGGCAGACTTAGGCAACGCTTATGGAAATTGATCCTCGTTTTAAACAAGCCAAGAAAAAGTCGTCGCGCCGTAAGTTTCGGCAAAGCCACGGCGGGGCCTTGATGGTTGCCGGTGGTATTGTTGCTGCCTTGGGTGTGGTGGCTTGGGTTGCCATGAGCGGGTTTATTACCATATCTGCTCCGCCTGAGTATGTAGACGAGGCAGGGGCAGGTGATGACTTCGCTCAAAACCTTGAGGACCTAGAGTTGGACTCCGAGGATGATATAACGGCCACCTCAACTGCTGACGCTTTGGCTTATGCTTCAGCATTCATTGATGTGGCTGGTGACCCGATGGTATTGCGCTTTGACGCCAGCCTGACAACCAAGGCCCGCCCATTGCCCAGTCACCCGGATTTACCATTAGTGAGGGTTGGTAAGTTCGCCCTCGACACTTTGGTGTTGGTGCAAGACGACATGATTACCCGGCAAGAAAAACTGATCACCACGTTGCCTTCCAGCCGTGAGGAGTTTGCGTTCTTTCAGGCGCGCCGCACTCAATCGCAAACCCCTGCCGCGGCGACACAGGTGGCTTTTGATGTACCCGATTTGGAAGAGGACAGCGCGCAAAGCGACAGTTTGGATGGTGACAGCTGGGGTGAAAGCATTGGCGGGGAAGATGTAGGGGAAGAAGATACCTATACTCAAACAGTGATTGAAAACACCACAAGCCTGACAATTGTAAAGCGTGAAGATAAGCGCGCAATCGCGTATAATGACTTGTTCTTGCGGCTCAAGGATACGCGGGCATTGGTGGATATTCTGTCGGACAATGGCTTTGATCCGGCAGCCGCGCAGAGCTTTCAAGAAAAGGGTGAAGTGCATATTTCGGTGCTCAAGGAGCTGCCTTCAGATCATGTTCTGGCCGTACGATCGGTGCCATCAGACAAGGGGGCAAGGCCAGTTCAGCTATCGGTTTATACGCGCGACACTTACCTTGGATCGGTGGCGCTAGAGGATAACGGTGATGTGGTACCTGCGGCTGACCCATGGGTGCAGGATGAGCTATTTTCTTACGTTGAGGATGACAAGGATACCGGCACGGTTTCGGCCAGAAAATACCGCCTTCTTGATGCGTTCTACTCGGCAGGGATTCGCAACAGTGTCCCCACGTCGGTCATCGGTGAAACGATAGTCTTACTAAGCCAAGACTACGATTTAGAAGCCTTTTCCAGCACCGGTGATCGCATGACATTGCTGTACGCTCGTGAGCCGGGGCCGAATGGGGTCGGACCGGGCCAGGTTTTGTTTGCCTCTATCACCGGACCATCCGGGGAAAAGGTGTGCTACGTCGCGCAAGTGCCGGGCAAGGAATATAAATGCTTTGCAGAGAAGGGCGAAGCGGCCTCTTCGGGGGCGGGTAGCAATGGTATGGTGACGCCAGTATCAGGTGTTTTGACCTCCCCATTCGGGCCTAGGTTCCATCCTATTTTGAAGAAGGTAAAAGTACACCATGGCGTAGATTGGGCCGCGCCCTCTGGCACGCCAATTCTGGCGGCATTTGATGGCCGGGTAAGTTTTGCCGGTAATGGGGGCGGCTATGGCAATGTGATCAAGGTCGCCCATGCTGGCGGACGCGAAACGCGCTATGCGCATATGTCGAAGTTTTCGCCTTTGGGCAAGGTTGGCACGGTTGTGCGCGCAGGCGATGTGATTGGTTTTGTGGGAACTACAGGACGCTCAACTGGGCCGCATTTGCATTTCGAGTTGCGGCAGGCGGGCGTGAGTATGGACCCGTTTACAGCTCCTCCCGTGGGGGCCACTCCGGTTATTGTGGGGTCGGCATCGAACGCGGTGGAAAGTTTGGTAAATCAGATCATTCGGGTCGAGAGTGCAGGCAATGCAAAGGCCAAGAATTCGCGGTCCTCGGCCACTGGGTTGGGGCAGTTCATCTCGAGTACGTGGATTAGGATGATGAAAACTTATCGTCCTGATCTGGCCTCGACCATGAGCCGCGAAGAGCTGTTGAAGCTTCGTTTTGATCCGACACTAAGCCGCGAGATGGTGACCAATCTCGCGCGCGAAGGCGAAGCTTATTTGCGTGCGCGGGGGCATGCGATTAGCGCAGGCCGACTGTATCTGTGCCACTTCCTAGGGGCGCAGGGCGCACATGTGGCGTTGTCGGCGCAGGATGGCGCGTTGATCTTGGATGTCATGGGGGCAGGGGTCATCAAGGCGAACCCATTCCTGAAAGGGCGCAATATCGCGTGGGTCAAGAATTGGGCCGAGCGCAAGATGAGCAAGCGCGGCGGCAAGGTTTTGGTGACAAATACCGCCCCGGCGATTGTGCGTATCCCACCAGAAGTGGTGGGATACAAAAAGACCATTAAAGACGTGCTAGAACTGGCGGGTTAGTCGGCCATGAAGGTGTCGTAAATCCAGTCACCCAAACCGTCACCAATTTTGGTAAATACCTGCAACGGGCTGGCCCGCATCCGGTCGCACAGGGCGTCTAAGCCTTTCATATCAAGCCTGCCGCTCCTCATGGTCTCGATTGTAATTTGAATCGAGGAGATAACCGCATCTACGGCAACTGCACCCGCTGCCAACGGATTGATTGCGCGTAGCATCATGAACATGCCCTCAAAGAATGTGTTGCCTTTCAGGCTTGGCATCATAGCTTCGGCCATGGTTTGCACCGCATCAAGCAAGCCAGCCCATGGGATCGCGAGACCCATGCCGAGTTTATAAACTTCACCGGCAGCGGCGCCGTAACGACCTTTGTTCCAGTGATTTCCGACCTCCACCGCCGTGATGACAACTGCGAGAATGACCGCGCCTTTACCAAGCGCTTTCAATGATTTTGCCAGCTTGGAGCTACCAGTGCCGATATTATCCATAAACTTCGTAAACACGCCAACGCGCTGGTATTTCAGGAAATGAGTGGCCAACTCGGCGGCCTCTTTGGCAGACATGCCCATAGTGCGCAGAGCAGAAAATCCCTTTGCCATTTTGGCGGCATCCGCAGATGAAGCCAAAGTCGCCAATACGCCCTTGAATGCAGGGAAGTAATCCTTGATCAAAATATCTAGGGTTTCTTGGGCAGGGCCGGGATTGGGCAATAGTTTGATAGCGGCCTGTAAATTGTCTGCGCCCTTACGCTCGGTTGGGCTGGCGGTGGTTGGATAAGGAACTGGCACGCCGGGGGGCGTTGGGGTTCCGGGCGTCGTGGGGGCGGGCGCCGAGGGCGTCATACGGGCGAACTTGGCGCTGGAGGCAGGGTCATTCAGCGCACCTTCGGTTTTACCGCGAGGGTCCACGCGCCCATCTGGGTTACGAATGCCAGCAGCCGCTTTTTGGAAGTCACGGATCGTGCCGATAGTTTTAGGGCCGATTTTACCGTCCACCGCAAGTTTGGTCCGTGAAGGTCCCATATGTCCGTTAAGTTGTTGTTGAACTGCTTTGACGTCAGCGGCGGAATTGGTCGCGCGATTGGTGGCACCAACGGCGGCACGAATAGCAATGGTCATGTTAATTGGCATTTTAAAATCCTTTAGGTAATGCGGGCCTGAAATTGACCCTCTTCACTGAAATCCCGTCAACTTAACCTTCTCATGAGGTGCGGTCTAAAGAAATCTAATGCAAAATGACAATGGGCCCTACTTTTCACAGCAAGGCCCATAGGTTTCACGATTTATAAGGTTGGTGCTACGCGAATTTATACTCGAACGCGCCATCTTTAAGCGTCACTTCGACCGTTTCGATCTCATCACCAGCTACCATCTTGGACAGAACTGCACGCGACAAGTCCGGCAGGATCGAGTTGGTGATGATATTGTCCACCATACGCCCACCGCTGTCGGGGTCGCGGCATTGATCGACGATATGCGCGATAACGTCGTCGGCATAGGTCATGGTCGCGCCATGGTTCTGCTTCATCCGCTTCACGATCGAGCCAAGCTTGAGTTTGGTGATCCCGGTCAGTACCTCGGTGTTGAGGGGGAAGTACGGAATGTTGACGATCCGACCCAATAGTGCAGGCGGGAAGACCGATTGTAGCGCAGGTTTCATTGCTTCTTCTAACGCCTCAAGGTCGGGGTTTTCTTCGCCGGATTTGGCAACGTCCATGATCGCATCCGTGCCAACATTCGACGTTAGCAAGATCAGCGTGTTTTTGAAGTCGATAGAGCGACCTGTGCCGTCCTCCATGATGCCTTTGTCGAAGACCTGAAAGAACAGCTCATGCACATCCGAGTGGGCTTTTTCCACCTCGTCAAGGAGCACCACAGAATACGGCTTGCGGCGCACGGCCTCAGTTAATCGGCCGCCTTCGCCGTAGCCGACATAACCGGGAGGTGCCCCTTTGAGAAGCGACACAGAGTGCGCCTCTTGGAACTCGGACATGTTGATGGTGATGATGTTTTGCTCGCCGCCATATAGGCTTTCGGCCAGCGCTAAAGCAGTTTCCGTTTTACCAACGCCGGATGGACCACACAGCATGAACACACCGATAGGTTTGTTCGGGTTGGCTAGTTTGGCGCGGCTGGTCTCGATACGCTTGGAGATCATTTGCAGCCCGTGGTCTTGCCCGATAACGCGCTCTTTCAGGCGGTCAGCAAGGGTAAGAATGGCCTGCAATTCGTCGGTGACCATGCGGCCCGCGGGGATGCCCGTCCAGTCTGAGATCACCGAGGCGACAGCCTGCTCATCCACGTGCGCATAGACCATGCGGTCGTCGGGGTCGCCTTCCTCTAGTTCAGAAATTTTCTCATGCAGTTTGAGGCGAATGGCTTCAGGGTCTTCTCCTGCCTCGGCCTCGGCTTCAGGTTCAGTGGCTTCGCCCTCAGTTGGTTCGGCCTCGCTGTCATCCTCAGGAGCGGCCTCTTCTGCCTTGACGGCTTCTTCCTCCTCAGGATCTTCACCTTCAGGTACAAGATTTTTGCGCAGTTCTAGTATCTCATCAACAAGGATTTTCTCGGCGTCATACTTTACTTGCAATTCGGCCAACTCGACCTCGGCTTTTGCCTTATCTTCCTCGGCCTCTTTGATCCGGTCCTCGTTCTCTTCCCCAAGATCACGTTGCGCGGTTTTGGCTTTGATCTCAGAAACCAATGCGGCGATGCTTTCTTTCACATCTGCAAGGCGGGCAGGGGTTGACGACTGGCTGATTGCCACCCGTGCACAGGCCGTGTCCAACAGTGACACCGCTTTGTCGGGCAATTGCCGTGACGGGATATAGCGGTGTGATAGCGACACGGCGGCGACGATGGCTTCGTCGGAAATTCGCACGCCATGGTGCTTCTCCATTGGGGCCATAATGCCGCGCATCATGTAGCAGCATTGCTCAATTTCCGGCTCTTCTACATCTACTGGCTGGAAGCGGCGAGTTAGGGCCGGATCTTTTTCGAAGTGGGTGCGGTATTCGGCGAAGGTGGTCGCGGCGACGGTGCGTAATGTGCCGCGTGCAAGTGCGGGCTTCAGCAGGTTGGCAGCATCACCTGTGCCAGCGGCGCCGCCCGCGCCGATCAATGTGTGCGCCTCGTCGATGAACAAGATGATTGGGGTTGGCGACGCTTGTACTTGGTCAATAACAGAGCGTAAACGCTGCTCGAACTCACCCTTCATGGAGGCACCCGCTTGCATCAATCCGATGTCGAGGGAATGCAATTTTGTGCCGCGGAGTTTTGGCGGAACGTCGCCGGAAGCAAGGCGTTGGGCGAATCCTTCGACCACGGCGGTTTTACCGACGCCGGCCTCGCCTGTTAGGATCGGGTTGTTCTGGCGGCGGCGCAAAAGTACGTCGATGATTTGGCGAATTTCTTCGTCACGGCCAACTATTGGGTCCATTTTACCAGATGCGGCGTCGGCGGTCATGTCGATGGAGAAGCGATCAAGCGCTGTCGTGCCGCCACCGCCTTCGGTTCCTGCTGCTCCACCGGACGGGGCCACAAGGCCGGACCCATCCATCGGGCGCATGTCTTCCTCATCGGATTCAGACCATGCGGAGCGGGCCTCAGATACCAGAGATTCAGCGTTCAATTTTTGAAATACTGGCGAGCATTGGAACAACGCTCGTTTCAATTCTTTTGATTTCAGGCAGGCGACCAGCGCATGGCCTGTCCTGATTTGGGTCTCGGCAAACAGCAAAGTGGCGTAGTGCCAACCGCGGTCCAGCAGGTCGGTGACATGATCCGAGACCGATGGCATATCAGTCGCATTCTTCTTCATGCCATCAATGATGACACCTAAATCCTTGAGCACTTGGCCGCGATCCAGCTTGAAGTGGTTCAAAGTTTTGGAAATGTCGGAGTTTTTATTGGAGACGACATGGAACAGCCAGTGGGCTAGCTCTACGTGCCGGTTTCCTTCGCCTTTTGCGTGGCGCAGCGATTGCACAAATGCGTCGTAGCCAACTCGGTTGAGTTTGCCAGCTACGGTTTCCATTGAAATGTCACTCATAATTCTTTCCCCATTATCGAAAATTTAATTGGTTCATGCCGCGACCTTTGCCGGGGCGCGGTCAGTTGAAAATTGCGCCGCTTGCACGTAGCGTCGTGGTGCGTCGTCTTTGGGTATTTCTGGGTCGATCCAACCCGTCCACCCGAGGGCGGTTTGCGCCCCAAGTTTGGCGGCGGGCACTTGATCGGCGGGTAGAGACAAGGACACATCCACCTCGATGGTTACGCCCAAGTACCAGATCACGATATCAGTCAGACGGGTAAAGTTATCGCCGCCGGGTAAGTAGCTGCGGTACTCTTCAAGACTTTCCGTGCGCACATGAATGCAGACTTTTTCATTCACTGCCGGCACGCGGCTGCCAAGGTGCACGTTTTGACCTAGATGGCTGCCGGAAACGCCCATACGGGTTAAATCCTGCGGCTCAAAACTCATCCAGCTGGGGACGTGTTCTTCGATCACAATATGCACTTTAAGCAAAAGCTCTAGCATTTGGCGCAGGCGAACAGCCGATTTAATGCGTCCTGAAAACAACGCTACCAGAGGCAGTTTCGCTACATCTGGGATGTGGTCACGATCCTTGAAGGCAGGGGTGCCGAGCCCCGCAAGCGAGCCAACATAGGCTTGAAAGCGGTCGCCGGTGGGATGGTCAAACTGTGAAATGGCGCGGGCGTCGGCCCATGCACGGTAGAATAGTTGCAAGAAGCGGTTGGCAAAAATGTCGGTGAAGCGCGCAAAACTTGGGTCACGGGCATTCATCCATCCCTGCACCTCAGCCGTGGTATTGAGCGGCAATGCGCCTTGAGGGCCATAAAAGCCTAGAAATTTAGTATTGAGCCGCCCCGGTTTACCGCCGGATTTTTGCTCAAATGCGGTGATATTAGAGGCCGGGAAATCCATGAAGGGGTCTTGGCTTAGGGAGACAACTTCTTCTTTGATGGTTGCATTTTGCCCAATGCGCGGTTTTTCAGGATGGGTGCGTTCCATCTCGCGCAGCGTGGCAAGAAAGCCAAAGCGCCAAGGTGTGGCCTTCAGCATCGCGCGCCGGTTCATACCCTCAAGAATATCCGCAGGGGGTGGCGGAGGTGGCCCCATCATCTCGGGTTTTTTCTTTTTAGGGATTTTGGTCATAGGAGGGGGCCGGAGCCGGAACGAGGCGGCCATGATTTGATTTCGCCACGTTGCTCCGAGACGATAACTGTTTGGGTAAAGCTGTTAATTGCAGAATAATCAGCAAAAAATCGGTCCAATATAGCCCCCAGAAACATGATGCCGGAGCCCTCGAAGCCGCGTTCGTCGAAGGTCACGCGAACCTCAATCCCACGGGCCGCATGGAAACCACCATCGCGTTTAACTGAGCGCACAACCGGGCGGGTTTCAATACCCTTGATGGCCTGTAATTGCTTCTCCGTGACCTTGTTGGTCAGGTCGGAGAAAAGTTGCAACATCTCACGCAGACCCGCCGCTTGATCGCGGCTGCCACGATCCGATAGGCCAAATTGGTTCAATGACAAGTGGCTAATCAAGCGCCAATACACGTCTCCGGATTGCGCACGGTGTGGCGCGTCACTTTCCATTTCTGCCACGGCCTCGCGAGGGGCAGTAGGCCCCGCGATGCAGCTAAGGTCCACGGTCAGATCGTCGTTTAGATTGAAATCGGTACCCTTTTGGTTCAGGGGTAAATATTCCGGCAAATGCCGATTAGAACACAGGGTTTTAACTTGAAGGCGGCGCACCCGCTGATCGTCGTCCAACCCCTCAGGCTCGTAGACTGAAATGAAGGTCTCGGTTCCCTTGTAATTGTGCTGCACGCCAAAACGCCGCTCGTTGGGAGTGAGCCTGCGTTCTTTGCGTGCATATGTGTAGTACAGGGCCTCGTGTGGATTAATCTGTTCGGCTGGCACGCCATAAAGCGGATGAACCGGAACCTTGGTTTGCACGCCTGCGTAATAGGCGAAAACATCAGTGATCCGATGCACCTCGTAGTGTGATGATGGGCTGCTGTCGGGCGTTACAATGTATTCGTGGCGCAGCGGGTCGACCTTCACCTGAGAGGAGTTTTCCTCAAACAGATTGATTGCAGGCACGGCGAATAATGCAAAATGTTGTGGCCCGACGCGTGCGGGCAATGTTTGCTTAAGAGTGTCTAACTCGATGATCAGATCAAACTCACTGGCTGCGATACGTTTTAGAGCGCTGTTAATACCAGCCAGTCGAAATCCAAGGAATTTTTGTGGGAAAAGGAAGGCTTCACGCAGGGTTGTGTAGCCACGGAAAACGCGGATATCCTCGGGAAACAATGCCTCGTTGTCGTCAAAGCCTATCTGCTCGATCACATTGGGGTCGAGGCGAATAAATGCAGGGTCGCCGTTGTTATCTAGGTAGCGCAGGGTGATGCGGTTTACATTGCAAAACAACTGCTCGTAGAGGGCAACAGTTTCGCTCATATCCCCGATCAAATGAATGGGCATCGTGTCGAGTTCTAACTCGGACATTGGCCCGTCAGCCTTTTCTGCGTCCTCCATCGAGGGGCGCATGAATGAAATTTTCAATCCACTGACCGTGCCGGGTGCCACGTCAAAGCCAAGAGCCTGCAATGGGGCAGGGCCGCTCAGATAGGCGGCATCTGTGATTTTTAGGGGCCATAGCTTCAAGGGTGCCGACAGGCGGAACCGTGCAGAAATACGCTTTTCTCGATCCAGATAGCGGGCATCCATGTAGGAGCCGGCGGGAAAGGACATGCCATCAAGCAAGTCTTGATTGTCGTAGGGCGGGTGTGCCTGCACGAGCATCACGGCGGGTGTTGGCGCAAGCATGTCAGGGAGTAATTGTTCCAACAACTCATTGGTAAAGGTGCGGAATTCCTGCTGCATTTTCAACTGAACGCGGGCGGCCATAAAGGCGGTGCCTTCCAGCAGTCCAGCAACAGCCGGGTCCATGTTGTCTTGCACCAAGCCGCCAAGGCGCTCAGCAATGCCGGGGTAATCCGCTGCAAATTCTTGAGAGCGTTCGTACAGTAGTGACAACTCGCGCTCGTAGGCATCTAGAAAGGCCTTTTTCATCGGTTGACCTTCAGTTTTGCAAGGCTAACTTTGCCAGCTCCGACGTCAATCTCGGCAACGAATTCCAGCGGCACATCAATGGGGTTGGCGGCCAGATCAGCGGAGATGTCAAAGGCTACTTTTTGGGTTAATTCGTGATCTTGTTCCCGAATGGTGACCTCAATACTTTCTGGAATTAAGCGCGGCTCGTGGTCGATTAAAGCCTGCCGTAAGCGGCGTTCTAATAGGCCACGGTTCTCATAATTGGCAGACATGTTTGCCATGTCATCCATGCCAAAATTCAAGACTGACTTTGCCACATGTTTGTGCTTGCCCAAATCAACCGCCGCATCGAGGCGAATTGTATGAAGCAGGTTGGATAAGTCTTCGTTCAAATGTGCCTTCAGCGAGGTCTGATCCCCACCTTGCCGGCGTTGCATTGTGCGGGTGGTCAGCTCTCGCTCACCTTCTTTGTAAACGGCTCCATCCTTTTTCGCATCTTTGTGACGCGCTGCTTCCCGGAACACATGCATCAACGACACCTGGTTTTGTTGGCCAGGCTTGCGTTTAGATGAGTTGGAGGAGCGAGGAGGGTTCATTGGATTTGGCACACTCTGGCGATGTATCTGTCAGACCATCGCCCGAAGGGTGAACGCGGTAATCCGCGAAGCAGCATATCTCCGGCTGCGGTCCGGGGGAATAGAAGGCGCCACATGTCGCGGCGCCCCCTTGAATTTATAGTGATGGTTTGTTTTCGGCTTATGCCGGGGAAACTGTGCCATCCCATGGTTTGTTCTCTGCGATATCCCAACCAGCGGTTGTTGTACCAGCGTCTGCACCTTTGTCGTCTTGCATCGTGTATTCGATGTTGAAACGACGGAAGTTCAGGGTCAGTGATTCTTCGATACGGTCAAGACCGTCTTTGGAACCGCCAGTCGAATAGCTGGATACGATGATCATTTCCATGTGCAGCTTGAAGTACTCAACCGGAGCGTCGCCGCCAGATTTACGTACAGTCAGCAGGCCAGCGTCGATGTGCTTACCAGCAGTACATTTTTTGATCAGATCGTTGGAGGACTGGTCAACATATTTGATGATGTTGATGTCTTGAACGTCGACTTTACCGCCGCCGCCGCCGCCGCCCATGTGGGTGGTGCCGGATTGGGACATGCCCAAACCCCAGTTCAGAATATCAATCTCTTCTTTGTGTGCGGCGTCCTGAGATTCGCCTTTGATGCTCGACAGTTTCAGAAAAATATCGACAGCCATGTGTCTTCTCCTTGGTTAAAATAAAACGGTGAAAAATTTCTCTAATGAAATCACTTATTTCCCACCGGGTAGTTTGGATACGAGGCTCATCCCGATATCCATTCCTTCCATTTGGAAGTGCGGTTTGAGGAAGAACTTACCCATATAGTAGCCTGGGTTTTCTTCGTCCTCAATAACTTTGACCGTAGCCCCAGCAAGCGGTTTGAGAGCTTTTTCAGACTCTGTCGCGTTGTCAGGGTTCAGGTGTACGTATTTCATGATCCAGCTTTGTAGCTCGCGCTCAATCTGGTCGCGAGACCGGGACATGCCGATTTGGTCACGGACCATGCATTTCAGGTAGTGGCTGAAACGCGAGACCGCAAAGATGTAGGGTAGGCGGGCTGACATATTGTCAGACGCCGTGGCTTGTTCATCTTTGTAGACCTTCGGTTTGTAGATAGACTGCGCGCCGATAAAAGCCGCTTTGTCAGTGTTCTTACGGTGAACTAGCCCGATGAGACCTGCTTTGGTCAACTCGCCTTCACGGCGATCAGAGATAGCAATCTCGGTAGGGCATTTCAGGTCGGTGGACCCGTCACCAGTGTCAAATGTGTGGGCCGGTAGGTTGGTGACTTCGCCGCCTGATTGCACGCCACGAATTTGGACGGTCCAGCCATACTCCTTATGAGCACGGTTGATGTTCGTAGCCATTGCATGCGCCGCATTCATCCATGCATACTTGGTGCCTTCATGCCCATCGGTTTCCTCCTCGAAGTTGAATTCATCAACTGGCAGGGAGTTTTGGCCATACGGCTCGCGTGACAAGACGCGTGGCATAGTAAGGCCAATATAACGGGAGTTTTCACTGTCGCGTAGTGAATTCCATGCCGCGTAATCAGGCGTGTCGAATACGGTGGATAGGTCGCGCGGATTGTTCAGCTCGTTCCAGCTGTCCATACCCATTAAGGTTGGCGCAACCGAAGACACAAACGGAGCCATGGAAGAAGCTGCGATTTTGCCCATATCACGTAGCAAGCGCACATCAGATGCGGATTGATCAAAGTAGAAGTCCCCGATCAAGCAACCGTACGGCTGGCCACCTAATTGACCGAATTCGGCTTCGTAGATTTGCTTGAATAGTGGGGATTGGTCCCATTTGGCGCCGGGGTAGGAGCGCAATTCGCGCTCCAGCTCGGCCTTGGAGACGTTCATGACGTTGATTTTTAAGGATGCATCCGTCTCGGAATTATTGACCGTATAGGCCAACCCACGCCAAGAGGCTTCCAGTTTTTGATATTCTTCATCATGGATGATGGCATTGACCTGCGAGGTCAGTTTTTCATCAATGGCGGCGATCATTTGATCTATTGTATCAATGATGTCATCGGCGACCAAATCTTGGTCTTGCATCGCAGCTGCCACAAGAGTGGTAACAGCATTTTCAACTTCTTTTGCAGCGACGTCTGAGCGCGGCTTGAAATTCTGCTTTAAAACATCAGAAAACTCGTCGAGCTCACTAAGAGCACCACCAGCTTGGGCGCCTTCCTGTTGGGCTTCTGTCGCCATTATCGCATCCCCTTACAATCTTTTGTGCCCGCGCAATCAGTCTTGAGCGCGGTGAATATATTAGTCTTCTTCTTCGGTGCTATCCGGATTAGGCGTACGCTCGGCAAGTGCTGCCATTAATTCGGGATCTTCTAGCAACGCTTTGATCTGGTCCTGAGCTGCGGACTTACCGTTCATGTAACGCTGCAGGTTTGCAAGTTGAGTGCGTGCCTCCAGCAATTTAGCAAGTGCGGGAACCTGACGAGCAATTTCACCAGGTGAGAGATCATCCATTTTTTTAAAATTTAAGCTCACGCCTAATTTGCTGTCGGACTCGGGATCAAGCGTATTCTCTACGCGCATAGACAGACCCGGAGACACAGATTCCATATAGTCATCAAGGCTGTCCTGATCGACGCGAGTGAACTCACGATCGGCAACGGGCTCTTTTTCGACTTCGGAGGCATTGCCGCTTAAGTCTGACATAACGCCCATCACGAATGGTAACTCTACCATCTTGTCGGATTCGTAGGGGTCGGCGTAAGAAATGTTCACCCGAGGTGGGCGATTCCGTTTGATAAAACCTGTCGCTGAATCTGAGGCCATATTCCCTCTCCCTAAAATCTACGCGATAAGAAAGCCTCAATCACCTTTTGCTGTCAACGCATTTAGGTGATTTTTCACTCTTCCTTCACGTTCAAATCCAAATAAACCCGTTGTTCGTGACCTTAGGTCAGATTTACGAGCCGTCTCCCTCAGGTGAGGGCATCAATTCTTTAACGATAGCATGGAAATCTTTATCCATAAACCCCCGTGCTTTCAACAGAAGTATTGGAATCGGACTGACTGGCTCGCTTCGGCGATAGAAATCCTCCACGGCTTTGATGACTGCGGCTGCATCAGGGCGCGTAGATATCGAATCGGGCACTTGGCCTTGCGCCTCGCTGGCGTCAGGGCCGGCTGCTGCACGCATCTCTCCGGATAAGGTCCGCAGGCGGTCCATGGAAATGACGAATCCAGTTTCAGACCCAAAGTCGATCTTGGCTTGCCCGGAGTGTTCTGGAAGTAGCGTATCTAGCGCCTCGACCAAAGGTTTTCCAATCAACAAGCGCGCCTGAGTTACCAGTAGCAAGGCTGCCGCCGACGGCTCTTTGGTGGCGAAATACTGTTCCACAACCTCCAACGCCATACGGGCGACGGAATATGTCGGGATCACTACCGGTCCAGACAAGGTGGTAGCCTGCGCCGCTGCTGGTACATCACCTTCAAGTTGCGCACCTTCGTCGCCGGGTAGTGGCGCGCCATCACCTTCGGCTTCCTCTTCTTCATCAGCTCCACCTAAATCGGGTCGGGCTTGCTCAACAAATTCAACCAACTCTCCCAGGCGGGAGTTCAGTTTTTCGATGTCGGGAGTAAAGGGGCTGTCCTCTTGCGCTTTGGTCACGGCAATAATGCGTGTCACGGCTTGCTTGGCGGCCAGTAATTTTTCGTGAGTTTTGTCTACATCCTTCTGGTTGGTCTCATTGCTGAGCGCTCCAAGTAAAGTTCCCGCATCTCCGGCCACTTCATCTTCGCGGGGTTCCACCTGCCCTGTCGCCAGAAGATACATTCGCTGATTCACCACGCCTGCGCGTCGGTCTTCAACCAATGTCGCATATTGCAGCGGCATAGTTACTGTCGCCAGCGTGTTCAGTTCTTCAAGTGCGTTGCGGCGCTCATTGTTGTCGCCATTCACTTGTGGATGGGTATCTACAGGGTGTTGCTCAAGAACATCGGCCATAGCGACAAAAGCATCGCAAAACCCATGCAGCCGCCCAGCTAAAATTTGGAAGCGCGCTTGAATGCCTAGCAAACGTAGATCCCGCGTCCGGTTCAACAGTCCCTCGACCAGCTTATCTTCTGCCTTAAAGTCGATCGACTTCGGGTCGAATAGTTGCTCTCGCACCAAGTCGTAATACTTAGTTGGCATTCGTTCTGGCGCTTCGAAAAAGTAATCCAGAAAGGCCGGATCATCTTCTGCCAGCAGGTCGGGGCCACAAGGGGCATCGGGGGAGATAGGGTCCGTAATCTTAGCGTAATTCATGCGAGGTCCTGAAAAGCAAACAACCACCCGCCCAAACCAAAGGGCGGATGGTTGCTCGTGTCAAATCGTGGCTAGCTTTGACGTGCGTTTAGCGCAGGTCAATGCGTAGTTCTACGCGGCGGTTTTCTGGGTCGAACTCATCGTCAACACGAGGTTGCGCTTTGCCAAGCCCGATGGCTGACAGACGTTGCTCGGAAATACCTTGTTCAGTCAAAAACTTGGAAACAGAAGCGGCACGCGCTTCCGATAAATCCAGATTATAACCTTCGGTGCCGCGAGCATCGGTATGGCCCTCAACAACGAAACGAGCAATTTCCAGGCGCTCATCTTTCATCATCCGTGAGAAAATCTTTAAGCTTTCACGGGCCTCAGAAGTCAATTTAGCTGAATCCAGCTCGAAGTTGATTCGCATATCCAAGCCTTGCGGGATGGACGGTGCGGCTTGCGTATCGCACTCCTGAGCGGTGCCAATACAGATGCCACGAGTTCCACCCATATCGAGAGAGTTAATGTAGAAATCAACAAGTTCCTCGGTGGTATAGGCCGACTGAGCAGACGCTGGAACTGAGAGTGCCGCAAACACAGCGGCGATCGCAAAGAGGCGTTTCATTATAAGACCCTTCAATAAAATACTGCGCTCAATATACCAATTAGATGACCTTTGGTCAATGAGCGCAGGGTGAGCACACTCTAGTTAGGTGTCGATTTCACGTTTGTGAATAAACTGTGTATATTCCTGTCGCACAGGTCAGGGGCCTTATCTATTGCCGCCACTTGCCTTGATAGAGGCGTCGTATGCTTCGGCAAAATACGCGAGAAATACGTCGAGCATGCCGTTTTCATAGGGGTGGGTCTTGGCATCCCAGCGCTCTACAAAAACTTCCCAGTTGCGGCCCTTCTTGCCGCCGCCAACCACGGCAAGCGCCCCGGATCCCCCTGACCGCTTTTCAATAGCTTCGGGCGACAGGTCTTCTAGTAATCGGGCAAGTGCCGGTTGGATTGCAGAATATACGGCCGTTTGATGGCGTTTGATGTCGCCAAAGGCCTCGACCAGTGTGGCGGTGCCGTTCAAATACCCAGCGCGGGGGTTGATATACATGACATCCATCGCCTGAATGGCGTCTGGCATAAACTTCAGGGGGTTGTTGTCGGTTTGCTCCATCATAGTTCGAGAGCCACTTTTGACGAATTGTTTAGTTGCAGCACGAGCCCCAAGAAGGGCCTTTAGCTCTTCAGTGGCTACCCGCAAAGACTGGCCCAACTCACGGGCCATTTCCATCGAATCTTTCGCTGGCAAATTTTGCACGGGCAGGCCGGCACCTTCGCAAAAAGCCCGCAGTATAGCGTCGGCGCTAGGACCAGCTTGAGCCATGGGGACTGCGGGGGCCGGAGGGGCTGCTGCGGGGGGGGCTGGAGGGGGAGGGGCCGAAATAGGTGGTGCAACAGGTGCAGGTGCGAATCCTTCAGGTGCAGGTGCAGGTGCAGGTGCAGGTGCAGGTGCAGGTGCAGGTGCAGGTGCAGGTGCAGGTGCAGGTGCAGGTGCAGGTGCGGGGGGCGTCGCTGCGGCGAAAGGAGATCCGCCTGCCGCAGGCGGTGCCGCTGGCGCGCTAGGGGGTGGTGTCGGTGTCGGAGGTGGAGTGGGGTTCACAATAAAGTTGTCGCCAAAGTCACCACGCCATTCGTTTTCTTCAGTAGGGGTAACATTGATGGGTTCAGCCGGCCCGCCGCCCATTGACCAAGGGTCAGCGCCGGCTGCTGGAGGCGCTGCTACTGGCGAGGCCGGGGCAGGTGCTTGCCACCCAGCTTCTGCAGTGTCCAAAACGACGACTATTATGTAGTGACCAACCTGTAAGCGGTCCATGTGTGCTAACTGGTATGGGCTTTCGACCCTATGCGAATAACCTTGCAAAAACGTGCCATTGGTCGAGGTGTCATTGAGCCAGTAGGCGCCATTTTGGAAAGTAATCTCAAAATGCTGGCTAGAAATATGACGTGCAGGATCGGGTAGCGTCCAATCCATGGCTCCATCACGACCCACCAAAATTCCGCGATCTTCAACGGCGATCTCTAAAGGACCTCCATCTTCGAGGAAATCATGGTTCTCTATTTTCAAAGTTAGTTTCATGGCGGTCTTCGGCTTTGGGTAAATAGTTGAGAGAATCAGATATCATTGTGAGTCCCGCATCGCGAGGCTTGGTAGAAATAGATAAGGTAATTTTTAGTCGCCGACTAGGGTTTGCGCGAGAGTAATGAACCGCGCGAGGTTGATGGAGCGTTGTTGTAGTCCACCACGCGCTAGGCAAGACAGGACACCAGCGTTTGCCGCACGAGGGGTGCTTAGGTCAATCCGCTCGCCTCTAGAGCCTCCCCCAGAGGCACCTGTGGCCAAACCAAGCCAGACACCGGGTGTCTTTGACGGAGCTTGCAGGGCGATGTCATAGATGGCTTGGCGATTGCTGTCTGACGGGTCATGCGCCCATGTGCTGATCATGTCTAATAACTGGTGGTCTACAGGTGTTAGATGCTCGCGCATGGTGGCTATACATTCATGCGCCCACCAGACGGCAATTCGCGGCTGGAACGCGTAGGCGGCTAGGGTCACAGCTTCTTCGGGAGTAGTCGAAGATCGTAACCGCGCTAACAGGAACGACACGGTTTCGTTTGCACGCGGCTGAAGCTGAATGTCTTCTTTCAGTTCTGGCATCATTGCATATAGGTCTGGTGCAATGATTGTGCGCAGATTTGATGAGGGCGGAACCGTGCGGTCACCGTCCATGAGACCGGGTCCCCGGTCTGTGTTTGTGGTACTGGAAGTCATGCCTGCCTCAAGAGCTGGCAATGGGATAATTCAATAAAATACATTCGACGTCGCTTCAAAAGAAATAAAATTAGGCGATTTGCCTATTCAAAACCAAAACACCATGGCACGTCAATCGCCGCGTGACTTTACTGGCCTAAAAGCATGCTTTTAGATCGATTATTGTACTAAATCACGTAGATGCCCAGCAATTACGCCCTCTTCGTCGGTGGGTAATACACAAACTTGAACGGTGCTGTCTTTGGCATGGAGCATTGTTTGCCCCTTTCTGTTGGCCTCCGAATCCAGATGTATGCCAAGCCATTCTAGATGTGCACAAATGCCTGACCGAACTCGAGCCGAGTTCTCACCGATGCCCGCCGTAAACACCAAAGCGTCCAATCCGCCAATACACGGTAGCATTCGTGCCAACTCTTGTGCTGCACGCAGACAAAATAACTCGATTGCTTGGTTTGCTTCTGGGGTTGGGCTGTCTTGCAAGACTTGCATGGCGTTGGACACGCCGGACACCCCTAACAGCCCGGATTCTTTGTAAAGTAGCGTTTCGATTTGCTCGATTGATAGTCCCATGCTTTGCTGCATGTAGATGAGCACACCGGGGTCAAGACTGCCGCACCGCCTGCCCATAACCAGCCCATCAAGGGCTGAAAACCCCATCGTCGTGGCAACGCTGCGTCGTGCTTGCATGGCGCACATGCTGGCCCCGTTTCCAAGGTGTGCCACAACAATTTTCCCATCAGAGAGCTGCCCTAAATGGCGGGGCAAAATTCGGGCGATATACTCGTAAGATAGCCCGTGAAACCCGTAACGAATAATGCCTTGCTCGGTCAGCGTGCGTGGCAATCCAAACATGCGGTTGACGATTGGCTGGCTGGCATGAAACCCGGTGTCGAAGCAGGCCACTTGGGGGAGGTCTTCTTTCCACCCGCGAACAGCCCGAACAGCGCCTAGGTTATGGGGCTGGTGGGAGGGGGCCAGTGGTTCTAACGCGGACAATTGCTCCAGCACGTCATCGGAAATGAGAACTGGCTTGGAAAAGTTTTGCCCCCCGTGCACTACGCGGTGACCAACTGCTGCAATATGCCCGAAATCAGAATGAGCCGTCAGCCAACCTAGCACCCGCTGGACGACTTCACTGTGCGGTGTTTCCGGGGTGAGCGTGCCAAGCGCATCGCTTTGTGCCCCGGTCGCAGAAAATTCTGGCGCGCGCCCGATCCCAGAGACCTTACCCTTCAAAACGGGGGTATCAGAACTGGCGGTGTAGACTGCGAACTTGAGGCTGGATGAGCCAGCGTTCATTACCAGAAAAACATCGGGCATAAGGTGGCGTCCTTTGTTGTTGGGTGTTGAAGCAGACCTATCGTGCGTCATTCGAAGCGACAAGTCATGACGCGCAACTCGAAGCTTCGGCAGTTTGAATGGGACAGATATTGCCAATTGCGCACCAATGTTTCCTCAAACGATGTTGCAACCGCAGCAAATCCACGCAACAAATGGCGGCAACAGCCGATCAACGGCAAGTTTCAGAGGAATCCTCCATGAAGAAAATCTACCCCTCCGCATCCGAGGCGCTCGACGGGTTGCTCCATGATGGCATGTTTATTGCCGCTGGCGGCTTCGGGCTTTGCGGCATTCCCGAGCTATTGTTGAGTGCAATTAAGGACGCGGGCACCAAAGATTTGGTCTTTGCGTCCAACAACGCGGGCGTGGATGATTTTGGCATCGGCATCTTGCTGCAAACTAAGCAGGTCAAGAAGATGATCTCCTCCTATGTGGGCGAAAACGCCGAGTTCATGCGCCAGTATTTGTCTGGCGAGTTGGAACTGGAATTCAACCCTCAAGGCACCTTGGCCGAGCGTATGCGTGCAGGCGGTTGCGGCATCCCCGGGTTTTACACGAAGACCGGCGTTGGCACCGTGATTGCCGAGGGCAAAGAGCACAAAGACTTCAACGGCGAGACCTACATCATGGAGGAAGGCATCGTTGCCGACCTCGCGATTGTGAAAGCGTGGAAAGCTGACGAGACGGGCAATCTGGTGTTCCGCAAAACCGCCCGCAACTTCAATCCTCCGGCTGCCATGTGCGGCAAGACCTGCGTGGTGGAGGTCGAGGAAATCGTGCCAACTGGCTCGCTTGATCCCGACACCATCCACCTGCCCGGCATCTATGTGCATCGCATTATTCAAGGCGACCACGAGAAGCGAATTGAGCAACGCACGACGAGGAGCGCATAACATGTGGGATCGCAATCAAATGGCCGAACGGGCCGCGCAAGAGCTGCAAGACGGCACCTATGTGAACCTCGGCATCGGCATCCCGACGCTGGTGTCCAACTACATTCCCGAAGGCGTGGAAGTCACGTTGCAATCGGAGAATGGGATGCTTGGCATGGGGCCTTTCCCGCTTGAGGAAGACATCGACGCCGACCTGATTAACGCGGGCAAGCAGACCATCACCGAGCTGCCACAAACCGCGTATTTCGATAGCGCGCAAAGCTTCGGGATGATCCGTGGTGGCAAGATTGCCATGGCAATTCTAGGCGCGATGGAAGTGGCGGAAAATGGTGACCTCGCCAACTGGATGATCCCCGGCAAGCTGGTCAAAGGCATGGGTGGCGCGATGGATCTGGTGGCAGGTGTCGGCCGCGTTGTGGTGGTCATGGATCACACCAACAAGCACGGCGTCAGCAAGCTGTTGAAAGCCTGCACCTTGCCGCTAACCGGCCAAAAAGTGGTAGACCGCATCATCACCAACCTTGGCGTGCTGGACGTGGTAGAAGGCGGTTTGCGCATCGTCGAATGCGCCGAGGGCGTAACCGAGGAAGACCTGCGTAACGCTACTGAGGCCGCTATCGTCTGATGGCCCTGAACAACCCCTCTCCCGAAGGTGATCTGACCTTGCAAACGGTGGCCTTTCCCAAGGATACCAACTCAGGTGGTGATATCTTCGGGGGGTGGGTGATCTCGCAAATGGACATTGCGGCAGGCACCACTGCACAGCAACGCGCCAAAGGCCGTGTCGCAACGGTTGCTATTGAGGCCATGCGGTTTCATGCGCCGATCTTGGTGGGGGATTTAGTGTCTGTTTACACCCAGATCGTTAAAACCGGGCATACCTCCATCACTATGCATGTGGAAACATGGGTTCGCCGTCAACGCACGAGTGAGTTGCTCATGGTGACTGAGGGCGACTTCACTTTCGTTGCGATTAAAGCGTCCGGGCTCAAGCGCCCCCTTCCACCGCTGGACTAGTTTCGTCTCGCTGTTTCCAACAGCGTCCTACTAACTTAGCAACGCATCTACTTCGTCGCGGGTGGGCATTGACGATGCTGCACCGGGGCGGGTCACTGATATTCCTGCGACGACACAGCCAAATTGTGCGGCCTCCAACGGCGGCAAGCCACGCGCCAACGCACTGGCAAACCCGCCATTGAATGCATCCCCTGCACCCGTGGTTTCGACCACCGTGCCCGCGTTGATAGCAGGCACCATGCCGTGTCCCTCTAAGTAAACCCCTTGCCCGCCCATGGTGATAATTGGCGTGCCAACACCCATATCTTTCAATACCGCACAGGCTATCGCAGCGCTGGCGGCATCGGTCACAGCAACCCCTGTTACCGCTTCTGTCTCGGTCTCATTCGGGGTGATGTAGTCGCATAATGCCAACATTTCGCCCGAAAGTTCAGCTGCCGGAGCCGGATTTAACAAGGTGGTTACACCCGCTGCGCGCGCCACGCGCAAGCCCTCCAAAGCCGCATTCATTGGTTGCTCCAGCTGAGTCATAAATACGTCAGCGCTCTCAATTTCGCTTCGCGCACGCTCAATGTCTTCAAGGCCAATCAATCCGGCTGCACCCGGGGACACAATGATTGCGTTGTCTCCCGTTTCTTCATTCACATAGATAAACGCCGCACCAGTGTAGCTATCGCTGATCTCACGGATCACTGGCGTCACACCTGCCTCGGCCCACATGTCGCGTGCCATCTGAGCAAACGGATCAACCCCAAGAGCCGATATAAATGCCACTTCCGTCCCCATTTTGGCGGCCGCTACCGCCTGATTAGACCCTTTACCGCCCGGTCCCAGAGCAAAGGAGTTCCCTAAAATTGTCTCCCCAATCAGCGGCATTCGATTGGCCCGAAAGGCCGCGTCTGCTACGAAAATCCCCAAGACTGCTACCTTGCCCATGTCGTTCTCCTACCACTTCCGGCTTTACACCCGCCACGAGCGGTATAGCCTTGCGCACAAATTAAAACATGAACTGGGAGACTACCAAATGTCCATCAAAACCACCCTTTCCGCACTAGCAATCACTGCAATTGCCGGACCTGCATTCGCCGCATGCGAAGAAATCACGTTTTCTGATGTAGGTTGGACGGATATTACAGCCACCACTGCTGCAACCACTGTGCTGCTGGATGCGCTGGGTTATGAAACAGACATTAAACTACTATCGGTTCCCGTCACTTATACGTCTATGGCTGAAGGCGATATTGATGTGTTCTTGGGCAATTGGATGCCAACCATGGAGGGTGACATTGCATCCTACCGTGAAGCTGGCACGGTGGTTACGCTTCGCGAAAACTTGGAAGGCGCAAAATACACTCTGGCAGTGAATTCTGTGGCCAAGGAGCTAGGTATTAAAACCTTTGCAGATATCGCCGCCAATTCAGATGCGCTTGAGGGTAAGATTTACGGCATTGAGCCTGGCAATGACGGTAACCGCCTGATCCAGTCCATGATTGACGGTGATAGTTTCGGCCTGAAAGGCTTCGAGGTCGTGGAATCGTCCGAGCAAGGGATGCTGGCACAAGTAGAGCGCGCCACCAAGAAGGGCGAGCCGATGATTTTTCTTGGTTGGGAGCCTCACCCGATGAATGCCAACTTTGATATGGGCTATCTAAGCGGTGGTGACGAGTTCTTCGGCCCAGATTTAGGCGGGGCAACTATCTACACCAACACGCGTAAGGGCTTGGTTGAGGATTGCCCGAATGTCGGCGCACTGCTTGGCAATCTAAAATTCACATTGGCAATGGAAAACGAGATCATGGGTGCCATCCTGAATGATGGTGAAGATGCAGATGATGCAGCTACTGCATGGATGGCTGCAAATCCTGACGTTGTTATGAGCTGGCTCGATGGTGTGACAACCAAAGACGGTGGCGATGCTGTTGCAGCTGCGAAAGCTGCATTGGGTCTCTAACCTGTGAGCGCTTTGTAAAAAATCAAAGGCCTGAGCGTTTCACGCTTGGGCCTTTTTTGCATCCCGAAGGAGAACACATATGGACGCTGACTTTTGGCACGCACGCTGGGATGCTGGAAAAATAGCGTTTCACGAGGGCCAACCTAATGTACTTTTGCGCACACAGCTCGCGCAGTTGGCTCTTTCACCGGGAAGTCATGTTTTCTTGCCTCTGTGTGGAAAAACACGCGATATTGCATGGCTGGTGTCGGAGGGGTTTCGTGTCACAGGGGTGGAGCTAAGCACATTGGCAATAGAGCAGTTATTCCTTGAAATGAAGCTGACGCCAGAGATTGAAGACCTAGGGCTGATAAAGCGGTTCAGCTCCCCTAATATCGACATCCTTGTCGGTGATTTCTTTGAAGTTACCAAGGATATGTTCGGCCCTGTAGATGCTGTTTATGACCGGGCAGCCATGGTTGCTATGCCGGCTGCTATGCGTGCTGATTATGCGGAGCACCTTTCTGTCATCACAGAGAAAGCACCTCAGCTCCTGATCTCATTCGAATATGACCAGTCCCAAATAAATGGCCCCCCGTTTTCAGTGTCCGAGGCCGAGATACGTGGCCACTATGATGCGGGTTTCCACTTAAGATGCCTTAAGTGCGTTGACGTCTTGGGTGGGTTGAAGGGGGTCGTGGCCGCGCGCGAGGCTATTTGGCACCTTACCCCCAAATAGCCGTAATAATTCGACTTCCGGTCGCGGCTGATTGCGGTCATGATCGCCACACCTATTTGGAAAGATATCATGGACTGGCTTACAGACACCAAAATCCCGATCGGGAAGACCGCAAAATCACTTTTCGAGTGGCTTAAAGACGCGGGCGAGCCATTCTTTGACAGCCTTTCACTTGTGATGGAGGCGTTGATTGACGCCATTCTATGGGTGCTGCAATCTCCGCATCCGTTTATTACTATTGCGGCCTTTGTCGCCCTGACTTGGGTGCTGCAACGGAGTTGGAAAACTTGCTTGTTTGTGACCTTGGGTTTCCTCTTCATTCTCAACCAAGACTATTGGGAAGAAACCACGGAAAGCCTGACACTTGTGTTATCGGCCTGCGTGGTTTGCATGGCCGTAGGCACCCCGATTGGTATCGCCGCCGCTCATAGGCCCCGCCTGTTTGCCGCCATGCGCCCCATTTTGGACTTGATGCAGACCCTGCCAACCTTTGTCTACCTGATCCCTGCCATTGTGTTCTTTGGTATCGGTATGGTCCCGGGTCTGATTGCCACGGTGATTTTCGTGCTTCCTGCGCCGATCCGGCTCACGCATTTGGGCGTGTCCTCCACCCCGAAACCCTTGCTGGAGGCGGCCCAAGCTTTTGGGGCGACCCCCAGCCAAACCCTGTGGAAGGTAGAGCTACCCTATGCTTTGCCCCAGATTATGGCTGGCTTGAACCAAACCATTATGTTGTCGCTGTCCATGGTCGTTATCGCGGCACTGGTCGGGGCGGATGGGCTTGGCGTGCCGGTGGTGCGCGCCTTGAACCAAGTGAACCCCGCCCTTGGGTTTGAGGCTGGTTTTGTGATTGTTGTCGTGGCTATCATGCTCGACCGGATGCTGCGGGTAGGCGATAAATGAGCGTTGTAAAAGGGGCCTGCCACTGCGGCGCTGTGCAGTTCGAAGTGACGCTAACCGACGGGATTGCAACAGCACGGCGATGCGATTGCTCGCTATGCGCGCGCCGTGGCGCGGTAGCTGTAACCGCCTCGGCCGGGGCAATCACCTACACCAAGGGTGCGGACAATCTGTCACTTTACCAATTCAACACGATGCAAGCAGAGCACTACTTCTGTAAAACCTGTGGCATCTATACCCACCATAAACGCCGCTCGAACCCTGATGAGTTGGGCATAAGTCTCGCATGTCTTGAGGGCGAGACGCCATTCTTGCGCGAAGTGATTGTGAATGACGGTCAAAACCACCCCACTGATACTGGCCATTCCGGCGTGATCGGGGTGCTTCGTTTTGAGCCACAGGAGTATACCGAATGAGCGCCGTAGATTTCCAAAACGTCTCGATTGTTTTTGGTGATAAACCACAAAGCGCGCTGGCCCTGATGGACGAGGGCAAAACGCGCGCTGAAATTCAAGAAGCCACTGGCCAAATATTGGGTGTGCATGACTGCTCCCTCACGGTGGAAGAGGGCGAAATTTTGGTCCTCATGGGGCTTTCTGGCTCAGGCAAATCGACCCTGTTGCGCGCGGTAAACGGGTTGAACCCTGTTGTGCGCGGTCAAGTCGAAGTGAACGACAATGGCGTCATGGTGGACATCACCAATACCGACTCTAAGACTCTGCGCCGCATGCGTCTTGGCACCATTGCGATGGTGTTCCAGCAATTCGGGCTGCTGCCGTGGCGCAGTGTGCGCGAAAACGTGGGCCTTGGGCTGGAGTTGGGCGGCATGCCGCTGGCAGAGCGAAACACTAAGGTTGAGGAGCAACTTGATCTTGTGGGGCTGGCTGACTGGGCGGACCGCAAAGTTGGTGATTTGTCAGGCGGTATGCAGCAACGCGTGGGCCTTGCGCGCGCCTTCGTTACTGACGCGCCGATTTTGCTGATGGACGAGCCGTTTTCAGCGCTTGATCCGCTGATCCGCACCCGCTTGCAAGACGAGTTGCTGGAGCTGCAACAAAAACTCAAACGCACGATCATCTTTGTTTCTCACGATCTGGATGAAGCGTTCAAAATTGGCAATCGCATCGCCATTATGGAAGGCGGGCGGATCGTGCAATGTGGTACACCACAAGAGATTTTTACCAGCCCACAGAACGATTACGTGGCCGATTTTGTAGCGCATATGAATCCACTTGGGGTTTTATGTGCCCGCGATATGGTGGAGCCGGTGCAGGGGAAGCCCAAGGTAACCGTTGACGCCGACACCGATGTAAAATCCATCATGGATCTGATGAGCGACACCCCCGTTATAGGCGTTACTCGCGATGGCGAACTTATCGGCCAAGTTACCCGCGATACGGTGCTTGCAAAGCTCGTAAATCCTCGAGGGTAGGCCGACGCAAGTTGCACTCTATATTCGGCATTTCGATGTAGGTGTTGCTTCTATGATAATATTGCTGGTGCGCAGTAAGGGCCCCGAAGTTTCCCCATATTGGACTTCGGATGGGGCCTGAAAGTCGTTCCAAAGAGCTTATCTACTACTTTTTTGCGATCAAAACCCTGTAAATACGCGCCTACTGCGCATCAATTCTTGGCAAATTGCCGCGACAAGAGTACCGTCATGGTACATATTTCATTTTTTAATCGGGTTCTATTTTTATGAACAAGCCATTTTCCCAAGACAACAAGGCCGGTAAACTCCATACGTCGCTTGGCGCAGACCATTTAGTTCTGCTGCGATTCGACGGACATAGCAGTATTAACGACCTGTTTGAATTCACCGTCGAGGCTTTGTCCCACGAGGCAAACATCGACTTCAATGATCTGATCGGTACTCACGCTACTGTTGAGCTTGATTCCATGTCAGGCGAAAAATCCTTCTTTGATGGCGTCGTGACCGAGGCCGAATGGACTGGTGTCCAAGAGAACGGCAACACTTACAATCTGGTGTTGCGGCCTTGGTTCTGGTTGGCCACACGTCGCCGCAACCAGCGCATTTTCCACAACATGACCGTAGTCGACATTGTTGAGGAAGTTTTCGGTGACTATTCAGGTCACGGCGGTACGCCTTACGAGATTAACCTCAGTAAGTCTTATCCTGATCTGGAATACACGGTGCAATATCGCGAGAGCGATTTTACCTTTGTGACCCGCATGCTGGAACGCTTTGGTATCCACTACTTCTTTGTGCATGAAGACGGCTCTCACAAGCTTGTCCTGAATGACGATATGGATAACTTCCCGGTGGTTGATCAAGTGACGGTGCCGTTCTATCCGATCGACGGCCAACACCGCCCGCCGGAAGAGCACTTCTGGCATTGGCAGCCTCGTCGCCTCTTGACCACTGGTGCTGTCACATTGACAGATTACAACTTTAAAACGCCAGTGTCGCAAATGTTGACGGAGCAAGTCGGCGATGCCGCCTATGAACATGGCCAGATCGAGAGCTTTGATTACCCCGGCGTTTATCCAGACGGTGGTCAGGGCACAGAGGTTGTAAAGCTTCGTACGCTGCAAGAACGCTCCAACGACCACTTCCATTCGGCGGTAGGCGATGTGGTGTCATTGAATGCCGGGTGCATCGTTAAGGTTGGTGGCCAACAAGTGCCTGGCATCCTGGACGAGTCATTCTTGTGTGCGCGCGTGGATTACAGTTTCCGCTCGCAGGCCTATGGGTCCGGCGGGCAAAAAGACGATGGCTATGCCTATACGGCCAGCTATGTCATGACCCCCGTAGAAGAACCCTTTGAGCCGGAGCGTGTCACTCCACGCGCCATCGTGCACGGCCCCCAAACCGCAACAGTTGTCGGCGAAGGCGAGATTGATTGCGATGAATATGGCCGCATCTGGGTCCACTTTCACTGGGATCGTGACAAAGCGTATTCGATGCGGTGCCGCGTATCTCAAAATTGGGCAGGCAAAGGCTGGGGCGGCATGATTATTCCGCGTATCGGCATGGAAGTTGTGGTCGAGTTTCTTGAGGGTGACCCTGATCAACCGTTGGTTACTGGCTGCGTTTATAACGGTAAAAACAATGCCCCTTATTCATTGCCATCCAACAAGACCAAATCCGTGTTTAAGACCGACACTCACCAAGGCAGCGGTTTCAACGAGCTGACCTTTGAGGACCAGAAAGATCAAGAAAAGATCTATATGCATGGTCAGAAAGACCAAGAAATCCACATTGAAAATGACCGCGAAAAACGGGTGGATCATGATCAGTTTGAGACCGTTGGAAATGACAAGACAATCTCGGTTGGCCATGATCACACGGAAAGCGTCGGCAATGATGCTCGGCATGTTATTGGCAATAACGTCGACTACAAGGTTGGTGCGAACCAGATCGAGAATTATGGTAAAGACCATGTTGTCAACGTCGGCAACATCCACAAGCAAACCATTTACGCCGATCACTTAGTTGAAGTGGGCCGTAACGTGGAACAGGAAGTTTCGGGGAAATACACCCTGAACGTGGTCGATAGCATTACCAATAATACCGGCAAGCACACCTTGATGGCCTTCGATAAATTCACCATCAAAGGTCCCGGCGGCTCGATTACGATCAGCGCTTCAGGGATTGAGTTGAAGGCTGCTAAAATCGACCTCAAAGGCATGGTGTCTATGGGGGGCTCCGGCTCTGCGCAGGTGCCTACCTTATCTGGCGCTGCCAATAAGGCCCTGCCTTTGGTCGAAGAGTGCCCTAAGAAAGAGGAATAGGCTAAGCGCCTCGCCGCATGTGTGGCGGGGCAAGTTCCGGACGCCCAAAGCGCTCTCTATTGTAGGTAGGGAGTTTACAGGGAATGGCCCGAACGCCCGTGCATGTCTACGCCCCATAGCTGTTTTACTCGTTGGTCGCGGCCGCAGGCTTTGCGGTACTTTTTGTATGCCTTAGCCTTGCTGATGAGGCCAAAGCGCGTCAGCACGGTGCTGCTTTGCTTGTAGTAATTTTGATGCCCCGCATCAGCGGGGTAAAACTCTCCCGCGTTGCGAATAGGGGTTACGATTTTTTGGCCTAATGCGGCCTCAGCTTTGACTTTGGCGGCCTCTGCGGCTTTGCGCTCAGCATCAGTGCTCACGAAGATTGCAGAAGTGTAGCTGGCACCACGGTCACAAAACTGCCCGCCGGCATCTGTTGGGTCAATGGAGCGAAAAAACAGACTATACAGTGTTTTGAGGCTTATCTTTGCAGGGTCATAGTCGATCTGCGCTGCCTCAAGATGGCCGGTTCCACCTTTTACGACCTGCTTGTAAGTCGGGTCTTTAACTTTACCGCCGGTGAAGCCGGATACCACCTCAGAAACCCCCGAGACATTTTCGAAATCACTTTCCACACACCAAAAACACCCTCCCGCTACTGTGATCTTTGCGGCGTCTGCGCGCTCTGTCTGGGCTGCTAACCCGCCTAGAACGGTGAAGGTTAAAATTGCCAGTCGATGGTAGGTCATTGTGGCAGGCTTCATGATGTCTCTCCTTGCGGCTGATGGGTAAGAAATACCGACCATACATGGAGACGCAATTAAAGTCCGCGTGAGGGAGTGTGATTAGAGCTTATCAATGAAGGCGTCGATTGCCTTTGCGCGCTGGTCGCTGGATGGGTGGGTGGACATCCATTGTGCAGGCTCTTTATCCCCGTATTCCTCGTGCAGCTTGTTGAAGAACACCTTCAACCCAGCAGGGTCAAACCCCGCCTCATTAGAAAGCGTCAGCCCGAACTCATCCGCTGAAGTTTCTTGCGCGCGACTAAATGACAAAGACAGCAGCAGGTTTCCTTCCAGAACGATATCTTCCAAGATTGGACCAGTATCACCTGCAAGAAACGCGATTAGAATATAGGTGCTTAGTGAGCGGTAAATCCGCTTCAGGCCATGTTCTTCGACCACATGCCCGATCTCGTGGCCCAAGACCCCTGCCATTACATTCGGGTCTGGGAATTGTTTCACGAATGCGTCAGTCATCACCATGGTGCCGCCCGGCAAGGCAAATGCGTTTGGTCCCATCCCGGGCATGTCGCGGAACAACAGCTCGAAGCTGTGTTTCTCCTGAACCTCATCGGGGAGAGAGCGCACCATCCGCCGATAAATACTTTCAACATCTGCTTTTTGTTCGTCGCTCAATTGTGACGGTTTCGACATTGAGAAGTCGATGGTCTGCATTGAGCCTTTGTCGATTTGCTCGATGATCACAGGCGGTGTAAAGGCGATCGCGACCGCGGCCATAATATCCAACCCATAGCGCCACATCAGCCATGCCGCAGCAAGACATACTGCAACCACCCCAACCAACCGGGGCTTGAAGCTTTCATAGTGGTGCAACAAAGAGCCGCGTGTTGCTCCTGTTAGCTCCTCAATGGCAGCGTGATCATCGGTTTCAAAGACTGTACCGTCTGGAAATGTTATTTTCCGCGGGGCCTGCCCCAGCGGTGGGTCGACCACAATGTCACGCAGATAGGCGCTGCCCAAAACGGCATGCTCCTCGCCATGAATATCGACCCAAAAGTCCTCACCAGCCTCGCGCGTCAAAAGACGTGCGGGTTGGCGGTACGAGGAACGCGCCGCGTAAGCATGGCCTTGCAGGCCTCGAAGGTGCGGCGCGTTACCCATTGGTTTAGATCGGCAATCCGATGTCGATGGATTCCAGGTCGGTGAATGCGTCTCCGATCGGGCCACTGGCATCTTGTTGCTGGCTCATGAAGTCATCCATTGAACCGCCCGGAATGAACCCGGTATGCGATGCCAGATACTTGGCCATGCGCACTTCCGCCCAAGGCAGCATCAAGAATAAAGTGCAGACCACGACAACCATGTTGGACACTGCCAACCACAAAAGTTGTGGCGCAGTTACGTTGGAGGCAAAGCGGTGGCCGCCGTCCAGCGTGGTATTGTTGTACACAACATTGCGTGTCAGCGCTTGGTAGATGAATGCCGCCGGCAAGAACGCGGCGAAAAACATCAGGTAGAACAGTGCCATTATTTTCAGCGCGGCGCTGGGATTCGCATCCGCACTGTCCATCGCATAGGCCATCTCCGAGAAACTAAACCCGGTTACGACTATGCCAATTAAGCCGACTACAATGATCCATGCCAATGCGATCAAAAGTGCCTTGTAGAAGGGCCCGATACTGGTTTCCATGTTAAACTTAGCTTGCCCCAACTTGTGGTTGTTGATCGAAAACTTTTTCAGTGCGCGATCAAGGAAAGGAAAGGTTGTGTAAAGTGTCAGGGCTGTTGCAATCGGGTATATAAAGAAGACCATGAAGGCCTGCCCCACAGTCCCGACAAAGCTAAAGCGCACATTCGAGAAGCTGGACATGCGTGCGTTAAACATCATTGAGCGCACGATCAGCCATGGATAAGCCAACAGTAGTGCAATCAGCAAAACAATGCCCAAAACGGGCAGTAAAGCTGTCATAAACTGAAGTACGATGAACGCTGCAACAACGATCAAGCGCCCGATCAAGATTTGCTTGCCGGTTGCGTGGTAGTCAAAGTTCCGACCTTCAACGTAAGTATGATTGTAGAAATATTTCTTGCTGCGCACCTTGGCCCACGCGGAATAAATCCCCAGTGTGACAATGCTCAGCAACAAGTTTACGATCCAAATCCCGAACCACTCCTTGGCGTTGCCTTTAAATTCAAACGGCTTCGCGTCTGCGGGTAAACTCTCACTCATTGTAAATTCCTTCAACTCAATGAATATCATCTATTCGTAATCATTAACTAAACTACGCCTATTTGTGAATCCCTTTCAGTGCCAGTGAATTTCGCTGGCCTCTGGTGTGAATTATGGGTCTATGGTTGCGCAGGAGGCACTCATGTCAGATCATCAAACTACCCACCAAGCTGAAGAAGACGCGCGCAATGACGCGATCCTCATTTATGTGAATGGTCAGATCAAACCCAAGGCCGAGGCCACGGTTTCCGTCTATGATAGCGGCTTCATGCTGGGCGATGGTGTTTGGGAGGGGTTACGTCTTTATGATGGCACTTGGGCCTTCCTTGATGAGCATCTCGACCGTCTATTCGAGGCTGCTAAAGCTATCGACCTTAATATCGGCTTAGATCGTGCGGGGGTTATTGCAGCCCTTGAAGCAACACGCGTAGCCAATGAGATGCGCACCGATGCGCATGCCCGTTTGATGGTGACGCGGGGCGTTAAGCACCGCCCGTTCCAACATCCGGCGCTTAGCCGATCCGGCCCGACCTTTGTGATCATCATGGAGCATTCCCAGCCTAAGTTGCCACGCCCCATCCGCCTTGCCACGGTGCCGCATTTGCGCGGGTTGCCAATGACCCAAGATCCCAAACTGAACTCGCATTCCAAGTTGAACTGTATTTTGGCCTGTATCGCCGCCGAGAAAGCTGGCGCAGACGAGGCCCTGATGCTGGACTTGCATGGCTTTGTGAATACCACGAACGCGTGCAACTTTTTCATTGTCAAAAAAGGTGCGGTTTGGACCTCGACTGGCGATTATTGCATGAACGGGATTACCCGCCAGAAGGTCATTGATCTGTGCCACGCCAACGGAATTCCATGCCATGAACGGAATTTCTCCCTCGTTGATACTTATTCGGCGGATGAGGCGTTTCTGACGGGAACATTTGGCGCGCAAACCCCGGTGTCGGAAATCGACGGGCGCATTATTGGGGCTGGCAAACTTGGCCCTGTCACGACACACATCCGCGCGCTCTACAAAGAGCTGATTGAAAGCGTTACCACATGAAAATTGCTTGCTGGTCTGGCCCAAGAAACCTGTCCACCGCTATGATGTACAGCTTTGGTAACCGCCCCGATTTTACCGTTATGGACGAGCCGTTTTACGGCAATTTCTTAGCCGAAACCGGGCTTGAGCATCCGATGCACAGTGAAATAATCTCGGCCCATGAAACTGATGCCGACAAAATCGCTGCGGCCTGTGCCGCCGATGGTGCGCCGCATGTTTATCAAAAGCATATGTGTCACCATATTCTCGATACGATCCCGATGGAGTGGGCCAGTGATTGCGCGCATGTCTTTTTAATCCGCCACCCCGCGCGCGTGCTTGCCAGTTACGCGGCTAAGCATGAAGAAGTTTCGCTTGATGATATCGGGGTGGAGCAGCAGATCGATCTCTATCAAGCATTAGGTGGCATTGTTATTGATAGCGCCGATATCCGCGACAACCCTGAAGGGATGCTGCGGGCCTTATGCACCGCACTTGATCTTGATTTTCGCACTGAGATGTTAAGTTGGCCTGCGGGTGGTCATGCTGCTGACGGTATCTGGGCGCGCCACTGGTATCGTGCGGTTCACGCGAGCACTGGTTTCGCGGGTGCCGAGGGTCCGTTGCCTGATTTGGCGGATGATCTGGCCGAGCTGTGTGAAGATGCCATGCCCAGCTATTCGATCCTGCGCAGCCAACGCCTACGAGCGGAGTAGAAAAAGGGGTAAGCCTTCATTCAAAGCTTACCCCAAATCGTATACATAGAAGCCTGTGAGGTCGTTCTACTTTTTCAATCGAATGTCGCGGGCGGCCAAAAGCTTCAACCGCAAGGCATTCAGTTGAATGAAGCCTGCTGCATCGGTCTGATCATATGCGCCTGCATCATCTTCAAAGGTCACGTGGGCCTCGGAATAAAGCGAGTGATCCGACCAACGTGCCACAGTCCGCGCCAGACCTTTATACAGCTTCAAGCGCACGGTCCCGGTGACATGCTCTTGTGACTTGTTGATCATGGCCTGCAACATTTCGCGCTCTGGGGAATACCAAAACCCGTTGTAGATCAGCTCTGCATATTTTGGCATCAGCTCATCTTTCAGATGCGCAGCGCCGCGATCCAACGTGATTGATTCGATCCCGCGATGCGCTTCTAGCAGTAATGTGCCACCCGGCGTCTCGTAGACACCACGTGATTTCATGCCAACGAAGCGACCCTCGACAAGGTCAAGGCGTCCGCACCCGTGCTTGCCACCAAGCTCGTTCAGCTTGGTTAGGATTTCAGCCGGGCTCATTGCCACGCCATTAATTGAGGCGGCATCGCCGCGTTCAAACCCGATTTCCACCATTTCTGGCTCGTCCGGAGCATCTTCTGGGTTCACTGTCCGCTGATACACATAATCTGGCGCTTCATCGGCTGGATCTTCCAGTACTTTACCCTCAGAGGAAGTGTGCAAAAGGTTCGCATCTACCGAGAACGGTGCTTCGCCGCGCTTGTCTTTTGCGATCGGGATTTGGTTCTCTTCGGCAAATTCCAAAAGCTTAGTACGCGATGATAATTCCCACTCGCGCCAAGGTGCGATCACCTTGATGTCAGGGTTCAGTGCGTAGGCGGCCAGCTCGAAACGAACCTGATCATTGCCTTTGCCAGTCGCCCCATGAGCCACCGCATCGGCGCCGACTTCCTTCGCAATCTCTACCAGGCGCTTGGAAATCAAGGGGCGGGCAATCGAGGTGCCCAGTAAATATAGCCCTTCATAAACCGCATTGGCGCGGAACATCGGAAAGACAAAATCGCGCACAAATTCTTCGCGCACATCCTCAATATAGATGTTCTCGGGCGCGATCCCCAGAAGTTCGGCTTTTTTGCGGGCAGGCTCTAGTTCTTCACCTTGGCCAAGATCGGCAGTGAATGTCACCACTTCACAGCCATATTCGGTCTGAAGCCATTTCAGGATGATCGAGGTATCAAGGCCACCAGAATAGGCGAGCACTACTTTTTTAGGGGCGGACATATCAGGTGTCTCCGGCTGAACGTAAGGTCGCCTCGGGCGATAGCGCCAATGTCACAGGGACGCAAGTGCAGGTGTAGCTGCGATTGACCCTAGGCTCTTTTGGTCGCAGGGTCGTATGAAAGAAAAAACAGACGGGCGCTGGGCATTATGAAGCACGCAATCGACATTTTCAGCTACGGGATAACGCAGCTGTTTACCAACTTTGGTGCAGCTCTGCGACTAACTGGGTTAGTCTGGTTAGCCGCTAGTTTGGTTATTTACGGTTTTGGCTATTTCATGGTTGGTCAACCAGTCGGATTAACGGGACTTCGGCCCGATGCGGAGGGGCAGATGCCTGATTTGTCTGCGACGTTCTCCATGGTCGCACTTACTATAAACCTCTTCGCTGTAAGTTGGGTTACTTTGATTTGGAGCCGATTTTGTTTAGGGGCTGACGTTCCATCCGGGATATTCCCTTCGCTTAAGGGGGCCTCGTTCGGTGGTCACTTGCTAACTGTGGTTTTGGTAACGGCATCTGTCGGTGCATTCGGCTTTATTCTGTCCCTCATCGGGTCATTTGCGTTGCCGGTTATGCCTTTGCTTGTAGGCCTTTTTGCCTATCCGATGTTGGTGGGCGTATTATTGATTTGGTTCTTGTTCAGATTAGGGGCCGCTATTCCCGGCGCAGCGGCAGGCCAAGTCATGTCACTTACACAAGCATGGTCCGGTTCGGGTGGTAATGGGCTGTGGTTTGCCTCCGTTTTGGCGTTTATTACTGCGGCTTTGTTATTCTTGCCGTCTATTTTTCTATCGGGTCTTCTCATCCCCGGGGCAATAGGGGGCATGGTTGCGTCTTGGTTTCTATTGCTAATGGGGACTGGCTGGCTTGTTGCTATTCTCCGTCTTTGTCCAACGGTGCAAAATGACTGAATTTACGACCGCAGCCCGTGCTGCGACAGGGGCAATGCGTTGTCTTTTTGAGCCAACTCCACTGCAACTTAGTGATTACCTGTCAAAGAAATATGACGCCAAAATATACCTTAAGCGGGAAGATTTATCACCGGTTAGATCTTATAAAATCCGAGGGGCGTTCAATGCGATGTCGAAGCGTCGTGCCTCTCATCCAGAGCAAACCAATTTCGTGTGTGCAAGCGCGGGCAATCACGCTCAGGGCTTTGCGTACGCCTGTGGCTACTTTGGTGTAACGGGCGAAGTGTTCATGCCAATTACCACCCCTCAACAGAAAATCGAAAAGACCAAAGTATTCGGTTCCGATCATGTAAAAATTAGGTTGATAGGTGATTACTTCGATCAGACATTGCGCGCTGCGCAAGATCACTGTGCGGATATAGGTGCACATTTTTTGTCACCCTTTGATGACCTTGATGTCATTGTTGGGCAGGCCTCGGTTGCCGTGGAAATTGAGATGGAATTGGCGGTTTTGCCAGACATGATTGTTTTGCCGGTTGGCGGGGGCGGGCTTTCATCAGGAATGACACGCTACTTTACCGAAAGCGGGTCCGATATTTCATTTAGGTATATTGAACCGGAAGGGGGCGCTTCCTTAACTGCGGCATTGGAGAAGGGGGAGCCAACAAAGCTACCCTATGTGGATACGTTTGTTGATGGTGCTGCGGTCGCCCAAATAGGGGTTCACACCTTTGATGTGTTGAAAAATGTGAACCCGGATCATGTTCTTCTTGCGCCGGAAAATCGTATATGTGGAACAATGTTGCGGCTGCTAAATGTCGAAGGCATTGTGTTGGAACCTGCTGGCGCCCTTGTTATTGACGCGCTGGATCAATTGGCAGATCAGGTCAAGGGAAAGTCGATTGTTTGTGTGACCTCCGGTGGAAATTTTGACTTTGAACGCTTGCCAGAAGTGAAGGAGCGGGCACAAAGATATGCTGGTCTTAAGAAGTATTTGATACTCCGAATGCCGCAGCGACCAGGGGCGTTGAAAGACTTTCTGGCTCTATTAGGCCCAGATGATGATATCGCGCGGTTTGAGTATTTGAAGAAGTCTGCCCGCAATTTTGGCTCGGTTTTGATTGGGATTGAAACAAAAGAACCAAAGGCCTTTGCCCGTCTCTTTAAGGCTATGGATGAGGGTGGTTTTGAGCACCGTGATATCACGAATGATGATGTTTTGGCGGAGTTTCTGATCTAGGCTACCGATTGCTTAGGTATTCCTTTGAAGAAAACAATCTTCGATTGTTGGTACACAGCCACCAAGTCTTCGACAGGGGCCGTGTTCATGTCGTTCTCCATGTGCTCACATAATGCACGTAATTCTTCGAATCCTAAGTTAGCTGCGCTGCCTTTGATGAAATGTAGATCGTCGGCTATGGAATCACTTTCCTTGTTGATAAGTGTACCTAGTTTTTCTTCTACTTCCTCCAGAAATAAACTTGTTATTTCCTCAAAATCCTCGACGCCAAGGTCTTCTTGCAGTTCTGTAACACGCGACCAGTTTATCATCTTCTAGTCCTTAGAAGTTGTCTCATAGGCCTATTCTTTGGGGTGTGAGTTAAGGAAGTGTAACCTGTCCAATTGTAATTTCTACAAGTTGATCTTTCATCTCTCCTTAATGTGTCGCGATGTCTTACTGAGCCCATGTTACGCCCTATTCCATTGTTGCCAGAAAGCCTGCAAGAAAAGCAGTCTCACCACCCTGACTGGGAGGATGCTTCCGATACGAATCCTGCACATCCTTTGCAAATCTTGGTGGTTGACGACAGTCGGATGCAGCGCAAGCTTCTCACGGCCAGTCTGCGCAAGTGGGGGTATGATGTTCTGGAAGCCGCGTCTGGGGCCGAAGGATTGGAGATGTGTGCGCGGCATGATGTGTCGCTTATATTAAGTGACTGGATGATGCCGGGCATGTCAGGCCCTGAGTTTTGCCATGCTTTCCGATCCTTGGGCCGAGAGGACTACGGGTATTTCATTTTGCTTACCAGCAAAGGGTCTAGCACTGAAATTACCGAAGGGTTGAATTCTGGAGCGGATGACTTTTTAACGAAGCCGGTAAACTCTGGTGAATTGCGTGCTCGCCTTCGGGCTGGGGAGCGTGTGCTGCAAATGCAAGCTGCCTTGGTCGACAGAAATGAAGTTGTTAATGCAGCACTTCAAAGGATCGAAACCCTTTACGACGCGTTGAACCATGATTTATCCGAAGCTCGGCATTTGCAGCAATCGCTTGTACGGGAAACTGATATTCAGCTGCCGGAAGGTCGGGTTGCGCTTAACTTGACACCCAGCGGGCATGTCGGTGGAGATCTTGTCGGGAAGTTTCGCGTAAATGAACATCAGATTGGTATATTTTCCCTTGATGTGTCTGGGCATGGTGTCACCTCGGCGTTGATGACCGCTCGGCTGGCGGGTTATTTGAGTGGTCTAACTCCTGCGCAAAACATGGCTCTTCGTCGTTTGAATGATGACAGTTATGTCGCACGAGACCCGGCTGAAACTGTTAGCAACTTGAATGAATTGTTGCTCCGAGAGCTGGAAACGGAACATTATTTTACGATTGCGCTTAGTATTGTAGATCTCACCACTGGCGTCATGCGGACGGTACAGGCGGGTCATCCACATCCAGTTTTACAGCGCCCCGGTGAGGCACCAAGAATGCTTGGCGAGGGGGGGATGCCAGTTGGCTTGATACCGGAGGCCCCATTCGAGAGCTTTGAAACGCGACTTTACCCGGGAGACAGAGTTGTCCTCTACTCGGATGGAATAACTGAAGCTGAAGATCCGCAAGAACAAATGCTGGAAGAAGAAGGGTTCTGCGCAATACTTGCAAAGGCCCGCAGTCTAAATGGTCCGGATACATTGAGTAGTATTCTGACTGAGCTTGAAACCCATACAAAGACTTCAGAATTTGATGATGATGTTTCGGCCTTAGTTTTCGATTACTTAGGGCCAGTATGAGTTGGGACGGCGCGCCTTAAAGCTCGCACGAGTATCTGTTTTCGGTAAATGTGCCGGGGCGAGAGGTGCAATATCCAATTCCGCCATAGATCACGAAACTAACTTGACCGATCCGCTTGTTGGTTAAGCCTTGCAGATCTGGTGTTTTATTGCGGACAGCGATGTCAGCCTCGCGTCACGAAATACTTAGAAAACCTGCACCCGTTAATAGCCCGATACGCGGGTCTTTGGGGTTATTTGATAGAGCGTGTAATCGTCGCGACAAGAATATATGAATATCCTCTAGATTTGTAGACACCTTCTTCCCTAAAAGTGCGCCATTATGGAGTAAATTCACCACATACGATGATGCTAGTGGTCAGTGGCGATTATATAAGTGCAAAGGTTACGCAAAGCAGTACAGCATCACGTCAGGCACAATCTTTGCCAGGTTCTAACCCGCGATATTCTTGCCGCAATCGCCATCTTTATAAATGATGCCAAGGGCTCGCCGCCAATATACTGACCTTGTTCTGCAAGCGCTGCGGATGGCCGTTTGACGCCGATAGTGGCCAAATCCTCGTTCAGTTCCTCGCGGATTTCATCTTGAGTTTTGTCGCACTCGTGCAGCTCAGTGGTCGCCCACAGTCTAGGCATCATCGGTATATCGCTGTGCGCGCATTGATGTGGCTAGCTTTTAAGCTGATTGATCTGAATCAAACCGAGCTTGCAGCTCCTATCATATTCAAGAAATGAAATATGATAGGAGCTGAGTCGATGTCGACACAACAAACAGGTTCACGGCCAACCTATGGGCCGCTTTACTTTCTCGCGTCACTGGGGGCCGGGGGCCTTACCGTGACGTTCTTTTTGTACCTGTTATTTTGGGTGCCGCATGCAGGCCGCCCTGTGCCTGTGTTTGAAGACATGCTTGCGGTCTTGGCGTCAGGGTCGCTCGTCGCTAAGGCGATGGTTGTGGTCGCGTGGGCTGGCATTGCGATCTTTGCGGCACTGATGATCCAGATGATCATCTGGAACCTTCGCGAGATGGGGGAATTCAAAAAAAGCGCAGCATTTCAAGCGCTTCACACGGGAAATGCCGAGTCACAGATGATGGCGGTTCCATTGGCTTTGGCGATGTTGGTCAATGGTGGCTTTATTCTTGGGCTGGTTTTTGTGCCGGGCCTTTGGGGGGTCGTCGAGTACTTATTCCCGCTGGCGCTGCTGACATTCGCGGCCATTGGTCTTTATGCGTTGCGCCTTTACGGCAAATTTTTAGGACGCATCCTGACGTCGGGTGGGTTTGAGAACTCTAAGAATAACTCCTTCGCGCAAGTGCTGCCGGGCTTTGCATTTGCCATGGTTGGCGTTGGTATGGCGGCACCAGCGGCGATGAGTATGAACCCGACGACTGTTGGGATTAGTCTGGTGATCTCGTCTTTCTTCATCATTGTTGCGGCGCTGATTTCGGGTGTTGCGATGATCTTGGGGGTGCATTCGATGATGGATCACGGGGCGAATGAGGACTCTGCACCGACCTTGTTGATCGGTATTCCACTGCTTACGGTGATCGGAATTGCCCTTATGCGTCAAGCACATGGCCTGCATGTACACTTTGGTGCTCATGGCTCGGTGGCGGATAATTTCAATTTGCTTACCCCAATTGTGATGGTGCAATTTGCCTTTGCGCTGTTTGGGATCGTGGTACTGCGCGCTCAGGGCTACTTTGGCAAATATGTTACTGGTGAGCACCTATCGCCCGGTAGCTACGCGCTGATCTGCCCTGGTGTGGCGATGTCAGTGATGTTGCAGTTCTTTGTGAATAAAGGTCTGGTTGGCATGGGGTTAGTTGCAAAATTTTCAACAGCTTACTGGTTGCTGAGCACCCCTGCGCTGGTGCTGCAATTCGCCACGATTGCGTTGCTGGTAATCTTGAATGCCAAGCATTTCAAACGCGGTGCCAAGCCGGTTGCGATGCAGGCGACCTAAGCTGACCCGAAACTATGAAAAAGCCCGGCGCAAGTGATTGCGCCGGGCTAATTTTGTACATGAGGTACGCTATTTACCTCACAGCGTACAAAGTGCCAGTTACATCACGTCGCGCACGTCGGTTAGGTGGCCGGAGATTGCGGCAGCAGCAGCCATTTGCGGGGACAGCAAATGTGTGCGCCCACCACGACCTTGGCGGCCTTCAAAGTTACGGTTCGATGTTGCGGCGCAGCGCTCGCCCGGTGCCAATTGGTCGGGGTTCATCGCGAGGCACATGGAGCAGCCAGCAAGACGCCACTCAAATCCGGCGTCTTGGAAAATCTGGGCCAAGCCCTCTTCCTCGGCTTGCGCGCGGACTAGGCCAGAGCCGGGAACGACCATAGCGCGCATCCCGTCTTTGACTTTCTTGCCCTTCAGGATTTCCGCTGCGGCGCGCAAATCTTCAATCCGGCCATTGGTACAAGAGCCGATGAACACGGTGTCGATTTTGATATCGGACAAGGCCATGCCCGGTGTCAGGCCCATGTAGTCAAGCGAGCGCTGAACCGCGTCTACCTTGCCGCCTTCAAAATCTGACGGTGACGGCACAAGGCTGGTGATTGGCAAGACGTCTTCGGGGGATGTGCCCCAAGTGACGGAGGGCGCGATGTCTTCACCTTTGATGGTGATGACCTCATCAAAATGCGCGCCTTCGTCGGTGAACAGAGTTTTCCACCATGTCAAAGCGGCTTCCCACTGGGCGCCTTTTGGGGCGTGCGGGCGACCCATGCAGTATTCAAAGGTTTTCTCGTCGGGGGCGATCAGGCCAGCGCGCGCGCCGCCCTCAATTGCCATGTTGCAGACGGTCATGCGGCCTTCCATGGACAGATCACGAATGGCCTCGCCGCAATATTCGATCACGAAACCCGTGCCGCCAGCGGTGCCGGTTTTGCCGATAACGGTCATGGTGATATCTTTGGCGGTGACGCCGGGGCGTAGCTTGCCGGTGATTTCCACCTTCATGTTTTTGGACTTCTGCTGGATCAGCGTTTGTGTTGCCAGAACGTGCTCCACCTCGGAGGTGCCGATGCCATGGGCGAGCGAGCCAAAAGCGCCGTGGGTGGCGGTGTGGCTGTCGCCGCACACAACGGTCATGCCGGGCAGGGTCCAACCCTGTTCCGGGCCAACAATATGCACGATACCTTGGCGCACGTCAGACACAGGATAGTAGTGAATGCCGAATTCCTTGGCGTTCTTGTCGAGGGCCTCGACTTGAATGCGGCTGTCCTCGGTCATGCTGGACGCATCGGCGCGATCGAGCGTGGTTGGCACGTTGTGATCAGGCACCGCGATGGTTTTATCGGGCGAGTGAACCGGACGGTTTGCCATACGCAGGCCTTCAAAAGCCTGCGGACTGGTTACCTCGTGAACAAGGTGGCGGTCAATGTAGAGCAAGCAAGTGCCGTCTTCGGCTTCATGGGCGACATGAGCATCCCAGATTTTATCGTAGAGTGTTTTGGGGGACATGATGGTCCTCTCCCGTAATTAGGTGTGATGGGTGTGTTGACGGGCGCGCAGGCCCTATTGATGAGCAAAAGCCGCAAAGCGCGCGCCGAAGAAGCGTTCGCGAAGGCGGGCACGGTCATCAATGTCGAACACAAGTGTCATGTGGGCTGGATACACGCGCAGGGCTGTTCCCGCAAGAGCGTGTGCTTGCGGGAGGGGCTTGTGTCATGCAAGTCTGGGTCAAAATGTGCACCAAGGAGCAGCATGGCAAATCATAGTGGCACAGGCGCGGATGAACTTGGCGCAATAGACGGCGCGATGGATTCGTCCCTAGGGGATGGAGCCGGCACAGGTGAGGGGCCAGAATTGGTGCCTGATCTAGTGCCAGATATTGGGACAGAGCCCGTTGCAGAGTTGATTGATGTTGGCCAATCTTTGATTGGGCAGGCAGACGCGTTGATGACGTCTTTGTTGCGCCCGTGGAACGCCTACCAGATTGCCATTGCGATTGGTCTTTGGGTGGTCGCGCATATTTTGCGGGCCGGTCTTGGCCCCTATATCCGTGCATGGATGGCGACCCGTGACGGCTGGCCCAAGTGGCGGATGCGTATTCTTGTGGTGGTGCATCAGCGGTTGCGTCCGATCTTTTTTGTGCTGCTATTGTGGATCACTGTGGCGGTTATGCGCGAGCTTACCTGGCCGAGCAGATCTTACTTTTTGGGGGTCATTGCCACATTGGCAATCGCGTGGCTGGTGGTGGTGTTTGCAACGCGGCTGATCCGCTCGAAGCTGCTACGCCGCGTTGTACGATACGGCGCGTGGACCTATGGCGCGTTGCATATTTTGGGGCTGACGTCTGAGGCAGCACGGGTGTTGGACAGCGCCGCGTTGGAGGCCGGAGAATTCCGCTTGTCCTTGTTGTTAGTTGTGCAGGCGATCGTGATCGTGGGCGGGTTGGTGGCCTTGGCTCGGGTCATGACCGCGGCGACGTCAAAGCGCATCCAAACCAATGATGACATCTCGCCGTCGATGCGGGTTTTGATCGTTAAAGTGATACAGATCAGCTTTTACGGGTTAGCGTTTTACGTCGGCATACAGGCCATCGGCTTGGATTTGACGGGGTTGGCAGTCTTGTCGGGTGCCATCGGTGTGGGCCTTGGTTTTGGTTTGCAAAAGGTGGTGTCGAACCTTGTGTCGGGGGTTATTATTCTGCTCGACAAGTCGATCAAGCCCGGCGATGTGATTTCACTGGGCGAGACCTTTGGGTGGATCAACACGCTTGGGGCGCGCTATGCCTCGGTGGTGACGCGCGACGGCAAGGAGTACCTGATCCCGAACGAGGATTTGATCACGAACCAAGTGGTGAACTGGTCGCATTCGAATGATTTTGTGCGGCTCGATATTTTCTTTGGGACCGCTTATGGCGACGATCCGCATGTCGTGCGTGAGCTGGCAATTGAGGCGGCGAAATCTGTGGACCGCGTGCTGAGTTTTAAGGCGCCCGTTTGCCATATTGTGGGGTTCGGGGACAGCTCTGTGGATTACATTTTGCGGTTCTGGATCAGGGATCCGACGCAAGGTCTGACCAACATTCGCGGTAATGTGTATTTGGCGCTATGGGATGCGTTTAAAGAGAACGACATTTCGATCCCGTTCCCGCAACGGGAAGTGAAGGTTCTGGGGAAGGAGAAGGCAATTGCCCTCGACTGATTTACTGGACCAAAGCGCCACGGCGCAGATTGCAGCTTTGGCGTCAGGCGAGGTGTCACCGCGTGAATTGATGGGCCTAACGCTGGACCGGATCGAGGCGCGGAACGGGCGGGTAAATGCTATCGTTGCCCTGAGAGATCGCGATGCTTTACTGGCAGAGGCGGATGTTAAGGCAGCCGGACCTTTGGCGGGTTTGCCGATTGCAATCAAAGATTTAGCGGAAACGGCGGGGATTACGACTGCCTTTGGGTCGCCAATATTCGAGCACTTTAAGCCGGAGGTTGACGCGCCGATGGTGGCGGCATTGAAGCGCGCGGGGGCGATTGTTATTGGCAAGACCAACACGCCAGAATTTGGCTTGGGGTCGCACAGCTACAACCCGGTCTATGGCGTCACGCGTAACCCGTATGATTTGGATAAATCCGCGGGCGGATCGTCCGGTGGCGCGGGGGTGGCACTGGCCACGCGCATGGTGGCCTTGGCGGATGGGTCCGACATGATGGGGTCGCTGAGAAACCCGGCGGGGTGGAACAATGTTTTCGGCTTCCGTCCGTCCTATGGTGTCGTTGCCAATAGCGGGCCGGGGGAGGTGTTTTTCAACCAACTTTCCACCAATGGCCCGATGGCGCGGCATATGGATGATTTGGAGTTATTGCTGGGAGTGCAGGCGGGATTTGATCCGGCGCATCCACACTCCTGCGGGCCATTTGAGCGCGTACAAAACCTTGGCCAACTGCGGATTGGCTGGCTGGGCGATTGGGGCGGCGCGTACGCGATGGAGGACGGAGTGCTGGAGTTATGCCAGAGCGGTTTGGCGGTGCTGGATGGGCTGGGCCACGAGATCGTAGAACTTGATGCGCCGTTCTCGGCGGCGGCGCTTTGGCAGTCATGGACCACTTTGCGAAGCTGGGCCGTGGCCGAGAAAATGCGCCCGCTATATGATGACCCAGCAAAGCGCGCGATGCTAAAACCCGAGGCTATTTGGGAGATCGAGCGTGGCTTGGGCATGTTAGCGCATGAGGTTTTCAAAGCCAGCGAGATACGATCAGACTGGTTTCGCAAAACCGCATCGCTGAACGTTGATGTGATGGCGCTGCCCTCGGCGCAAATGTTTGCGTTCCCTGCGGATTGGGATTGGCCGAAAGACATCGCTGGCGCCTCGATGGACACGTATCACCGCTGGATGGAAGTGGTGGTTCCCGCTTCGCTGACCGGATTGCCATCCTTGTCGGTGCCCGTAGGGTTTGGCCTTGGCGGCACGCCGATGGGGATGCAACTGATCGGGCACCGGGGCGCAGATGCTAAGGTGTTGGCCTTGGGGCGTGCGTACGAGCAGGCAACGGACTGGATCCGGCATCACCCGCAGATGTAGACGGCCTGCTAGAGTTGGCAGCTGACATAAAAACGACGGCCCACATGCTGGAGCCGCCGTTAAATATCTTAATGTAGCAGAGAGTTATTCCGCGGGGCCGACCGAGACCAAATAGGCCCACAGGTTGGCTGCGTCTTCTTCTTTTTTCAGTTTGAACGACATCTTGGATTTGGCTTTGCTATCGCCAGTTTTTTCTTTGAGGTATCCCTTAGGGTTTGCCACCCATGCAATGAATTCGGCCTCGTTCCAGACGTTTTCCGGGTTATCGGCCAAGCTGCCCATAGATTTGGAATATTTGAAACCTTCTTGAGCCCCGATCACACGGTTGTTGATACCAAACAGGTTTGGCCCTGTTTTGCCGCCCTTTTGAATAACGTTATCCCCGTCCACGATCATGTGGCAGGACTTGCATTTTTTAAAGACCTTCACACCGGCTTCGGCGTCCCCGGATGCGTGGCCATCAGCAAACGCAGGGGCTGCAAAAAGGGCGGTGGTTACAGCGGCAATCATTGTAAATTTCATGTATGTGGCTCCATTTCGAAAATCTATTCTTTTAGTTTAGTACCTTATGCAGAGTTAGAATACCTCCAATTAGTTGTTACTTTTGCGTGAGCGGGTCAATTTGACGCCGCAGGGGTGTCAAATTGACATGCCTCGCCAAAGGGAACGCTTTGCGCTACGTCTTGGGAAACCCTTGATTTAACGGAGAATCCAACGTGTCGAAACGAGTTGCTATTGTCACCGGAGCCGCCCGCGGCATCGGTCTTGCCACCACCAAAGTATTCCTTGAGGAAGGTGTGTCTGTTGTCATGGTTGATTGGGACGGTGAGACATTGATGCAAGCTGCCGAAGGGCTTGGGGATGTGTTGGCGTTGGATCTGGATATTTCGAAGCCAGAGGATGTTGACGTGATGGTCGCCGAGGCGCTGAAGAAATATGGGCGCATTGACCATTTGGTGAATAATGCGGGTGTGGCTGATTTTGGCCCGATGGCCGAGACTGATTTTGAACGCTGGCGCGCGGTCATGACTGTGAACCTTGACGGGGTGTTTTTGTGCACGCAAGCGGCGGCCCCCGCCCTGAAGAAAACTCAGGGGAGCATCGTGAATATTGCCTCGATTTCCGGCTTGCGAGCTTCAACCCTGCGGGTTGCTTATGGCACTTCGAAGGCGGGGGTTATTCAACTGACGCAGCAGCAAGCGGTCGAGCTGGGCGAATTTGGCGTTCGGGCCAATTGCGTGGCCCCCGGCCCGGTGCGCACCAAATTGGCGATGGCGGTGCACAGCCAAGAGATTATTGATGCATATCATGATGCTATCCCGCTGAACCGGTATGGGTCGGAGGTGGAGATTGCCAATGTCATCGCGTTTTTATGCTCGCCCAAGGCAAGTTTTGTGACCGGGCAGACGATCGCAGCAGATGGGGGATTCGAATGCACAGGCGTGGGTTTGCCCGCCTTGCGTAGCTAGGGAATTGTGCGGATGAGCACCAACCACGACATGATTCCGGCATGGGTTGAGGGCAGTCTTGCGCCTGTTGAGAAGATGCAGGTGCACCGCGAGGGGCTGCGCCATAAGGCGGTGTCGGTGTTTGTGATGCACCGCGACAAGGTGCTGATTCAGCAGCGTGCGATGAGTAAATATCACAGCCCCGGTTTGTGGGCGAACACCTGCTGCACCCACCCGCTTTGGGACGAGGCCCCGGCGGATTGCGTTCAGCGGCGTTTGCTTGAGGAACTGGGGATTGAGGGGTTGCAGCCAATTTTTCGTGATCAGTTGGAATATCGCGCTGATGTAGGGGAGGGACTGATCGAGCATGAGCTGGTGGATGTGTTCCTTGCGGATGCCGCGACTGATTTGGCGTTGGCGTTGAACCCTGACGAGGTTATGGCGACGAAGTGGGTGCCTGTTTTTGAGTTGGCGCAAGATGTGGAGCGTCATCCGGAGCGCTATACTGCGTGGTTGTTGATTTACCTGCGGGAACATTCGGACTGGATTTTTGGCAGTTTGGTCCATAGCTGAGGGTGTTGGTAAATATGCGCCAATTGGTCCCAGTTTTTGTATGGCCGCAGCGGAACATTGATCAGTGGCTTGTACATATGGTCATAGCCCTGTAAGCGCGCGGTTTGAGATTTTTACGTTACGCTGCTATCATATGTTTATGATTGTCTGCACGTGGCGCCCTGCACAGGAGGTTTGAGCTCTGTCTCAACATGCAAATGAAGCTGACGAGTCCGTTGAAATGACGGCCAAACCAGCCCCCGGGAATGATCCCGCAATTGATTCTGGCACCAGCGAGCAATTGCTGGCGCGGATCGTGGAATTTCTCGACAGTGAAAAAGCTGAAGAACTGGTGCAGATTGATCTGCGCGGGCGCTCTCAGATTGGCGATTACATGGTGATCTGCTCCGGCCGCTCGACCCGTCAGGTTACGGCACTGGCAGAGAAGTTGTCGGATACGATCAAGTTGGACTTTGGCAGGTTTTCCAAGCTGGAAGGCAAGGCCTCTGGCGATTGGGTTTTGCTGGATGCAGGCGACGTGATTGTCCACATTTTCCGCCCTGAAGTCCGCGAATTCTACCAGTTGGAAAAGATGTGGCTGCCCGGTGCGCATGACGATGTCATAGTCAGTGCCGACATTCGCACCAGTGCCGACACTGATACCTAAGGCGGCGCGGTGAGGGTCACGATCTGCGCGATTGGCCGCCTGCGGGCAGGCCCAGAGCTGGATTTGATCAAAGACTACCTACAGCGATTTGACCGCACGGGCCGCAACCTTGGGTTGGGGCCTGCGCAAGTTGTTGAGTTGGAGGACAAGAAGGGTGGCGGCATGGCGGCGGAGGCTGTGTTGCTACAACGCGCTCTGCCCAAAGGGGCTACGATTTGCGCCATGGACGAGCGTGGCAAGGTGATGACGTCGCCAGAGTTTGCCAAGATGCTGGGCGGTTGGCGTGACAGCGGCACCAGCGACCTGGCTTTTATCATTGGCGGTGCCGATGGGTTGGCCAAAGAACTGCGCGCGCAAGCGGATACGTCTCTATCATTTGGCAAAATGGTTTGGCCGCATATGCTGGCCCGCGTTATGCTGACCGAGCAGCTATACCGCGCGGCGTCGATCCTTTCAGGCTCGCCCTATCACCGCGTTTGAGTAAGCTCTGTGGGCACCCCTGCGAGCGGTGGGGTTACCTATCTTTAACGCCATCCTGTGACAACCAGTGCCGACTTAATCGCATGACAGGATATTCCCATGGACAGCTTTTCCGCCTTCCCGACGACCCCTATTTCTCCGGCCCGCTCTGCCTCGGTAGTGGTGCCAAATGACGGCACTGATCTGCCTCACATCAGCCGCGCAATCTATGTGGGGCAGGCTGGCGCGTTGGCTGTCGAGTTGGCAGACGGCGACGTTGTGACATTCGAGGGTGTCCCGGCTGGTAGCTTGCTGCCTATTCGCGCCAGTAAAGTGATGGCGACAGAAACGACTGCGGCCTCTATTCTGGCCTTATGGTAGCCCTCTAAAGTCGCTCATCCAGAGCACGCAACCGAGGGCCAGCTTTAAGCATGTTCTGGCCTTCGGATCGTTTGCGTAAGGCCACCCCGCTGATCACGCTTGCTAAGGCGTCGGAATACTCACGCAGGCGATCTTCGCCCATATGGCGCGCCACCATGACTTGCCGTTTTAGAATATCGCGCTGTTGGTATCCGTTAACCACGGCACTGACCAAACCCTCTAGATCTAAAGTTCGGCACTCGGCGGTGGCCTCATAGCCAAGTGAGTTGAACATCCCCGCGAATTTACCACTATAGGCGAGGGGTACGACCGGCACATCTGAGGAAAATGCGGCGATGCAGGCGTGCATCCGTGCGCCCGCAAAAAAGTCCATGCTGGAAATATACGCTTTTGCCTGACCCGGTGATTGGAAGGCCGGAGCGGCGATGACTTCGGGGAATTCCTTTTGCAGGTTCAGCGCGGCGGCCATGTCGTCCTCTTGCGGCACGGTGGGGCTGATTACATGCGGCACCAAAACCACTTCGGGGCGGTTCGGTAATGCTAAAAGTCGTGCGATGAGCGTTCGCATTACGGACGGGTAATCATCCTTGAGGTGGAATTGATTTTTCCCAGTGTAGCCACCTGCCATTAACAGCCCTGATACATTTAGTCCGATCGTGGGCCGCGCCCAAACCGGTTTGCCGCCGATAGGTGGCAGGCGTAGCGCTACATCACTGGCTGTGGTGATTGGCCGGGTTACACCCAGCTTGCGCAATGTTGAGGTCGAGATGTCATCTCGGGTTGCGATTAGGGTTGCCCGCCGGAGTAAGTCCCGCGCGAAAGGGCGCGTTAACCAAGAAGAGAATGGTCCAAAGGTTTGTGGAGCTAGCACTACCGGGCGGCGCGCCAGATGTGCCAGATATTTAAGGTAGATCATCCGCTGCAACCGTTTTGGGCCGTAGATGTCTGTGAAGCTATCTCCTGCGCCGATGTCGACAATTAAATCGCATGTTCGAAACATTGCTATGACGCGCCGCGGGTCTTTCATGATTTCACCGCTTAGGGGGGTAATTGAGATGTCTGCCCCCTCGATGTAAGGGGTGCGAGGCCCGACCCAATCGAACAGCGTTATGGATATTTCGATTCCAGTGGCACGGGCAATGCTACGCAGAATTTCAACCTGTGACACGGTTAAGGCTCCGACGCCCAAGTTGTCAGAATTTGACGAATGAAACAGCAGCCCAACTGTCAGCATGAGCGTTCTTCCTTTATGTGTGTGCTGGGAGTGCGCCATATTCGCCGGGCCATGCCCGCAAAATTGCGCAAGTTGTCATGGAAAGATGCAGCGCGTGCCATGGTTAAAAGCCCCATGCCTCGATAGCGTGGAATTGGCTGGCCCATGACCCAAAGTGCGGCCAAACGCGCCAGTAATGCGCGGCGGCGGCGGGTTTGACCGGGTTGAACCCGCATTAGGGCGCTGAGGTCGTAGGGGCGCGCGGTGAGATGATGTGAGGCCTGTGCGTCACGGACCAGTTGCTCGCCCAATGACGTACGGCTAAGGACCAGGCTTTGGCCCGGGCGGTCACCGAAATCAGGGTATCCGGCGGCGTCGGTTTCCCACACATCAGCAAAGACCACATCAGCAAAGACCCCGCTGCCATCGGCGCAAATTTTGCAACGGTGTTGTATCTGTTTAGACAAGATATTGCCCCAGCTGTCTGCGTAACTCATGGTGCGTTTGGAGCCGTCTTTTAGGGTGGCGGTTGCGCGCCCGGGCCAGCCTTCGCCGCGGTGTTGGAATTGGGCCAGATCAGTGGTGGCGACGCCCATCTGGCGGGTGATCTCTTGGCCCCCTTTGAGCGCGGGCACGCCGGCGCAAAAGAACGACAGAAGTATTGGCACCATCTGCGCGGTTTGCTGGTCGATACGGCGCAAGGCATGCAATGCGGAGACATCGCAGGGCTTGCCAACAAAAGCATAGCGGCGGCCATCATCGTGTAGGTTTTGGAGCATGTCCAGCGGGCTGGAGGGCGCGTATCGCGACCCCGCCGCATTAAGAACTTGGTCGGCAGTGTGCGACACGGTGGTGATATTTTCTAACGGGGCATCGGGGTTGGCGGTGACGTGAATAACCCCGTCGATTTGTGCGCTTTTCAGCAAGTGGGTCAGCATCGCTGATAGTGCAGCACCTGATGCGCCGTGATGGCGGGCCTTGGGATCTGAGGCGAAACCTGTGCGCGCGGTAATATACGGACCCCAGAGGGGATCAAGTCGGCGGTCTTCAGCGTCGAGAGTTTGGGACATTCCGGGGCAAATTTGTGCTAGGTTTCGGGCCTCGGAGGCTTGTAGCGCGCGGGAGAAATGAGGCCGTAGAAAACCACTTTGCGTCATTTTCATCTGCGCTGCATTTGGGGCGATTGCAGCGCAGCCACCGCACCCGGAACACAGCCCCGCATCCAGCACTTGGGTTATTTGGTCGGGCAATCGAGGGCCTGCTTTCCTAATTTTCGCTCACGCATTTACCAACCGTTAAACACCAGAGTGGTTAATGGGCCGTAAATCTGAGCCGGAGTGCCCCCCTTGACCCGCATCACAACCCTATTATCTGGCCATGCGCTGACCGCGTTGGCAGCATTGGTGCGAAACTTGGTTTTGGCTCGGCTGTTGGGGCCGCAAGACTATGGGCTGGCGATAACGCTTGTTGTCCTTGTGGCTGCCGCCGAGATGACAACCACGCTGGGCCTGCCGCAACTTATCGTTAGCCATGCTAAAGGTGGCACGCGGGCTTTTCAGGCTACCCTACATGGTTTGCAGATTATGCGCGGCATTCTTGGGGCTGTGATGATTTTGTTGGTGGCACAGCCTTTGGCTATGGCGTTGGATGCGCCGGGCGCGGCTGATACCTTGCGAACGGCAGCTTTGGTGCCACTGATTTTAAGCGCCACCCATCTTGACATGGCTCGGGCACAACGCCACCGAAAACACCGCCCGCAAGTGCTGGTTTTGGCGGTGCCTGCGGTGCTGTCGTTGCTGGTGCTTTTGGCGATAGTGAATTGGAAAACCGGCCCTGAGGTAATGATATACCTTCTGGTCTTTCAAGCCACTGCAACCATGATCATATCGCATCTAGTAGCCCGCCGCGCGTACCGCTTTCAGATTGAAGGTTTATACACTTCGATTGCTTTCAAATACGGACTGCCCCTGGCCGCAAACGGGGTGTTGTTGTTCATGGTCCTGCACGCCGAAAAGCTAATTTCAGGGTCTGTTTTGGGCCTGTCCGACATGGGACTACTGGCCATGGGAGGGACGCTAACGATGACCCCGGCGTTGATCTTGGCGCGGAGCTTTCAGGCCTATCATCTTCCCAGACTTCGAAAGGGCGGCGTCGCGTCGCAAGTGCTGGCTCAAGGGGTGATTTTAGGCGTGGCATTGGCGGTTACACTGTCCTTGATTGCCCCGCTTGTGCTGCCAATTGTTGGGGTACGATTTGAGGCCATTCTGCCCTTGTTGCCCGCGTTAAGTTGCCTTGCGGCCCTGCGGGTTCCCAAGTCTGCCCTTGCTACTTTAGCGCTGGCGGAAGGGCGTACATACCTGCCCATTTTGGCAAACATCCCACGACTTTTGGCCGCGCCAATTGTCTGGGTGGCGCTGTCGCGCGGGGGCTCTATCGAGACACTGATTACGATTGCCATCAGCGCCGAATTTCTGGGGCTATGTTTGGGCGCGTGGGCGCGCCGCGAGAAATTTTCACCAATGAGGCCGTTCGCATGAGTTTTTGTATTCACATTGGGTATCACAAAACGGCAACGACATGGCTGCAACGGCAGGTCTTTGTGCCGGAGATGGGGTGTCGACAATTGCTGGATCACGCAGAGGTTGACCAGCTTATTATCCAACCGCATGATTTGGATTTCGATCCCGAATTTGCGCGCGTGGCCATTCAGGCCAGCCGTGTCGTTGCGCCGCCAAATACATGTCATATAGTGTCCTCGGAGAACCTATCTGGGCATCCATTTTTTGGCGGAAAACAGAGTGCCACATTGGCACATAGACTCCAACAGGTAGCCCCGGATGCGAAAATCTTGATCTCTGTCCGGTCACAAGAAACCATGCTGCCATCGGTCTATATGCAGTACCTTCAGCGTGGCGGGACGCTGAGAATGCAGGAGTTTTTCAAGGGGGTCGGAGGCTTTGGATACCCCGGATTTGAGGTGGAGCATTTCTTCTATGATAGGCTAGTTGCGCTGTATCAGAGCCTATTTGATACAGTTCATGTGACAACTTACGAACACCTGTCGAGCAATCCGAATGAGGCCTTGGCCCTGTTTAGCCCAGTTATGGGGCGCATGATTGGTCCGCTAGATAAGTCGCGCAAGGCACGCGTTTCGCCGTCGCTGTCTCAAGGAATGGCCCCGCTCTTGCGGCGGGCAAATCACCTGCGCCAAAGCACATTGAACCCCAGTCCGGTTATCGCACTTTCAAAGGAGCAGGGTTGGCTGTACCGCGCAATCTGTGCTGGTGCGAAGAGCCGACCCGCCAAGGTAATCTTGGCAGGCCGGACGTCTATAACGGACTATGTTAAGTCTGAATTCAAAGGCCGTTTCACTGAAAGTAATCGCCGCCTTGATGCACTCACAGGGAAGGGTTTAGACCTTTCAAACTACCCTTAAGTTGCATCGCTCCCAAGCTTCCATGGATCGGAATTTACCACAGCCGCAGGCCCGGTTATGGTCTTATATGGCGCGCTAACGGGATCGCTGCCATCTGTGGTTGCGGATTTCCAAACGTCGAGTTGATATGTTGTACCCTCGATCTGGTAAGACCCATTGGCGGTGGCCATGAGTAATAAAATCCGGTTGTTGGGCAGCACACCCGAGCCCGGTGTGAATGCCTCATTCATGACCTGTGTGCCATCCACCCAAATGCGGGCGAAGCCGATGACCATATCGACTGCGAGAACAATTCTCATGCGCGCCATGGAGGTCACGACACCTGATGCGGTTTGCACGTTATTCACCTTTACCACGCCGTCATTGTCGCGAACGCGAACGCGTAGAGTGCTGCTGGGAAGAACCTCAAGCTTGAGGTAATTGCCCGTGGTGGTGGCCAAGGTGCGTGCGCCTGAGACTGGAATTGTAATAGCGAGATCAAGCGCAACCTGGAGGTTTGCGACCCCAGTCCCGAGCGACACTGTATCCTTGAAATGCGGCCCCGTGGCTCCGGTCACAAAGCTGGGATCTACGGCAGGCAAGGTGTTGGCCAAGACCAGATCGGACGGCAAAGGCCGTACCGAGATACCGGCAACGCGCGCAGCGCCGACATCGACGATTGGTGTGTTTTTGTAAGTCTGGGCGTAGAAATCCTCGGGGAATTTCACGGCCCCTGTCGCGCCGCCTTCGCCGAAACTGATCAGATCAGAGGCGCTGAACACGCCGGATTGTGGGTAAATGCGAACCCGACCTGACACCAATTCTGCCCGCGAGGCGGGTGCGCCGTTGATCTGCCAGCCAAAGACGTCGGTCCAATGCGGGTAGCCGCCGCCAAGGGCTGCTTCGCTTCGAGCGGCGCGCAATGTGGTGATTGGGCCGGTGCTTGACCACGCCTCGACATAAGCGCCGGATGGCTCCCAGAGGCACTGGTCAAACTCTGGCACAGCCCATGTGACCAATCCGCTGGATTGCAAAATGGCATAGGCAATCAGGCGTGCAAAGAGGGCGGTTCCGTCGTCGCTGTCGCCGGAGGGATGGCTGTGGTCAGTCCAGCTGCCAAGCCCGTCGGATACCCCGTTTCGGTAGGACAGTGGCTCTAACCCCAAAGGCAAGAACCATGTTCCGGCGTTGGGGTTGGCGACCATATCGCGCCAGGCCTCTCGTGCGGTTTGTTTGTTGCTGAGGTTGTCGTGTATTGCGCCAAGTGAGGTGACCGTTGCGTTTTGCATGTCTGTGCTGATGTCGAACCGATGCGGGCCATAGGGCACCCAGCGGGTGTGAGCGGGGTCGTATAGCTCGCCAAACCAGTGATTTGCAGTGAAGCTGCTGGCCGCGCCATAGGTAATGGTCGCGGGAAATGTTACCGCGCTGCCATTCAGTTGCTTGCCAGTGAACAGCGGGAATAGGGCGTCGTCATAGCTGTCTGATAGGGATCCGGGAGAGGCGAACCATGACACTGAGGGCATCCCGACGTGCTGCCCATCTGCTGTGGAAAACCCATGCAAAGCTGCGTCGTCGCTCCAGTTTCGGCCCGCGTTGCTGTCATCTACCAACTCGCGAAAACCTGTGCCAGAGGTGGCCTGAAAGACCAGTGCGATCTTGTCGTTTGGCCGCTCTGCAAGGAACACATTGGCCATTGCTGCAAGTGCTGCGGTGTGTGAATCGGCATTGGTTAAATGTTTCACCGTGGGCGTGCCGTCATTCCAAATGGCTTGCACCATGTCATCAGTTAGCAGGGCCTCGGCGGGAATTAGGTTATGGGCGGTTGATCTGATCCTGACGATTTCAGACTGGCCCCATAAGGCAATGACGTGCCCGACGCCAAACCTGTTGGAGCTAAGGGCGCGGGTGAAGGGCTCGGACTTGATGCGAACCTCTGCTTTGATCCAGTCAGCGCGGCGGGAATGTGGGGCCGTTGTCTGCCACACCCCACCGGATGGAATGGTTGTCGCGTCGGCCCAGCCCGTTACTGTCCCGTTCTCGCATAGGAAACGCAGTTGCACCGTTTCACCCTCTGTACCGGTTCCGCTGAGCGAGATTAGGGCTTCGTCGCGCCCAAAAGCCGCGCCGCTGTCAAATAATGTACGGTCCCGTGAAAACGGGTTTAGCGTGATTGTCGTTTGCGCAACCACTGGTGCGCTGTCACGAATTGGGGCCGTCCCGATACCTAGTCCTAGAAAAATCGTCATTGGTCACCTTTCCCGTGCAACCACCCTGCGGAGAAAGGGGCCAAGCACCGGAGCGATAGCCACAGCAGAGCGCCTCCCCTAAGGATGCGAAGCTTCTCCTGCATTCAATCTTGACAGGTTCCCCTGCCGCGTCGTGGCTTTGCCCATAACACAAGAGGCGCGGGTGTTGCCGCAGTCATGGATTTGCGGGCGCTGGCTTTAGGTAAGCCCGGCTTGCGCTAATTTCGCCTCATTTATGTCGGCGGCATCCAAGCGCCCATAAGGACCGGCCTGGATATTTTGCCTGATGATGTGCGCTGGGTTTCCCGCTGCAATACTGCCTGCGGGAATGTCTTTGGTGACAACAGCACCGGCGGCTATAATAGAGCCATCCCCGACACGAATCCCCGGCAATATGATTGAGCGCGCGCCGATGAAACAGTGGCGGCCAACCCATGTGTGCAAATATAGCCCGCGCGTTCGGTCGTGGGTTAGGATGCAGGCTTCAAAGGCGACATAACTAGCTTCGCCGATATGGATGCCAATGGGGAAAGTCCGGTCAAGCCGTGCCGAGAGCGACAGTTGCACGCTTGGATGTAGGTCCATGCCAAACACGCGCCGACATATAAATAGCTTGCACCAAACGAGTGTATTTCGCAGCCAGAACAACCGGTTCAGACCTCGCCGCCGCGCTTTTGACAACGTGGGCATCGAGGCCTGAACCGGGTCTGTGATAGCTGCGCCTGCATTTTGACAGGACTGGACGGGAGGCTGGTCGTCATAGAGGTGTTCCATGCGATATGTCTCTCCACCCACGCAAATGCCCCGTTTTAGGGCAGGGCCTCAGGGCCGTCTTTAATTTACATCGAAATTTATGAATCCGAGGTTAATTGCTGCTTAAGCATAATCGATGCCCACTTGTTAACCTATCGTTATCCAATCCCACCGATCCTGAGCGCCAGATGAATTCAGTGGACAAATGAACAGCCGGTCTTTTCCCCCAGCAAAACCACGTAGCCAACTGCCTCTTTTGGTGGCCCTGTATATCGTGGCCGTTGCCTTGCCAGTTCGCTACTCTCTTGGTCCGGTGCAGATGACGGGGCTTCGAACCTATCTTGCAATCATATTCATTCCGCTGGTGGTCATCTACCTTCGCAAACTGCCTCAGCGAGGGCTGAGCATCGATATTTTAATGGTGCTGTTTGTGATGTGGGCTGGTGTTGCCTTGTCCCAAACCTCGCCGTCACATGCATTGGAAAATGGCGGAGCCTTGGCCCTTGAATTGTTAGGGGGCTTCTTTTTGGCGCGCTGTTATATTCGCACAGCCGACCAGCTTGTTGCAGTCATCAAGTTCACTTTGATTGTCGTGCTTTTCTCGCTTCCTTTCGCAGTTGTTGAGAGCCAAACTGGGTATCCACCGTTTATTGCTTCGATTAATGCGATACCGGGCCTAAATTCTGTTGCCACGGTTAATATTGAGCCACGGTTAGGCCTTGAGCGTGTGCAAGTCATGTTCGCGCATCCAATTCATTACGGTTTGTTCGGCTCAACCCTGACTGCGCTGATCTATATTGGAACCGCTGGTCGATGGTCATTCACAGCACGGTTAATCGGGCTGGCCACAGGGGTAACAGCCAGCTTTCTGGCCCTTTCAAGCGGAGCGTTTCTATCGGTCATTTTACAGCTGTTTTTAATTGCTTGGGCGTTGGTTTTCCTGCGCGTTCAGTCGCGCTGGATCATGTTGTTGGCCGTTTGTGTGGCCTCATACATATTCATCGATTTTGCCTCCAACCGAACGCCTGTCAGGGTATTTTTTAGCTATGCAACATTCTCGGCTCATAACGCTTATTGGCGGGGGATAATTTTCGAGTGGGGGATGATCAATGTCTGGCAAAATCCCGTTTTCGGTATCGGGCTAAACGACTGGGTACGGCCTCATTATATGCGGTCTGGGAGTATGGATAACTACTGGCTGGTTCTGGCCGTCAGGTACGGAATTCCGGGGTTCGCACTGTTTGCCGCTGCATATTTGTCAGGTCTCGTACGGGTCGCGTTTGCGACCCTTCCACGCGATTATCGCGATTTGCGTAGGGGGTGGGTTATATGCTTCATCGGGCTGACCTTCACGCTATGTACTGTCCATATTTGGACATCTATTTTCTCATTTGTATTTTTCCTATTTGGGGCTGGTTTGTGGATGCTGGATACGCCACGCGCATCAAAGACACCTGATTTAACCCGCGATCTAGCCCAGCATACACGCTTTCCAGCGGTGCCCGTATGAGGTTGGAAATGGGATGCGTTATTGTCACCTTTAATTCTGCCGGGCAAATTATTGACTGCCTGCAAAGCTTGTCGCTGGCGAAAGGCGTAAGGTTGCATATTGTCGTTGTCGATAATGGTTCCCGGGACGATACCATAGAGCGGGTATACAGCTGGGTTGAAGATCATGACCTTCAGGTTGAAATCCTTGAAACCGGCAAGAATTCTGGCTTTGCGGCAGGCGTGAACATCGGCTTAAAGTGGCTTTGTGAAAATCCAGTATTGGATAGGTTCTGGGTTCTAAACCCGGACTGTATTGTTCCCTCTACAACACCAGTTGCACTGGCCAAAGCTGCGCTTCCGTTCTCGTTACTAGGCGGGCGGATAATGTATGACGGCCCTAGGGATAGCATTCAAATTGACGGGGGCCGGATCAACCGTTGGACTGGGGCAACACAAAACATTAACATCGGAAAACCTGCTATCGAGACGCCACTTCCTGAAGCTGTAGATCTGGACTTTATTTCGGGGGCCAGCATGGTGGCATCCCGTGCCTTTCTTGAGTTGGCGGGGCCAATGCCGGAGCATTATTTCCTGTACTATGAGGAGGTGGATTGGGCCCAATGCCGGGAGCATCTACCCATGAAGGTTTGTGATCAGGCGCAGGTCTTTCACAGTGCGGGTGCGTCTATAGGCTCGCCCACATTATCGCGCGGGCCATCGCAGGTTTCCGCGTATTTCAAGCATCGTGCACGGATGCGGTTTATGGCCATATATCACCCGAAGCGCTTGCCTATAGCCTATCTGTTTGGGTGGGGTAAGTTGGTGCAACACCTGTTGCGTGGCCAAGTATCTGTGGCCCCTGCAATCTTGCGCGCACTTCACGGATTGCCCCCGGGAAAATCAGTTGCTTCTGCAATTTCTACATCGGGTTAGGCTGCTACAAACTGTCTGATTGCGTCCAAAAGCGGCACTGTGGCCGGGTCGTTGTTAATGTCTGGCATTTCAATTTCTCCTTTTATAAGCAGCGCGATACTCTCGAGATCCCATGCGACGCGCAATCCGCAACGCCCCTCAAATGCTGCCGCTGTTGCCAATTGATGATCGTTGCGATGTTCCCCAAAAGAAGCTCTGCGCGGAACGACTATTATGGGCTTTTGTGCCTGCTTGGCAGAAATAATAGACCCTATTCCTGCGTGAGAGATCACTAGGCGGGATTCAGACATGACCTTTTCAAAGTGACTTTTTGAGAAGTTGGCGCGCGCTTCTAGCCCTTCCCAACTACAGGTGTCGCCAGTTTGCGCAACAATTCTCTCAGAGGAGCCGACTGAAAGGCTCTCCATATGTCGAAGTAATCGGGGAAACGGGAGTTGTGTGCCAACTGTGATGAATATCACAATACGGACCCTGCGTAGGTAGCTCCGGTTTGATCCGCCACGCTAGGCCATTGGGTTATCCATAAATTAGAAAACCGGCGGGTTAGTCGTCCTGAGAGTGACATCCGATCAACATTGGCGATCGAGTCAATCCATATGGTGCGGCATCCCATAAATTTACCGAAGATCAACGCCAAAGCTCCGGGGGCTGCACCGGTAGATATTACCACATCCGGGCGGATTACCCACAATGTTTTGACGATAGTAGTCGCGCTCACGATCAGCCGAAAGGGCGCGCGGGCATTGCAGTCGGGTAGGCGGATAACAGATGGGTCGCTGACCTCGGCGCTGCAAGCGAATGTCACATTTACGTCTGCCAATGAGGGCGCGAGCAGCATGAGTTGCTGCCAATGACCTCCTCCCGAGGAGACGGCGAGAACATGGGTCATTTTATAAACCTCCTGAGAACTTATGCTCGAAGGTGACAAACACAGATGTTGAGCCAATTTTGCGCCCCGTAGCATTTTGGCGCAGGCGTCTTTGAGCGCCAGAAACCATGCTCCAGTCGCGTTTTATATGGTGGTGATAGGCGGCCCTTAAACGTCCTGCCTTTCTTGAAGTAGTGAGCGGAGTTGCATCTGTTTTTTGATAGTCGAGACTTAGGTCCAATCGGCTTTTTATGCCAAAATCATGTTGGTAACTAAGTGCGGCTTTTGTCACCATGCGGGTTTCTCCGGTCTCGTCTGATCCAACAAACCTTCGCTTAACCGTCGCCAGAACGATTCCGGTGTCCAACTCTTCGCGGTAGCCAAGCGTGAATGTTGGCTTGGCACTGCCCCCGGAAACCTTTGCGACTCCCACGGCGATATTTAGGTTTCTCTTCTTGGCTGTGCGGCCATATCCGAACTGCAACTCAGTCACGCGCCCCTGTATCACCGGCTCTCCGGCTATTTGTGCAAACCAATGGCTCCCCTTTTGCCTGTGAGAGAGCGTGCCTTGCCATTCAAACCCGGATGTTTTGATCACTGTGGTGGTGCGCTGAGCCTCGATTTCTTTCCAGCCGAGTTGAAAATCAATTTTGGTGGTTTGAGAAAAACCCCTCTCAAAACCAGCCCCTAGCCTATGGCTGTCTTGATGGAGAAAGGAAGATCCGGAGGTTCTCAACTTCACGGCTTCAAGTGCAATATTGCCTTTTGTTCGTGCGTCCAAGCGTAGTTTCAGTTTCGCTTTAAGGGCTTGTCTATCGGTCCATAAAGCGCCTGTTGCCGCCAAGGCATCTACTTTTTGGCGGTGAATTCCATAGCGAAAATCTATTCCAACCGGCCGCTCAAGACCGCTTTGGAAGCGCAATGTAGCAGCAGTTTTTCGCGTTTTCGATAAACGAGGAGAGAGGTCAAATGCGTCACTAAAACGCTCATCGGATTTCTCACTTTGGGTGAAGTCCAGAACGCCGGCCGGTAGGGCTTGTCTCGAGATAGAGGCGTGCAGTTTAGCGTTTCTGGACTGTTTTTCATACTCCAGACCAATGCCTGTTCGGGCGGTAAACGTCCCAATTTTCTTGGTCGATAGGTTGAATTTCAATGCTTGCGTTCGGGTGATCGAGGACAGGTTAAAGTTTAGGGATGTTAGGGCATGAAGGCTTGACCCTTTTGCGCCGGATAAGTTGGGATCCTTGTCCCAAGTTCCGCCAAACCCAAGCGTTAGCCCTACATTGGCTCCACCTTTTTCATCAGCCACGGCTGGGAACGCTAGCCACAGCGCTATAATGAAAGCGGTTGTAAAGGCGTTCACTCAAATAGCTTTCGTTCTGGGATGATTACCACGTCTCCCGGTGCGAGTAGAAAGCTCTTTCCGCTTCCGTCGCGCATCAACTGTTTGAGATTAACTTGGTAGGATATTACGCTTCCTTTAACAGGGTCGGTACGACGAATTTGCACCCGCTTTAAGGCGGCGTACGCTGTGGTGCCACCTGCTTGAGATAGAAATTGAAGCAATGTTGTGTCGGGGGCGACTTGCAACTTTCCCGGCCTGCTCAATTCCCCCATGCCAAAAACGGAAATGGATTTATCCTTGGCTTTTGATGGGACCACTGTGCGCGCCCTTGCTGTTTGAGATTTTCGTTGCGCGACGGCGGCAACCGCGACGTGTAAACTTGGCTTTTGCGCGAAGTTCGGAGCAAGGCCAGTGGTTAGCTCTTTGCGGACTTGTGACAGAGTTAAGCCCGCTGCCTGCACGAGGCCGACCATTGGAAATGCGATGGTTCCATCTGGTAAAATCAGCGCGTTTCTATTCAGGCTAGTGTCTTCAATGACTTCGATTCTTAGTAAATCACCAGGTTTCAGGACGTAGGGTTTGGCTAAGAGAGGGCCTGCAACAGCAATTGCTATCATGCATATTATTCGTTGAAATAGTTTCAATGTCCGGTCCCCCAAAGGACTACCCAAAAGGTTCGGGCAATCAAAGAGAGGTCGTATGTAAGCCCTATTTCCCGCTCGTACATGGCGTCATATTTTGCGCGTGAGGTGAAGCTTTCCTCGTTGCGAGCAAAGACTTGCCACGGGCCGGTTAAGCCGGGACGCAAACGAAAATACGCAGTGCCCGGATATAGGATTGCTTGTTCTTGTAACATCGGGCGCGGCCCGACCAGAGACATGTCGCCGCGCAGCACATTCCAAAGTTGCGGCAGCTCATCAAGCGAGGACTTGCGTAAAAAACGACCCGCACGGGTTATTCTTGGATCGTGGCGCAACTTTTGCGTATTTTGCCACTCTGCGGCTGCCCGGAAATCGTGCATGAGTATGTCGTTTAAAAGCTGTTCTGCATTTCGCCGCATTGTACGCAGTTTAACCATTTGGAACACGCGCCCGTTTTGCCCAACACGGGGTTGTAAAAATATAGGCGTTTCACCGTCGAGCATCGCTAGAAAGCCGCCTAATACTACAAGCGGAACTGAAATTGGGGCGGTTGCAATCACCAACACAATGTCGAGCAGACGCTTCCATGAAACGCGGTAGCCTTGCTTTGCGCTAAGGGAGCGCTTTGCTCTCCAGGCTGTGCTTTGCCCGGCAGGTCGTGCGTCATCATACGGGGTCTTCAGCTGTGCATTCATGTCTACTCCTACAATCCCGCCCTCGACATTTGAGGCAATCTGAACCTGTTGGCCCAGTACAAAGGGGTAGGGTTAACAAAAACCTAGATGAATTAATTATGTCTTAAGTTTTCAAGGGTCTGAATAGGCTTAGGTAATTTAAGCTCGGGAATCTTGGCAGGAGATGATTATGATGGATTGGGGGTACTGGCGTTGGCAAGTACTACGAAACCTTCCGCTTGCAATGGTTTTACTTGCGGGCTTCAGTTTTGCTATTTGGTCGGCGGTAAGCGCCATGCCTAGCCGACATTATGCGACAGCGCGGTTAGTGTTGGAGCGCCCGATCGGGGTGTCAGAAACACCAAAGTTGCAGCGCAATGCAGAGGACATTCAGCATCTACAGATCGTCAGTCATAGCCTGAAGTCTAAGATCCGGCCTGAAACGGTTATGGCGCCGGAACACCCAAGTGCGCCCCCTGCTGCTAATGAAGGTTTCGCCCTGAAAATTGAGTCTGATCGCGGCAAACCTACCTACCTTGAAATCAAGGCTGAGGCCTCTGACCCGATCCTTGCCACTGCGCTGGCAACTCAAATATCCGACCAAGCGATCGAACATAGTGCCATGTTGCAACAAGCTCGTGTTGAGGTCTCTCTCGCTAAGCTGCGTGATCAATTGGTGGCCCAGAAGGACGGGTTGAAACGCGCGCAGCAAGAGGTGTCTGCATATGGTGCAAATGTTCCTTCTCACACGCCGTCAGAGCTAAGGGTTCTGGCAGCACAGTTGCGTTCGCAGGCCTCGTCACTGGCTGTTGAGAGATTGCCTGAAAGCCCTGTTTTGGCAAAGCTGAATGTCGACCTTGCTGTTGCGAAGGGGTTGTACTCGGATCTACATCCGAAGGTGCGGTTGATCCGGTCACGCATTTCACAAGAGCTGTCGCAACAAAAATCTTCGGAGTTGGATGATGCGACGAGGTTTGCGCTTGCGGCGCGGCTTTCCCAGATAGAGGTCCGTATCGAGACGGCGGATGCTGCATTTTTGATCCAGAAATCTTTGGAGCAAGATGTTGCCGTTGCGACCACGGGGCGCAATCAAGCCCTAACAATGCTAAATGCCGCGCAGCTTCGGGCTGAGGCAAATTCGATGCACCTGAAAGAAGTGCAAACCGCGACTTTGGAGAATGATGGGGGTGCGCGTAAGCGTATGGCCTTATTTGTTGTTTTGGCGCTCGCTGCGCTGCTGGTTACGATGGGTGCCATTTGGCTGCGGATCAGGACCGATCAACGCCTACGCCGTCCCGTGGATTTGAAACGGACCTTAGGGATAACTCCATTCGCAACATTGCCGGATCTCGGCCCGAGTCTTGGCTAGGAGATTTTTTTGGAACAGATTAAAAACCCTGATGAAATCATTCGCTCTGCGCAAGATGAGCTTGAACAGATTGATGCAAAGCTGGGCTTGAAAGACATTGGCGATCCGGCAAAAAGCTGGGCGCGATTGACCGAAACCACGCTTGATCCGGTGGTGCTGAAACGCCATCATGTTTTGACCGAGGCACCCAGCCCGCAATCCGCGCCATTTGATAGGCTTCGCACGCGAATGCTGGCTCATATGCGTGCTGCAAATCACAAGCGAATTGCGATCACGGCTCCTACTGTGGGCTGCGGTAGCTCGACGTTGGTTGCCAACCTTGCGCTTAGTCTGGCCCGGCAAAGTGACCTTCGAATTATGGTTATTGACCTGAACTTGCGCGACCCACAGCTTATTCACACATTGGGGCTGAGAGAACATGGTCCGCGGTTCTCGGCTCTTACTGGGCATAGGCGCAACTTTGACAGCACTTGCCTGCGGGTTGGAAAAAATCTGGCCCTTAGCTTGAATGCGACGCCCATTGCGGATGCTGCCGAACATCTGGCACATGCCAAGACAGTTGCCCTGTTGGATCAGATCGAGAGAGACTTTTCCCCTGATTTGATGTTGTTTGATTTGCCACCGTTGCATCCGATGGATGACGCTATCTCTGGGCTGTTTTTGGCAGATTGCGCCTTGCTGGTCGCGCGTGCTGATAAGTCAACTATAGCTGAAATTGACATGGCAGAGCGTGCAATTGCAGAAAATACAACCTGCCTTGGAGTGGTCTTAAATGCGTGCCGGTTCCCCCACGGCGCAGGACTTTCGCCTGATGAATGAAGCAGACTGTACTACGCTAGAACCCGCGTTCAAGCCCACGCTGACCGCGCGGCGGCGTGTTGCGAGGTTCCTACAGTCAATTCTTGATCCGCGGGTATATCTGCATGGGTTTCGGCTGCTGAACCATTACAATCAAACCCATGTCATTCCGCGCCGTGAGTTATCACTTGGCCCCGATGCCGCCATCAGTCCGACATGTCAATTCGCCAACGCCAGCCGCATTCGTTTAGGTGCGCGTGCGCATGTTGGGTCTGGCTGCTATCTTTGGGCAGGTCCGAAGTATGGGTTGATTGAGGCTGGTGACGACCTTTTGCTTGGCCCAGATGTGATGATTACGGCCGCCAGCTATCGGTTCCGAGATGGAAGCCCAACAACGGACCAAAGCATGGAGGAGGCAAGTATCCGGATCGGGCGCAATGTCTGGATCGGTGCTCGGGCGATTATTTTGCCTGGTGTGCAAATTGGGGATGGGGCTGTCGTCGCTGCGGGGGCTGTCGTGAGCAGAAATATCGGTGCTGGCGAGGTATTTGCAGGTGTCCCAGCCCGCGTGATCGGGCGACGATGAAATCCGCCCCCGAGGCATCGGTAGTTATTCCGCATTACCGCGATGCTTGCCGGTTGGATCGTTGTTTGATGTCCTTAGGGCAGAGTGTAGGGCGCGCATTGGTTGAAATTATCGTGGTTGATAATGGCCCACGGACGCTTGGCGCTTCGTTCGTTGGGAGGCACCCCAACGTCCGGTTCTTTCATGAGAGCCGCCAAGGAGCAGCCCACGCGCGAAACACGGGTGTTGCCTCTGCCAAGGGTCCAATTCTGATCTTTACAGATAGTGATTGCATTGTAGGTCCTGAGTTTTTAGAGCGTGCAATTAAGGCAGGGTTGACCCATGATATCATCGGCGGGGCCATCACGCTTTCTTCCCCGATTGAGGGTCAGAAAAACGGAATTCAAGCTTTTGAGCATGTGTTTGCCTTTAACCAGCAAGAGTATGTTGCGAAGAAAGGGTTCTCCGTGACTGCCAACCTTGTCACAACACGAGCAGTTTTCGCCAAAACCGGCCCGTTTCAAACGGGGGTGTCCGAGGATCTCGACTGGTGTCACAGGGCGATCAAACTTGGTTTCAAGCTTGTATTTGAGCCCGGTCTAGGCGTCTTTCATCCGGCCCGCGAAACCTGGCCACAGTTGCGCGATAAATGGCGCCGGATCACCTCGGAAAGCTACGGAGTTCACTGCGCAGCAGCAGCCCCGGACGTTATGTGGTATCTTCGTGCGGCGTTGATGCCTGTTTCTATTGCTTACCATATTCCCCGCATCCTTGTGTCCTCGTCCCTTAGTTCACCCCAAGAGCGATGGGGAGGGATAGTCATATTGGCCCGCCTTCGGTTGTGGAGGGCGGCAGAAATGGTGCGCGTGGCCGTTGGATGTGCCGCAGAAACATGCCGACCAGACGGGCCGGTGGTTGAAGACCCGCGTCACTCACCTTAATAGAAGGTAAACCTAAAGCGAGCGTATTCATGCCCACTCCAAAACCCGTTGTCCTTTGTATTCTTGATGGTTGGGGGCTGTCTGATGCGGTTGAAGGCAACGCGCCAGTTCAGGCAAAGACGCCGACTTTCGATTGGCTTATGGCAACCTGCCCGAATGCGACCTTGATCACTCATGGGCCAGATGTGGGGCTGCCAAAAGGGCAGATGGGAAACTCTGAGGTTGGGCATACCAATATTGGTGCTGGCCGTGTTGTTGCGATGGATCTAGGTCAGATTGATCTCGCTATTGAGGAAGGTACCTTTCAAACAGAAGATGCGCTTCAAGCGTTCATCGGTAAGTTGAAAAAAACTGGTGGCACTGCGCATTTGATGGGCGTCGTGTCCGATGGGGGCGTCCATGGCCATATCGAACATATAGCCGCTGCTGCAAATGCATTAAATCATGCAGGAATAGATACTGTTTTACACGCAATCACGGATGGCAGGGATGTTTCCCCCAAGTCTGCGCTAAATTACCTTGAGGCTTTGGAAGCAAAGCTACCTGAAGCTGTTAACATCGTAACAGTTTCAGGCCGCTACTATGCGATGGACCGAGATACGCGCTGGGATCGTGTGGAATTGGCTTATCGTGCCATGATCCTTGGCCAAGGGAATGCTGCCAATGACCCGCGCGCTGCGGTTGAGGCATCCTACGCAGACGGTAAGTCGGACGAATTTGTGCTTCCTACGGTTATTGGAAGCTTTCAAGGAGTGCAGGACGGGGACGGTATTTTTTGCCTTAATTTCCGGGCTGATCGGGCGCGTGAAATTTTGTCAGCAATTGCTGATCCAAGTTTTGAGGCGTTTGACGTCACTGGCCGTCCGCAGTTGGCGCAATGCCTTGGCATGGTCGATTACTCGGCCGCGCATAATGCATTCATGGAAGCAGTATTCCCCAAGCAAAAGATTACGAACACGTTAGGGGCATGGGTCGCGCAGCATGGTTTGCGCCAGTTTCGCGTGGCTGAGACCGAGAAGTATCCCCATGTGACCTTCTTTCTGAACGGGGGCGCGGAAGCCCCGGAAACTGGCGAAGATCGCCATATGCCCAAAAGCCCTATGGTCGCAACTTACGACATGCAGCCCGAGATGTCGGCGGATGAGGTAACTGCCGATTTGGTTGGGGCAATTAATGCACAATACGATCTTATCGTGGTTAATTTCGCAAACCCCGACATGGTTGGTCATACCGGTGACTTAAGCGCTGCAATCGCGGCCTGTGAGGCCGTGGATTTGGGTCTAGGCAAGGCTATTGAAGCCCTGAAAGCCACTGGCGGGGCGATGATCGTGACTGCTGATCATGGCAACTGCGAGACTATGATCGACCCTGAAACTGGCGGTCCGCACACTGCGCACACACTTAATCCCGTGCCCGTTATTCTATTCGGAGGGCCAGTTGGCGCTCAATTGGATCACGGCAGGCTCGCTGATTTGGCACCGACTTTGCTGCAATTGATGGGACTGCCTCAACCCAAAGAGATGACCGGGGCGTCTTTGATCCACATATGAAGCACTTATTCATCCTCATGGTCTTGCTAGCGTTCACCACGCCCACTTTTGCGCAAAGTGATCCGGTGACGACTGCAAAACGTGCCAGCCAGATGTTGGAGGCTGCGGCAACCACGTTGACCGAGGCGCAAAATGCTGCCGATCGGGTTGCTGCGCTTACCGAGACTGTTCGTGCTTATGAGGAGGGCTTATCCGCCCTGCGTGAGGGATTACGCCGCGCCGCTATTCAGGAACGCAGCATTGCTTTGGTGTTCGAGGCAAAGCGGGATCGCTTATCGCGTCTCTTGGGAATACTGCAAACCATTGGTACGTCCCCGGCCCCGCTTCTTATGATGCACCCGACAGGCGCCATTGGCACTGCGCGCTCAGGCATGATCTTGTCGGAAGTCACACCCGCTTTGCAAAATGAGGCTCTAATCCTGCGCAAACAGCTTGAACAGGTGCGCGACATTCGCAGCCTACAACAAAGTGCAGCAACGCAACTGACCCAATCCCTAAGCGAGGTTCAAATTGCCAGATCGTCGCTGTCAAAGGCGATAGCAGATCGTGTGGAATTGCCACGTAGCTTTACGGCTGATTCAGAGAAAATGCTGGCACTGATACAAAGCAGTGACACGTTGCAAGGCTTTGCGTCTGGTCTGTCTGCTCTTAATCCGTCTGATCTTAGCAATCCCGCAGATTTTGAAGCCGCAAAGGGCGATCTTCAATTGCCGGCTTCTGGGACGATCCTGCATCACTTTAATGATATAGATGCTGCTGGTGTGAAGCGCCCCGGTCTTGTCTTGGCAACGCGCGCTCAAACATTGGTGACCACACCTTGGCCCGCCACGTTGCGCTACTCTGGTCCGCTTCTTGAGTATGGAAATGTGGTCATTCTAGAGCCCGGAAAAGGCCACTTACTGATTCTGGCTGGGCTAGGCCAAACCTTTGGTGAAGTCGGTGAAGTCCTCGATCAAGGTGCGCCAGTCGGCTTAATGGGCGGTTTGCCCCCAAATACTGACGCTTTTTTGATCGCAGCAGCCAAAGGTGGTGGCGGCAATCAGCAAGAGTCGCTTTATATAGAACTTAGACAAGGCGACGATCCGGTCGATCCGGCCATTTGGTTCGCCACGAACAAGGAATAACACGCGTATGAGAAAATTTCTGATGGCAGCAACATTGGGCACCGCCGCAAGCGTGCTGGTGACGACCCAATTCGCAGGCCCTTTGATCGCGCAGGAGGCGGAAAAGAAGTCCAGTGTTTATGAACAGCTTGACCTGTTCGGCGACATCTTCGAGCGTATCCGCGCGCAATACGTGGAAGAGGTCGACGAGGCCGATTTGATTGAGGCTGCGATCAACGGGATGCTGACGTCTCTTGATCCGCACTCTTCCTACCTCCCGCCTAAAGATTTTGACGACATGCGCACCCAAACTTCGGGTGAGTTTGGCGGCCTTGGCATTGAGGTTACGCAAGAGGACGGCTACGTCAAAGTGGTTTCGCCCATGGATGGCACCCCCGCCGACGAGGCAGGCATGGAGTCAGGCGATTTCATCACCGCCGTCGATGGCAGCAGCCTGTTGGGGCTGAACCTAGAGGAAGCGGTCGATTTGATGCGCGGTCCGGTTGGTTCGGAGATCATTTTGACGGTTGTGCGCGAAGGCGTGGACGAGCCTTTTGATGTGTCGATCGTTCGCGACACCATCAAACTGACGGCTGTTCGGTCGCGTTTGGAGGGTGATAGCGTTGTATTGCGGGTCAGTACTTTCAACCGCCAAACATATCCGAACCTTAAAGACGGGTTGGCCAAACAGATTGAAGAGGCTGGTGGCGAAGATAAGGTTAACGGTATCGTGTTGGATCTGCGCAATAACCCCGGTGGTTTGTTAACCCAAGCCATCGCGGTATCGGATGCGTTTTTGGATAAGGGTGAGATCGTCTCGACCCGTGGTCGTAATTCTCGCGACAGTGAACGCTACAACGCGACGGAGGGCGATTTGTCGAATGGCAAGCCGCTGGTTGTGTTGATCAACGGCGGTTCTGCCTCCGCGTCGGAGATCGTTGCGGGCGCGCTGCAAGACCACCGCCGTGCCGTGGTTATCGGGACTAAATCCTTCGGTAAAGGCTCGGTGCAAACTGTTGTGCCCGTGCGCGGTGACGGGGCCATGCGGCTGACGACTTCGCGGTACTTTACGCCATCGGGTCGTTCTATTCAGGCCCTTGGTGTTGCCCCTGATATTATTGTTGTCCAGCCTCCGCGGCTTCCCGAGGTGGAAGACACAGAGGAAGAGGCGCTTATCAAGCGTCGTTCCGAGGCAGACCTTCGCGGGTCGCTCAGCAATAATGATGCCATCTCCGAGGATGAGCGTGCTCAACTCGAAATCGAGCAGAAAAAGGCGGAAGAAGTCGCCAAATTGCGTAAGAAAGACTACCAATTGGCCTATGCGCTTGACGTGCTAAAGGGTCTTAGCGCGCTTGCGCCAGCTCAAAAATAAGGAATGGGGCGGGGCAACCCGCCCTCCATTTACACATGACACCTGATGAAATTTTGAAGCTGCCTTATCGCCCCTGCGTTGGCGTAATGTTGGTAAATGACGCGGGCCTTATCTTTGCCGCTCAACGCATTGATAGTGATATCCCTGCATGGCAAATGCCCCAAGGTGGCATTGAAAAAGGCGAGGATCCGCAAGTTGCGGCACTGCGCGAGCTTGAGGAAGAAACGGGTGTGCCTGCCAAGTTAGTCACGGTAAAAACCCAAACCGATGACTGGCTTCCTTATGATTTGCCGCACCATCTGGTGCCCAAGTTGTGGAAAGGGCGTTATCGTGGACAGGAGCAGAAGTGGTTCCTTCTGCGGTTTCACGGAACCGATGCCGATATTAACATTGCTACTGAAATTCCTGAGTTTTCAGAATGGCGTTGGTTGGACGCTGAAACATTACTCGGCAATATCGTGCCGTTTAAGCAAGATGTTTACCAAAAAGTTATCGAGGCTTTCCGTCCATTCCTATAGGCTTCTTGTATGATTAAACCTATCGCCTTTGCAGCATTGGCTTTTGCCATTGCCGCCGGTCCCGCCAGTGCTCTTTCTTGTCAGCGGCCTCATGCTGTTGCGGCTTTTAATGCCGTGTCTGAGGCTAAGGAAAGCTTCGTCGTCCTCCATGGGGAGTTCGATTTTAGCTCTAAAAAATTACCAGACGTGAGCGGCCCGCCAGTGGATGTTGAAATTGCAACGATTTTCAATGGTAAGCTACTAACAGGAGGTGGCTTTACGGATGAGATTAAGGTTCCGGTGACCGTTTCGCTAAGCTGTGCCGGGCCATGGTGCGCACGTTTATCGCCAAACACGGATTATCTGGCTTATGTGCTGCAAACGAAGGACGAACTGATTTTCAGTGTCGACCCGTGCTACGCGTTTGCATTCGCCAACCCAGAACCGAAAACGATTGCTCAGATCGAGCAATGTGCAGCAGGCGGTGAATGCACACCTAAGTAATAGCGAGGTGGCCGTTGTTGAGACGTTGCCTGATGATATTTCCTTAATATTTGAGTGTTGAAGGAAGGCTGGCGCTGACTCTGCGGTTTTTTTGTGTT
>NZ_JBYVDD010000006.1:0-442558 GCF_058136045.1 Litoreibacter sp.
TACAAATCTAGGGCCACCTCAATATTAATCTCCGGTCGGGTCGCACAGGGTTGTATCCGGATAAAATTGAATGGTGACTTACTGTCAGACCAGCTTGGGCATCCGGTGGCAGATCTAAATTCCGAACTTGTAGACTTGGATGTGCCGTTTAGCTGCCGCCAACGCGGCGCGGAACTAAAAATTATTGCTGGTGATCCAGTTCCAATGCCGGACAAGGTCCTAATTCAGGCCATGCGCAACGCACACAAATGGGCGAACGATCTACGCAGCGGCGCCCCACTCAAAACGATTGCATCCACTAAGGGGTTTTCAGACAGTTACGTAGCGCGGATTATTCCCCTCGCCGAATTGTCACCACGGATTCAGACTGCACTTATAGATGGTGATCAACCCATCAATCTGACGTTGGAAACTCTGGTGCGTGCGAAGCTACCTCTGGATTGGAATGTTCAAGAACGCCTGTTTGGATTCACATGAAACTCGGCACCCTAAAAATACTTGGCTCCCCAATCACTCCAAATACATTCCCTGTTCGCTTAATTAAATTCCCAGTTAATGTGCTTAGGGAATTCTCGTGCAAGCTTCTGTAATTGCATAGTATTTTCCGCACCAATTCCCGCATTTTCAGTCAATTCAACCGACTTCCCCTGTTAATTCTCTGTTATCAGGGAATTACTCAAAAACCGCACCGAGGTTTTCGGCATTTGAGACTGGAAAGTATATGGGAGGGCATTCACCCATCACGGTGCGTCTCTGTCACACTCACCGTCTCGCAAGCCCCGAAATCACGCACAAATTGCGTGCCAAAACCACATGGAAAATTGAGACAGGGGTAGGTGGCGGAGACGAAGGGATTCGAACCCTCGAAACGGTTCCCCGTTTACTCACTTAGCAGGCGAGCGCCTTCGACCACTCGGCCACGTCTCCGCCGACCCGTTTAGCGATAGGTTTGCAGGGCGGCAACCGAAAATATCACCTCGAGGCCAATTCCCTTAAGCGCGGGGGAGGCGGGCGTCTTTGCGGATCACTTGTTGGGTGTTCACCAAGTTGAAACAGCTGCTCAGCAAAGCTCTGTCACCGGGAACGAAGTATTGCTTCATTTCCAAGTGCGCAGGGGCCATCGTGACCGGAGCCTCATCCTTGTCGCGCTCGGAACTATCAGGGCTAATCGAGCCGGTGGCAGGTTTGCCCTTGCCAACCCATGCCTTCATCGTGACGTTTAGACGCGCCCGCCCCACATAGCCGCAATCGTGCCATTCCTTAGGGATCACCAGCAGCGCCTGTGCCGCGCGGGCCAACGATACATCGTGTTGCTCGGCCCAGTCGCAGACCTTCAGGAAGTTGTCAAAGTCCAGCCACCAGCCGCCCGCCATGGACGAGCCAGCGCCGTAGCGGTTCTTGGTCACCGTGCCGAAAAATCGGAAGTATGTGCCCGGCAACATCTTCACCTCTTGCGGGGCAAACATACCGCCATTTTGCACGATGGAGCCGTCCACATCCACCTTGTAGTCCAGCTGATAGCCGTCAGGTGAAGCGGTCATACCAGTGGGTCGCATCCCCTGCGCAAGCGCCTTCCAGAAGCCGTAACCGGCCCCCTCAAAGCAGTGATGATTGTTGGTGGGTCGTGTTTTGGGTCCAGCCATGGAAATAACCTTCTCGAATCAAATAATACAATACCGCGATAGTGCCACAAACAGCCCGGAACGGAACCGTTTTTATACAGCCCTATTTTGGATGGCAGCGACTTAGGCCACCAACATCTCGGCAGGAAGGCCACGCCCAGAAATCATGCCAAGCTCGGACGCGCGGGTAAGGATGCGCTGGAAAAGCTCGCCCTCATCTTTGCCCTGCAAGGCAAGCACCTCGTCAGCCTCAACCTGAGTGTTGGGCGGGCCAACCATCAGTGAGCCGCGAAGATATACCAAAGAGGGTAGCAATTGCAGCCGCTCCACCACGGGGGCTAAGTCGTCCAATATGCCCGTTGCTAGTAAAATTGGCCCGGGGCGAGCCCCCGTCAACTGCCATAGCAGATTTGGTTCATTCATAATGTCACTCGTTAAATTACACATTGGATGCCCCTTTGCGTTCAAAATAGAATCGCGAGGGGGCTTATTTCATGGGAAACCTACAATGATTTTCCCACTCCTTAAACCGAATCTTAATTATTGAACAAAAAGTGCAAAACATCGCCGTCTTTGACCGTATAGGCCTTGCCCTCGGCGCGCATTTTACCCGCTTCTTTGGCGCCTTGCTCGCCCTTGAAGCTCACAAAATCATCAAAGGCTATCGTCTCGGCACGGATAAAACCCTTCTCGAAGTCGCCGTGAATTACCCCTGCGGCCTGCGGCGCACTGGTGCCCTGCTTGATCGTCCAAGCGCGGGCCTCTTTGGGGCCGACGGTAAAGTATGTCTCCAAATGCAACAATTCATAGCCAGCACGGATCAGCCGATCTAGGCCGGCCTCTTCCAGACCCATCTCGGTCAGAAACATCTCGGCCTCATCTGGCTCCAGTTGCGAAATTTCTTCCTCGATCTGCGCCGAGATCACCACTGACGCCGCCCCTTGCTCGGCAGCCATCACAGCTACTTTTTGCGAGAAGTCATTGCCCTCAGCCGAGGACGCCTCGTCGACATTGCACACATATAAAATCGGCTTGGAGGTCAGCAATTGCAGCATTTTCCATGCCTTGATGTCATCCTCGTCAATCTCAACGGTGCGCGCTGGCTTGCCTGCTTCCAGCACCTCCATCGCGGCGCGCAGCAGGCGCTCTTGCTGAACCGCCTCCTTGTCGCCACCACGTACTTTGCGCACGATATTGACCAAACGCTTTTCGATTGATTCCAGATCCGACAGCATCAATTCAGTCTCGATCACCTCGGCGTCGGCCACAGGGTCAACGCGCCCCTCCACATGGGTCACGTCACCGTCTTCAAAGCAGCGCAGCACGTGGGCAATCGCATCGGTCTCGCGAATATTTGCCAAGAACTGATTGCCTAAGCCTTCACCCTGCGAGGCCCCTTTAACCAAACCCGCGATATCCACGAACGTCATGCGGGTCGGGATAATTTGCTTCGAGCCTGCAATTTCAGCCAAAGCGTCCAGCCGCGCATCCGGCACGCCAACCTCACCCACGTTCGGCTCGATTGTGCAAAACGGAAAGTTGGCCGCTTGCGCCGCAGCAGTGCGCGTCAGCGCGTTGAACAACGTGGATTTGCCAACATTTGGCAGTCCAACAATACCCATTTTAAAACCCATCTGACGCGTCCTTTTTTAGCTAAAGTCGCGGGCATGTAGGGGCCGAGAGGGCTTGGCGTCAAGCAGGGCATTGATTTCCCCCCGTCACATGGTGCAAACCGATCTAAGCTTTTAGGCAGGGGACAACACATGACACGCATCGACGACACATTCGCGCGGCTGAAGGCCGAGGGTAAAAAAGCCTTTGTAACTTATGTGATGGCCGGTGACCCAGACACGGCAAAAGCCTTGGAAATTGTCAAAGGCCTGCCCTCTGCCGGTGTCGATATTATCGAGTTGGGCATTCCCTTCACTGATCCGATGGCCGACGGGGCCACGATCCAACTTGCAGGCCAGCGTGCGCTGGCGGCGGGCATGACGCTAGAGAAGTTCCTGCAATTCGTGCGCGACTTCCGCGCCACCGATAACACCACCCCCATCGTGGCAATGGGCTATTACAACCCGATCTATTCGCGCGGCGTTGACCGCTTCCTCGCTGACGCCAAGGAGGCCGGCATCGACGGGTTGATCATCGTGGATCTGCCCCCCGAGGAAGACGACGAGCTGTGCATCCCCGCCCAAAAGGCAGGCCTCAACTTCATTCGCCTCGCAACCCCGACCACCGATGCCAAACGCCTCCCTAAAGTGCTGCAAAACACCTCCGGCTTTGTCTATTACGTCTCGATCAACGGCATCACTGGCGCCGCCGAGGCGCAAGCCGCCGACGTCGCCCCGGCTGTTGCGCGGATCAAGCAAAGCACTGATCTGCCAGTCATCGTAGGCTTCGGGGTCAAAACGCCACAAACCGCCGAGGCCATTGCAGGCGTGGCCGACGGTACCGTTGTAGGCTCTGCCATCGTGCAGAAAATAGCCGACGGTGAAAGCACCGCAGACGTTCTGGCGTTCGTGAAAACTTTAGCTGACGGCGCGCATCGGGCCTGAGGTTTAAGACTTACGGTTGCTGTCCAAATAGGTTCGCAGTTTTTCAAGGGTTGGCAAAACCTGCGCCACCTCGTCCAGGGACACCACCTCCATGATATCGGAGAACTCTGGGCCAAGGGCCGCGATGCCCGCACCGCGCACCCGCCGTCCCTCCTCCAGCAACCAAACTTGCTTTGACCTCGCATCGGCCGGATTTGGGCGCATCGCCACTAGCTTTCGCTTTTCCAGCCCCATTAACGTGTGTGTCATGGATGTTTTGGGCACTTGGAACGTGCGGGCCAACTCTAACGGAGTTGCCCCATCACCGACCTGACACAAGTGGCTCAGGACTGTAAAGTGAGGCGCAATCAGCCCCTCGGGCAGCTTAGCTTCCAAAAGAGAGCGGCTAAGTTGGTCCAAAATGTTAATTTCTCTAAACAGCCTGAAATAAGCGCCGTTGTTTTGCTCATCCATTCAGAAGTTTTTCCTCAATTGGCCATCTAGGGCTGGGTCGCACGCTCTCACAGTATCCTAATCGGGCAAACATTTGCACGGTCCCGCCCTCTGGGGCCAGAATTTTGTGGATATCCGCAAATTTACCAACCATCTCCGGGTATTCTTGCAGGGCTTGGCTCAACGGCTGCAACGCAATCCCCTGCGCGGTTGCTGCCAAATGTAGCCGCATCCAGTCTCGTCCAGCATTGATCTGGTCCACCCGTGTGTTAGCTTCGCTCGTTAACCAAACATGCCCCATAGCCGTATCGGCATTCTTCAAAATCATTGCGGCCCCCTGACGGAAGGTACTTGAATTAGTATCCAGCGCCGCTTCGCGCGTGAAAAGCCCTGCCGCGGCCAACCCTTCGAATAGGGGCCCGGTGAAATCAATCCCATCAGGGTTCGCGTCTACTTCACGGGACCCAATCCGAAACAAATCTACACTTTCCTTATAGGTTCTGGCCGTCTCACCCTCGATGACAAGCGCGTCATGTGACAGCTTTCGCAGCACCTCAACCATCGGGGCATCATTCGTTGAACCGGTTTGGCTGCCATATATACAAGCCCGCTCCAAGATCGGAAGAACAGCATCCGGTACCGGGCGCGACAAATCGTAAGGCTCTTTTTGGGTGCGCCGATCCAGAACATGAACAAACAAGGGATCAGGGCTTCCGCCATTTGTAAAGCGCGCGATGGCGACCGGCCTGCCATCCAATGCATCCGGCTTTTCACCATCCGGAAACAACTCCAGCTCAACTGTTTGACCCGCATCCCGCGCCGCAAGGCTTAGCGTTTCCAGAAAACACCCAAGTCCAATTGTAATCTGACGATTGAATGGATCGGTATGTTCCAGCATTCGGGCAGTATCAACATATAGCGTTAGCTCATCTGGCGTACTTATATCGACCATCCATGGTTGGCGATTATGCGGGTTCGGAGACAAGATCGCATAAGACAAGGCCCGCATCCGCGGCTCGTCATAAAGTCCCGCGTTGCTCCATGGTGCCAAGGCCTTATTGGGAAACCGCGTAACACGGTACGAGCCGCCTGCGGCAGCAAGCACCAAACCTCCTCCAAGAATCGCGAGTGTGTTTCTTCTAGTAAATTTCATGGGTAAGCCTTTAAGTTGGTACGATATCGAACCACATATAGTTCAATATCGAACTAAACAAGGTAAATCGCCGCATTGACTCCAAACCCTCCAAATTGGTAACAAGACCTAACCAATTTAGAGGGTAAGGGCGGAAAATGGCTAAAATCACGGAAATCGAAGACCTCAAGCGTATCTACAAGCGTCGCACGCCCAAGATGTTCTACGATTACTGCGAAAGTGGCAGTTGGACTGAACAAACTTTCCGCGAAAATTGCTCTGACTTCGATCTGATCAAGCTGCGCCAGCGCGTAGCCGTCAACATGGAGGGCCGCTCCACCAAATCAAAAATGATTGGTCGCGATGTGGCAATGCCCGTGGCGCTGGCCCCTGTTGGCTCAACGGGTATGCAACACGCTGATGGTGAAATTCTGGCGGCCAAAGCGGCTGAAAAATTCGGCGTGCCATTCACCCTGTCCACCATGTCCGTGTGCTCGATCGAGGATGTGGCCGAGAACACAACCGCCCCGTTTTGGTTCCAGCTTTACGTGATGCGCGACGAGAAATTCGTCGACAACCTGCTGGACCGCGCCAGAGCCGCCGAATGTGACGCGCTGGTGCTAACGCTGGACCTGCAAATTTTGGGGCAACGCCACAAAGACATCAAAAACGGCCTGTCCATCCCGATCAAACTGGCCCCCCATACCATTCTAGACCTCGCAACCAAATGGCGTTGGGGGCTACAAATGCTGCAAACCCACCGCCGCACCTTCCGCAACATTGTCGGCCATGCAACCGATGTGGAAGACCTCTCCAGCCTGCACAGCTGGACCGAGCAGGCGTTTGATCCACGCCTGAACTGGGACACGGTGAAAGAGTACCGCCGCAAATGGGACGGCAAAATGATCCTCAAAGGCATCCTCGATGCTGATGACGCCAAAATGGCGCTGGATATCGGTGCAGACGCGATAATCGTGTCCAACCACGGCGGCCGCCAACTTGATGGCGCGATCTCGTCAATCAAAGCACTGCCTGCGATCATGGATGCGGTCGGTGACAAAATCGAGGTGCATCTCGACAGTGGCGTGCGCTCTGGCCAAGACGTGCTGAAAGCTTTGGCAATGGGCGCCACTGGCACCTACATCGGGCGTGCATTCGTCTACGGTCTGGGTGCAATGGGCCAGTTCGGCGTGGAGGAAGCCTTGCGCGTCATCCATACGGAGCTTGACCTTACCATGGCGCTCTGCGGTGAACGTGATGTGCACGACCTGAACAAAGACAACCTGCTGGTGCCACGCGACTTCTACGGCGACTGGGCTTAAATCTGGACCTAAAACAACCTCCTAAGGGCGAAATACTCTGGGGGCTTGGGGGCAAAGCCCCCATCAAATAATCACGCGCGCGCAAGCGCTCCTTGAGGTCACGCCCCCTTGGTTTTCAAGGCCCAAATCAGCGGCGATACGCCCAGCACCAACAGCGCGATCGCCCCAAAGGCGGCGCGCAACCCGTAGCCCTCGGACACAAAGCCCATGATGGTCGGGGCCGCAAAGAAGCCCAAAAACCCTAGTGCCGCCGTGCGCGAAATTGCCACGACCCGCAAAGCTGGCGGCACCATGCGCCCAACCACCCCCAACCCCAGGGGCGCGATCACCGACAGGCCCAACCCCATCACGCCGAACCCCGCATAGGCAATCACCGGAGCCGGGGCCGCCGCCGCCAAAACTGCGCCCGCCACGGCCAAAACCGTGGCCCCCACAATGACGCTTAAGTCACTCAATCGCGCGCTCACGGCTTGCCCACCAAAACGCCCCATGGCCATGGTCAGACCAAGCATTGTCGGGCCCAACGCGCCCTCTGCGGCACGGCCAGCTAACGTGCGCTCCACATGCAGGGCCGACCATGTTTCCACCGCAGCCTCGGCCATGAACGCAATCAACACGATCGCGCCGCATAGGCCCACAACACCCCAAGGCAAGCGCACCCGCGCCCCATCGTCTGGTACCGCAACCGGCTCCATCTTCAACCGCGCAAAGGACATCACCGCCACCACCCCGAGCGCGCCAAACATGGCCAGCGGCTCAATGCTTCCTTCGCGCGCCACGCCCGCACCAAAGGCCCCCAACGCATAGGCCAGCGAGAACACGCCATGGTTTGCGTTCATCAACGCGCGGGCGTGGCGCGCTTCCAACTCCGAGACCCGCGCGTTCATGATCACATCCAACAGCCCCGACGCCATTCCGCACCCGACCATTGCCCAAAAGAACCCCTGCGCAGCAGTCACGCCTCCCAGCCCTAAAAACGCCGCCGCAAGTCCAAGGGTACAAACCGCCATCGCCCAACGGCCCAACATCCGGTCCACCACCGGGGCTATCCACATGGTTGTGATCAACCCGAAAGCCGAGCCCATAAGCAAGGTCCCAAACAGTGCATCCCCTGCTCCAAGACGCTCCTTGAGCAGTGGCACATAGGTGGCGAAACACCCCCAATAGAGGCCCAAAATGGCAAAGGCCAAGGCGGGGACACGCGACAGGTTTAGGGCGGAAATTACTGACATTACCCAAGCGCTATCGCCCCCCCGCAGCCTCGGCAATCTAAATCAACAAAAACCCCTTCCCCTTCGCGCGATTCCCTCCTATACGGCACTCTTCACGCGGCCCGACACCCTTGGAGGCAGCCGCACCCATTTGAAAAGGAATATAGTCATGGCTGGTAAGATCCCTGATCTTGAAGTTGAGACACGCGCGGGGACGGGCAAGGGGGCCGCTCGCACAGCACGCCGTAACGGCATGGTGCCAGGTATTGTATATGGTGGTGGTGAAGATCCACAGCCTATCCAAATCTCGTTCAACAAACTGCTGAAGCAACTGCGCGCCGGTCGCTTCATGTCCACGCTACAAAACATGAAAATCGAAGGCCAAGACGACGTTCGCGTTATCTGCCGTAACGTGCAACGCGATCTGGTCAAAGATCTGCCCACGCACATCGACTTCATGCGCTTGCGCCGTACCACAAAAATCGCACTGTTCATTCACGTCGATGTTGTGGGCGAAGAAGAATCTCCTGGCCTGAAAAAAGGCGGCGTGCTGACACTTGTACGTCCAGAGGTGGAACTCGTTGTAACCGCTGGCGATATCCCCGACAGCATCACCATCGACGTCTCCAAGACCGAAGTTGGCGAAAACGTGACGATCTCGTCCGTTAAGCTACCTGACGGCGCGAAAGTGACCATCGACCGTGATTTCGTCATCGCAACCTTGTCTGCTCCATCCAGCCTGAAATCTGCTGGTGAGGACGAGGACGAAGACGGCGAAGCCGTTGAAGGCGAAGAAGCCGCAGCAACTGAAGAGGGCGGCGAAGAGTAATCTTCCCCCGTCTCGACCGCTACACTATTTTAACGCGCGCTCCTCAAAGGGCGCGCGTTTTCTTTTGCCCGAATGCCAGCATTGAGCCAAATAATATGTTGGTTTACCATAACGCAGTCACCTCGTTGCCATACCCAAACTTCCGGAAAGGAAACACACAGCATGATTGCCTACGTCACCGTCGGTGCTGATGACATCGCTCGCGCGAAACGGTTTTATTCTGCGTTCCTGCCTGCCCTCGATTATGAGCTTAAGGAGGGTCCTGAAGGCCTAAGTTACGCGCTGCCTGTGCAACCGGGCCAGTCTCCCGTTTCGCCAGATTTCTACGTCAAGCCAACCTTCGACGGGCGTCCGGCCTCGGCTGGGAACGGTGTTATGATCGCATTTGAGGCGCGCAGTCAAAGCCAAGTTCGTGACCTTCACGCCGCTGCGTTTGCCGCAGGTGGATTTGACGAGGGCCAGCCGGGCTTCCGTGACTCATATGGGCCTCTTTTTTATGTTGGCTACCTCCGCGACCCCCAAGGCAACAAGGTCGCACTGTTCTCTAGCGATCCCGATGAGCCGGGACGGGACGGATAACACGGGCTTCACGGGCGATGAAAGCACATGTTTCGCCCGCCCTTTTCACTGACGGGTTTCCATCAAGATCAAGTCATAGTCTCGTGCAAAAGAGCCCAAACATATCTGACGCCTCTACACAGGCATTACCTGCGTATTCGCATCGTTAGCCCTCTGGCCCCGCGCTGCCAGACGCGGTAAACTCCCTCCATGAAACTCTTTGTAGGCCTCGGAAACCCCGGCGCGAAATACGCGGCCAATCGGCACAATATCGGCTTTATGGCCGTTGAGCGCATTGCCGAAGATCATGGATTCCTGCCATGGAAAGCCAAATTTCAGGGCCAGATCAGCGAAGGTCGTCTTGGCCACGAAAAAGTGCTGCTGCTCAAGCCCGCCACCTTCATGAACCTGTCCGGCCAGTCCGTGGGCGAGGCCATGCGGTTCTACAAACTCGACAGCACCGACATCACCGTCTTTCACGATGAGATCGACCTCGCGCCCGCCAAAACACGCGTTAAATCCGGCGGTGGTCATGCGGGCCACAACGGGCTGCGCTCGATCCACCAACATATCAGCCCACATTATGACCGCGTTCGTTTGGGTGTGGGCCACCCCGGCCATAAAGACAAAGTGGCCTCTTATGTGCTCAATGACTTTGCCAAATCCGAGCAAGACTGGCTTGACGATGTGCTGCGAGGCGTGTCCGACGGCGCGCCCTATCTGGCCGACGGAGATAGCGCCAAGTTCCTGAACGCCGTAGGCCTGCGCGTAGCCCCTGCACGATCCTCGACCACCAAACCAAAGCCAAAACCCAAAGCGCCCCAAAAGCCCCAGCCAATAGGCGAAGACACCCTAAATCCGCTGCAAAAGCTCATGGACCGCTTCAACTAACGGAGACACGCCAATGCGTACAATCTTGAAATGGGCCTTGCGCCTGGTAGCCCTTTTGGCGGTTGTGGCCGTTATCATTGGCATCTGGAAGCGCGAGGAAATCACTCGGCTTCTAGCCGTCAACTCGCTGTTTTCAGAGGAAAAAATCGTTGCCAACTTCTCTGGCATGAACAAGGCATTTCTGAATGTTCCGATGGTCATTCCTGACGCACCTGCAAGCCCGCTACCCCAAGGCCCCGAGGCCAAAATGCCCGCACAAACGCAAGATTGGGTCACCGCGCGCACGGTCACGTCAATGGTGGTGCTCAAAGACGGGCAATTGGTTCACCAAAGCTATTATCAAGACACAAAAGACACTGATTTACGTATCTCGTGGTCCGTCGCCAAAAGCTATCTTTCCGCACTGATGGGCGTTATTTTAGCGGATGGGTCAATCAGCTCAATTGATGATCCAGTCGTTAAATACGCTCCGGAATTGGTCGGCTCCGCCTATGAGGGCGCGAGCGTACGCAATGTTTTGAACATGGCCTCTGGCGTTACCTTTGACGAAGATTACCTCGACAAAAGCTCCGACATCAACCGTATGGGCCGGATCCTCGCCCTTGGTGGCGCGATGGATGAATTTGCCGCAGGTATAACCGAAAGCTTCGCTGAACCTGGTGAAACTTGGCAATATGTCTCCATCGACACACATGTCTTGTCGATGGTTATTCGGGGCGCGACCGGTCGCTCGATCCCTGATCTGATGGTCGAGAAAATCATCGGCCCGATGGGCTTGGAAAGCGCGCCTTACTACATCTCTGACGGCGAAGGTGTGGCCTTTGTGCTGGGCGGGTTAAATCTGACCACGCGCGACTATGCACGTATGGGGCTGATGGCTTTGCAAAACGGTCAGCTAAACGGGCAACAGATTGTTCCCGCGGATTGGATCGCCGCCTCGACCGTGCCATCAGCCCCGACACAGACCGGCGAAATTAACTATGGCTACCAATGGTGGATACCCGCAGACGCGCCAGAGGGCGAGTTCATGGCACGCGGTGTGTATGGGCAATATATCTACGTCAATCGCCCTGCAGGCGTGGTTATTGCCTCGACAGCGGCAGATCGAAAGTTCCGCGAGCCCGGCGTGGCGGATGAATATATCGCCATGTTTCGCGCTATTGCACAGGCCTTGTAAACGCCCTCCGCCCGGCCACAAACAAGAGAGGGTCACCCGCAACACAGGTGACCCCGCCTCCCCTTTTAGCCTGCGTCTGTTGGGGTCCACGCGAACTTCTCGAACACGCTATCAACCGGCGTTTCAGCAAGGTGGTTTGTGTAATTCGACATCAATTTCTGAGCTGCCCCCAAAAGCACTTCCAGAATATGCGCCTCGGAAAACCCCGCTGCACGGAAATCCGAAAGCTGGCTATCACTGACATGGCCTCGTTCACGAACCACCTGAAGGGTGAAGGTTCGCAGCGCTTCCAGCTTTGGGCTGGTTAGCGGAGTATTGTCGCGAAGTGCATTCACAATATCCTCACTAACCCCCATAGAATAGGCGATCCCGGTATGGGCAGGCACACAATAATGGCAGCGGTGCTCGACGTTGATCGCCATCCAAACAACTGTCTTCTCCTCATCGTCGAAACTCGAATTCATGAACAATTCGTGCAGCTTGTTATATGCTTCATATGCCACGGGCGACGCGGCCAAGACCGCGTGTAGACCCGGTATAAATCCGAAATTCTCTTGCCCCGCACGCATCATGGCGCGGCTTTCCTCCGGGGCGGTTTTAATCGTGTGGCTCGTGAGTTTGGTCATATCCTATCCTTTCAGGATCAAAGCAGCATACGTGAGCCGCTTACCTGACAGTTGTTGAGTGATCACTCAAGTAATAGTTTAGTGATCACTCAACAATTGACCAAACAGGCCCGGACACCTATATTAGCGGACCGAAAGGAACCACGGCATGCCCCGCCCCATGAAGCAAACCAGAGAAGCCAGCATTGAAGCTGCCACGAAATTGTTTTGGCAAAACGGGTATCATACGACCTCCCTCAAAGATCTTGAGGGGGCGTTACAGATGCTCCCCGGCAGTATTTACGCCGCGTTCAAATCAAAGGAAGGGTTGTTTTGCGAGGTGCTTGAGGCCTATGCGCAGGGAAACAAGAACATCTTGAAGGAATATCTGGCGAGCAGCGCGGACCCTTTGAAAGGTCTTGCAGAGTTCGTCACGGATTCGATCCAACACCAGGAAGGCCTCAAAGTCTGCCTGCTCCCAAAAACCCTTTTGGAGACCGGTGACGCCGACAAAGATGCCCGCGCCATGGCGCTTCAAATGATGATGGGGATGCAAGACGCGATCACCCGAGCCTTTGAGGCTGCACAAGAGAGTGGGCACATCGAGAAGCAGAAAAAGCCCAGACATTTAGCGCAAAAACTTCAGGCCGATCTTGTGGGGGCGCAACTCATAGGCTCACAGGTTTCTCCGGGGCAGTCGACGGCCCTTTTGACAGAGCTGGTCGACTGGCTCGAAAGCCTGCGAACGAAGGGGCAATCTAGCTAAGCTCGGTCCCCATATCAAAGCCCAAAGCCTTGGCAACAGTGAATATGTCCTTGTCCCCACGACCACACATATTCATGCAAATGATGTGATCTTTCGGCAGGGTCGGTGCAATTTTCATCACATGTGCCAACGCGTGCGATGGCTCTAGCGCGGGAATAATCCCCTCTAATTCACAGCACAGTTGAAACGCTTCCAACGCTTCGACATCGGTGATTGCGACATATTGCGCGCGACCAATCTCATGCAGCCATGAATGCTCTGGACCAATGCCCGGATAGTCCAAACCAGCCGAGATCGAGAACCCCTCAAGGATTTGCCCGTCATCATCTTGCAGCAGATAAGTGCGATTTCCGTGCAGCACGCCGGGACGACCGCCCGTGAGGGATGCACAATGTTCCATCTTGGAATTCACACCCTTACCACCAGCCTCTACGCCGATGATCTCAACGCTTTTGTCGTCAAGGAACGGAAAGAACAGTCCCATCGCATTGGACCCACCGCCGATTGCTGCGATCAAAGTGTCGGGTAAGCGGCCTTCGGCCTCCATCATCTGCTCTTTGGCCTCGGTGCCGATGATCGCTTGAAAGTCACGCACCATGGCTGGATATGGATGTGGGCCTGCAACCGTACCAATACAGTAAAAAGTATCCGCAACGTTGGTCACCCAGTCGCGCATCGCATCATTCATGGCATCTTTAAGCGTCCCGCGTCCCGACGTCACCGCGACCACTTCCGCGCCTAGCAACCGCATGCGGAACACGTTGGGAGCCTGCCGCTCAACATCATGTGCGCCCATATAAACCACACACTTCAGACCAAATTTGGCGCAAACAGTTGCTGTAGCAACACCATGCTGCCCCGCACCGGTTTCCGCAATAATGCGGGTCTTGCCCATGCGCCGAGCAAGGATGATTTGCCCCAACACATTATTAATCTTATGCGCGCCAGTGTGGTTTAACTCGTCGCGCTTCATGTAGACTTTAGCGCCGCCCAAATGCTCGGTTAGACGTTCAGCATGATACAATGGGCTAGGTCGTCCGACATAATGCTTCCACAGAAAATCCATCTCGTCCCAGAAGGATTTATCAGTTTTAGCATATTCATACTGCTCCTCTAACTCAAGGATCAGCGGCATCAATGTCTCAGAGACAAAGCGCCCGCCAAAATCACCGAATCGGCCCTGTTCGTCGGGACCGGACTTGAACGAATTTAAAAGGTTATCAGGCATTTCACAGGCTCCCGTTATACGACTGCCCAGATGTATCTCGACATTTCACCGAGGTAAAGTATCAGAGTTTCTATGAAACTCTGCCTTCAAATCCTTGATGAGGATTTGAAGGCAAAACTCTCTTTGAGAGTTTCTACTGATCCGGCCGTTGCGACCACCGTATCTGCATTGCAAAAGACCACAACCTGACCCGCATTTTCAACCGCAGTAAATCCACGGCGACCTATTCCCAAGTAAAAGAAACGGCGCCCGACTATACGCTCCATATCTCTAACTTTACGCCGAACCACCCCACCATCCAAAGCAGCCTTAGATTTAAATAGATGGCGAAACCACGCCTCAGGCGTCATTGAGAAAACTGTCTGTGTCATAACCACGAACATAGGGCACAAAAGGTAAATACTAAGTTCGAGTAGATGCGACCTCATCAATAAACTTCGCAATCAAGCCCGCACTTTTGACCCCTTTAACCCTCTCAACGCCAGAGGACACATCCACTTGGCACGCCCCTGTCATGCGGATTGCTTCAACAACATTCTCATGTGTCAGGCCTCCCGCCAGCATCCACGGCACAGTCCACCGGCGTCCGGCAATCAGACGCCAATCAAAGGCAAGCCCGTTACCACCCGGCAAAGCAGCCCCCTTCGGAGGTTTCGCGTCCACAAGTATCTGATCCGCAACCCGAGCGAAGTCCGCTACCGCAGCAAGGTCCCCCTCATCCGCCACACCAACAGCCTTCATCACCGGAAGGCCAAACCGCTCTCGCACCTGCGCCACACGCTCTGGGCTCTCGTGACCATGCAACTGCAACATATCCAGCGGAACTTGATCAACCAGCGCGTCCAACATCGCATCATCTGCATCCACCGTCAGCGCCACCTTGGCTATACCAACCGGAACCTCCAAGGCCAAGCGACGCGCATCTTCTACACTCAGGTGGCGGGGGGATTTTTCATACAGCACAAACCCCACATAAGCGGCACCCGCCGCAACACATGCTGCCACATCTTCTACTCGGCCAAGGCCGCAAATTTTAACTCTAGCTGTCATCTATTTAACTTAGCGCGCAAGCACACTGTCGTCGAGCAAGGCCAGAACTTCATCCTTGCCTTCATTCGACTTACGCTTAAGGCCTTTGACCTCGCGCTCCAGTCGCTCTTTCTCACGCTTTTGCAACCGCCCATCGACACGAAGCTTATGCTCGCGGAACCATTCCCAAACGAACCCGATCAGCAGTCCAACAATAATCCCGCCAAAAATCACAATAAAGAGCGGCAATTCATAGGACAACGGCTGCCCCAGATAGGCTGCTATCTCCTCGGGCAAAAGCTTTACAGTCACCATGCCCCGATTGGCCAGTGCCACCAATATCAAGAACAAGCCGATAACGGCCAAAAACAAGTAGCGAATGTAGCGCATTTCAGATCAGCTTTCGTTTCCGTTAAGCCGATCACGTAGCAGCTTGCCGGTCTTAAAGAAAGGCACATGCTTTTCTTCCACATGAACACTTTCACCGGTGCGTGGATTGCGGCCCGTGCGCGCATCGCGCTTCTTGACCGAAAACGCGCCAAAGCCGCGAAGCTCCACACGGTTTCCCGATGCCACCGCGTCAACAACTTCTTCAAAGATGGTGTTCACAATGCGCTCAACGTCGCGCTGATACAGGTGCGGATTTTCGTCGGCGATCTTCTGGATCAACTCGGAGCGTATCATCAAATATCCTCCCCAGGACTTTGTTCCATCGCGGATAGCGGCCGCGTCTAATCGAGTATAGGACGAATAATTCAACTGCGGAAGGCATTTAGAGTGCGGCATTCCCCTGACAGACGGGGAAAAGGGTGTGAAAAAAACCCGATTGGCAGGCTCTTGACCCGATCAGGCCGTAAAATCCAAATATCGCAGGCTTTCGTCACAAGTCCCAATAATGCGATTCGCCCCCGAATCGCAGCGTCCAGACATCAGCCACAAACGAAAACGGCCCCGCCATTTCTGGCGAGGCCGCATTCAAATTTTTACCTCGAAGCGATTACTCGTCGTCAGACTTCAGCGCCGCGCCCAAGATGTCACCCAAAGATGCACCCGAGTCCGAGGAGCCATACTGCTCCACGGCTTCTTTCTCTTCCGCGATCTCACGTGCTTTGATGGACAGACCCAAACGGCGGGTCTTGGCGTCCACATTGGTCACGCGCACATCAAGGCTGTCACCAACGCCGAAGCGCTCTGGGCGCTGCTCGGCACGGTCACGTGACAGATCGGAGCGGCGGATGAAGGATTTAGCACCCTCATATTCCACTTCGATGCCGCCCTCTTCGATTGAGGTGACTTTGACAGTGATGATCGAGCCGCGCTTGATGCCGTCAACTGCAGTGTCGAACGAGCCGTCCATTGCTTTGATCGACAACGAGATACGCTCTTTCTCAACGTCAACTTCGGTGACAACGGCTTTAACCACATCGCCTTTGCGGAAGTCGCCAAGTGCGTCTTCGCCACGGCCTTCCCATGTGATGTCGGACAGGTGAACCATGCCGTCGATATCGTTCTCGAGGCCAACAAACAGACCGAATTCGGTGATGTTTTTGACTTCGCCTTCGATCTCTTTGCCGACAGGGTTGTTCTCTGCGAACACTTCCCATGGGTTGCGCTGTGTCTGCTTGAGACCCAGGGAAACCCGACGCTTGGAGCTGTCGATTTCCAGAACCATAACTTCGACTTCTTGAGACGTCGACACGATTTTACCCGGGTGTACGTTCTTCTTAGTCCAAGACATCTCGGAGACGTGAACAAGACCTTCAACGCCCGGTTCCAGCTCAACGAATGCGCCGTAATCGGTGATGTTGGTAACGCGGCCCGTGTGGGTCGTGTTAAGGTCGTATTTCGCAGCAACTTCGCCCCATGGATCGTCCTGCAGCTGTTTCATGCCGAGGGAGATACGGTGGGTCTCTTTGTTGATTTTGATAACCTGTACTTTGACAGTCTCGCCAATGTTCAAGATTTCGCGTGGGTCGTTGACGCGGCGCCATGCCATGTCGGTGACGTGCAGCAGGCCGTCTACGCCGCCAAGATCGACAAATGCGCCGTACTCGGTGATGTTTTTGACAACGCCGTCAACCGCTTGGCCTTCAGTAAGGTTGCCGATGACTTCTGCACGCTGTTCCGCACGAGATTCTTCCAAGATTGCGCGACGCGATACAACGATGTTGCCACGACGACGGTCCATTTTCAGGATTTGGAATGGCTGCTTGAGACCCATCAATGGGCCAGCGTCACGCACTGGGCGCACGTCAACTTGGCTGCCCGGAAGGAACGCAACTGCGCCGCCCAGATCAACCGTGAAGCCACCTTTAACGCGACCAAAGATTGCGCCTTCGACGCGCTCTTCATCAGCGTAGGCTTTCTCCAGACGGTCCCAAGCTTCCTCGCGGCGCGCTTTATCGCGGCTGATGGATGCTTCGCCGCGGGCGTTTTCTACGCGGTCGAGGTAAACCTCAACTTCGTCGCCAACTTCGATTTTTGGGGCTTCGCCAGGTTCAGCAAATTCTTTAAGTTCAACGCGGCCTTCCATTTTGTAGCCGATATCGATGATGGCTTGACCAGCTTCGATTGCGATGACTTTACCTTTGACAACCGAACCCTCGTCCGGTGTGTCCATTTCGAAGCTTTCGTTCAAGAGGGCTTCGAATTCCTCCATAGTTGCAGTTGTAGCCATGTGGCGTGGGTGTCCTAATCTAAATGTTTATGCGGGCCGAGCGGTTGTCTCCGCCGGTCTTTGGGTTTCATGTTGGTCGTCAGGGCTTTTCAAAACAAAGAGGGCCGGAAAACCGACCCTGCTTGCCTTGAGACTGTTCTCGCCCCTTAGACAGTCGCGCGTATAGCGTGGGTTGGGGGCAAGAGCAAGCAACTAAGGCATCGTGCGTTGCCTGTCCATTTTCTACCACATCTATTTGAGCGTATTGGCGGCCATGTGGGGTGAACAAAATTCATTCACGGACTGAACATACTGAAGCCATAGTATTTTTATCTTATACCACCGTACAATTTGAGGTGCCTAAGATGCGATTAAGAATACTATTTGCTACCATAACGGCCCTTGCTTACGGGCCGCAGGCATCGGCTTCACCCAATGATGAGGTCAAGTATATTATAAACCACTTCCTGACTGACGAGACGCTTGAACGCGCACGAAGTTCAATCGCCCTCGCCTATGTGAGCCTCTATGCAGACTTATTGAATGAAAAATCCATCAAAGTGGTGGACCGCGAACGATTTTCCGAAATGCTGCCCACTTCACTTACTGATAGTCAGCTCCAGTTGCTTCGATCGCGGGCTGAGGAGCGCTGTCTAGAGAAATTTTCAGCGGACGAGCTTAGTGAAGTGGTACAAAGCATACGTCAAAACCCAGACGGGTTGCACCCTCCGATTGAAGACCTGGGCAACATCCGAGTAACAGCCGAAATGGCTGTGATAGTTTGCTATATGTTCAAATTGAGTAACCTGAGAGTTAGTTTAATAAGGAGTGACGAGCGCCCTCCCACGGCGTACCTCATCGATGTATTGGAAGCTGATGGCATCGTCTTTTTCCCAAACCGTATCGTGCGGCAAACTGTTATTTCAGAGTTTAGAAAACCAAATAAGAATAAGTAGTATGTAACTTAATTACCCCCAATATGTTCACCCTTGAGGCTCTGCTGTGTCGTTCAAATTCGGTGTCACACATATCTCACAATCCCGCTCAGCACCGACCAAAGATTAACGCCCTCGCCTTATATATTTTCTTTAACCAAACTCGGCGGCCTCTACGCGACGCATTCGATCTGTAACCAACGCCCCTCCCAATTCGCCCTTGCAGCGCGACCAATGTCGGCTGAATATACGTCAAACAGGGGCACGCCGTGAGCCAAGTTCGTCAGACCGTATATAAAATGCTCGACCCGGATGAAAAATCCGACTGGATGAGCCGCTATCTGGATTTGTTCCTGATCGCGCTGATTGCAATCAACGTCGCCGCCGTCATTTTGGAAACTGTCGAAAGCATCGAGGCCCGCTTCGCCGCAAGTTTTTGGGTGATCGAGGTCATCTCGGTTGCCGCGTTTAGTGTCGAGTATTTCGTTCGGGTCTGGGTCAGCGTCGAGGATCCCAAATTCAAAGACCGTCCCAACCCGCGCCTCAGCTATATGCTCTCGCCACTCGCCTTGATCGACCTGTTGGCAATCCTGCCGTTCTACCTTGGCTTCTTCCTCAAGATTGACCTGCGCTTCCTGCGCGTCCTTCGATTGCTGCGCATCCTCAAACTCACCCGCTACTCCTCCGCCATGTCGATGCTGCTAGAGGTCTTACGCGAAGAGGCGAACTCCTTTTTCGCGGGTTTTTTCATTCTGATCGTCTTGCTGGTGCTCGCCTCTAGCGGCGCCTATCTGGCCGAGCATGAAATGCAGCCCGACAAATTCGGCTCCATCCCTGCGGCGATGTGGTGGGCGATGGCGACTTTGACCACCGTGGGCTATGGCGATGTGGTCCCCATAACCCCGATCGGGCAGCTTTTTGGCGCACTTGTCGCCGTTGTCGGTATCGGCATGGCCGCGCTGCCTGCGGGTATTTTGGCCAGCGGCATGGCGGATCGTTTGCGCCGCACCCGAGAGGAGTTGGCGGAAAAGCTACGTGCAGCACTCGCCGATGGTGTGATCGACGCCGATGAAGAGCACGAGATCGAAGAGCTGCGCCGCGAGTTGGGGTTGGGCAAGCGCATTGCCGACGAAATCAGGATCGAGGCCCAAAAGGCCCGCACCTCTGACGCCCTGAATTATTGCCCGAATTGTGGCGAAGACCTACACAAGCACTAGCGCGAAACCCGAGAGCCACAGCTTCACGCGATTACCCCCAAGCACCGTACGGGCGCACTACCAAACCTTAACGCGCGCGCCTTATACCCCGTCCTTGGTTAACCACCGTTGGGCAATGCGCGTGATATGCAACGCCTAACACATTCGATCTGTGGTCACAGGTCCCGCGCAAGGGACTTCCCGCGACTGCCGGCATATTAGGGGGCGATAAACCCCGAAGGGATACGGGCTAACATCCCGTAAAAACGACCGCAGCCCGACACGGGTGGCCGCCTACCTACTCTCAGTCCGAGACATCTTTTAGCCGCACCCGGATCTCTCGGGTCGCGGCCGCAACGGCATCGTCGATACTCATCTCGGATGTATCAATCACCACCGCATCCGCCGCCGCCGCCAAGGGCGCTGCTTCGCGATCTCGGTCGCGTGCATCACGCTCAGTAAGGTCGCGCAAAACTCCGTCACGGGTCACATCTTGGCCCTTGCCCGACAGTTCCAGATAGCGCCGCTCGGAGCGCACGGCATCTGACGCGGTGACAAACAGTTTTACCTGCGCATCGGGGCAAATGACCGTGCCGATATCGCGCCCGTCCAAAACAGCACCGCCATCACGGCGCGCAAAATCACGCTGGAACTGAACCAGCGCCGCGCGCACCTCCACGATTGCGGCGACTTTGCTGGCGGCTTGCGCGACGCGCGTGGTACGCAAATCATCACGTGCCATATCTTCCGGGGTCAATGATTTGGCCGCTTGAACCGGCTCTTCGCCATCCAACACCCGCGCGCCTGTAGCGCGGTACAAAAGCCCAGTATCAAGATACGCAAAGCCAAACTCCGCCGCCACTTGTTTTGAAAGCGTGCCCTTGCCCGCCGCAGCAGGGCCATCAATTGCAACTGTAAATTTCATGGCACCTGTGTCGTCAATTTCGGGTCACTGGCATCTGCGCAAAGCAGCCCGTCAGCAATCTCATAGTAATCACCCTTGTCGGCACAAAAGATGTGGCCCGCAAGCTTTAACCCAGTGTCGCCGTCAAACGTGCCTGCGAAAATTGACAGGTTTGCCCCCGGCCCATCCCAAAACATTTGCGAGCCACATATGCCGCAAAATCCACGCCTTGCAGTGTCGGAGGACTTATACCACGCCACATCCCCATTCACGGTAATGTCACCGCGCGCACAAGACGTTGCCGCCACAAAATGCCCGCTGGTTTTGCGGCATTGTTGGCAGTGACACGCAACAACAGGGCGCAACGGGCCATTAACGCTATAGCTAATTTGGCCGCATAAGCAGCTACCGTTTTGCATTTGAGCTCCTCCATTGGAAAAACAAACTAACCGCCGCGATGATCAATGCGCCAAACTTTATCCGCGTCATTAAGGCAATCATTTCAAACGGTGCAAAACCATCCATATGAAAGGCTGGCTTCATGACAATTCCCACCGCTCTGTTTTCGGAAAAGTCAGCAATGGCGTAAAGGATGACAGCCCCGATAGTAAGCCAAAACAACCTCCCGCCCAGCGTTGAGGCAAGGCGATATAGAACGACACAAAACGCGATAATAAAGGTCGTATCTACGGGCCTTAGCACATTGAAATAAAAGTCTCTGGCGGGTGTGGTTAAATCAGAAATATAGGCGGCGGCGATGTCGTTGGACATGCCCAGTGGCCGCATGTCAAAACCTAAAACACCCCCCGTGAGGGAGGGCATTTTTATATAAGACATATAGGCCAAAAGAGCATAGATCGCAGCCACCAAAATGGCCGCAACCCAGAGGCGTATTTTAGGAACCGTAGGCAATTGGATCGCTCATTGCGACGCTTTCGCCTGCTTTGATCCGCTCCGCCAGCGCGCTTGGCTTGGCGTTGAAATCATAGGCATCATCGGCGTGCAACGTGGCATCCATCAGCCCCTCAACCGAGTTAATTGTAGCGCCCCCGGTTTCTGCATCACTCAGGATAATACGCAAACCTTGGATCGCATTGTCAGCTTTCACGGCCACCAATGCCACTTCCCCGCCGCCGCTTTTGACGGCCAAATCAACCATCGCCATTGTGCACCCTGTTGCAGGCAATGCGGCGGGCAATTCACCGGGGTAAGGATCACCCGCGATCAAGCGTCCGGGCTGCATATCCATGGCTTTGACAGGGCCAAGATTGATCGGAGCATCGAAATCTTCTTCCTCGAAATCATCAAGCAACGCCGCGCGCCGCATCAACAAAAGCTTGGTGCCATCTTGATCGAACGCCATCATTAGCGTGGCCAAAAATTGAGCTATATTTTCTGAATGACCCACGAAAATCCGCGAGTTGGCTTCCAGATCAGCCTCACCACCAACAACAACACTGGCAAAATATTTTTGCATCCAATCAATCCCTTGTAATAGTCGCGCCCAAATCGCGCATCAAATTCTCAAAAATTGGGAAGGACGTCGCGATTGCCCCCCCATCGTCAATATGCACTGGCTCTTGCGTTGCCATCCCCAAAACCATGAAGGACATTGCAATGCGGTGATCTAGATAAGTGGCACACGTGCCGCCGCCCTTTACGCCGCGCGGGCCAAGCCCGTGCACGATCAGCGTATCCTCGTCTTCCTCGACTGTCACCCCGCAAGCTTCCAGGCCGCGCGCCATGGCATCAATGCGGTCGCTTTCTTTCACGCGCAGCTCTTTCACTCCGCGCATAATCGTCTTGCCATTGGCAAAGGCCGCGACCACGGACAGCACCGGGAATTCGTCAATCATCGAGGCGGCGCGCTCGGGCGGCACTTCGATACCTTGCATGTTGTCAGAGAACTTTGCGCGCAGATCGGCCACAGGCTCGCCGCCTTCCTCGCGCAGGTTCTCGTATGCCAGCTCCGCGCCCATTTCTTTAAGCGTGGTAAACAGCCCGGCACGCGTTGGGTTCAACCCAATGCCCGGCACCAACACATCAGATCCGGGCACAATCAGCCCCGCACAGACCGGAAACGCCGCCGAGGACGGATCGCGCGGCACCGTGATATCTAGTGGTTTCAATTCGGGCTGGCCAACCAGCGTGATAACACGGCCCTCACCAGTCTCGACAGTGCTGATCTGCGCGCCAAAGCCCGCCAACATCCGCTCGGTGTGGTCGCGGGTTGCTTCTTTCTCGATCACCACAGTCTCGCCCGGTGTATTTAGGCCTGCCAACAGCACAGCAGACTTCACCTGCGCCGAGGGCATCGGCACCCAATAGCGCACAGGAACCGGCGCATCCGCGCCAACAACCGTCATCGGTAAACGCCCACCTTTGCGGCCATAACTTTGCGTCCCAAACAGTGCCAAAGGATCGGTTATCCGCCCCATGGGACGCCCGTTCAAGGACGCGTCGCCAGTAAAGGTCGCGCAGATTGGCGTGGTCGCCATCGCGCCCATAATCAACCGAACACCGGTGCCAGAATTGCCGCAATCAATCACATGATCTGGCTCGGCAAAGCCGCCAACGCCAACACCATGCACCGACCAGTTTCCGCCGCCATGATTGGTAACGGTCGCGCCAAACGCTTGCATCGCGCGGCCCGTATCCAGCACGTCTTGGCCTTCCAGCAGCCCAGTAATCCGGGTTTCACCAACGGCCATCGCCCCCAAAATCAACGAGCGGTGAGAGATAGATTTATCCCCCGGCACATTGGCCTCACCAGAAAGAGCACCATTGGCGCGCGAAGTCATTGGAATAGGGTCACCGTGGCCGGACATGGGGCAATTCTTTCTGGTCAATCAAAAGCCCTAACGTGATAGCCCAGTGGTGCGCGAGGGTCCATCGGCGTTTGTGTTGGGCGATTTGGGGTACGTGTTGATCAATTCAGCAGGATACCTCTTAAATTTGGCCATCCAAAAAGCCCGCTATGTTGCCATCCGCTCCAAAGCAAACAGGGAGAAATCGTCTACTTCCGAATTTGCCCGTTTGTAGCTCATCTGGGAGAGCCGTGTTTTCAATGTATTCCCAAGGGTACTTTTTGTATGGTCCTGTCTTTGGCTGTTTAGCGATACCAGAACCGAATAAATCAACATGATTTAGGCAGACCGACTTTTGACCTATGTGCAATGAAATCTCGGCCGGAAAACTCACATCGTAAATTGGATAGGCAGTCTGAAAGTTCGTTTGATACTTTACTCTACAAGGTGATCCTTGCTGGCGGGGCAATTGCCAAACCTCGATAGCAATGTCGGCTAGAACTTTTACAACGAGGTCTCTCTTCAGTCCCGGCCCAAGCTCTGCAATGCGTTCTTCTACTATTCGGTCGTAGCCGCTTAATTTACAGCTTGTGTTTTCTGGTGATAGATTGACATGTTCTGTCGTGTGAAAAGCGCACCCGACCAATACAGACATGGCCACAGTAAAGGCGTACATCTGCTTCATCTCTTAGCCCCACAAATTTGAAAATACTACTAGCCGAAACAAGGGAGCCTTCTAAGCGCCGACCCCATCAACTGCATTCACATTGGACTCAACTCTGTCATTCGATGCGTCGAAAATCAATCGAGGCGTTAGCAGAGGCCACCAACATGGATCACCGCAACCCTACCCCTCCAGCGCCTCTATCATTGCCACGCGCGTGGCGTGTCTGCCGCCCTCAAAAGTGGCATTCACGAAGGCCTCCACGATATCAAGCGCTAATCCTTCACCGATTACCCGCGCACCGATAGACAACATATTGGCGTTATTGTGCTGCCGGATCATCCGCGCGGAAAACGCGTCCGAGCAGACACCGCAACGGATGCCTTTCACCTTGTTGGCGGCCATCATGATGCCCTGCCCTGTGCCGCAAACGATGATCCCCAACGCGCAATCGCCCGAGGCTACACGCTGTGCCGCGGCTTGCCCGTGCTTGGGGTAATGTGTGCTCTCGGACGTCATCGGGCCAATGTCTTCGACCTCCCAACCAAGGGTGGCGACATGCGCGGCGAGGGTCTGGCGCAGGCCAATATCAGCGTGGTCACTAGAGAAAACGATGCGTTTATTTGATGTCATGGTGAACTGATCCCGTTGATAATTAATCGCGAATGTAAGTCAGGTAATGCGGCGTGCGGCCTTCGCGCAGCGCCTTTTGCTCGTAGCGTGTTGAGAACCAGTCATCCCATGCTTTGCTCAAATCCGCAGGGTTCTCAGACAGGGTAAAGCCTGCGCGCGGCACCTCGGCCAGCGTCTGGCGCACGTAGTCCACAATATCCGTCGCAACACGAAATTCATGGCCCGATTTCAGCTTGGCGGCCAGCGGGTCTAGGTGTTCGGGTGTCACAAAACGGCGACGGTGGTGGCGCAACTTTGGCCACGGGTCGGGATAGAGCAGGAACATCTTATCTAGGCTATCATCGGGCAGCACATCCAGCAGATCGCGCGCATCGCCCGGATGGATCAAAATATTGCTCACACCTTCGCGGCGAATTTTCCCCAGCAGTGATACAACACCGTTGATGTAGATTTCGCAGCCGATAATCAGCACATCGGGGTTGGCCTGCGCTTGGTGGAGGATATGCTCGCCCGAGCCAAAGCCCACTTCCAGCCACACTGGCTTATCACCACGGATAGCGTCGATATCCAACATGGCGCGCGTGGGGTTGTCTTCGCGACTGATGTTTTCCAAGCTGCACTTGGGCAGCACCTCTTTGAGGTCCTGCTCTTGGCGGGCATTCAGGCCTTGGCCTTTGAGGCGGCCATAAAAGTTGCGCCACGGCGTTGTGGGCTCTGTGTCTGATGTGTTCATGGGCGGCGGTGTAGCGGGGGACGCGCGCAGGCGCAACATTTCCTATGCCACGAACAGCGCCTTATGCGCCTTGCAATGCGCCACCAGCACGTCGCGGAAAGCCACTAACTTGGCCGAGGGCCAGACATCGCGGTGCCCCACCACCCAAATCTCGGGGTAGGGTTGGGGGCGCAGGACCGGCACCTGTTCCAGCCCCGCCGTTGTCCGCCCCAAGAACATCGGTAAGCGGATCACACCCAGCCCTGCTTGCGCGGCACCAAGCATCGCGACCATATCATCAAAACGAAACCGCACGCGGTTGTTGGGATAGCTGGGGTGCACGGCTTTGGGCACATTTCGGTACTGTTCATAAACGATCCAGTCGATCGTCGCCTGCGGGTCATTGGCAATGCTGGCCGCCCATTCTGCGCTGGCAAAACTTGCGCTATCCTGGCGCAGAAGGCGAAGCCCGGTCAACGTGTCACCCGGATCACGGCTGATGCGAATAGCAAGATCGGCCTCGCGGCGCGACAGGTCCAGCACCTCATTTGTGGCCAACACGCGCAGTTCCACGTCCGGATGGGCCTTGGTGAATGCATCCAGAACCGGCGTCAGGAAGGAGGCGATGAGCAGTTGCGATGCGGTGATTGTCAGCGTACCGGATAGCCCCGCCTCGGCCCCTTTGAGCTGGCGGAGCAATGCGTGCTCGGAATGCTCCATCTGCTGCGCATGTTTGGCGATCAGGCGGGCGGCATCGGTGGGGTGATAGCCGTCGGGCAGACGCTCAAACAGGGGATATCCCAGCAGTTTTTCTACGCGCGAAATGCGCCGTGCCACAGTGGTATAATTCACCCCCAAAGCATCGCCCGTCGCGGCCAGCGAGCTGTGACGCACCAGCGCCATCACCGTGCGGAGGTCATCCCAACCAATATCCATCCATGCGTTTTTGCATGCAATAGGTGCATTTGCACGCGTTTTCGCCAGAGATGCCGAGGGCTAGCTGTGACCCATCGCAAATCAGGAGAACAAAATGATCTACGCATTCGCAAGCCTTCACGTCACCAACCCCGACAACATGGCCAAGTACCGCGAGGTCGCAGGGGCCGCGTTGGCGCGCCATGGTGGCAAGGTCGAGGCCGCATCGGGAGATGTGTCCGCACTTGACGGCGCGCCGCAATTGCCCGGCGTCGCGGCCCTGCTCAGCTTCCCCGACAAAACCGCCGCAGTGGCATGGATCAATGATCCGGACTTGGTTGAGGTACATGCATTGCGCCGTAATGCGGGCACCTCGGACATCATACTTTTGGGCTAGTGCTTGGCGCTCAAAACAGCAAAGGGCGCGCCAGTGGCACGCCCTTTGCTCGAAACATTACACCGGTTTAGATTGAGCGTTTCAGCTTCTCGATCAAATCGGTTTTCTCCCAAGAGAAGCCACCATCGGCCTCGGGGGCGCGACCAAAGTGGCCGTAGGCGGCGGTGCGTGCATAGATCGGGCGGTTCATGCCCAGATGCTCGCGGATGCCGCGCGGCGTCAGGTCCACTAGGTTCGCGACGGCGGCCTCGATCTTGGCGTCCGGTGCCTCGCCGGTGCCGTGGGTATCGCAATAGATCGACAGCGGTTTTGCCACGCCGATTGCATAGCTAAGCTGGATCGTGCAACGTCGTGCCAAGCCGGACGCCACCACGTTTTTCGCCAAATAGCGCGAAGCATAAGCCGCCGAGCGGTCCACTTTGGTTGGGTCTTTGCCCGAGAATGCGCCGCCACCATGCGGGGCCGCACCACCGTAAGTATCAACGATAATTTTGCGCCCGGTCAGGCCCGCATCGCCATCGGGGCCGCCGATGACAAACTTGCCCGTGGGGTTCACCCACCATTGCGTATCGCCCGTTACCCAGCCTTCGGGCAGGACTTCTAGGATGTAGGGCTCGACCACCGCGCGCACGTCAGCGGAGGTCATGTTCTCGTCGAGATGCTGTGTCGAGAGCACGATGGAGGACACGCCGACAGGCTTGCCATCGGCATAGCGCACGGTCAGTTGCGACTTGGCATCAGGGCCAAGCGTCGGCTCGGTGCCATTTTTGCGCACCTCGGCCAAACGACGCAGGACAGCGTGGGCATAGTGGATCGGAGCGGGCATCAATTCAGGCGTTTCGTCTACCGCATAGCCGAACATGATGCCTTGGTCGCCCGCGCCCTCGTCTTTGCCATTGGCCGCGTCGACGCCCTGCGCGATATGCGCGGACTGCTCGTGCAGCAGATTGGTGACTTCGACGGTCTTCCAGTGGAATTTATCTTGCTCATAACCGATGTCGCGAATGCAATTGCGGGTGATGCCATCGATACGGTCCATATACTCATGCAACTTGTCTTGGTCAGACAGGCCGACCTCGCCGCCAATCACCACGCGGTTCGTGGTGGCAAAGGTTTCAGCCGCAACGCGCGCCTCGGGCTCTTCAGCCAAGAAAGCGTCCAAAACTGCGTCAGAGATACGATCGCAAACCTTGTCGGGGTGCCCCTCTGAGACAGATTCAGAGGTGAACATGTAATTATTTCGTGCCATGAGAAGTGCTCCAATTTATTGCCCCGCCACGTCAGGAAGCCGTTGTGGCGATCAATGCTTAACTTGCCCTATCTTCGTGGGGCGTCGGGGTCAATGGGCACGCGGCGCCGCGCGATGATCCGCCATGTAAGCAACGCGATCAAAAGCGCGCGCATCGGCCAATCCCCAAGCTTGCTATACAGCGTGGTTTGGGTTGGTGCAGGCAAGTTCACGTCAAGAAATATGGCCTCGTTCATTTTGGTTTTTGCAGTAATCCGCCCCCAAGGATCAATCGCCGCCGACACGCCGGTGTTGGCCGCGCGTATCATCGGCAAGCCCTGCTCCACCGCGCGAATTCGGGCCTGCGCCAAATGTTGATAGGGGCCGGATATGGCCCCAAACCACGCATCATTGGTGATCTGTAATAACAACTTAGGGCGTGGCAATCCGCGCAGGTTTCGCGGGAAAATCAGCTCGTAACAGATCAGCGGCAAGGCCGGACCAATGCCCGGCAACTCTATGATTTGCGGCCCCGCCCCCGGTGCGAAACCGCCGCCATCTCGTGATGCCAAGCCGTGGATGCCCAATTTGGCCAGCGCCTCACCGAAGGGAATGTATTCGCCAAAAGGCACGAGGTGATGTTTGTAGTATGTGCTCAGTCGGCTGCCATCGGGTGCCAGCAACAACATGGTATTGCGCCAGCCATCCAGCACGCGGTCGTTGCCCCCCACGATCACGGGCACACCCCCTGCCGCATGTGCAATCGCGGCCAAGGTATTTGGCGCGGAATCAAGCGGATAAGCCACCGAGGTTTCCGGCCAAACGACCAAATCCAGATTGGCCTGCGATGGCTCTGATGTCAGATCAATTGCGCGCTGCAAAAAGCCTTCAACATAGGCGGGGTCCCACTTCAAATGCTGCGCAGCATTTGGTTGTACCAGCCGTATCATTTTACCGGTGTATTGCGTGTCATGGGTGGCCAAAACCTGCACCCCATAGCCCCAACTTACTGCAAGTATTATGACCGACATAGCCATTCCAGCAAGGGGTTTCCGGAAATTAGGGCCCGCAGAAATCAACAGCGTTAGCACGGTCAACATCGGCACCCCGCCCAACGAGGCCAGCTGCATAACGGGGTGGTTTGCCCAGATGTGGCCAACCGTTGCCCATGGAAAACCAGTGAATAAAACGCTGCGCAGCATTTCCATAACAGTCCACAAGATAACCAGTGCAAAAACGCCGCCGACCCGGTGCGCGACGCCAAAAGCAGTGGCCCACAACAAGGCCAATCCACCCGCCATAAAAGAAAGCGCAAAGGGCGCCATCCACCCGTGGCGCGCGACGTCAACTAGGAACGGCTCCACCAGCCAAGATAACGCCAGTGCAAAATATCCAGCCCCACCTGCCCAGCCGATCCACGCGGCCTTTGGTGCGCTAGACGCTTGCCCATAAAGCCAGATCAGCCCGCCAAATCCCAGTAGCGCAACAGGCCAAAGCGACCATGGTGCCTGCCCCAGCGCGCCAAGCACACCCAGCCCCGCAGCCAGCGCCATATGCGGCCAGCTTGGCCGTGCAACGGGCCGAAATGCGCGCCGAAGCACCGGGTTAATTCACTTTGGAAACAGGCACAAACACCCGCAAGCGTTTGATCCGGCGCGGGTCGGCATCGACGACCTCGAATTCGGCCCCAGACGGGTGTTTTATCACCTCACCGCGCGCAGGCACTTGCCCTGACAGCATGGACACCAAGCCGCCCAAAGTATCGATTTCCTCGTCCATCTCGTCGTCCGACAGACGTTGACCAATCTCGGCCTCGAACTCCTCTAACGGCGCGCGAGCCTGCACCAAATAGCAGCCGGGCTTTTCCATCATCCAGAGGTCCGCCTCCTCGATGTCATGTTCATCCTCGATCTCGCCCAAAACCTGCTCGATCAGGTCTTCGATGGTCACCAACCCGTCCACGCCACCATATTCATCAATCACCAGCGCCATGTGTTTGCGCTCGGTTTGCATCTTGGCCAGCAACACCCCGATTGGCATTGAGGGCGGCACGAACAGCACCGGGCGCACCATGCTCGGCAGGTCAAATTTTGCGGTGTTGTCATTGAAGCCATGGCGCAGAGCCAAATCCTTCAGGTGGATCATGCCAACCGGCGTATCGAGGGTGTCTTCGAACACGGGCAGTCGCGACAGCCCGCTTTCACGAAACACCCCTGCCAGGTCGGCCAAACTGATGGTTTGAGGGACCGACACGATTTCCGCGCGTGGAATAACAACGTCATCCACCCGCTTTTCGCGCAGGTTTCCAAGCCCCAGCTGAGAGGAGCGGGCTCCATTTGTCAGGGAAGCCACGTGATCGGCTTCCGGCGCGCGGAAGGCGTTGATCACTCGAGAAATGAGTCCAGCCCGAGCACCGCCGCTTGCGGTGGAGGTCTGGAGGGGGTCTACATCCTGCGCGCTGAGCGCCGCAGTAGACGAGCCGTCGTTGTCTTCGCCCATCGGTCCTTTTCCAATTGATTTCAACTAATCCCCCGCATATCGCGGGACTTACCCCCTATATGGGTCCTCAATACCTAATTTTGCAAGAATTCTGGTCTCTAAACCTTCCATCAAAGCCGCATCTGGGTCGTTTGTGTGATCAAAGCCCAACAGATGAAGGGTCCCATGCACCAAAAGATGGCTCACATGATCCTCGAAATCCTTGCCAGCCTCTTGAGCCTCACGGGTGCAGGTCTCAAATGCAACGGCAATATCGCCCAATTCCAACTCATGCGGTGCACCCTCAGGCAGGTGTGGGATCATACCCGGCAGCTGCGCGCCGCGCTCCTCGGAGGGCCAGGACAACACGTTGGTTGGCGTCGGCTTTCCGCGAAACTCGGTATTCAGCTCGGCCACCCGCGCATCGCTGCAAGCCAGTAAACTGATCTGATAATCCGCATCCAGCGACAATTCCGCCAAGGCTGCATTACAGGCCCGCACCGCCAAATCCGGCAAGCCACAGTCGCCCCAACGCTCTTCTTCAGTCAATATTTCAATCTGTGCCATGTGTTTGCCATGTGACAGCCGCACCCGCCAAGGTCAACCGAGGTTCAGTTTCTTTTTGCCGAAAATACTCCGGGGTGCGGGGCAGAGCCCCGCCGGTCGGCGCGCCTTGGCGCGGCGAACCCTTAACGCTTTGCGTCCGCGGCCTCATAGGCTTCAATAATGCGCGCAACCAGCGGGTGACGCACCACATCTTTGGCCGTAAAGTAGCTAAACGAGACCCCTTTGACATTCTTGATCAACGCTTCGGCCTCATGCAGCCCCGATTGCACCCCACGCGCCAAATCCACCTGCGAGCGGTCCCCGGTAATCACCATCCGCGACCCCTGCCCCAGACGGGTCAAAAACATCTTCATCTGCATCGTTGTCGCGTTCTGCGCCTCGTCCAGAACCACAAACGCATTCGACAGCGTACGCCCGCGCATGAAAGCAAGCGGCGCAATCTCGATACGTTTTTCTTCGATCAATTTGGCCGTTTGCTTGCCCGGCAAAAAATCCTCCAGCGCGTCATAAAGCGGCTGCATATAGGGATCAACTTTCTCCTTCATATCACCAGGCAGAAAGCCCAGCCGCTCACCCGCCTCCACAGCAGGACGCGACAGGATAATCTTATCGACCTTACCAGTGATGAACAGCGAGACCCCCACCGCCACCGCCAGATAGGTCTTGCCCGTACCCGCTGGCCCGATACCAAAGGCCAATTCGTTCTTAAACAGCGCATTCACGTAGTCTTTTTGCGCCTGCGTGCGTGGCTCCACCGTTTTCTTGCGGGTTTTAATCTCGACCGAGCCGCCTTTAAACATCTCGATCTGGTCGCCTTCACGGTCGCCCGTGTCTTCTGCCGCGCGGCCCATGCGTATCTCGGCCTCGATATCGACCATTCCAACCGAGCGCCCTCCCTCAAGGCGCACATAAAGCGCCTCCAGCACGGTGACTGCCTTCTCGGCTGCCTCGCCCATAACATCAAGCTGGTTCCCGCGCCGCACGATTTGCACGCCGAGCACTTGCTCGATCTGGGCCAAATTCCGGTCAAACTCGCCACATAGATCAATCAGCAACCGGTTGTCGGGAAACTCCAACCGGATTTCAGTCGAGGGCGCATCCGTGGAGGCCACGGTCAGGTCACTGATGGTCAACGATATCTCCCTGCATTAAATAATTTGCGGCGAAGGTGCATGAGGGCGCGAGAGCGTGCAAGGCCCGCGCCCCAGATTTCACATATTTGACATGAAAAAGGCCACCCCGAGGGGTGGCCTTCTCGAAACTTGTATAAGTGCGGTGCACCTAGATCGGGTCACGAACATCGCGCGAGCCACGGTAGTTGCCCGTCGCATAGCCGGGAGGGGCTGCACCGGAACAAACGGGCTTGCCGTTGCGGTCAAGGCGTTGGGACAGGTAGCCCTCGATGCCGTCATCAATGATCCAGTGATCACACCCGCGCGGGTCAACCCAGATACCGGCTTGAAGCTGGCTCAGGTCTTTCGTGCCACGGCCAAAGAAGCCATTGCCGTAGTCGCGGGTTTTATCACCCTTGTTGCTTTCGCCAGTCACGTCGCAGGCGGCAACTGCGCTTAACGCTGCGAGGATCGTGATTGCTTTTACTATTTTCATTTCAACTCTCCACTCAGCGAATGCATTGGATTTCGACACGACGGTTGGCAGCTTTGCCAGACGCGGAGCGGTTGGATGCTTTTGGCACCCGTTCGCCGTAGCCGCGTGTCGCGGAAACCCGCGCACCGACGGAGCGTGCGACCTGAGCCACCGCATTCGCGCGGCGCTTGGACAGACGCATGTTATATTCGTCGCTGGCACGGCTGTCAGTGTGGCCATCAATGATGTAGGCCGTGGCCCCTGCCGACTGGAAGAACTGTTGCAAACGCTTCTTGTTGGACCCGTTGATGACCGCTTGGTTGGTCGCAAACAACTGATCCGAATTCATCACCGCGCATGTATTGCCACGACGGCAAACCGGGATGCCTTGGCGAGTGACGTGTGGCGTCATAAAGCCCTCGAACCCGTCATCCATTACCCAGTGTTCACACCCATCGGGATCAACCCAAATGGTTGGAATGTAGCGCTCGGCACGCACCGTAGTGCGGCGAATGATCTTACCGTTGGTGACTGTGCCTTGGCTGAAGCCATCCTCGGTATAGATATATGTCTGTTGCGCGGATGCGTCCGTTGCGGAAATCATCAGGCCGGATACGGCAACCGCACACCCCCCCAACACAGTCCGCAAAATATTTGATAGATTGAGTTTCACTGCCCTCGTCCCCTGCCTGTTAATCGGTTCACGCCGCGCCGCTCCCTAGCCTCAAGGTCAACGCAGTCATCTATATTTTCGGTAGACTACCAAACCTGAGTGTAAATTAAAGAGGTATTTACCACATATAGTTGCTGAAAGAGCAACAAAGTCAGATTTTTTAGGGCTTTTGGGGGATAACTCACGGGATAAGCTGTGGAGAACCTGTTCAAAACTACGATATCTTGTGGAGCACCCTATTCGATTTCACCCAGTTTCGAGCGACTATACCAATACACCGGACAAAGAATTCGTCACGCTGGCTTGGATGCGGACGCTCTGGACCGTGCCGATCATCGCCTCTGGCGCATCGCAATGGACCGCATGTAAGTAGTCGGACTTGCCGACAAGCTGGCCCGCGTCGCGCCCCTTTTTCTCGAATAGCACTTTGACCACACGCCCGACCATGGCGACCTGAGCCGCCTTTTGCTGCTCGGTCAGCAAGGCTTGCAAACGCTGCAAGCGCTCGGAGGCCACCTCGTTGGACACGGGCTCTTTCTCGGCGGCGGGCGTGCCGGGGCGTGCGGAGTATTTGAACGAATAGGCTTGCCCGTAATTCACAGTGCGGACCAGCGCCAAGGTGTCTTCAAAGTCTTGATCCGTCTCACCGGGGAAGCCGACAATAAAGTCGCCCGATAACAGCAAATCCGGGCGCGCCGCACGAATGCGCCCGATCAGCTCAATATAGCTGGCGGCGGTATGTTTACGGTTCATTGCCTTGAGGATTTTATCCGAACCACTTTGCACCGGTAAGTGCAGATAGGGCATCAGCTTGTCGCAAGTGCCATGCGCCTCGATCAGCGCCTCTTCCATATCGTTGGGATGCGAGGTGGTGAAGCGAATGCGCGCCAAGCCCTCGATATCATTCAACGCCCAGATCAGGCGGGCCAGCCCCCATGTGCCATCCTCGCCCTCGCCGTGGTAGGCATTGACGTTTTGACCCAGCAGGGTGATTTCGCGCACACCGCGGCTCACGAGATTTCGCGCCTCGGCAAGCAGGCGTTCCGGCGGGCGGGAAACCTCCGCGCCGCGCGTATATGGCACCACACAGAAGGCGCAAAACTTGTCGCAACCTTCTTGCACCGTCAGAAAGGCCGAGGGGCGCGCCTTGGCTTCGCGCTTGGGCAGGTGGTCAAATTTATCCTCTTCGGGAAAATCCGTATCAAGCGCTTGCTCGCCCTTATCAACCTTCTTCATCAGGTCCGGCAGGCGGTGATAGGTTTGCGGGCCGACGACCAGATCAACCATCGGTTGGCGGCGCATGATCTCCGCGCCTTCGGCTTGGGCAACGCAGCCCGCGACGCCGATTTTCAGGTCTGGGTTGGCCTCGCGCAGAGGTTTCATCCGGCCCAGATCAGAATAGAGCTTCTCGGCGGCCTTTTCACGGATGTGGCAAGTGTTGAGCAAGATCATATCGGCATCTTCAATCGCATCAGTTGGCTCATAGCCTTCCGCGCCCAAAGCCTCGGCCATGCGCTCGCTGTCATAGACGTTCATCTGGCAGCCGTAGGTCTTGATAAAGAGCTTCTTAGCGTTAGACATGATACACCTGCGAATAATGGTTGTGGCGGGGCATAGCGCAGCGCGCCCGATCTTGCAATTCGCCGCGAGATAGCGGAGTTTACCCGCGAGCAGAAAAGAAAGAAAAACAGGTATGCGGCATAGCTCTCTTAGCGCGTTTTTGGGTGTGGCTCAGGCTCAACTGTCCCCAAAAGGGCCATTCGCGCTGATCTTTGTTGAAGACGCCGCCGAAGTTGAAAGCACGGTGACCCACGCCGAGAAGTTGGGGTTCCGCGAGGTTTTGATCTTTGGGGCGGATGATTTATTGCCCCAAGACCGCGACGGGTTGCATCTTGTCGCAACCAACATCCACGAAGTTGACGCCTTTGCAGCCATCATCAACAAGGTCATCAAGCTTTTCCCGGGTGTCTGGATGCATTATTGCTTCAACGCCGAGTATTTATTCTTCCCGTTCTGCGAAACCCGTAACATACGGGAATTGGTTGCCTTTTCACTGGAAGAACGCCGCCATACGATCCTAAGTTTCGTCGTGGACCTATACTCAACCGATTTGAAAAGCGCGCCAAATGCAGTGTGCCATGAGAGTGCGCATTTGGACAAATCCGGATATTACGCGTTGGCGCGTTTCACTGAGGATGGGATCCCACTGGAGCGGCAGTTAGACTTTTTTGGCGGCTTGCGCTGGCGCTTTGAGGAGCATGTGCCATGGACGCGGCGCAAGATCGACCGTGTTGGGGTGTTTTTGGCCACTCCCGGGTTACTGATAAATGGCGATCACACTTTCAACGACCCCGAGTACAATACCTATTCATGCCCTTGGCATCACAACATTACCGCCGCAATTTGCTCGTTCCGCACGGCGAAGGCTTTGGTGTCCAACCCCGGGTCAATGTATGAAATTCCACATTTCTGGTGGCGAGGGTCTGAAAAATTTCAGTGGAATTCAAGCCAATTGCTAGAGCTTGGACTGATGGAACCCGGCCAATGGTTCTAAGGCTTTTGACTGAGCGCGCTATCTGGCTTTGAACTGACGCGAACGGGGAATTTCCGGGGCTGTTTTGCCGTATCACCCATTAAGGGCGCGCCTTGAGCGGCCCCGCTACGCCTACTGTAACTTGAGCAAATACGTGGTGTCGGACCAGCCATCCACACTGTCATGCGCGCGGATGACAACCTCGGTTAGCCCGTTCGGGATCTGCACACCAGACAGAGAACGGGTGAAGGGTTGCTCGTTCACATGCGGGTGCGCAAGCGTGCGGTGGCCCAGCTCTTTGCCGTCAGGCGTGTTAACGGACCAGCCATCGGCGTAGTGATCCCACCCGCTGTCAGGGTGCAAAATAGTGACGTCGAAACGCCAGCCATTGCTCAGATGCTGGGCAGTCACATGCCTGATGTCAGGGGCATCAGCCAGAGAGGGGGCACAAGCCACGAAAAGCGCTAGAATTGCGACCATAACGGAATTCATCTCAGGTCTCCTTTTGGGTCGGGTTGGCTTCGGGAAGTGCGGGGCCATTTGCAAGGATAGCGCGCGGCAGGGATGTAAATTCGCGCTGCCAGATAAGGAAAGTTACGGCCGCTGTCGCGACGATCAATGCGACCGGCCCCATGAGCCATGCTAAGGCCCCCAACGCGTAGTATATAGCCCGCAGCCCGCGGTTAAAGTTCCATGCAGCGCGAATGTTGATTTCAGCGGCCTGAGCAGCGCGCGGGTAACAGGTCGAATCCGACGTATCATTTGGCACTGCGGCCATGACAACGGCGCAGTAACCGAATAGACGATTTGCCCAGACAAATTTTAGAAACCCATAGGTGAGGAGCAATGTCGCCACCAGTAGTTTCATCTGCCAAACGGCAGTTGGAATGGTCTCGGACGTTAGATCGGCCGCGACATGTTGCAGCCGCTCAGTATTGCCGACCATGGCCAGGATGCCTCCAATGGCAATCATACAGCCAGAGGCAAAGAACGCGGTGCCTTGCCGTAGGTTGGTCAGGATTGCAGCATCAAAGATACGTGGCTCCCGGGTGACGAGTTGGCGCATCCATTCGCGACGGTATTCGATCATTATGACTGTCACGGAAGGGCGGCGCGCACCCGGGTGCTCGATGAGCCAACTGACCCCGAGCCAACAGATTGCCAGCAGCCCAAGGGCGGTGGCGTCAAGATAGGTTAACAAGGTTAGGCGCTCTAGAAACATCATTAGGCAATGCTACCCGCGTTTGAATCTGCTTGCTATACGGATAAATTGGTAATATAAATTTACCAATTATCGCCACTTCGGAGAGATTCCATGGAAATGCCACCCCCTGACGCCGTGGTTATGGTTAAAAAATCCCTTCTGGTCAGCCGGTTTTTATCCGTGTTGCCTTCGGACGCAGTAATCCACGATGAGTTTGAGACGCGCGCCTACGAATGCGACGCACTGACCGCCTATAAATGCCCGCCTCTTTGTGCTGTGCTCCCTTCCTCGACCGAGGAGGTCGCGGCGGTGCTAAAAATTTGCCACGAAGAAGGCGTGCCTGTGGTGCCGCGTGGCTCTGGCACCTCGTTGGCTGGTGGGGCGCTGCCTACGGCGGATTGCGTGATCCTTGGGGTGGCCAAGTTGAACGATGTTTTGGAAACCAACTACGGCGACCGCTATATCCGCGTTCAAACCGGGCGCACAAATCTATCCGTGACTGGCGCGGTGGAGGAAAACGATTTCTTCTATGCGCCCGACCCGTCGTCACAACTGGCCTGCGCTATCGCGGGCAATATCGCGATGAATTCCGGCGGGGCGCATTGCTTAAAGTATGGCGTGACAACGAACAATCTGTTGGGCGTTACCATGGTGCAAATGGACGGCACAGTGTTGGAGGTCGGCGGCGCGCATTTGGATGCGGGCGGCTACGATTTACTGGGGCTTATTTGTGGCTCCGAGGGCCAAATGGGCGTGGTCACAGAGGCCACGTTGCGCATCCTGCGCAAGCCTGAAGGCGCGCGGCCCGTGTTGATGGGCTTTGATGATAATGAGGTCGCGGGGGCTTGCGTGGCCGACATCATTAAAGCGGGTGTGCTGCCTGTCGCGATTGAGTTCATGGACCGCCCTGTTATTCGTGCGACTGAGGCATTTGCAGGTGCGGGTTATCCCGATTGCGAGGCGCTTTTGATCGTTGAGGTTGAGGGTTCACCTGCGGAAATTGACGACCAACTGAAAGTGATCATGGGGATTGCGCGGCGGCATAATCCGGTCGAGCTGCGCGAAAGTACGTCGCCTGAGGAGAGTGCCAAGATTTGGCTGGGTCGAAAGTCTGCCTTCGGGGCGATGGGGCAGATCAACGATTACATGTGCTTGGACGGAACTATTCCGGTGTCAGAGCTGCCTTATGTGCTGAAACGCATTGGCGAAATATCCAAGGAATACGGGTTGGACGTGGGCAATGTGTTCCACGCAGGCGACGGCAACATGCATCCGCTCATCTTGTATGATGCCAACAAAGAAGGCGACTTGGAGCGTTGTGAAGCCATGGGGGCTGATATTTTGCGCCTTTGTGTTGAAGTTGGCGGTTGCCTGACTGGGGAACACGGCGTGGGTATCGAGAAACGCGACTTGATGTATGATCAATTTGCAGCAGAAGACCTTGAGGTGCAGATGAAGGTCAAAGATGTGTTCGATCCCAAGTGGTTGTTGAACCCGGCCAAAGTTTTCCCATTAGACGCAACCGAGAGCCGCCGCATGCGATGAGCCACCAAGAATTTTGAAATTCTTGGAGAAAACTCTCTTTGAGAGTTTTGCCGCGCGCAAGTATTGAGGACCTACAGAAAATGATGACACCAGAAAATGAAGCGGCGCTGGCCGACGCGGTGAAAACTGCAAAGGGAGCTTTGCGCATTCAGGGCGGCGGCACGCGTCCGATTGGGCGCTCAGACGGGGCTATTCTATCAACCTCGGGCTTGTCTGGTATTGAGCTTTATGAACCGGGTGCGTTGACGTTGGTGGCCAAGGCTGGCACGCCCGTGGCTGAGGTTGAAGCTGCACTGGCTGCTGAGAACCAACGGTTGCCGTTCGAGCCAATGGACCACCGTGTTTTGCTGGGCACAACAGGCACGCCGACATTGGGCGGCATGGTGGCGGCAAACGTATCCGGCCCACGTCGCATTCAAGCAGGTGCGTGTCGTGACAGTCTTATCGGGGTGCGTTTTGTTGACGGACAGGGGACCATCATTAAGAACGGTGGTCGGGTGATGAAGAATGTGACCGGGTACGACTTGGTCAAGTTGATGGCCGGATCATACGGCACGCTTGGCGTCTTATCTGAAGTGTCGTTCAAAGTGTTACCGGGCATCGAGACGGTATCAACCTTGGTATTGCATGGCCTAGAGGTGGCGCGCGCTGTAGAAGCCATGTCGAAAGCGTTGGGCTCTCCGTTTGAGGTTTCTGGTGCCGCCTATCTTCCTCAAACAGGTCAGACAATGCTGCGATTGGAGGGGTTCGAGAGCTCTGTAAAATACCGCATAAGCCAGCTTCGTGCGCTGTTGGATGGCTTCGCGGATATGGGTGGGTTAGATCACTCCGCCTCGAAAAAGGCATGGGATGATGTCCGTGACGTCACCCATTTTGCGAAATCCGAAGGTGCAGTTTGGCGCATTTCAGTCAAGCCCAGCGACGCGCCAGCTGTGGTTTCCAAACTTCCAAACACTGCAAGATACGCGCTGGATTGGGGCGGCGGTTTGATCTGGGTTTCTTGCGCGGAAGGCTTCGGCATGAGGGCGGCATTGTCCCCCTTTTCTGGTCACGCAACGCTTATGCGCGGCTCCGACGCGCAGGTGTTTCAACCTGAAGCAGCACCTTTGGCTGCAATTTCCCAAGGCCTGCGCGCACAGTTTGACCCGCGTGGCATCCTGAACCCCGGTTTGATGGGATAGTCCAATGCAAACAAATTTCTCGCCTGAACAGTTAACAGACTCCGCCACCGCGCACTCTGAAAAGGTGCTGCGTAGCTGCGTGCATTGCGGCTTTTGCACCGCAACTTGCCCGACCTATCAAATCCTCGGAGACGAGTTGGACAGCCCGCGTGGTCGCATTTATTTGATCAAGGATATGTTGGAGAGCGGCCGCAAGCCCGACGCCAAGACCGTTATGCATATCGACCGCTGCCTGTCGTGCCTTGCCTGCATGTCGACCTGCCCGTCGGGTGTGCATTATATGCATCTGGTTGACCACGCCCGCGAATATATCGAGCAAAACTACAAACGTCCCCTGATGGATCGTGCCCTACGCTGGGTGCTGGCGTTGATTTTGCCATATCCGACCCGGTTCAGGTTGGCCCTGCTTGGGGCCAAACTTGGCCGACCGTTCGCGCGCTTTATGCCGGACCCCCGCCTGCGCGCAATGTTGGAGATGGCCCCCAAAACCATCCCCCCCGTGTCGCGCAATGATGACCCGCAAACCTTCGCCCCAGAGATAGCAAAAAAGATGCGGGTCGCGTTGATGACCGGCTGCGCGCAAAAGGCGCTCAACACGGATATCAACGACGCCACCATTCGCTTGTTAACCAGACTGGGTTGCGAGGTCGTGGTGGCCGAAGGTGCGGGGTGTTGCGGCGCGCTGACCCACCACATGGGAAAGGTCTCACAAAGCCACGCAACAGCCGCTAAAAACATCCGCGCATGGGGGGCAGAGATGCAAGGCAAAGGCCTCGACGCTATTGTCATCAACACGTCGGGATGTGGCACGACGGTGAAAGACTATGGCCATATGTTCCGCAATGACCCGCTCGCAGAGCAAGCCGCCGCCGTATCGGATATTGCTATGGACGTGTCCGAGGTGCTGATGAAGTTGGACTTGCCAGCACTCGCTGATCAGGAGTTGAAAGTAGCCTACCACGCGGCGTGCTCCCTACAGCACGGCCAGCAAATCAAAACCTACCCGAAGGACTTGCTGAAACAAGCAGGGTTCACCGTACTAGAGCCAAAAGACCCGCATTTATGTTGCGGCTCGGCGGGAACGTACAACCTGATGCAGCCGGAAATATCATCACAGTTGAAGGACCGCAAAGTCGCCACACTGGAGGCCAAATCCCCGGACGTCATCGCGGCGGGTAATATCGGTTGCATGATACAAATCGGGTCATCGTCACGGGTGCCTGTCGTGCATACCGTCGAGCTTCTGGACTGGGCGACAGGCGGCCCCAAGCCACCCGCATTATCTGAGGGGGCACAGCCGGCTGGCGCCGAAAACATCCCCAATTTACGCTAATATTAGCCCTATTTTCGCCTTAACTGTTCCCTACTCAGGGTTAAAACGGGCATATCGGGGCTATTGATGCGATTTTTGGCAACACTTATAACGGCGCTTTTGCTGGCAACCACCGTGCAGGCGGATGGCTTCCTTAAGGCGTTAACCTCGCTCGATTCCACTAAGGCGTGGCAGGGCGTTGGGCGCATTAACTTAGGGACCTCCGGGTTTTGCACAGGGACGCTGATCGCGCCGGATTTGGTGCTGACTGCGGCACATTGCTTCTTTGACAAATCGGGCGCGCGGACGAATGACGCCGACATAGAATTCCTTGCAGGCTGGCAGAATGGGCGCGCCTCGGCTTACCGCAGGATTAAACGCTCGGTGATCCATCCAGAGTATGTATTCCAAGGGCGCAGCAATGTGGAAAATGTACCCTTGGATCTGGCCTTGATCCAACTGGATCAGCCAATTAAAAACCCATCAATACGGCCATTTGATACCGCTATTGAGGTGGCGCGCGGGCAAAAAGTACAAGTCGTATCCTATGCTCTTAACCGCGAAAATTCCCCATCAATCCAAGAAACTTGCCATGTTTTGGCACGCGACCCCGGCGTCTATGTCACCTCATGCGATGTGGATTTCGGAGCCTCTGGCGCCCCGATCTTTGCGCTTCAAAACGGTGTGCCAGTGGTGCTGTCGGTGGTGTCAGCTAAGGCGGAATGGCGTGGCCAAAAAGTGGCGCTGGCGGTGGGGTTGGACCAACGTCTCTCGGCACTTCTAAACGAGATTGAGTTGAATGATGGCGTTTTCCGTCGGGCCGATACCGGGGCGTCTCGTGTGGCCTTGCAGTCGGGCGTACAGCCGTCAGGCGCGTTGTTCATCAAACCATAAATCCTTTCAGGCACCGATCACAGGAGGCCGCCCTCGAGGGTTCCGCGCCTAGCGCCGCCCTTCGCGCAGCCACGCCCCAATCGTCAAAAGTGCCGCCAGCAGCAAGAACAGCCATGGCAACACAAGGGGCGTCACGGTCACATTGGTTGTCAGGTAAGCGTTGCGCGGGGTCAGGCCGATCCAGCCACGACCAGCGGCGTTGCGTCCCTCGCCAACCATGCGCAGGTCTGGAATGCCATCCTCTAGGCGCAGGATGCCACCACGGGTCGCATCAACCAAGCGGGCAAGCTTAGCGCCTGACGCAATGGTCTCGATAAATTCACGCGGCGCGGCGGGACCAAGCGCTATAACGCTTTCCTGATCACCTTCTTTGAGGCGATAAAGCCCCGGCTCCGGCCCCTCGAATATCGCCGTAAAGCGACCCGGATCGGCCTCGGCCAACGGCACCATCGTCACCGTGCCATCAGGGGCCGTGATTTCCAGCTCACCAACCTCAAGCGCAAGTGTGCGACGGGTCAGCGCCATGGTTTGCCCCTCGGCTGTGGCCGTTAATGCCTCTTCCTCCAGATCAGGTTCCTTCATCATCCAATGGGCCAAGCGGCGCAGCAATTCCAGTTGCGGACCTCCACCTTCAAAGCCACGGTTCCAAAGCCACGCATGATCAGACGCCATCAGCGCGATCCGCCCCTCACCGACGCGATCCAGCGTCAGCAGCGGGCGGGTCTCAACGCCCTCCATCACGGTTTGACCCGACAGCGGCGTCACTTCAATTTGGCGCATCCAGCGACCCCAACCGGGCGTGCCATCTTGGCTAGGTCGCGGCGCAAATTTCTCTAGGCCCTGTGTCACCGGATGACGCCCGCCCAACTCCGAGATCAGCGGCGTGAAGCCTTGCTCTAGCACCCGCGCGGTCGGCTCTACGGGGATAATGTCGCCCAGTGGTGAGCGGAAAATACTATCGGCAGAGGCAAAATCCGGACCCGCCGCGATAAGTACTGCCCCGCCATTTTTCACATAGTCGCGAATGCTTTCAAAATATGCCATCGGCAGAATGCCACGTCGTTTATACCGGTCAAAGATAATCAAATCGAACTCATTAACCTTTTCCAAGAACAGCTCGCGCGTGGGGAAGGCAATCAGCGACAACTCCGAGACCGGAACCCCGTCTTGTTTCTCTGGCGGACGCAAAATGGTGAAGTGCACAAGGTCCACGGCAGTGTCTGATTTCAAGAGGTTGCGCCATGTGCGCTCGCCCGCGTGGGGCTCACCTGATACCAGCAAAACCCGCAAGCGGTCGCGCACGCCGTTGATTTGGACCACGGCAGCATTGTTGCGGTCGGTCAGCTCGCTGTCGGTTGCTGCCACCTCGAATTGCAGCACATTCATACCACCATGGGGCAGCGTCAGCGGCAATTCCAAATCCTCGCCAATAGGCACCTGAAACGACTGCGCCACGGCACCATCAATGGCGATGGACAGGCTGGCGCGGGCGGGTAAATCACGCGGCACCGCGCCTTGGTCCTCGATGCGCAGGGTCAGGGTAATTTCCTCATCAAGTATCGCGAATGCAGGCGCATTTTTGACGATTAGGCGCCGATCCCAATCCGGGGCTCGCCCGGTCAGAAGCGTATGCAACGGGGCCTGCACTGCAGGCGCGCGGGCCACGTCATGCACCTGCCCGTCGGTGATCAAAATGCTGCCCGCAATACGCGATTTCGGCTCCTCCGATATGGTATCATTGAGGGCGGTCATCAGCTCAGTGCCTGCGTCGCCCTCACCGTCCGCAACGACCACTGTGCGCAGCTCTATACCCCGCGCGGTGATGTCTTTGGTCAAGGCAGCCACGGCTCGCGCAGTTTGGCTTTGGCGGTCTGAGAGATGTTGCGATGCGCTCTCATCGACGACCATCACCACGATGTCTGACAGAGCCTCGCGGTCCTCGTCTTGCAGCGACGGATTGGCCAGCGCGATGAGCAAAACGGCCAAGGCAGGCGCACGCAGCCACCACCCGTTCAAGCCACGCCAGATGGCGAAGGCGATGAGTGCGACGGCAAGCGCTGACGCCGCGATGAGCATGGGCCAAGGCACTAATGGGGCAAAGATCACGTCCATCTCAATTCCCCAACCGTTCCAGTAATGCAGGTATGTGGACCTGATCAGATTTGTAATTTCCGGTCAGCACATGCATCACCACATTCACCCCAAAGCGGATCGCCAACTCGCGCTGGCGTTCGCCGCCAAAGCCGCGCCCGACCGGGTAGCGCGGGTTGCCACGTTCGTCGCGCGCCCACGCGGCGGCCCAGTCATTGCCACCAACCAGCACTGGCGTGACGCCATCGTTGAGATCACGAAACGGCAGGCCCTCGGCCAGCTCGGCGTCAGTGGGGGCAGCTTCGACCCAGATATCACGCGAGGTAAAGCGCCCGGGGAAATCTTGCAGCAAGTAGAAGGTGCGCGTTAGCACATGGTCTTGCGGAATTTGCTCCAGCGCGGGGATGTCCAGCGGGGCGGCCAATGCCTTTAGTTTGCGACCCTGCGGTGTCGTCGAGCCAAAACCGCCAATGTTGCCGTCGCGCGTGTCGAACAAGATCATTCCGCCAGTGCGCAGGTAGCGGTTCAGCTTGGCGTAGGCCTGCGGTGAGGGGGTTTTCTGGCGCTCGGATATGGGCCAATAAAGGATCGGAAAGAACGACAACTCGTCGGCTTCCAAGTCCACCGCCACAGGGGTTGCAGGCTCCACCGAGGTGCGGCGAAACAGGCTTAGGGATAGGCCTTTGAGGCCCTCGTCCGAGACGCGATCCAGCTTGGCATCGCCGGTTTTCACATAGGCCAGCACGACCTCGGAGGTGGCCGCGAGGGCAAGGGCACCTGCGCCGGTCTTGGCATCATTTTGGGCATGGCTGGGGTGTGGAAAACCGCTCAGGGCGAGGAACACTACAGCAGTCGCGCCCGCGCCGCGTAGTTTACCTGATAGGGCCAGTGTCGCGATAATATCAAGCAGCAACAGGGCGAGTGCGAAGGACAGCAATGCGCCCATCAGCGCCGTTTGTTGTGCCACGGATATGCCTTCGAGCACAGTGCCAGCCGGCCAAACTGACGGGGCTAAAATCACGCCGCTTGGCAGCACGTTCATGGCGATGCGGCGGTCCGTACCGGCGTAGAGGCCGGGGGGCAAGTCGGCCCCGATTTGGCGCGCGCCCAGCACCTCGCCGGGGATGCCAGAAAGGTTGCCCGCGTCGCGGACCACACCGAAGGCATCAAGCGTTTCCTCGGGCACCCATGTGGTGCCGATAAGGTCCTCAGCGGCAATCTCCGCCGGGCGGGTCGAAATCGCGAGGCGTTCCAGCATTTGCACGAACAAGCCTGACAGCGGCAGGGTCGACCACTCCGCGTTGGCAGTGACGTGGAACAGGATAATTTGACCGTCACCCAGTGGCTTACGGGTCACCAAAGGCGTGCCGTCAACCAGCGAGGCAATAGTGCGCGCGGCCAAATCGGGGTCCGGCTGCGCGACAACTTGCGAGGTAACTTCGACATCTTCGGGGATGTTCAGGCCAAAGAACGGGCTATCGCGAGTAAAGTCACGCAAGGCCTTTGGCGCACCCCATGACATGGCCCCGCCAACACTGCGCCCGCCTGCCCGCAAGCGCACAGGCATCAACGGATCAGAGCTGGAAATGTCAGCAGCGGCAGTGCGCGGTCCGGCAAAACGGACCAACATGCCGCCCTCGTCGATCCAATCAAGTAGCGCGTCACGCTCCGCCCCAGAGACCGTGGCGACATCGGCCAGAATTAGGGCATCTGGGCTGGCCAGAAGTATATCTTGAAGCGCGCCGTCGATCAGGTCAGCCGTCGGGATCAGGGCTTTGTTCAGGTAGTAGAGCGACGACAAAAGATCTTGGGCCTCTTGGTCGTTGCTGCCCGATAACAGCCCCACTTTACGCCGTTTCAAGGCATCATCCGTTAGGGTCACGGCCCCGGCCGAGCGGACGCCTTGCAACTCAAAACGGCGGATGCGATTGCGTAACTCGGACGGCAGGTCGAGCAAGATTTCGGTCTCGGTCGCGCCGATAGCGAAGGACGCGGTTGCGGTGGCCAAGGTCTGTTCGGTGCCGTTCGGGTCTGGACCGACCGCGTTGAGCGTCAACTCGTGCGGGCCAGCGGCGGGGCTGCGCAAAGCCGTCACCGAGATATGGCCGTCTTTGAAAATAGCGGAGGTCAGGGCGAGCACCGGGCGCGCGGTCTCGATAATGGTGACGTCCCCTTTGGATTTAAACGCCGTGAGCATGTCATTGCGGCTGGCGCGGTCCAGGCCATCAGATAGCCAGATGGTTTCGAAGTTTGTGTCGCCGAGGCGCGTGGACCAGTCGGCCAGCGCTGCGGCGTCCGGCTCCCAAGCGCGCGGGGTCACGCCTGCCAGACTGGCCGCGACCGTATCGGCAGTTTGGAATATCAACTCGCCCGCGGGGGGGGCGGTTAGCAGGGCAATAGCGGCGGGGCGGGCATCACGCGCGGCCTCGGCCAACAAATCCTCGACGCGGGCCGTGCGTGTTGGCCAATCGCGCGCGCTGGCCCATGTGCCGTCCATAACGATCAGCAGCGGGCCGGAGCCGCCACGGTCATGTTTGGGGTTCAAAACGGGGCCGGCAAAGCCGATGATAAACGCGGCAACGGCCAACATACGCAACAGCAAAAGCCACCAAGGCGTGGTGTCGGTTTGGGCCTCGTCATCTTTGAGGCCCAACAGCAGCGCGATACCGGGAAAGCGGCGTTTTATCGGCGCGGGTGGCACAGCGCGCAGCAGCCACCACAGCATTGGCAGCACGGCAAGCGCGGTCAGTAACAGCGGGGAGGTGAAGGCAAGGTTGGCCAGCATTATGCGCCCCGCTCTAGGGATTGAAACAGCCATAGCAACGCATGGCTAGCCGGATCGCCAGTGTGATGGCACAGATAGCGCCAGCCAGTTTGGCGCGCTAAATCTTGCAAGCTGGCTTTGCGTGCGGCAAGGCGATCCAGATAGGCCTCGCGCAGGGAATTGGCTTTTTGGGTCTCGAATTTTATCGCGCCGGACATGCTCTCGAACACGGTGCGCCCGTCATAGGGGAAGGTTTCTTCAACGGGATCAAGCACATGGACCAATGCGCCGCGCACGCCGCGATCCGTAGCCGAGGTCAGGGCCAACTTGATGGCGTCCATATCGCCCATGAAATCCGAGAGGAACACAGCGCGCGAGCCTGTCGGCAAAATTCGTGCATTGGGCGTGCCGTAATCTGCGGTGCTTTGGGCATCGATCAAGTGGCGCGCCACACGGTCCAGCTGTGCTTCGCCGCGGCGCGGTGGGGTGCCGCGATCTGCCAGCCCGAACCGCTCGCCGCCTTTGTTGAGAAGCACGCAAAGCGCCAGCGCCAAAACCCGCGCACGGTGGCCTTTGCTGGGGCGGTTTTTATCTCCGGTGAAGGTCATTGAGAGCGCATCATCGACCCAAAGCATCACCGATTGCGCCGCCTGCCATTCCTTTTGGCGCACGAATGTCGCGTCAGAGCGCCCCGAGCGGCGCCAATCAATATCGCGCAGCCCGTCGCCATATTGTGTGGGGCGGTATTGCCAGAACTCGTCGCCCATGCCGGCGCGTTTGCGGCCATGATCGCCCAACTGAACCGTCGCGGCCAAATGCTCGGCCTGCGCCAAAAGCGCTGGAAAAGCAGCCGCGTGGGACTCGGCACGGTAGCGCAGATTGGCAGATGCGTTTGGGCTGGCTTGGCTCACGCGGCGGCTTTGCGAATGCTGGTTTGCGCCGCAACATCTGCGATCACATCACTTAGAATGCGCCCCTCTGCGCGCGCGGCAAAACTCAACGCCATGCGGTGTGACAAGATCGGATCAGCCAGCGCCAACACATCATCGGATGATGGCGCAAGGCGGCCCTGCATCAGCGCACGCGCGCGAACCGTCAGCATCAAAGCTTGGGCGGCGCGCGGACCCGGACCCCACGAGACGGTCTCGCGCACCAGATCGGTGGCCTCATCCGCATCAGGGCGGCACGCACGCACCAGATCAAGGATGTGCTCAACCACCGCGTCGCCCACAGGCATGCGGCGAATGAGCGTTTGCGCGGCGATCAATTCAGCCCCAGTAAAGACCTCGCTGGATTTCGCATCCGCTGTGCCCGTGGTGGCCAGCAAGATATCGCGCTCGGTATCGCGGTCAGGGTAGTCGACGTTGATTTGCAGCAAAAAGCGGTCGAGCTGGGCCTCGGGCAGTGGGTATGTGCCCTCTTGCTCCAACGGGTTTTGTGTGGCCAGCACATGAAATGGTCCGGGCAATTTGTGATCGGTTCCAGCCACCGTGACGGATTGTTCCTGCATCGCTTGCAACAAGGCGGATTGCGTGCGCGGCGAGGCGCGGTTGATCTCATCGGCCATCAGCAATTGCGCAAAAATCGGGCCTTCAATGTAGCGAAACGCGCGGGTGCCATCATCGGCCGTTTCCAACACCTCAGAGCCGATGATATCGGCGGGCATCAGATCAGGAGTGAATTGCACGCGGTTAGCACTGAGCCCCATGACAGTAGAAAGCGTATCAACCAACAGCGTTTTGCCAAGGCCGGGCAGCCCCATCAGCAAAGCATGCCCACCTGAGAGCATCGCAATCAACGCTAAATCCACGACATCTTGCTGCCCGATAATTTGTTGGCCAATGCTAGTGCGCGCGCCATCAAGCTTGCTCGCGAGAGTTTCAATGTCTTTTACCAAGTCTTGCGCGTCATCCATGTGACAATTCCCTCAGAACGGCTATAATCAATTCCTGTATAAAGGCAGAAAACGCAGGATAATAGAATGGCAAAAGAAACCGATGCACAAAAGCTTGAGTTGCCATCAGCGCAAAGCATTGAAGCCGCCGCAAAAGAGGCTGGAAAAGGCGGTATGCCGCCAGTGGACAAGTGGAACCCGCCGTTTTGTGGTGACTTGGATATGCGCATCGCACGCGACGGGACGTGGTTCTATCTAGGCACGCCGATTGGGCGCGCTGGTTTGGTCAAGCTGTTCTCGAGCGTTATTCGCAAAGATGGGGACGATTATTTCCTTGTCACCCCGGTTGAAAAAGTCGGGATCTTCGTTGATGACGCGCCTTTCGTGGCGCAAGATTTTGACGTGGACGGCACGGGTGCGGATCAAAAACTGCACTTCGAGACACATGTCGGTGACCGCTTTGCTGCGGGGCCAAATCACCCAATCCGCGTGAGTTATGACAGCGACGGCGAGCCGAGCCCCTATGTGTTGGTGCGCCGCAACCTAGAGGCGCTGATTGATCGCAAAAGCTTCTACCGTTTGGTGGATATCGGCACGCATCATAATGATTGGTTTGGCGTCTGGTCGGATGGCGAATTTTTTCCCATTATCGCGTCAGATGCGCTGGATAAATAAATGCGCCCTGAGGCGGCAATAGACAGCAACTAGGTTTAGTGTTTTTAGTTGGCACGAACTCACCTTCGGAGCAGGAATAATGGATTTTTCAACTTGGGCCACTTTCGCTGCGGCCTCTATCGCGCTGCTTTTGATCCCCGGACCCACCATTTTATTGGTGCTTAGCTATGCACTTAGCCAAGGGCGCAAGGTTGCATTGGCCACGGCAGGCGGTGTTGCTTTGGGCGATTTAATCGCGATGAGCGCCTCGCTTGCGGGACTTGGAGCTTTGGTTTTGACCTCGGCTAAACTGTTTATCGTGTTGAAATGGGTTGGCGCGGCGTATTTGATTTATATGGGCGTGCAATTGCTGCGCAGCGCGGGCGGTGCTGGTGTCGGCTTAGAGACAATGCAAGACATATCCGCGCGGCAATGCTTTGTGAATGCCACAACGGTCACGGCGCTGAACCCAAAATCCATCGTATTTTTCATCGCGTTCGTGCCGCAATTCGTCGATGCCAACGCAGCGTTATTGCCGCAATTCGCCATTTTGATTTCCACTTTTGTGGGCTTGGCCACGATCAACGCCTTGGCCTACGCATTACTGGCCGACAAGCTGCGCACACGCATGTTGCGCCCCAGCGTGATTGGATGGTTAACGCGCGCAGGTGGTGCGGCGCTGATCGCCATGGGCGTCGCAACAGCCACAATTAAGCGCGCGGCCTGATACACGACTGAGGCGTCAATGCACCGCATAATATACGACTGAGGCGCTAATGCGCCGCACAATATATGACTGAGGCGCTAATGCGCCTCGGCCCAATTCGCGCCCTGCCCCGCGTCAACCACCAGCGGCACATCGAATTTCACCACAGGTTCCGAGGCGTTTTCCATGATATCACGCACCACTGCGATGGTTTCATCCACCGCCTCTTTTGGCACCTCGAAGATCAGCTCGTCATGCACCTGTAGCAACATTTTGCATGGCAGGTCTTTGATCGCCTCGGGCATGCGGATCATCGCGCGCCGAATAATATCGGCGGCAGTACCTTGGATCGGCGCGTTGATCGCGGCGCGTTTAGAAAATCCTGCACCGGGGCCTTTGGCGTTGATCTCGGGTGTGTTGATTTTACGCCCGAACAGCGTTTGCACATAGCCGTGATCTTTGGCGAATTGCACGGTCTCGTCCATATAGGTTCGGATGCCGGGGAAGCGCTCAAAATAGCGGTCGATGAAGCCCTGCGCCTCGGCGCGCGGGATACGCAAATTGCGCGCCAACCCAAAGCCAGAGATGCCGTAAATCACCCCAAAGTTGATCGCCTTGGCTTGGCGGCGCACGTCTGGCGTCATCTCGTCCAATGGCACGCCGAACATCTCGGAGGCGGTCATGGCGTGGATATCATGGCCATCTTTGAAGGCCTGTTTCAGCGCGTCAATTTTGGCGACATGAGCAAGGATTCGCAGCTCGATCTGGCTATAGTCCAGCGACACCAGAACGTTGCCCTGATCGGCAATAAACGCCTCGCGGATACGGCGGCCTTCCTCGGAACGCACAGGGATATTTTGCAGGTTCGGGTCCGACGACGACAAGCGGCCCGTGTTCGCGCCAACGATAGAATAACTGGTGTGAACGCGGCCCGTGTCAGAGTTAATGTGGGTTTGCAACGCGTCGGTGTAGGTCGATTTCAGCTTAGAAAGCTGCCGCCAATCAAGCACCAGACCGGGCAGTTTATGCTCTGTCGCGAGGTCTTCGAGAATATCGACACCAGTGCTATAGGCACCAGTTTTGCCCTTTTTACCACCGGGCAACTCAAGTTTATCAAACAAGATTTCACCCAATTGTTTGGGCGATCCGACGTTGAAATCTTGGCCCGCAAGCTCATGAATTTCCGCCTCTAGCCCTGCCATTTTCTGGGCAAAGGTATTGGACATCCGGCTCAGCGCGTCGCGGTCCACTTTGATGCCGTGACGCTCCATCTGGGCCAGCACGGGAACCAGTGGACGCTCCATCGTCTCATAGACAGTAGCCACGTTTTTCAAATGCAATTGCGGCTTGAGAAGTTGCCACAAGCGCAGCGTGATATCGGCATCCTCGGCCGCATAGGGCGAGGCATCATCTATCGGTACGCGGTCAAAAGTGATTTGACTTTTACCCGCACCAATCAAGGACTTAATCGCGATTGGTTTGTGGTTTAGATACCGCTCCGAGAGCGCATCCATGCCGTGATTATGCAGCCCAGCATTTTGCGCATAGCTGATCAGCATCGTGTCATCAATCGGGGCCACAACCGCGCCATAGCGCACAAATATCTTGGCATCATATTTCATGTTTTGCCCAATTTTGAGGATGCTTTCATCCTCCAGCATCGGGCGCAACATATCCATTGCCACCTGCAAGGACATCTGACCCTCGGCGCGCTCATTCGTGCCAAACAGGTCGTCACCGCCCTGCATATGCCCCAGCGGGATATAGCACGCGTGGCCGGCGTTCACGCAAAGCGACACGCCGACCAAATCGACGGTCATATCATCAAGCCCCGTGGTCTCTGTATCAACCGCCACGAAGCCGTGCTCGTAAATCAGATCGAGCCATTTTTGCAGCGCCTCAGCGTCGCGCACGGTCTCGTAATTGGCATCCGTGATGTCTGGCATCTCGGGCGTATGTGCGGCGGATGGGGCCGTATCCTCAATGACGGGCGCGTCGGCACCTAACTTGTCGGCGATACGCTTGGTCAGCGTGCGAAATTCCATGCGTGCAAGGAACTCCAGCAGCTTTTCAGGCTCAGGGTCGCGCACTTCCAAATCATCAATCGAGAACTTCAGCGGCGTTTTATCATCCAAAGTCACCAACCGCTTGGACAGCTCGATCTGGGCGCGATGGTCAATCAAAGTTTGACGCCGCTTTGGCTGTTTGATCTCTTCGGCACGGTCCAGAAGTTCTTCCAAGCTGCCGTATTCATTGATCAACAGCGCCGCCGTTTTAATGCCAATGCCGGGCGCGCCGGGCACGTTGTCGGCGGTGTCTCCGGCCAAGGCCTGCACATCAATCACCCGTTCCGGTCCCACGCCGAACTTCTCCTCGACGCCATCGACATCAATCACGCGATTTTTCATCGCGTCATACATCTCGACGCCGCCACCGACCAGTTGCATCATGTCTTTGTCGCTTGAGATGATCGTGCAGCGCCCGCCCAGCTCGCGCGATTGCACGGCTAAGGTCGCGATGATGTCATCGGCCTCATAACCCTCCATCTCTTCGCAAGCGATGTTAAAGGCAATCGTCGCCTCGCGCGTTAGCGGCATTTGCGGGCGTAAATCTTCCGGCATCGCCTCGCGGTTGGCCTTGTACAGATCATACATATCGTTGCGAAATGTGTGCGATCCCTTGTCGAAAATCACCGCCACATGGGTCGGCGCATCAGCGCCCGTATTGCCCTCGATATAGCGCTGCAACATGTTGCAAAAACCCGCGACCGCGCCAATTGGCAAACCATCAGATTTGCGCGTCAGCGGTGGTAGGGCATGGTAGGCGCGAAAGATAAAGGCAGAGCCGTCAATCAGGTGCAGATGGCAACCCTTGCCAAACGCCACTAAACCTTGCCCTCAAAATCGCGGTGAACGATCTTTTTGTCGCAATAAGGGCATGTCACGAAGCCTGTTGCCTCAGTGATTTGCAGCCAAACGCGCGGATGCCCTGAACTTGCGCCGCCGCCATCACAGGCCACACGCATTGCGTCTACAATTTCGATCTCAGAGGCAGCAGTCGCCATAATTCATCATCCCATATCAAGAAAAGTCAGGCCGCAATCATAGCGTGCCCAGCCGCCCCTACAAGAGCCGAGTAGCGGGTTTCATCTTGGCAAAAATATTCCCCTCGGAGAGGCAGCTATCAGGCCTTCGCCAACATCCGACCCAAAGGGCGGCCCGCCAAAATATGCACATGCATATGTGGCACTTCCTGCACGCCCGCCTCGCCCGCATTGGAGATCAGACGAAAGCCGCCATCCTCCAAACCCATCTGCGCACAGATCGTGCCGATAGCCCGGTTGAACGCCACTATTTCCGCATCTGAGGCGTCTTGAGTGAAATGATCGTAAGACACATACGGCCCCTTGGGGATCACCAGAATATGAACCGGCGCTTGGGCATATAAGTCATTGAACGCCAACACTTGGTCGTTTTCCAACACCGTGTCATTGGGGATTTCACCCCGCAGAATTTTGGCGAATATGTTTTGATCATCGTAGGTATAGCCCATGGCGTTAGTCCTCAAACAGGTAGTCAATGTTCAGTATTTCGAGCGCCTCAGCTTCCTTGATATCAAGAAACGCCACAAGGGGCGCCACGTTCTGATCGCGGGTTTGGTTCTCGGAAATTTTGAAATAATGCGGGAAGTCCGCGTCCTTGATCTGATCGCTTTCAAACAAGAAGTTCTGGCGCACTGTGGGCAGTAGGCGATCAATCGTATCTTGCGGGGTCATCTCACCAGCAAGCCCCACGCGTTTGGCATGGCCCAAGAGGTACTCATCCTCGAAACGACACTCGATTTCCAACAATCGCGTGGTGGAGTTATCCGAGAATAAATCCGTTAGCAGGTCCAGATTTGACGGGTCCAGACAAATCACCATCCGGTTTTGCCCGTAGTGATCATACAGCAAGCGCATCAGCGCGCGGCGGTGGCGGGTTCGTTTCCCCAAAGTCGTTTGAATACCGCCAAGGTCCGGCAGGATCGTATCGGCTTCATCGAACAGATATTCAGCGCCTTTCAGCTCTGTGTTTTCCAGAATGCGGCTCAAAAGCCGCTTGGCCACATGCCATTTCTTACAGGCGACAACCATCAACTCCCGCTCGCGGCCGAGCGAGCTTTCACGCTCCCAGAACCGGGTCGCGAACCTGCGGCCAACCCGCCCTTTACCAGAGAGGAATTTAAACAGCGTCAGCCCCTCGTTGGACGTTTTGAAATCCATGCGTTCAGACGCATAAAGATCGCCCAGACGCTCTTTTAGCTCCAGCGCATCCGGCGAAACCTTACGGGCGAATAAGAAGTCCTGACTGAGCAGCAAGTCATAGTGGTCATTATAAAACGTCACAGGCATGCCGTAGTCGGTAAACATGAGAAACGTCAGAGTGCGGGTTTTAATCTCGGTGGCGGGAACGAGGTGGCGGACCAACGTTTGAAAGAAGGTTTCGTCGGGAATCCATGTTGTTTTGAAGAACCGCATTACATCGGGCCGGTCCTTGGTGAAGTCGAGCACCCACTCCACGGTACGGCGCCGCAGACACCACCATTGCGAGCCGATCATCATTTGTAAATCTGCCGGAATTTCCCGCTTCAGCCCTAATTTCTTTTGCAACTCGTATGATTTATAGAACAGCCACTTGCGTTGCCGCTCGTTGAACCAGTGGCGATAGTACAGCCGGTCCCCTTTCATACCGGTTTTGATCCAATCCGAAGCGAAATAGTCAAAACTCTCGATGTAATCGACATCATCGGCATCAAGCGCCTCATGCGCATAGGTCGCCGATTTAATCGCCATGCAATCCCCTGACAGCATGTAGAAGTGGGTGGCACGGGGGAATTCCTCCACGGCCGCCCTCATCGCGTGCAGGGTTGCCTGAACCAGCGACCACTCGCCCCAGCCACACTTGATGCGCTTTTTGGCGAAGGCCACGTTGGGGTTATCGTCCAGCGCATCGCGAATCTCTTTATAGGCGGCGGGGTCGGCACTTGCGTCAAAGTGGATCGACATACAGTCACCAACAGCCGTAAGCCGTTCTGCCTGGTCGATAATTGCACCGGGGTCTTTATGACACAAAAGAATAAAGGCGATTTTTGCCATCTGGAATTTAACCCCGGTCCCGTTTTAAAACTCTTTTAGGTTTGCCTACATAACCTTAGGAACTGTTGATTAAACAGTCTGTGTTTGTATTTGTAGGGGCAATTGTGGCTAAAACGTAAACAATCGGCCGCTGAAGTAGAAGAACGAGGATCAAAGTATGGGCTTTCCCGGAACCTGGATGACAGAAAGTGAGAGCATGGTGTACCGCGTGGTGCCCAAATGTGCCTGCTCGTCTATTGGACAGATAATGTATTACTCCGACCACGGGGAATTCTTTGACGGGGACATTCATGATGCCACCGGCAAGATGCACAAGTGGGCGATCGAGGAAAGCCAGCCGAAGATTGAGCGAAATGTCACCAGCCACAAAAGCTATGCGTTCACATGCGTGCGCAACCCATATGGGCGCATCTTGTCGTCGTTCTTTGACAAAATCTGTGGCATTCAGCGCAACGGAAAGCGGTATCGCGGGAACTTGGTGCCCTTATTGGTACAAAAATACGGCATCGAGGTCGGGGATCCTGAGACTGGCTTTGAGTTTGATCAAATCCAGTCGTTCCGCCGCTTTTTACTGTTTGCACGCGACACCATCCGCTGGCGCCGCCCGATGGACCCCGACATTCACTGGTCGGCAATGTCGGGCCATGTGGCGACGTTCATCAAGAACGGCGGGCACTACGACAGCATCGTTTACACCGAGACATTCAACGACGGGATGCAATCGGTAATGGATAGCTTGGACACCAAATATAAGGTGGATGTGGCCAAAATTCCGCGCTTTAACGAAAGCGAAGGTCACGGCCCAAAACGCGCGCACCCGATCGAGGATTACTTCGACGACCTGTCGATGCATCTGGTCTACGAGATTTATAAGCGCGACTTTAACCTGTTCAAATATGACGTCCAAAACCCCGGCAACAAAATGCCCATCGGGGAGATTGATCTAGACGAGGTACACGCCAAGCTTGGGGATTGAAGCACGAGGAAGCCACCATAGGGATCGCGCTATCGTTCGCGGACCCTGTGCGATGCCTGCTTAACCAATATGAAGTCAGCCAACATCAACTTCGCGCCATGCAAGTCTTGTCCGGAGCAAAAATCATCAACTTACTGCATCAGTTAACACGCCAGGAATTTTATCCTCAAGTTGCGCAACAGCTTTTCAGCTGAGGGCTATCGTTGCAGCAATCATCCATTAAGAATGATATAAGCGCACCGATACGTGCGAAATCAACGGTGTAGCATAAACTTCGCGATTGCCGTTCACTTTGGACAAAGCCAGCTTCTGATAAGGCCGCCAAATGAAATGATGCGCGCGAAGGGCTTGCGCCAACTTTTTCCGCGATTGCCCCCGCACCCAGACCTTCGGGGCCTGCAATAACCAAGAGTCGGATTATTCTCAGCCGGTCCGCATTCGATAAGGCATGGAACAGGGATGCAGCTTCTGTCTCAATCATATTTCAACACCTCTTGAAATGAATTACGCACTGTGCAATCTATACTTCAAGATTCGTTGAAATGAAAGAGGAACACCCAATGACCTTCACCGCACTGCTTGCCGCCCTTGAGCCACTTGATAGCACCGCATCTCTTGTCTTTTTGATTGACGATGATGAAATCGGGGCTGGCTATCACGTCACCGAACTACGGCACTCAATTTCCACAGGCATCGATTGCGGTGGTAATGTTGAAGCTTGGGACGAGGCCCATTTACAGCTTCTTGATGGCGCAGGAAAAACTCATATGAGCGTAAGCAAATTCACGACTATCTTACGCCAAAGTCTTAATAAACTCCCGCAGCTTTCGGAGGCGCCATTGCTCGCCGAGTTTTCTCTCGACAACGACGGCCTCAAACTAATGTCTATGGGCGCACCAATTCAAAATGCTGACCGTGTAACTGTACGGCTTCGCAACACGAACGCTGTGTGCAAGCCTGCGCGCCGACATAAATCCCTCGATGCGAAAAGCAGTGCGTGTTGCACTGGATCCAACTCAAAAGGCGGTTGCTGTGGTTCAGCCCCGGCGACCGATGCTTCTGAAAGGTGCTGCGCATAGCGCTGACAACTTACAATGAGAGTTCAATGCCCATCGTTAAACCTTAATCGGTGCACACGCACAGGTGCTCACTTTCGGTTCCCGCTCAAAGAATTCCCTGTGCCTTAAACAGCTCGTTCAAATCCGCCTCGGGGCGTGCACCGATGTGGGTGATGACCTCGGAGGCGGCGACACAGCCCATGCGCCCGCAGGTGTCTAAGTCGTGGCCATTGGTCAGCGCCCAGAGGAATGCACCGGCGAACAAGTCGCCCGCACCTGTTGCGTCCACGATTTGAACTGGCATTGCTGGTGCGTGCCAGCGTTGGCCGTGGGATAGGACGTGCGCGCCGTCTTCGCCATCGGTACAGGCGACGATCTCGACCTCTTTGGCGGCTTGCTCCAAAGCTGCGTCAAAGTCCTCGGTCTCGTACATCGACAGCATTTCGGCACGGTTGCAAAAGAGCAAATCCACATGGTTTTTGATCAACTCACGGAACGCGTCGCGGTGGCGGTCAACGCAAAACGGGTCCGACAGGGTGAGCGACACGCGCCCGCCCGCCCCCGTGCACGCCGCGATTGCCTTATCGAATGCGGCCACGGATTGCGGACCGTCAAAGCGGTAGCCTTCGAGATAAATCCACTCGGCCTGCGCCATTTGGGTCTCGTCGATATCATCGGGGCCTAGGAATTCAGTCACGCCGAGGTAGGTGTTCATCGAGCGCTCACCGTCCGGCGTAACCAGCACGATGCAACGCCCAGTTTCGGCCTCGTGGTCCGCAGGGGCCAGCGGCGTTTCATACACCGCGCCTTGCGCCCGCAGATCATGGGCGAAAATCTTGCCAAGCTGGTCGTCCTTTACCTTGCCGACGTAAGCTGTAGCGCCGCCCAAGTGGGCCACGCCCGCAATCGTATTGGCGGCCGATCCGCCAGAGATTTCCTTGGCGGGGCCGATCAGCCCGTAAAGTTCCACACCGCGCGCGCGATCCGTGAGCTGCATGATCCCTTTGTCGATGCCGTTCTGGGTCAAGAAGTCATCCGTGGTAGAGGCCAGCACATCGACCATCGCATTGCCAATACCGACGACTTGAAATTGTTTATTCATGGTTCTTTTCCTCAGAGGTGCACAGATCGCGGATGATGCAATTATTGCAAACGGGCTTACGCGCTTTACAGACATAGCGCCCGTGCAAAATCAACCAGTGATGTGCGTGTTGTTGAAATTCAACGGGGATGTGGTCCTCAATCGCGCGTTCAACCACATCGACATTTTTGCCGGGGCAAATTCCGGTGCGATTGCCAACGCGGAAAATGTGGGTATCGACCGCCTGCGCAGGATAATTCCACCACATGTTCAGGACCACATTAGCGGTTTTACGCCCGACACCCGGCAGCGAAATCAGGGCCGCACGCGACGAGGGCACCTGCCCGCCATAGTCATCCACCAGAATTTGGCTCATCTTGATGACGTTTTTGGCTTTGTTGCGAAACAGCCCGATGGTTTTGATATGCTCGGTCACGCCATCAAGGCCGAGGGCCAGCATTTTTTCAGGGGTATCGGCAATTTTAAACAATTTGTCGGTGGCTTTGTTAACGCCCACATCCGTGGCCTGCGCCGACAAAGCAACCGCGACGACCAGCGTGTAGGCGTTGACGTGATTTAACTCGCCCTTAGGTTCGGGATCTGACGTCGCAAAACGCGAAAATATCTCGTGGATCGTGTGATAATCGAGCTGTTTTGCGGCCATGGTCATGCAGGCGGTATGCCCCGTAGCCATCTATTGGGCAAGAGGGCGCGTTGTCTCAAACTTTAGGTAAACTCGGCGGGGGAATTCATCTGTGGTTTACCCTGTGCATATTATCCATGGAGTGAATTGTGAACATCGTGGCAGGCATGGCTGAACTCCAAAGAAAAAATATAGCGGATTTAACGCGCGCACCTCGCGTGGCACCGGCACGATCCCTGCCAATCGCGGGCTTTGGTGGCGGTACAATGATTTTGACGGATGACGGCAGCATTCCAGTGGATTGGCTGCGCCCGGGTGATCTGGTTTTGACATTGAATGACGGGTTTCAACCGATCCAGTGGATTGGTCGTGATTGCCTGACCCGTGCACCGGAAACTGTCCCTGCCGTCCACATCCCGATCTGCTCCCTAGGTAATGGGGTGAGTACCACTCCACCCTTGCTTGCGGCACGCCATAGGGTTGTCCTAACTGGCTGGCAGATCGAGTTGAATTTTGGGGTGGATACTATTTTGGCGGAGGCGCATGATATTGAGCCTGATCTTGTAACATTCCCACAGGTCAACGGCGGCACAACCGCCTGCACTCATATCTTGATGCAACACCACCAAATTATCCAAGCCGATGGGTGTTGGGTGGAAACGATGCAAATGACCCACGGGACATTAGCGAGCCTGAGCATCATGGCCATTGAGGACATTGCCCGCCTTGATTTGGACCCGGAGAAGCATCACCAGAGCGCCCTTGCCTGCATGAAGCCTTTTGAGGCCCATCAACTCGGCTTGAATTTGTCTGAACTCGTCGCAAGAGGGCCGTATTAAATTGCCGTTTTGCGCCAGACACTTCCTGACAGAATGCGCAATATTCGGGTCGATATGTGAAAGCACAGACGCTAGACAAATGGCATGGAGCACAAAACAGACCACATCACCGCACATAGTCACGCCAGCACCGTCGAGAGCAGCTATCACTACGGGTTAATCAAACGTGCCATTGTAGCCGTTGATAACCACCAAGATGGCCCGCTTTCACTGGAGCAACTGGCCAGTGAAATGCAGATGAGCCCAGCACATTTTCAGCGGGTTTTCAGCAAATGGGCCGGGGTTTCACCGGGGAGATTGCAGCAATATCTTCGGCTAGGTCATGCAAAATCCTTGCTGGAAAACCGCTTTACTGTGCTTGAAACCTCTAACGCTGTTGGCTTGTCAGGCAGCGGACGGCTACATGATTTATTCATCAAATGGGAGGCCATGAGCCCCGGTGATTTCGCCCGCAAAGGGCATGGGCTGACAATCTTTTGGGGCTGGTTTGAAAGCCCTTTTGGCCCAGCGTTGGTCATGGGTACTGAAAAAGGAATTTGCGGCATCGGCTTCAGCGCGGAGACCAGCGAAGAAGCTGTGATGCAAGACTTGCTCGGGCGCTGGCCAAATGCCGCCTATGTTGAGGACCCGACTATGTTGCGCCCTTGGGCGCTGGCGGCCTTTGGGACACCTGAGGGCGAGGCCATGAACGCGCCGCTTTATCTTATTGGCGCCCCATTCCAGATCAAAGTCTGGGAAGCCTTGCTAACCGTGCCCACGGGTCATGTCACCACCTACTCCGAAATTGCCAACACCGTTGGACACAGCAAGGCCGTTCGTGCCGTGGGAACTGCTGTCGGGCGCAACCCCATCAGTTGGCTGATCCCGTGCCACCGGGCCTTGCGCAAGTCGGGGGGCTTGGGCGGCTACCATTGGGGCTTGCCGGTTAAACGTGCGATGCTGGCCTATGAGGCGGCGAAAACCAGCTTATAGGTGGCCATATTTCGCCGAAAGACACGCATTTCAAAGAAGTGACCGCTCCGGCAGAAACCCGCCGGAGCCCGTCGCCCGGTAGGTTGTAAACGCGTGATAAACCCTAACATTGGACAGGTCACGCCGCACAAGCGGCCAATTGAGGACCTGTTAGTTATGAACCCTATTTTGTTTGCGCTGCCCGCCGCAGCCCTGATTTTAGCCGGGTGCGATGCCACCACTACCGACCATCGCACGAAGAATGGCGCCCTCATCGGTGCGGCAATCGGGGGCGTATTGGGGGCAAACACAACCTCCGACAACAAGTTGGAGCGCGGCATTATCGGGGCCGTCATTGGCGGCGCGGTGGGTGGCGTTATCGGGAACGAGTTAGACCAGCAGGCCAGTGATCTGCGCCGCGATATCGGCAATGAAAACGTAGGTGTGGTCAATACCGGATCAGAGCTGCGGATCACCTTGCCACAAGACCTGCTGTTTGCCACCGACAGCACCCGATTGCGGCCTGATCTTCGGGCGGATTTGCGCGCTGTTGCGGGAAATTTAACCGACTATCCCAACTCTCAAGTTATCGTGACCGGCCACACCGACAGCACTGGCAATGCCAGCTACAACCAAAACCTGTCAGAGCGCCGCGCCAATTCCGTGGCCGCTATTTTGCGAAACGAAGGTGTCGCTGGATCGCGCCTGCGCACTGTAGGGCAAGGCGAAACTCAACCCGTTGCCTCGAACGAGAGCCATGCTGGGCGCGCACAAAACCGACGCGTTGAAATCATCGTTCGCCCCTACTCTTAAGTATTCGGGCACGGTGCCGGTCGGCGGCAGGTTTTCGCCGGCCCGCCCTTTCCCCTTAACAGGTGGGTGATTTTCGCCTATCGTCTGCCGCATAATCCACGCCGCAAAGGCGGGACACATCATACCGAGGCAGGTACCATGACTATGAAACCCATCGCGGCCCTTGTGGCTGCTGCACTTGCTGTCAGCGCATGTACGACTGACAGTATTTCCCAAGCCAACAAATCACAGACCGGGGCCATCATTGGTGGCGCTATTGGCGGGCTGATTGGCGCGTCCAGTGACGACAACAAAGTTATCAAAGGCGTTGTCGGCGCGGGGATTGGGGCCGCTTTAGGGGGCGTGATCGGCAATCAATTGGACAAACAAGCCGCCGACTTGCGCCGCGACATTCCCAATGAAAACATCAAGATCGAGAACACCGGCGAAGAGTTGCGCATAACCATGCCCCAAGATTTGTTATTTGCGGTGGACAGCTCGAACCTGCGCTCAGACCTGCAATCAGATCTCTATGCACTTGCAAGCAACCTGACCGAATACCCGGACACCACAGTAAATATTGTGGGCCACACGGACGACACTGGCTCTGATGGTCACAATTTTGATCTGTCCGAGCGCCGCGCCCAATCGGTCGCCTTCACCTTGGAAAATGGTGGCGTTACGTCCCATCGCATACGGTCATATGGGCAAGGCGAAACCCGCCCCATCGCATCAAACGAGACCGATGAAGGCCGCGCGCAAAACCGCCGTGTAGACATCGTTATCCGGCCAAACGCTGTTTAATTCACGCGTAATTTTATAAAAGCGGTCCCAGTTGGGGCCGCTTTTTGTTGTCCGCAGCATCTTTTGGTCATATATTTTCACCAATTGAGGAGCAGCCATGCCATTTCAAAAAATCGAAGCAGAGAAGCTTTCCGGCGCGGTGGTCCGGCAGATCGAATTGTTGATCTTGCGCGGCATCCTCAAACCTGGCGTGCGATTACCGTCTGAGCGCGAGTTAGCAGAGCGACTAGGCGTCTCGCGCCCGTCACTGCGCGAAGCCGTGGCTCATCTGCAAGAGCGCGGATTACTAACGACCAAAGCCGGCGCGGGCATCTATGTGGCCGAAGTCGTGGGGGCCGCATTCTCGGACGCATTGGTGCAGCTTTTCTCGGACCATGAAGAGGCGGTATTCGACTACATTTCTTTCCGGCGCGATCTGGAAGGTATGGCAGCGGCGCGCGCGGCCAAATTCGGCTCGGACACTGATTTAAAGGTCGTGGACACAATTTACCGCAAAATGGAAGCCGCCCATAGCAAACGCAACCCCGCAGAAGAAGCCCAGCTTGACGCCGAATTCCACCTCGCCATCATTGAAGCCAGCCACAATGTTGTAATGCTGCATATGATGCGCGCGATGTTCCAAATGCTGCGCGAAGGTGTGTTCTACAACCGCCAGATGATGTTCAAGCAACGCACCACCCGCGACACTTTACTAGAGCAACACCGCGTCATCAACGCCGCCCTTTTGGCCCGTGACGAGGACGGCGCACGCGCGGCCGTCGAGGCGCATCTAGATTACGTCGAAGCGAGCCTTATCCAAACCAAGAAAGCCGATAAAAATGAAGTTATCGCCAAGCAACGGCTTGAGTATGAGACCTCTAAGTCTTGAGTGGTGCGCCTCCGGCGAAGAAATTTCCACGCTGATAATCACATGGGGTTTCTTGCATTTGCAAATGAAGCCCGGTGCCGATAAACGGGTTCGCCAAGGCCAGTTTTTCATTCAACTCAACCCCTAAACCCGGGGTTTCCGGCGGTATGATAAAGCCGTTCTCAACCTTGATTGCCCCGCCGATCAAGTCGTTATGGAACTGAGTTTCGATCGTTTCACACATCAACAAATTCGGCAAAGACGCGGCCAAATGGATATTCGCAGCCCACTCGATTGGCCCTGCATAAAGATGCGGCGCAATTTCTGCATTGAACACTTCGGCCAGCCCCGCCAGCTTTTTCATCTCCCAAATACCGCCCGCGCGCCCCAAGGCCGGTTGCAATATCTTGACCCCGCCTGTGCGCAAAAGCGTGGCAAACTCGGCCTTGGTTGTTAGGCGCTCTCCCGCAGCTATCGGGATGCGGACGGCGCGGGCCACCTCAGCAAATTCCAAGGCGTTATCAGGCGGCACAGGCTCCTCAAACCAAAGCGGCGCGTAGGGTTCCAGCGCCTGTCCCAGCCGAATTGCCCCCGATGTGTTGAACTGCCCATGGGTGCCAAATAGCAAATCCGCGCGGTCACCAACGGCCCCGCGGATGGCTTTGCAAAACGCTACGGACTGCGAGATATCAAACATCGACGGCTGATGCCCCGCGTGAATAGTATAGGGGCCGGCAGGGTCGAACTTGACCGCGGTATAGCCGCGATCTACCGCATCCAATGCGGCCTCGGCGGCCATCTCGGGCGAGGACCAAAACTCGGTCAAATCATGATGCGGCAAGGGATAAAGATAGGTATAGGCACGAATTTTAGGGTTCATTTTGCCGCCCAAAAGCGCCCAGACGGGACGATCACGGGCCTTGCCCAAAATATCCCAGCACGCCATTTCCAAACCCGAAAACGCCCCCATGACGGTTGGGTCAGGGCGCTGTGTGAACCCCGAAGAGTAGACACGGCGAAACATTAACTCGACGTTCTCAGGGTTTTCGCCTGCCATATGACGGGCGAAAACATCCTCGATGACCGCGTGCATCGCATCAGGGCCGACTGTAGAGGCATAAACCTCACCGACGCCTTCAATGCCGCAGGCGGTTACCAATTTGACGAAGATCCAATACTGCCCGCCCCAACCAGGTGCAGGCGGTGAAGTGACAATGATGGACAGGTCTTGCAGCTTCATCTTACAGCTCCTTGGTCTATTGGTTGAACACAATTACATTGCGCCGTGCAGCCCCAGAACGGGTGTTGGCAATCGCCTCGTTGATCTGCTCAAGGCGCCAATGCCCCGACACCAGCTCGTCCAGTTTTAGCCGTCCTTGGCTGTACAAATCCACCATCCAAGGAATGTCACGCTTTAGCACAACATCGCCCATTTTGGTGCCTTTCATGCCCTGCGCCATCGCCCCGAAAATCACTGGCTCATAAGTGGCCATATCGCCGGAATGCGGCATCCCCACCAGATACATATTGCCCCCAGCCCCCAAGAAGCGCGGGGCTGAATTGAACGCGGGTATTGCCCCGACCGTGACCATCACCGCATCCGCCATGCGGCCATTGGTGATGTCTGACACTTGCGTCCATGGCTTTGGATCAGTGGCCAAGATGCCGTCAGTGGCGCCAAACTCTTTGGCTGCCTCCAGCTTCTCCGACGTCATATCGACCGCGATAATACGCGCAGCACCCGCAATCGCAGCGCCTTGAATTGCATTCAAGCCAACGCCGCCTGCACCCACAACAACCACAGTTTGGCCCGGGCGCACCTTGGCCGTGTTCACCACCGCGCCCACGCCCGTTACCACACCGCAGGATAGCAAAGACGCCGCATCCATCGGAATGTTATCGGGAATGCGCACAATCTGGCTTTGGTCCACCACTGCCCGCTCGGCAAACGCCCCACAGGCTAAGCCGTGCTCCAACGCGCCCCCATCAGTCAGCGACAGTGGCCCCGCCATGCGGTCATAGGGCGTGGTGCATTGGGTCGGCACACCAGAGGCGCAGGGCGTGCAAGTTGCGCACGACCGGATCAAAGTGACCAGAACCGCGTCGCCGACCGACAGCCCCTCGACGCCACTCCCCAACGCCGACACACGGCCCGCAGCCTCGTGGCCATAGACCGCAGGCAAAGCCCCACCCCAGCCGCCATCCATGTAGGAAATGTCGGAAAAGCAAACCGCACAGGCCTCCAGCTTCACCTCGACCTCCCCGGCGATTGGTGCGCGAAGCTCCACCTCTTGAATGGTTAACGGCGCTCCGAATTCGTGGCACACGGCCGCTTTAATCTTGGTCATCTCATTGCCTTTGCTAAAATCTTTGGCCAAGCTTTTAGGCGAAACCCCGATGACGCAAGCTTCATTTGTCACTTTCTTGTCGCGAATGATTGTTTTCGCAAATTTTGGCGGGCATTAACTGATTTAGCAAAGCCATGAAAAGGGCACTCCTATGAAACTAAATCTCGGACATATAAACCTGAATGTGATCGAGAATGGCAATCCTGCGGGCGCGCCCGTGGTGTTTTCCAACTCCCTTGGCACCTCACTGGAGCTTTGGGACCAAGTGATCGCGTTGCTGCCTCAAAACCTGCGCCTAATCCGATATGACATGCGCGGGCATGGGGGATCGGACGTGCCCGATGCACCCTATTCAATGGGTGCATTGATCCGCGACGCCGAGACCTTGTTGGACCACCTAGAGGTGCGCGATTGCGTTTTTGTCGGTCTCTCTATCGGTGGGATGATTGCCCAAGGCTTGGCCACCAAACGGCTGGATCAAGTGCGCGCGTTGGTGCTGTCGAATACCGCCGCCAAGATGGGCAACGCTACGATGTGGCACGACCGGATCGCAGCAATTGAGGCCAGCGGGATAGACGCAATGGCGGACGGCGTGATGGAGCGCTGGTTCTCGCGTGGTTTTCGCGAAACGCCCGACGTGACCCCATGGCGCAAAATGCTGACCGATACGCCGTTGCAAGGCTACCTAGGGGCCTGCGCCGCGATTGCAGGCACAGATTTTTACACCCAAACCGCCGCACTGACCTTGCCGACACTGGCTATCGCGGGCAGTGAGGATGGCGCATCCCCGCCCGATTTGGTGCGCGAAACCGCCGAGTTGATCAAAGGCAGCCGTTTCGAGTTGATCCGTCGCGCAGGCCACTTGCCCTGTGTCGAGCAACCCGAGGCCTTTGCGTCACTAGTGGCTGAGTTCTTAAGTGACATTGGCCACAGGTAGCGTCGCTCTCACTTATCGGGGACATAATCGCCTTCGAATTTTTTCAGGTCATCCACGATCTCATACCAATCTGGCTTTGACCTGGTGTGAATATGAAGTGTGGGGCGCATTTTTGGATCATCATCCAGCGCAGAGGCCGCAATTACATATGCATCGCCAGAAGCCATGTCCCCCAGAGAGGTGCCACAATTTTTGCAAAAACAGCGCTCAAATTTCGCATCGGTTTCAGGCCTGAATTTCGCTATTTCATCGTGTCCTTGTGTAATCAATAGATCATCAGCTTTCCCGATCAGAACTGCGGAAAACACGCCCGCAGCTTTACGACATCTTGAGCAATGACAGTAGCTTAATGAAAACGGATCACCTGAAATTTGAAACTTCACTTTTCCGCACAGGCAGCTTCCTTTGATCATTTGGTATCCTATTCTTGATTGCGCCTCAGAAAGAAGAACATATCATGAACATGCAGGCATTTCAAGAAGGGTAACTCTAGGAAACACCGTGCTTTAGGGGCGCAAAAAGTATCTGACAAAATTTCGTACTTGTCTTGTGTGAAACGCGACACCAAATTGCACGTAATGAAACCAAACCTACCCATCACCTTTATCCTGCTCACCGTCGTCATCGACGCTATGGGGATTGGGCTAATTATGCCCGTCATGCCGGACCTGATCCAAGATGTCGGGCGCACGGATATTTCTGGCGCGGCTATTTGGGGCGGTATTCTGTCGGCCATTTTCGCCTGTATGCAGTTTCTATTTTCCCCCAGCATTGGCTCCTTGTCAGACCGGTTTGGGCGGCGCCCTGTGTTGTTAACCTCGAACGCGGTGATGGCGCTGGACTATGTGTTGATGGCCTTGGCAGGCACCATTTGGTTGCTGCTGATCGGGCGCATCATTGGCGGCATTACCGCCGCGACACATGCCACCGCCAGCGCATTCATGGCCGACATCTCTCCGCGCGAAAAGAAATCACAGAACTTCGGCCTGATCGGCGCAGCCTTTGGGGCGGGCTTCGTGCTTGGGCCGGTTATTGGCGGGGTGCTGGCCGAACTTGGCCCCCGCGCGCCGTTCTGGGCCGCGGCTTTCCTTGCAGCGAGCAACTTCGCACTGGGCTACTTTGTGCTGCCCGAGACCGTGACCGAGAAAACCCGCCGTCCCTTCATCTGGGCGCGTGCAAATCCCGTTGGCGGATTGAAAGCCGTGACCGCCTTACCGGGCCTTGGCGCCATGCTCATCGTCTACTTTTTCTACCAAATCGCCAACATGGTTTATCCGGCCATCTGGTCGTATTACACCGCTGCCAGTTTTGGCTGGTCGCCCGGTTTAATCGGAGCCTCTCTGGCCGTTTACGGCATCTCGATGGTCGTGACCCAAGCCGTGCTGATCCGCTGGGTGATTGCCAAGCTGGGCGAGGTGCGCACGGTCTATTGGGGCCTGATCTGGAACGCCGGAACACTGTCGATGATGGCGTTCATCACCAACGGTTGGGTGTTGTTAGCGTTGACGCCATTGGCCGCGTTTGGCGGGGTTGTCGGCCCCGCGTTGCAGGCCGTCATGTCAGGGCGCGCGGCGGACAATCAGCAAGGCGAATTGCAAGGCGTCATGTCGTCGATCAACGCGCTTGGCATGATCTTCGCGCCGCTGGTGTTTACGCGCGTGTTTTCCTACTTCACGGCAGAGGGCACGACGGTGTTTTTACCCGGAGCCTCGTTCTTGTTGGCCACAGGCATGATGGTGGTCGCGTGGGTGATGGTGCGGCGCGCTTTTAGTCGTCCCACAGCGTCATATGCGCCATAATTTGCCCGTGGTCTGAGGCCAGTTTATTATACGGGGCCTCGGGGTGGGAGCCGTCGGTCAGGTGGTCGTTGAACACCGAAAAATACGACATTTCGCCGATTTGGTTCGTGCCGCTGGTAAAGTGGCGCGACAACAAGATTTGGTCGATACTCTCAAACACCCCGCCAAAGGCCGACGTATAGACCATATCGCGCAAGGATCTGCGCACGAACAGTTTTTCGCAGCTTTCCAAACGCACGGAGGTGATCGCCTCTTGGATGGTCTCGTTTTCCGCATCTGAGTAGCGGTCGTTGGACTTTTTCGCGTCATGTCTGCGCATCCACGCGTAGTTTTTGAACGGGCGTTCACCGGCGATGATTTCGGAGCTGACGGCATTCTCATTGTCGTTGAAATCACCCAGCACCATGACGGGGCGACCTTGGTTAATTTCCTCGACGATTAACTTGCGCAACACCCATGCCTCGGCCATGCGGCGCGTTGCGGCGCGCAATGCCCCCAAAGCGCGCCCCACGGGATCATAATTCACCAAATCAACCTCGGGGGCCTGGCCGCCCTCGGGATGCACAAACTCGCCGAGCTTGGATTTCAGGTGACAGTTAAACACCGTCACAACTTGTTTGCCGACCGGGATGCGCACCTTCAGAATAGGCCGCGACAGGCGGTTCAGGCGGAACACGCCGCCGTCATTATTGTCACCATCGCCCATCAAACCAAAGGGTATTTCCAGCACCGGCGAGACCTCTTGGATCACTTCCGGCTCCCCCACGAAACCATAGCGCGACAAGATAGCGAGGCCCGGACGCCGCTCGCCCGGTGCGCCGTCATTGGAGTTTGGCGCGAAGGCCAGCCCGGCTTTGGAGTAGTCATTATAGGCCAGTTTACGGAAAATCGCTTTGCGGGCGTAGCGTTTGGAACGGTCCGGCAGCGCGTCCTCGTTGGAGGCCTTCCCGCGCGCGTCGGCTTCCGCGATCACTGCTTCCAAAGGCGATTTGTCAAATATTTCTTGAAACCCCACGATGTCCGCATTCAGGGTAAACACCTGATCTGCCAGCCAATCTTCTTTCCACGCATGTTCTTCAGGCGTGTATTTCTCATAGCGATAATACTCTTGATCCGCCCCGATCAGGTTTTTGACATTGAAGCTGGCAATGGTGAATTCGGTCATACGTCTTTTCCATATTTGGTCAGGGCCATCTGGAACGCATCCGCGTCCACATTCCCGCCCGAGGCGATGGCGATCACGTCGTCGCCCTCAATTTTGTCGCCATGATACAGCGCCGCAGCCAAGGCAATCGCGCCGCCCGGCTCCAGCACAATTTTCAACCGCGCGAAGGCCGCAGCCATGGCGCGCAGGCAATCCTCTTCCGGCACCACAAGGCCCGGACCGCACAGGCGGCTCATAACAGGGAAGGTGATAGCGCCCGGCTGAGGCGTGATGATCGCGTCACAGATCGAGCCGCTTAGCGCGGCGTTGCGTTTGATCTCATTGGCCGCAAGTGAGCGGGCCACATCGTCAAAACCAACCGGCTCAACAGGGCGCACGCGCAAGTCGGGCGCTTTCGCTTCCAAGGCCAACGCAACGCCAGAGGTCAGCCCGCCGCCGCCGCAGCACACCAAGACATCGCGCGCATTTATGCTTAACGCAGTGGCCTGCTCAGAGATTTCCAAGCCAATCGTACCTTGTCCGGCGATCACCAACGGCTCGTCAAACGGCTTGATCAGGGTCAGCCCGCGCTCTGCCGCCAGACGCGCGCCGATCTCGTCGCGGTCCTCGCTGGCACGGTCATATAACACGACCTCAGCCCCAAGCGCGCGCGTGTTTGCAATCTTCATGGCGGGCGCATCGGAGGGCATCACGATAACCGCCGATGTGCCGTGTTCACGCGCCGCAAGCGCCACGCCTTGCGCGTGATTGCCGCTGGAAAATGCAATGACGCCCGCTGATAGAGCATCTGGCGCAAGGCTTGAGACCGCCGACCACGCCCCGCGAAACTTGAACGACCCCGTATGCTGCAACGCCTCTGGCTTCACGAAAACCCGCCGTCCGGCAATCTTGTCGATGAAGGGTGAGTTTAGCAGCGGAGTGTGCAACGCGTGGCCTTTCAGGCGCGCCGCGGCGGCCTCGATCATCTCGATGTTCATTGCATTTCCCCCAGCCAAGTCTTGATCACCAACAGGGAAGCAGGCTCGTCGAGGAATGGCACATGCCCACGATCAGGAGATTCTGCGAACAACATATCAGGGCGGCGCTCGCACATTTTCTCGGCCGTCTCTGCCGACAGTAAATCCGAGTTTGTCCCCCGGATAAGCGCCAATGGCAAGCCGTCTAGCGCGTCGAAGAAGGGCCATAAATCAGGGTTCAGATTTTGCGGGCCTGACAGTACAGCGTCGCGCAGTTTCGGGTCGTAGTTGATGTCCAACCCGTCCGGCTTCACGAGGTAGTGTTTCTCGGCCTCGGCGCGCCAACGCTCCTCAGGCACATTGTCAAAGCCCACCATTAACTTGGCGCGCTGCGTTGCGGCCTCGCTCATGGTTTTGAATGACGGGCGACGGCCCAAATAGTTCTTTATCGCCTCCAGACCTGACGCCGCAATATCGGGTCCGATATCATTCAGGCACACGCCCAACAGGCGATTTTTGACCGTGGCGGCCAGCCCCATGGCGATAATTCCGCCGCGCGAGGTGCCTAAAATCGCTGCTTTCTCGATGCCTAAGTGGTCCAGCAAGGCCAGCGCGTCTTGGCCTTCTTGCGGCAAGGTATAGGTTGTGTGATCCGCCCAATCTGACTGCCCGCGTCCGCGATAATCCATACGGATCAGGCGCACGTTATTCAAATGCGGGGCGACATAATCAAAGTCCGAGCCATTGCGCGTCAGACCGGCAAGGCACAAAACCGGCAGGCCTTCACCCTCATCCGTGTAGTGCAGCGAAGTGCCGTCGATGGTGGTGAATTTACTCATAGCAAGGCCGCCAATTCTGGAATTGTTGTTAGGTCGGGTAGGGTATGTGTCGGGGTCCAAGGCAGGCGGTCCACTGGCTCGCCCGCGCGGTTTACCCATGCTGTGGTGAAGCCGTATCCCGTCGCACATCCGGCGTCCCAGCCATTTGAGGACACAAATAAAACCTCGTCCTTGGCGCAGCCAAAGCGTTTCCCCACAAGGTCGTAGACCGACGCATGTGGCTTGAAAACGCCCACATCCTGCACCGACAAAACATCGTCTAAGGTCGAGCTAATGCCCGCCGAGGACACCGCCCCGTCCAGCATATCGGGAGAGCCATTGGACAAAATCGCGGTATTCATCCCCGCGGCTTTCAGATGCGCCAACATGAACGGCACCTCCTTATAGGCGCGCAACTCCCAATAAAGCGCCAACATCCGCTCGCGCAATTCAAGATCATCAAGCCCGTTGGCCTCCATCGCCCAATCCAACCCGTCTTTGGTCACATCCCAAAAGTCGGCGTGATCCCCGGTGACCGCGCGCAGCCAAGTATACTGCAACTGCTTGAGGCGCCAATCGTTCGCCAGCTTTTGCCAACACGCGGCAAGGTGCACGCGCCCCGGCTCCTCGGACGCGAGACGCGCGGCGGCGGACACGTCAAACAACGTGCCATAGGCATCAAAAATACAGGTGGTGATGGGCATGAGCTTCCTCCGGATTTGCAAACAGAGTGGCACAGCACGCGCCTAAGGAAAACAGCGCGCGCTTCATCTTGGCTCTAATATTCACTGCGCCACATCAGAAGATCGTGAAAGGCTGCTTTTAGGCCCTACAGATTTTCAGATTGCGGCATACCCAACACATGATACCCACCATCAACACGGATGATTTCACCCGTGGTACAGGCACCCGCATCAGAGGCCAGATAGACGGCAGTCCCCCCCACGGCTTCCAGCGTTGCATTGGCCCGCATCGGCGCGTTGGCCTCAGTCTGGCGGAAAGTTTTGCGCGCGCCGCCAATCGCAGCCCCCGCCAACGTCTTCATCGGACCGGGTGATATTGCGTTGACCCGAATGCCGTCAGGCCCAAGGTCGTTGGCCAAATAGCGCACAGTCGATTCCAACGCCGCCTTGGCCACGCCCATCACATTATAGAACGGTGTCACACGGTTCGACCCTTGGTAAGTCAGCGTCAGCAATGTGCCGCCATCCTTCATCAAAGGGGCCGCGCGCCGCGCCACATCAATCAACGAATAGCAACTAATCACCATCGAGTTCTTAAAGTTATCGCGGCTGGTATTGATAAAGCGCCCCGTCAGCTCGTTCTTGTCGGAAAACGCAATCGCGTGAACCACAAAATCCAAGCTGCCCCATTTATCCTCGATCGTCTTAAAACACGCATCCAATGACGCATCATCAGTGACATCTACATCCACCAACAGCTCTGATCCAACAGATGCGGCCAAAGGCTCTACCCGCTTGCCGAACGCATCACCTTGATATGAGAACGCCAATTCTGCGCCCTCGGCAGCCATCGCTTGCGCGATACCCCAAGCAATCGACCGCTGGTTCGCGACGCCCATAATCAAGCCGCGTTTGCCTTGCATTGAACCTGCCATGATTTACCCCTTAAATTTCGACAACAGCATGGAGCCGTTGGTGCCACCGAACCCAAACGAGTTCGTCATAACAGTGTCCAAGCCAGCATTCTCGACCAGCGAGGTGGCGATTTCACCCGGTTTTAACGCCGGATCCAACGTCTCGACATTGATCGACGGCGTGATGAAATCATCTTTCAACATCAGCAAGCAATAGACCGCCTCCTGCGCGCCCGTCGCCCCTTGGGAGTGACCCGTCATCGACTTGGTAGAACTAATCGGCGGTGTAGAGCCTTCGCCAAAGACGCGACGCACGGCCTCGACCTCGCCGATATCGCCCACTGGCGTCGAGGTGCCATGCGCGTTGATATAGCTGACTTTGCGCCCTTCAGGGATCGTGCCCAGCGCCAAGCGCATTGCGCGCTCGCCGCCTTCACCGGACGGTGCCACCATATCGGCACCATCAGATGTGGCCCCGAAACCTGTGACCTCGGCGTAGATTTTCGCGCCGCGCGCTTGGGCATGCGACAACTCTTCCAGCACCAAGATGCCACCGCCACCCGCGATCACGAACCCGTCGCGGTTCGCATCGAACGCACGCGAGGCGCGTGTAGGCGTGTCGTTATATTTAGACGACATCGCGCCCATCGCATCAAACAGACACGACAGCGTCCAGTCCAACTCTTCGCCACCGCCCGCAAACATGATGTCTTGCTTGCCCATCATGATTTGCTCGGATGCAGCCCCGATGCAGTGCAGCGAAGTCGAGCAGGCCGAGGTGATCGAGTAGTTGATGCCCTTGATCTGATAAGCCGTCGCCAAGTTGGCCGAAATCGTCGACCCCATGCATTTAGGAACAGCAAATGGCCCGATACGCTTGGTAGCACCCGTTTTCAGCACAGTTTGGTGCGCCGCAAACATCGCAGATGTGGACGGCCCACCAGAGCCAGCAATCAGACCTGTGCGCGGGTTAACCACGTCACTTTCCTCTAAACCGGCATCAGCAATGGCCTGCTCCATCGCGATATACGCGTAAGCAGCCCCCGCCCCCATGAAGCGCAACTTACGCTTATCAATGTGCTCTTTTACGTCAAGTTTCAGAGTGCCAGCAATTTGGCTGCGAAAGCCATGCTCGGCCATTTCCTCGGAGGCGACGATACCGGAGGTGCCGGATTTCAGCGCGGAGGTGACCTCCTCCACATTATTGCCGATAGGGGAGACGATCCCCAGACCTGTTACGACGACGCGACGCATGGGCGTGCTCCTCTTTAAGATAACTCTATCGGCCCTCTAAGTTTCAGAGAGAGCCACTTTCATGTCTTTAACTTCGTAGATGACATCACCGTCGGCCTCTACAATGCCGTCCGCCACGCCCATCGTCAGGCGGCGGGTTTGGATCGCCTTAGTGAAGTCGATTTTATAGGTCAGCATTTTGCGATCCGGGCGCACCATGCCTTTGAGCTTCACTTCACCCACGCCCAACGCATAGCCGCGCCCCTGCCAGCCACGCCAGCCAAGGTTAAAACCCGTCAACTGCCACAGACCATCAAGGCCAAGGCAGCCGGGCATAATCGGGTTGCCGGGAAAGTGGCAATCAAAAAACCACAAATCAGGGGTAATATCGAACTCGGCCACGATATGGCCCTTGCCATGCGCGCCGCCATCGCCCGACACTTCGGTGATGCGGTCCATCATCAACATGGGCGGCGCAGGAAGTTGTGCATTACCTGCACCAAACAGATCACCGCGCGCGCATTTCAAGAGAGCTTCTTTGTCAAAGCTTGTCGGATATTGCGTCATGTCGCTTTGCCCCATATCTCGTGTTGTTACCTTAGGTTCCATCTAGCACTTGCGCTTTGGGGCGTGCAAGGCCCGCCCGTTTGCACCTGCGACTGATTTTCATTTGAAACATGGGGGGCAAAGGCCCTATATGTAAGGCAAGCAAGAGGATTTCGTCCCATGATGTCAGAGTCTACACAACGCGGAACAGATTGGTTGGCTGGTGCCGGGCTTCGCCCGACCCGCCAGCGTGTAACCTTGGCCGAGCTGTTGGTTGGCGATGGGCAAGACCGCCACATCACCGCAGAAAGCCTGCACGCGGCGGCCACTGCGCGCACCGATGGTGTATCTTTGGCAACTGTTTACAACACGTTGAAGGCCTTTTGCGAAGCTGGCCTGATCCGCGAGATCATGGTCGACGGCACCAAGTCCTATTTCGACACCCGCGTTGACGACCACCCGCATTTCTTTTGGGAAGACACCGGCCACCTGACCGACGCCCCGAAAGAGCAGCTGGAAATTACCGCTTTGCCGGAAGCCCCCGAGGGCACCGAGATCGCCAAAGTTGACGTAGTTATTCGCCTGCGCCGCACTTAAAAGCGCGCTCTGAAAGGGCAAACAATGCAACTCATCCGACTGGGGAGCACTGCAATCGCCGCCGTTTGGCTGGCTCTGAGCGCCGGTCCCGCCACGGCCCACCCCCACATTTTTGTCGATACAGGTCTGGAGATCATCTTCGACAAACAGGGCCATCTAACCCATGTGCGGGTGACGTGGAAATATGACGATCTTTATTCGCTGTTTTTGTCCGAGGACTACAAGCTTGATCCTGACCATGACGGCAATCTAACCGATGCCGAGCGTGCGGACCTGACAGGGTTCGATGCCGATTGGGTTGAGGGTTATCCGGGCGACCTTGAGGCCACCATTGATGGACAACTGTTGACCCTTTCGCGCCCGCTGGAACCAACAGCTGATATGATCGACGGGCGCATCATCTCTACCCATCTGCGCGCGGTCACGGGCGCGCCACTGCTGGCGGGCGACCCAATGTCCCTCAAGGCGTTCGACCCCAGTTATTATACCGCCTATGATATGACCCTTCCCATCACCATAACTGGCCGCGAAGATTGCCAAGTGTTGCGGGTGGAACCTGATATTGAAGGGCAGTTGGCGCTGATGCAGGCGCAGCTTTTGCGCCTCGATGCCAACGCCGACCTTGAGGAAAACGATATCCCCATGCTGGGTGGTGATTTTGCCACCGACATCCTCGTCACATGCCCCGCGTTGTAGTCGCCCCCGTTGCCATTGCGGTCACTCTGGCGGGCGCATTGTTGGTTTGGCTTTGGGCCAGTGGCGGCTTTGACGCCATCGCCATTTGGGCCACGGGCGAGCAGCGCGATTTTCAAAACCAGATTGCGCGCAGCCTGCGGGCCTTGCGCGCCGGAGAGCCCGGCGCTTTGGCATTGCTGATGACGCTGTGCTTTGCCTACGGGTTCTTTCACGCCATCGGTCCGGGTCACGGCAAGGTCTTGATCGGCGGCTACGGGTTGGGGCGACGCGTGCCGTGGTTCCGCCTGTCGGTCATCTCGTTGCTGTCGAGCCTTGGCCAAGCCGTAACGGCAGTGGCATTGGTCTATGCAGGTGTTTTGGTTTTCAACCTCAGCCGAAGTCAGATGGTGGGAACGGCCGAGGACTATATGGCCCCGTTCAGCTATGGCGCTATTGTGCTGGTCGGGCTTTGGCTGGTTACGCGCGCTTTGCGTAAATTTTGGCGCCTCCCCGTGGCGCAGCATTCCGAGCATGACCACCATCACCATACCGACGGAGCCTGCGCGGACTGCGGCCATAAGCACGGACCAGACATGGCAGAAATCGAGAGCGCCACCTCACTACGCGACGCATTGATCTTGATCGGCGGTATCGCCATGCGCCCCTGCACTGGCGCTATTTTTGTGCTGATCATCACATGGCAAATGGGGATCGCCATGGCGGGCATTGCGGGCGCGTTTGCAATGGCGCTTGGCACGGCTTTGGTCACCATCGGCGTAGGGATTGCCGCCGTCACCATGCGCGCCGGGCTGCTTGGCTCTTTTGCCGCGTCTAGGCTGTCCACCTACCTGTTGCCCGCAATCGAGCTTGGCGCGGGATTGTTGATCGTCGCCATTGCGTCGGGGCTTTTACTCCGCGCTTTGTAGGACGACTTATAGGCTGTCGAGCTTGCCGTTCTTTGCGGCTTTCTCTTCTTTGGTCAGCTTGGCATTCCATACGTTTTTGCTGATCCCAAGATCATGCGGCATAGGCTTAGTCTTGCCCACATTCACCGTCCCGCCATTATTCAGAAACTGCTGAATAAGAGCGTCGTCGGTGGTCTCTTTAGGTACTTGTTTCATCGCCAAAATCTTCCCATTTTGAGCGCTGTCGCCAGCGGAGATAAGTCTTGTTACCTCCTTACCAACGTCTGGTCGGAAATACCAATGCTTGCCCAGCGCAGGAGGTGGCACGGCACCATTAACCGCAGTATTTCGCAAAGCCTTGCAAGAACTCGGTCACCGCAGCCCGGCGCGATGGCGCCGTCATGTGATGTGAAATCTCGTCTGGTGACAACTTCATCAACTCGAACTTCACGAACAGGTCTTGCGCAAAGCATTGACTGACGGTGGAAAGGACCAATCGAAGCTGCGCCAGCATATCGTCCCCACGATGCGAGGCGTGCATCAGCGCAATCGGTTTACTGATGATCTCGTCGCGCGACACGAGCCAGTCAATTGCATTTTTCAGCCCCCCGGGGATCGCCCGGACATATTCAGGGCTGGATATAATCACACCGTCACTTTCCCTGATTGCATCCACGAAGTTTTGAACGCTCGCAGGAAGAGGTCCGCTTTCTAGATCGGGAGAGAAAACCGGCAAATTCGCAACCCCGGAAAATACGGTGACTTGATGATCCGGCTGCGCAATCTCAGACACCGATCGCAGCAGCGCCGTGTTTGTGGAGTTCGCACGCGCGCTGCCAGAGATTGCCAGAATTTTCACAGGTACGGCCTCTATTCCACGCTATAGGTTTCACCAAAAAGGCCGCCCCGAGGGACGGCCTTTTGATCTAATTTGCGTAAGCGACCGCAGGTAGCCACGTCACGATGCTCGGGAAGGCGAACACGATCCCTAACCCAAAGATCTGCAACAGCACGAAGGGGATAACACCGCGATAGATGTGGCCCAGCGTGATCTCGGGTGGGCAAACGCCTTTGAGGTAGAACAGTGCAAAGCCTACCGGCGGGGTCAAGAATGACGTCTGTAGGGTCACCGCCACCAAAATGGCAAACCACACGATAGATGGATTATCCACCACGCCGTAGCCATTCACCGGAATATCCAGTGACAGCACAACAGGCAGCATCAGCGGCATGATGATCAGCGTGATCTCGATCCAGTCCAACAAGAAGCCCAGCAAGAAGATGATGAACAAGATAAACATCACCACCAGATACTTGTCATCAAACGATGAAAGCACCAGATGCTCGATGATCTCGTCCCCACCAAAGCGGCGCAAAATGAAGGCAAAGAAGTTGGCCGAGATGAAAATACCCACAATGTAGCCAGATGTATTCAACGTCTGGCGCATCACGTCCTTGAACACCCGAAGGTCTAGCTTACGGTTCATGAAGGCCAGCGCTGTCGCGCCCATCGCACCCAGACCAGAGGCCTCTGTCGGGGTCGCAAAGCCAAAGAAGATCGAGCCCAGCACCAGCAAGATCAGCCCCATTGGCGGAACCACCGATTTGGCAGTATCCATCACCACAGTCATGGTAACTTCTGGACGGTTTTCCGGCACTGGCATCGCTTTGGGGTTCACCAAACCGTAGACCACCAAGAAGATGATATAGAGACAACCCAGCAATAAGCCCGGGAACAGCGCGCCCATAAACAAGTCGCCCAGCGAGATGGCCAACTGGTCCGACATAATCACCAACATGATTGATGGCGGGATCAAAATACCCAGCGTTCCCGACGCGGCAATAGTGCCCGTCGCGATCGGCTTGGAGTAATTTTGCTCCATCATCGTGGGGATACCCATAACGCCCAAAAGCACCACGGATGCACCGATAACGCCGGTAGACGCCGCCAAAATGATACCGATCAACATGACTGACAGTGCCAGCCCGCCTTTCAACGCGCCAAACAGCACTTGCATGGCTTTCATCATACGTTGCGCAACACCGGATTGATCCAGCATCAGCCCCATAAAGATGAACATCGGCAAGGCCACTAGAACCGGGTTCTTGATGATCCCCCCAAAGAAGCGCCCGCCATTGGCGAACAGTTTGATATAGGTGATGCCGGTACGGTCAAACTCGATGAACTCGTTGATGTATTTACGGTTCGGGTCCAGCACGAATTCGCCCAGCACGATGAACAGCAACGCCACACCAACCAAGGCATAGGCAACTGGAACACCGCGAAACAGCATGACAATAAAGACCGCGAACATGGCCAACACGGACCATTGGTTCAGCGAAAGGAAGTCAATTAAGGATAGAAGTTGCATGATCTCAAACTTCCTTAGATTTGCTACGTGACAGCAAGTAGCCCGCCACAACAAGCACCACGACCAACCCAATGGCATAGAGGCTTATATTATCGAATGCCGCTTCTTTAGAGATACGGCGCGGCTTAATATCAGTCGTCAGCGCGTAGAACCAATAAAGGGCGTAGTGAAACAGCCGCGAAAAGAGGAAGATAGCCGCAGGCAGGGTCCATAAAACGACCTTATGCAGGCTCAAATCCGAGAACACAGCCAAATTGCGCCGGAACACGCCCCAAGCTGCGGTAAGCGCGATTACAAACATGATCGGCAACGAAGACTTCAAAAGGTAGAGGCGGTGTAAGCCGTTGGGGCTGTCGGAGCCTTCCCATGCCAAAATCGACGACCACGCGTAGTGCATCAAAATGTCGGTCATTATCAACAGGAACGGCATAAGCAGCCAACCAATTGCGAAAACCTCGATCTTGGCTTTCTTCGCGGCACTGAAATTCTGGTGGAAGATGTCTACGCGCACATGGCTTTCAGTGGTGATCGCATAGGCAAAGCCGGTTAGCATCGCAAAGCCGTAAACCCACCATTGCGCATCATCGAGCCAAGCTTGGTTCATCCCGTTTTGACGCATGATAACCTGGGCCACGATGCCCACCATCAGCAATGGAAACAGCCACGCGACGACGTTACCCACGTTGATCATCAAACGATCAGGCCAGCGATGATGCTCGCGGCCAATTTCCCCCGGATCGGTAATAGCGATTGCGACCTCTGCGGGTCCCCCGCTCAGATCTATAGTTTCACCCGACATATCCACCCCCGCGTTCCGCTAAGAACATTTGTATTTTTAGGAAAAAGGGCGGCCAAACTGGCCACCCTCCTGAGTTTAGCCTTATGCGGCGCGCTTTAGTTGCGCGGGCGTGGCAGGTAGATGTTGTCGTTCCAGACTTTATAGCCAGCACGGTACTCGGACAGATCAGCCCAGACTTCTGCGAAATACGCATCTTCTGCTGCCAATTCTGCGGCAACTTCATCCCACTTCTCTTCGAACATGCCCAAAAGCTCTGGCGACCACTGACGGATCTTAACGCCATTTTTCTCGGTGTTCTCGATCATCGCCGCGTAGTTGGTGGCTTCACCCTCTGCGAGGTTGGTGGTGATGTTGGCCAAGCAAGCAACTTCGATTTGTGCTTGTGCTTTCTCGCCCAGACCTTCCCACGCGTCTTTGTTAACCAAAAGTTCGAACAAAGTGGAGGGCTGGTGCCAGCCAGGGAAATAGTTGAACTTGGCGATCTTGTGGAAGCCAAGGCGGCTGTCGATGCGAGGCATGGAGAACTCGGTCGCATCGATTGCGCCGCGTTCCAGTGCCGGGAAGATGTCCGATGCGCCAAGCAGCGAAGTCGATACGCCGATTTTTTCCATGACTTCAGCACCAAGACCGAAGAAGCGCATATTCAAACCTTGCAGGTCTTCGATACCGTTGATCTCGTTCTTGAACCAGCCGGAAGTCTCAGGCGCGATCACGCCACACGGTGTGACGTGCACGTCATAGCCGGCTTCGTCATACATGCGCTGCCAAAGGGCTTTGCCGTCATCATACAAAATCCAGCCAAGGAATTCCCCAGCTTCCGGGCCAAATGGCACAGCCGCGAACAGGGATGCAGATTTGATTTTACCCTGCCAGTAGCCCGATGTTGTGAACGCTGCGTCAACCGAGCCGCTGGAAACCGCGTCGAGCGCTTCCAAGGTCGGGACCAGTTTGCCGGGATCGAAGTGTTCAAATTCAACTTCGGACGAAATCGAGTTCACTTTGGCAACGAAGTCCGTTGCAGCAGTCCCCAAAATCGGAAGGTTTTTGCCAAAGGCAGATGTCATTTCAAGCACGTCTTGCGCCTGCGCCCCGCCAGTCACGACGGACAGACCGAGTGCGGCTGCGATAAGATTGGTTTTCATGTTGTCTCCTCCCAGAGAGCGTAAATTGGTAATATTTTTTCACCACGTAGGGCGTTTACGACAGTCAAGCGTTTCCAGCAATACCCACATCTGGGCAGTTCTTGCTAAACCATTGAGATGATACCGCTAAATACAATAAATTTCCAAGCCCCCTTATGCTTTAGTTAACTTTGGGGCCTGACCCGGAGTGGATGCTCCGCAGAATATCCACCACGAGGTGCGGTTTGTGAGGGCATCGAATCGGCCACTCAATCGAGCGTTCCTTATCATTTCAAAGCGACCCGGCAGAGTATCCAAAAATTGGTACGACCATCCATTTGCGCGGGTAAAATGATTTCAAAGAAGATAAAACCTTCTATTTTTCAAAGCCTTAAAAGTAGCTCCAATTTGTAGAACCCACCCCCCCCGGCAACCTAATGTAACTCTTGGCTGCCAATACGTTACCTAAAGTAAGGTCCTGTTATTCGGCACAAAAATGCCTTTTTTGACCAACATATGCTTACGTTAATATATCAAGACTACTATGGCCCCCGGCGCTTCAATCCGGTCAGCCTTTGACAGTGTTTTAACGAGTGTGAGAGTGTGAAATTATGGGCAATGCCTATTTATTCCAAATTGGTGGCAATTCAGGCACCAGCATAATTGACGCCGATTTCTCGTCCGGCGAATATGTTGAGTACTGGCAGGAAGCCTCTCAACACATCTACCAAAACAGCACCGGCCAAGGCGCTATAAATGAAGACGGCCACGGCACAAGCGCCATCAATATTAACGAGACGTTCATGGTTGACCGGACACCGGACACCGGACACCGCTGGCGGCGAAGAGGTCTTTCAGAATTCATACTATACTGGGAATACCACGTCCGGGCACAGTGAGCTTTTTGGCATCGGAAATATTAGATACACAGATCCAGATACTGGGACTTACGTATATCTGACCCCACCGGGGGGCATCGTTTACTCAATCGTCACGGATACGGCGACCGGCGATAAATACATGCTAACGCGCTTCTACACTGATGAAGCGGCGCAATGGTTTGCAGGTCTTGCCAACACCATACCAGAAGGGGCGCCCACCCTAATAACTTCTGGTGGCAACGCAGCGTTCATTTCAACCAGTGGAACCACGTCCATCATCTGTTTTTGTCGCGGGACATTAATCTTGACAGACCAAGGAAAAAAAGCGGTCGAAGACATTACCTCTGAGGACCGTGTGCACACTCTGGACCATGGCTTTCAGCAAGTGCGTTGGATACACAAATCCAAGGTGCAATTCATCGAACACTCTGACAAAAACCGTCCAATTCGAATTACAGCAGGTGCATTAGGCCTTGGGATGCCGGAACGTGATTTGCTGGTCTCTCCGCAGCACAGAATGATGGTGTCCTCGGTGATCGCGAAACGCGTCACTGGTGCTGGCGAGGTTCTCATCGCCGCAAAAAACCTGACCGCCCTGCCCGGCGTCTCGGTTGAACAAGACATAGCCGAGGTCGAGTACTGGCACTTTTTTTGCGACCAGCACGAAATTGTTCTGGCAGAAGGAGCCCCATCCGAGACACTGCACCTTGGGAAAGAAGCGATCAAATCCTTATCCAAAGAGGAAACGGATGAACTGGCAGACTTGTTCCCAGCGGTTCTGACTAAACATTTTGACCCTCAGCTGGCGCGCTCAATTGCCAACAAGAAAGACGCAACCTCAATCACGGCCCGCCACATCAAAAACAACAAGCCACTGATCTCGCAGATGACAGTTTAACTGCGGCACTTGGATAGGTCTGCCTTGGCAAGCCTATAGGACCCCGTTTCTTTGGTGCCTTCCGGCAAGCGAGCCCATGGTCACTTCCGGCCTCGCCCCCTTACGCCACCGCGTTGTCCCGGCCTGCCAGCCGTGGATCGGCCTGACATTTTCTTGCCATCAGCCACCGCTTTATCCACGGCATATTGACGCGCGAGCGGATCATCGGAGACGACCAACTCAACCGTCTCAAGCCGCTTCACCTCGTCGCGCAGGCGGGCCGCTTCTTCGAACTCAAGGTTCTCGGCAGCCTTGCGCATATCGGTACGCAGACCTTCCAGCACGGCCTGTAAATTAGCGCCTGCCAATGGTGCATCAATCGTGGCGGTGACGCGGTTCATGTCCACATCGCCTTTGTAGAGGCCAGCTAGAATATCCTCGACGTTCTTTTTGACGGTTTGCGGCGTGATGCCGTGTTTCTCGTTATAGGCCATCTGTTTGACGCGGCGCCGCTCTGTCTCGCCCATGGCGCGCTGCATCGAGCCGGTGATTTTATCGGCATACATAATGACGCGGCCATTCACGTTACGCGCGGCGCGCCCGATGGTTTGAACCAGCGAAGTCTCGGAGCGCAAAAAGCCCTCTTTGTCGGCGTCCAGAATGGCAACTAGGCTACATTCGGGGATGTCCAACCCCTCGCGAAGTAAGTTGATGCCGATCAGCACGTCAAAGGCCCCGAGGCGCAAATCGCGCAGGATTTCGATGCGCTCGATCGTGTCGATATCAGAGTGCATATAGCGAACTTTGATGCCGTTCTCGTGTAGGTATTCGGTTAAATCTTCAGCCATGCGTTTGGTCAAAGTGGTGACTAAAATGCGGAAGCCATCAGCCGTTACTTTGCGAATTTCATCCATAACATCATCGACTTGCGTCTCGACTGGGCGAATTTCAATTATGGGATCCAGAAGGCCTGTGGGGCGGATCACTTGCTCAACAAAGACACCGCCTGATTGCTCGATTTCCCACGCGGCGGGCGTAGCGGAGACGAACACGGATTGGGGTCGCATGGCGTCCCATTCCTCGAACTTCAGCGGGCGGTTATCCATGCATGATGGCAGGCGAAAGCCGTGTTCCGCCAACGTGGATTTGCGCTTAAAGTCACCTCGGTACATGCCGCCGATTTGCGGCACCGAGACATGGGATTCATCGGCGAAAACGATGGCATTATCAGGGATGAACTCGAATAATGTGGGGGGGGGCTCGCCCGGAGCGCGGCCCGTTAGATAGCGCGAATAGTTCTCGATCCCGTTGCAAACACCGGTGGCTTCCAGCATCTCTAGGTCGAAACTGACCCGCTGCTCTAGGCGCTGTGCCTCTAGCAATTTACCGTCACCAGTGAGTTGTGGTAGGCGCAAAGCTAGCTCTGCTTTGATGCCTTTGATGGCCTGTTGCATGGTCGGGCGCGGGGTGACGTAGTGGGAGTTAGCGTAGATGCGAACGCGCTCAAAATTGTCGGTTTTAGTGCCAGTGAGCGGGTCAAATTCGGCAATGGTTTCAAGTTCCTCACCAAAAAATGACAGCCGCCATGCGCGGTCATCTAGGTGGGCTGGCCAGATTTCAAGTGAGTCGCCGCGCACCCGAAATGTGCCGCGCTGAAAGCCTTGATCGTTGCGTTTATAGGCCTGCGCGATGAGGTCGGCCATGACTTTGCGCTGGTCGTATTCTTGGCCGACATGCAAATCTTGCGTCATTGCGCCGTAGGTTTCCACGCTGCCGATGCCGTAAATGCACGAGACTGAGGCGACGATGATGACATCATCACGCTCGAGCAAAGAGCGGGTGGCGGAGTGGCGCATTCTATCAATTTGCTCGTTTATCTGGCTCTCTTTTTCGATGAATGTATCGGAGCGCGCGACATAGGCTTCGGGCTGGTAGTAGTCGTAGTAGGAGACGAAATACTCAACAGCATTGTCAGGAAAGAAGCCTTTGAATTCGCCGTAAAGTTGCGCCGCGAGGGTCTTATTGGGGGCAAGAATGATTGCAGGACGGTTGGTTTCTTCAATAAGTTTAGCCATCGTAAAGGTTTTGCCCGTACCAGTGGCCCCAAGCAGGACTTGGTCACGATCGCCATTGAGGATGCCGGACTTCAACTCGCGAATGGCAGTGGGCTGATCACCTGCGGGCTCGAACTCGGTCTCGAGGCGGAACTGGATGCCGCCTTCTAGCTTGCCACGGGTTTTAACATCGGGGGCAGGGTTGGACAGGTATGGCTGTTGCTCGGGCATCTGTTCGGGAGAGTTATTGTGCATGAAAGCGAATCCTTGGGGTTGCTCCTAAGATGAGCTTTTTGAGAGCAGCTTCAAGGCGTGCGGTATTGTACTCTTGCCATAGGGTGTCAGGATCGCGATATATAGGCTGAATTTTCGGGAGAAACGACCCATGCGAGCACGTATTTACCAGCCAGCCAAATCCGCCATGCAATCAGGCACGGCGAAGACGAAATCTTGGGTATTGGAATTTGTAAACGATACAGGCCGCGGCGTGGACCCGTTGATGGGTTGGACTTCGTCCGATGACACGCAGGCACAAGTGAAGCTGACCTTTGAGAACAAAGAGGCCGCGCTAGACTACGCCAAGGGCAAGGGCATTGAGGCCGTTGTGACCGAGCCCAAGACACGCAAACCGGTGATCCGCAAAGGTGGCTATGGCGAGAACTTTGCGACGGGCCGTCGTGGGGCTTGGACGCATTAAACGAGGGTTAATTTCGGTTTAACCGTAGTAGTATCGCGTTACATGAAAAAACACAGGTGCGGCAAAAACCACCGAATCCAACTGATCCACAAAGCCGCCTTGGCCGGGGATCAAATGGCCCCAGTTTTTGATGCCTCGATCTGATTTGATTGCCGCCAGAACCAGTGATCCACCGACACCGACCATGTAGGCCATTAGCGCCATCGCGATGGAGGCCAATGGTGAAAACGGCGTCATCCAAGTGAGTAGTAATCCAAGGCTTGCTGCAAGTGCTGCGCCGCAAATGATGCCTTCGCGGGTTTTGGGGGAAACGGCAGGGGCTACTTTGTGTTTGCCAATGCGGCGGCCGGCAAAATATTCCATCAAATCGCCCATTTGGATGACGAAGACCAGATAGGCAATTAGCAACGGTGCGCGGTCGCCGTAATTGGGGATGTCTAGCGTCACCAATGCGGGGATATAGCTAGCGCAAAAGACGCAGATCATCAGGCCCCATTGGGTTTCCGAGATGCGCGCAAGGAAGTTTTGATCCGCTCCTTTGCCGCCGCGCAGCACGGATAAAACTGGCAACAGCAAGAAGGCGTAAACGGGAATGAGGGTCGAGAACATCGCCACCTCCCCCCACCAGATCAGCACATATTGGAATGGCAGGATCAGATAGAAACTGGTGACCAGTGACCAGTGGTCGGCATTGGTTTTGGTCGTGAGGGTCAGAAATTCGCGCAGCGCCGCAAGTGAGCAGAAGGCGAAAAGTAAGATGATGCCTATCGGGCCGATCATCAGAGCAGTCGAGAACAAAAACACCATACCCCACCAGCTGTGCAAACGAGTCAAATAGGTCTCGACCACCAATTCGGCGTGGGTTTTTGGCAGGCGGATGCGTAGCACCTCGCCGATAAGTGTGGCGAGGATCAGCAAGCCGCAGCAGGCAGCAAACAGAAAAAGAAGGTCGGAATTTGTTTGAGTGATTTCCATCAGGCACCCCCCCGCGTTGGGATCAGTTCAAGCAATGTATCCGAGGCGCGGCTCAGAAATGCGTCCTTGCCTTCACTGTCTTGCACATGGATCGGCGCGCCAAAAATAACGGTGCAGGCCAGCGGCACGGGGATGACCTCGCCGGTCGGCATGATGTGGGAAATATTGTCAATCCAGCAGGGAACCAAGTCCACCTCGGGGCGCTTTCTGGCGATATTATAAAGCCCCGCCTTGAAAGGGGTTAACGGATCATCGGTGCGGTTTCGCCCGCCCTCTGGGAAAATGATGATTGAGGAGCCTTCATCCATGGCGGCAATAATCTTGGCAATCGGGTCATCAATCCGGTGCTCGGCACGGCGATCAATGAGGATGCCGCGAAAGACATCACGCCCCGTAAAAGCACGCAGCTTGTTTTTCAGCCAGTAATCGGCCGCGGCCACAGGGCGGGTTTCACGGCGTAGGGCGGCAGGCAGCACGGTCCAGATAATTGGCAAATCCGCATTGGACGTGTGGTTGGCGTAATAAATGCGCTGGCGGCGCACCGGCTCAATGCCGCGCCAGTCAGCGCGTGCGGCGGTGATAAATTGCGCGAAGAAGGCAATCAGTTGTCCAACGATCGAGGCGGCAAAGCGGCGCATTGAGGCTCTCTTTTTGTAAGGTTCGCCCAAGGGACAGGATTTGGCCCGATGACGCAAGGAAAACCGCGCCCTCAGGAAAAGAGGGCGCGGTGGTGAGCAGGATAGAAAGTTAAGCGGCTTTTTCGACAGTCACAAAATCTTCCAGAAGCTTCTCGTTCTGGGCGCGCTCAATTTGTTGAATACGATCCTCGTTGATGCGCGCATCAAAGCGGTATTTGACGAAATTCACGAGGCTCAGAGATAGCATCAAGATGCCGATCCCCCAGAAACCTTTGGTGGCGAGCGGCACATCAGGCGACATATATAGCGACAGGGCAAGCATGCCGTAAGCAATAAAAACGCCCGCGAGGTTAACCATCATGATCAAGGTGTTGTCGGATTTAAATACATTATTCATTGGTATTTTCCTTTGTTTGAAACTTCAAATCAGTGGATTTATTTCTTGGTTTTAAGGCGCTTAAGGACGTCAGCCCCGGTGGCCCGTGTGGCTGCGCCATAGCCCGCGTCGGACATTCGATCTGCCAGCGTCTCGTGATTTAAGTCACGATCAATGTCGGCAAGGATTTCCGCCTGCTCGAAGGGATCATCCTTTTTCAAAACGTTAGCAATAAGCTCCTCGGCCTCGGCGGCGCTAGATTTGCCGTGCAGGGTCGTGTTCAATTTGGTTTGAACCGATTGCTCATACCGGACAGCCTTTGCGGTGATCGCACCTTGTTTCAGGTCGATAATGCGGCGATTTCCGGTCTCGATGGAATGGCGCAATTGCAATATGCGTTGGTCCAAGCGCCCCAAGGTTTGTCGGCGGACTTCCAGCTCGTTTTCCAACTGGGCAATAGCGTTAGCGGCCTCGGTCGCCATGACCTCATTGTCATCATCCAGCGCTTTTGTGGCGCGCTCGGTAAGGTCCGACACGCGGGCCTCAATTGACCTAATTTGGCGATCTTCAGCGCGGTGGCGCTGAATCAGGCTAGCCAAAGTTGCTTTGGCCGCGCTTAGGCTGTTGCTTGCTTCGCGGATTTTTTGCTCGATCAACTCGATGGCGTAGACATCGCGGACCGTCTCGTTGGCCCGTGCATTTGCGCCGGTGATCAGTGTCTTCAAAGTCGAAAGCATCTTGGTATCTCCTACATGGTGGCGCAGTGAACGCCGTTCATGAATTCAGCATACCTAAAGATGAACGCCGTTCAAGTATTTTATTGAACCGTGTTCACAATTTTGACGGAGAAGATGTTAAGTGCTTGAAAACAAGCGTAATCATTTTCTCCAATTGGTCGACCGGGACCGCGGATATACGCCGCTCTAGCCCTAAAAGGACGATACCGTGCACTGATGAGAACAACCCGCGGGTCATTAGAATCACATCTTCACGAGGCATATCTGGAAATATCCGCACCAGAGGGGCCGCGATCAGGGCAAAGACCCTTTCCAACTCCTCCTGATACCAATCCGGGACACCTTTCTCTGTAGAAACCTCCAGATCAAACAGCGTTCGCCATGCGGGGGTATTGTCGCGCGCGAAGTGTAAATACGCGTGTGACATGGTGATCAGCGTATCAACCGGGCGCCCAGTAGGGGCCGCCGTCACCGCAGCCGAGACATGTTCGCCCACACGCCGGAATGTTCTCGCGTTCACCGCCATGATCAAGTCATTCAGGTCGCCAAACACATTATAGATTGCACCGACAGCGCATCCCGCTTCTTTCGCCAGCACACGCGCCCTGATTTCAGCAATGCCACCGTCAGTGATACGGGCTTCGGCAATATCAATCAGTTTCGCGCGCAAATCATTGCGCTTCTTTTGAACTTTGCCCGCCATGCGACCCCCTTGAACTACGTTCACAAATAACCATCCACACAGAAGAAGCAAACCCCTTGCCTTTATGCGCCTGTTTTCGCAATAAGCGGGGGAGTGGTCCCGTAGCTCAACTGGATAGAGCACCTGCCTTCTAAGCAGGGGGTTGGGGGTTCGAGTCCTCCCGGGATCGCCACTTACCTTTCGAACCTAGGCCCAGCTTGCCAAGCAACCATGGTTGGAAAATTTTGCGCCCGCATCGTTACCACCCTAGAGGCTTTGGCGTCATCGCACACGGCCTCTGATCCGGCGGCACGGGCCGCAGCAAGCCCCCTTTCCTTTCATGCCCGCAGATTGTGCAGATCACAGTCTAACCGACAAAAAACTGACCTTTTGGGTTCAACATTTGCCTTGGGCGCAGCTTCTGGTGGCTCACTCGGCCCTGTTAAGGTTAGGCAAAACCGTGAAAAACAACCCTGAAATTTTGCTCGTTGAGCCAGACCTTCTGAAAGCGCGCGCCATTATTGACGCGTTGAAGGCCGGTGGCTGGGCCAAAACGACCTCTATCCCCACACCTGCGGAGCTGCCGCTCGCTCTGAAACAGCGCGCCCCAGACGTCATTTTGATCGACCTTGCCCAGCCTGATCTGGAAACCCTCAAGCATCTAAGCATCGCAACGAATGCCAACGCACGGCCAGTCGCACTTTTTGTCGCCCACACGGATGAGGCCATGACACAGGCCGCCATTTCGGCCGGATTTAGCGCCTATGTCGTCGATGGGTTGCACAAGGACCGGATCAAAGCAGTGTTGGAAACCGCTATAGTTCGGTTCCAAATGATTGACAAAATGCACTCAGAACTGGCGAGCGCAAGGCGGGCACTGTCCGACCGCAAGACAATTGACCGCGCCAAAGGGGTCTTGATGAAGGCCCGCCAAATGTCGGAAGAAGACGCCTATGCCTTATTGCGCAAGACCGCGATGAACCAAGGCCGCAAGGTGATAGATGTGGCCTCGGCTTTGGTCACGACCGCGGATTTACTCCAGTAAAACCCTCTTGCGTTATTTCGCCTCCCGATTCTTCTCCTCGCTTTTCACCGCGACACAAATTTTGACTCCGGACCGAAAGCAGTGACTAAAAATTAAGCATTCGCTGCAACGCAGCATAAAACCCCACTCATGCCTTGCCCATGGCATTGCACTTCCCCCGCCAGCGATGAAATTTAGGCTCAGGGCAACGAAGTCCTCATTGGCCAGCGATGAAGTTAGCCTTCCCAATTCAAGAGCAACGCCGCTCGATTGCGCACGCGCCTCCCTCTGCGTGCACCAGTCGAGCGGCTTTTTCGCGTGCCTACAGGACCCAGTAATGAACCATATCAAATGCCTCCTCGCCGCCACCGCTTTATGCGCTAGCCCCGCAATGTCCCAAGTGTTGGACCTTGAAAAAGACGAGTTAACCCTTGGGTTTATCAAGCTAACCGACATGGCCCCCTTGGCCGTCGCCTATGAGAACGGCTACTTTGAGGACGAAGGCCTGTTCGTGCGTCTCGAATCCCAAGCGAACTGGAAAGTTCTGCTCGATGGGGTGATCGACGGGCAATTGGACGGGGCGCATATGTTGGCTGGCCAACCTCTGGCCGCGACCATTGGCTACGGCACCAAGGCGCATATCATCACCCCCTTCTCTATGGGGTTGAACGGCAACGGGATCACCGTTTCCAACGATATTTGGGAGCAGATGAAGTCCCATGTTCCGCTTATGGAAGATGGCCGCCCGCAACACCCGATCAGCGCCAGCGCCCTTGCTCCTGTGGTCGAGGATTACAAAGATCAAGGTATCGCATTCAACATGGGCATGGTTTTCCCGGTCTCGACCCACAATTACGAAATCCGCTACTGGCTGGCCGCGGGTGGCTTGCAGCCCGGCTATTATTCACCCCAAGATATCAGCGGCCAGATTGGCGCAGATGTGTTTTTATCCGTGACCCCTCCGCCGCAAATGCCCACCACCATGGAGGCCGGCACGATCTTCGGCTACAGCGTTGGCGAGCCGTGGAACCAACAAGCCGTGATCAAAGGCCTCGGCGTGCCGGTTATCACTGACTACGAGTTGTGGAAGAACAACCCCGAAAAGGTTTTCGGCATCACCGCAGAGTTCGCCGAAGAGAACCCCAACACGACGATAGCACTTACCAAGGCGTTGATCCGCGCCGCGCAATGGTTGGATGAAAACGACAACGCCAACCGCGAGGACGCCGTCGAAATCCTGTCGTACTCGGAATATGTGGGGGCCGATAAGGACGTCATCGCCAACTCCATGACAGGCACGTTTGAGTATGAGAAAGGCGATGTCCGCGATGTGCCTGATTTCAACGTATTCTTCCGCTACAATGCGACCTACCCGTTCTACTCGGATGCAATCTGGTATCTCAGCCAGATGCGCCGCTGGGGGCAAATTGCCGAACAAAAAACTGATGAATGGTTCATCGACACCGCCAAAAGCATCTACCGACCCGACATCTATCTACGCGCGGCCCGGATGCTGGTGGATGAAGACATGGCCAATGAGGCCGACTTCCCATGGGACAGCGACGGGTTCAAAGCCCCCACCCCGGCGGCTGATATTATTGACGCCATTCCTTACGACGGGCGCACGCCAAATGCCTACCTTGAAAGCCTGCCCATCGGCCTGAAAGGCACGCAAACCGTCACCGATTCCCAAGTGCAAGGCTAAGCCGCACCCTCACCACCTCTTTAGAAAAATGCAGGTTCCAACATGACCGCCATCGACCAAAACAGCCTAGACACTGAAGCGCGGCGCGCCCGCCTTTTCACCCGCATCAACAAAGCCGACGCATGGCTGACAGTGTTGGGGCTGGCGTGGGTGACCCCAATCATGAAGGCCGTAGCGGGTGACAATCCGCGCGCACAAGCGTCCGAGGTTTGGCGTCTATTGGGGGTGCCGCTGCTGGCCATCGCATTGTTCTTGGCAGCATGGGGATTTCTGGCCCCAAAGGTCCAAACGTCTCTGGGCGAAATCCCCGGCCCGGCGCAAGTTTGGCAACAAGCGCTTAGCCTGAACGCCGACGCGGCGCGTGGTCGCGTGAAGGAAGCCGCCTTCTATGAGCGCCAAGATGCGCGCAACGCCAAACTGGTCGCCAATGGCCAAGCCGATAAGGTCAAGCAGCGCGCCTACACAGGCAAGCCAAGCTATTACCAACAAATCTGGACCTCGGTAACAACCGTGTTCTTTGGGTTCCTGATTGCCTCCGCCATCGCCATTCCACTGGGGATCATGGCGGGACTGTCGCCCACCGCCAATGCCGCAATCAACCCGCTGATCCAGATATTTAAGCCCGTCAGCCCCCTTGCTTGGCTGCCCATTGTTACCATGATCGTCTCGGCGCTTTATGCCAGTAACGACGGCATGTTTTCCAAGTCGTTCCTTGTGTCGGCCGTCACTGTCACCCTGTGCTCGCTTTGGCCGACCCTGATCAACACCTCGCTTGGCGTCGCCTCCATCGACAAGGATTTGATCAGCGTCTCCAAGGTCTTGAAAATGTCCACCATGACCAAAATCACCAAGCTGGTTTTGCCCTCTGCCCTGCCGTTGATCTTTACTGGCCTGCGTCTGTCACTTGGGGTTGGCTGGATGGTGCTGATCGCCGCCGAGATGCTGGCGCAGAACCCCGGTCTGGGAAAATTCGTCTGGGACGAGTTTCAAAACGGGTCGTCGCAATCGCTCGCCAACATCATGGTCGCGGTTTTCACTATCGGGATTATCGGGTTCTTACTGGACCGGGTCATGTTCGCCCTGCAATCCTTGTTCACTTTCTCGGAGGCACACTGATCCGCCATGAGTATTTTGAATTTTCAAAACGTATCCAAAGGGTTCGGCACTGGCACCCACCGCGCCGAGGTGCTGAAAAACATTAACCTTGAGATTGTCGAGGGCGAGTTTCTGGCCATCCTCGGCTTCTCTGGCACGGGCAAATCCACGTTGATGAACCTGATGGCAGGGCTGGAAACACCAGACGCGGGCACCCTCACATTTAAGGACGCGCCCATCGCAGGTCCGGGGCCAGAGCGCGGCTTGGTCTTTCAAAGCTACTCTTTGATGCCATGGTTAACCGTGGGCGGAAACATTGGGCTAGCCGTCGATGCAGTTTTCCCAAAACTGTCCAAAGCCGAGCGCGAGGCGAAGATCGATCACTACGTCGCCATGGTCGGCCTCAGCCATGCCAAATCGCGCCGCCCTGCCTTGCTATCGGGCGGGATGCGCCAGCGGGTATCGGTGGCACGCGCCTTGGCGATGAACCCCGAAGTGCTGTTGCTGGACGAGCCACTATCCGCACTTGATGCGCTGACGCGCGCCAATCTGGCCGACGAGATTCTCGACATATGGGAGCAGGGCAAGAAAACCTGCGTGCTGATCACCAATGATGTGGACGAGGCTATTTTGCTTGCTGACCGGATCATCACGCTCAACCCGGACGGCACGCTGGCTGATCCCGTCACCGTGAATATCCCACGCCCCCGCGACCGCATGGCGATGAACAATGACGCCGGATTTAAGGCGCTGCGCAAGCAGGTCACGGGCTACCTGATGGACGTCGGTATCACTGCCAAAGCCGGGGTCGCGCGCACGCTCCCCGGCATTACACCCATTCACAGCGTGCCCGCCGTCGTCGCCAAGGCGCAGGAGGGTGGGCTTGAGGAGCGCTATCTGAACTTCTCGCAATTGCACAAAATTTACCCGACACCCAAGGGGCCACTTACCGTGGTCGAAAACTTTGATCTAAAGGTTAACAAAGGCGAGTTTATCAGCCTGATCGGGCACTCGGGGTGCGGCAAATCCACGGTATTAACCATGGCTGCGGGCTTGAATGAAATCTCCAAAGGAGCGATCCGCCTTGATGGCTGGAACGTCGAAGGGGCCGATCCGGAGCGCGCCGTAGTGTTCCAATCACCCAACCTTTTCCCATGGTTGACGGCCAAGGAAAACGTCGCCATCGGGGTCGATAAAGTCTACCCGCGCGCCTCGCAGCCGGAACGCCAAGATGTCATCGAATACTACCTCGAGCGCGTCGGGCTGGCCGACAGCATGGACAAGCTGGCCTCGTCCCTGTCCAACGGGATGAAGCAACGCGTCGGCATCGCTCGCGCCTTTGCCCTGTCACCCAAATTGCTATTGCTGGACGAGCCGTTCGGCATGCTCGACAGCCTCACCCGCTGGGAGTTGCAAGAGGTCTTGATGGAGGTCTGGTCGCGCACAAAAGTGACCGCCGTCTGTGTCACCCACGACGTGGACGAGGCGATTTTGCTGGCCGACCGCGTCGTGATGATGACCAACGGACCACAAGCCACCATCGGCAAAATTTTGGATGTAAAACTGCCGCGCCCGCGCACTCGAAAGGCGCTTTTGGAGCATCCAGATTACTATTCCTACCGGCAGAGCGTGTTGGATTTTCTTGAAGAATACGAGCATGGCGCGACGCCAAAACCAAAGCCAAAAGCCATAGCAGCGGAGTAATAAAATGACACAAAAACTCGTCGTAATCGGGGCTGGCATGGCCTCAGGCAGGGTGCTGGAGCACCTCACTGACATAGACCCCGCCGCCTATGATATCACCCTGTTCAATTCGGAGCCGCGGGGCAATTACAACCGCATTATGCTCAGCCCCGTTTTGTCCGGCGACAAGGCCTATGAGGACATCGTTACCCATGACGATGATTGGTACGCCGAGCGCAATATCACCTGTCGTTTTGGCGAGCATGTGGTGCGCATTGATCGGGCCACCAAGCGGGTTATCGGCCAAAACGGGCCGGTTTCTTATGACAAACTTTTGATCGCTACCGGCTCCGCCCCGTTCATAATTCCGGTGCAAGGCAAGGACCTACCCGGCGTCATCACCTACCGCGATCTTGATGACACCAATGCTATGATCGAAGCCGCCGAGAAAGGTGGCAAGGCCGTTGTCATTGGCGGTGGCTTGCTTGGGCTGGAGGCTGCGGCCGGCTTGGCCGAGCGCGGCATGGACGTCACGGTCCTGCATCTGATGGGCCACCTGATGGAGCGTCAACTTGATGAAAGTGCAGGGTTTCTTCTGCGGCGCGACCTTGAAGACAAAGGTGTCAAAGTCATCTGCCGCGCGTCTACTGCCGCCATTCTGGGCGAGACTAAGGTGGAGGGCGTTTTGCTTGAGGACAACACTGGTCTTGAGGCAAATTTGGTGGTTATGGCCGTGGGTATCCGGCCCGAAACACGCCTTGCCACGGACGCAGGTCTGGAGGTCGCACGCGGCGTTGAGGTTAACGCACAAATGCAAACCACGGACCCTGATGTCTTCGCCGTTGGTGAATGCATCGAGTTTGACGCGCAGTTGTTCGGCCTTGTAGCGCCGCTTTACGACCAAGCAAAAGTCGTGGCGCAGGGATTGTTGGGCCAGCCTGATGCCTTCGTTCCACGCGAGCTTTCGACCAAGTTGAAAGTGACTGGCTGTGACTTGTTTTCTGCCGGGGATTTTGCGGAAGGGGAAGGCCGCGAGGACATCGTATTTCGCGATCCCGCCCGCAGCGTTTACCGCCGCTTGGTGCTTGAAAATAACACGCTCGTTGGCGCGGTGATGTACGGCGACACAGCTGACGGGAACTGGTTCTTCGGCCTGATCCGCGACCAGACCGACATCGAGGACATGCGCGACACGCTAATCTTTGGTCCCGCCTATCAGGGAGGGGCCGCCGCGGACCCGCTCTCAGCCGTTGCAGCCTTACCGCGTGATGCGGAAATTTGTGGCTGCAACGGCATTTGCAAAGGTCAAATCGTAGATGCAATCAATGATGGCGCGACTGATCTGGGCGCCATCCGTACGGTGACCAAGGCGTCCGCGTCATGTGGGACTTGCACGGGGTTGGTAGAACAGGTTTTGGCTGTCACCTTGGGCGACGACTTCGTGATCCCCGCCGCACAATCGGTTTGTGGCTGCACCGACATGACCCATGAGGATGTGCGCCGGATGATCAAAAGTCAGGGCCTGAAATCCATGCCCGCCGTTTGGCAGGAATGTGGCTGGAAGACCTCTTGCGGCTGCCATATCTGCCGCCCGGCCCTGAATTTCTACCTGCTGGCCGATTGGCCGCTGGACTACAAGGACGACCCGCAAAGCCGGTTCATCAACGAGCGCAAACATGCCAACATCCAAAAGGACGGCACGTTTAGCGTTGTGCCGCGCATGTGGGGCGGGATCACCACCCCGAGCGAGCTGCGTGCCATTGCCGATGCGGCCGAAAAATTCGATGTGCCGACCGTTAAGGTTACTGGCGGGCAACGCATTGATCTGCTGGGGGTCAAGAGCGAGGATTTACCTGCCATTTGGGAGGACTTGAACAAGGCTGGCATGGTCTCGGGGCACGCCTATTCCAAGGGGTTGCGCACGGTGAAAACCTGCGTTGGCACGGATCACTGCCGTTTTGGAACACAAGACAGCACCGGGCTTGGGATCAAGTTGGAAAAGACCCTTTGGGGGTCGTGGACGCCGCATAAACTCAAGCTGGCCGTGTCGGGGTGTCCACGCAATTGCGCCGAGGCTACGTGCAAGGATATCGGCATTGTTTGCGTCGACAGTGGCTATCAAATCAGCATTGGCGGCGCGGCGGGGATGGATGTCCGCGAGACCGAATTGCTGTGCCAAGTTGCCTCCGAAGAGGAGGTCATGGACGTGGTTAAGGCGGTCACGCAATCCTACCGCGAGAATGCCAAGTACCTTGATCGCATCTACAAATGGATGGGCAAAGTCGGGCTGGACTGGATCAAGGGGGAAGTCGTCGATGACCTTGAAAGCCGCAAGGCGCTGGTCGAGCGATTTGACCTATCCCAGTCTATCTACCGCAATGATCCTTGGGCGGAACATGTCAAGGAATCCGAGGCGTACCGCCCCCTAAGCAATCTAACACTGGAGGCCGCAGAATGAGCGACTGGATTGATATTGCCGCCCTGGATGCTATCCCGCAGCGCGGCGCTAGGCTGGTGAAAACGGCCCATGGTTGCGTGGCGATTTTCCGCACCGCAAAGGATGAAGTTTATGCGCTCGATAATGCCTGCCCGCATAAGAACGGCCCTTTGGCGGACGGCATTGTGCATGGAGCATCGGTTACTTGCCCGCTACACAATTGGGTGATTTCTTTGGAAACGGGGAAGGCGCAAGGCACTGATGAAGGCCAAGTTGCCACCTACCCGGCAAAGGTCACTGACGGGCGCGTCTATCTGGACACAGAGTTTTTGCGTCACAGGGCGGTGGCATGACATCAACCAAAACGACCTGCCCGTATTGCGGGGTTGGCTGTGGCGTATTGGCGGAAGCTGACGGGACAATCAAAGGCGACCCGGATCATCCGGCTAACTTTGGGCGCCTGTGTTCCAAAGGGTCGGCCCTCGGCGAGACCCTCGATCTCGAGGGTCGTCTTCTCAGCCCGCAGATCGGCCAGCGGAGCGCGGGGTGGAACGAGGCATTAGATCTGGTTGCCAGCAAGTTTTCTGACGCTATCCGCAACCATGGGCCGGATAGCGTTGCATTCTATGTATCAGGCCAATTGCTGACCGAAGATTACTACGTCGCCAACAAGCTTATGAAAGGTTTCATTGGCTCCGCAAACATTGACACCAACTCGCGACTTTGCATGTCGTCCTCCGTTGCGGGGCACAAGCGCGCCTTTGGCAGCGATACCGTTCCGGGCACCTATACCGATCTGGAGCAGGCTGATCTGATCGTTCTTGTTGGCTCCAATCTGGCGTGGTGCCATCCGGTGTTGCACCAGCGTATTACGGCGGCAAAAGCCGCCCGGCCTGATCTTCGCGTCGTCAACATTGACCCCCGCCGCACGGCAACGACAGCGCTTGCAGATGTTCACCTCTCGGTTGCACCAGACGGGGATGTTGCCGTTTTCAACGGGCTGTTGGCGCATTTAGCGGACGCTGGCGCTTTAGACCGAGACTACATAAACGCCCATGTTGAGGGCTGTGACAGTGCCATTGAAAAAGCCCGTCAGTGCGACCCAATGGACAGCGGCCTTAGCTCTCAGGAACTTGCCGAATTTTATCAGTTATGGGCTGAGAGTAAGAAGGTTGTGACGGTCTACTCCCAAGGGGTCAATCAGTCCGCATGTGGCACTGACAAGGTGAATGCGATCCTCAATTGCCACCTTGCAACAGGGCGCATTGGCACGCCCGGATGCGGCCCGTTTTCTCTGACAGGTCAACCCAATGCGATGGGTGGTCGCGAGGTTGGTGGCTTGGCCCATATGCTGGCCAACCACCTAGATATCGAGAACCCCGAGCACCGCATGGCAGTCCAAAGCTTCTGGGATAGCCCAGCAATTTGCACCCAACCCGGCCTGAAGGCGGTTGAGTTATTTCAGGCCTGTGCCGAGGGTAAAATCAAGGCATTATGGATCATGTCAACCAATCCCGCCGTCAGCATGCCCGATGCCGATGGCGTCGCAGCCGCGATTGCAAATGTCCCGTTTGTCGCGGTCTCGGATATCATGGCACAGACAGATACGGGTGATCTGGCAGATGTTTTTCTGCCCGCAACAGGCTGGGGTGAAAAAGACGGAAGCGTTACCAATTCAGAGCGCCGCATCTCGCGCCAACGCGCATTCCTTCCAGCCCCGGGGGACGCAAAACCCGACTGGAAAATTATCAGCGACGTGGCCTCTCGCATGGGCTGGGGGCAGGCATTTGACTACTCCTCTCCGGCAGAAATTTTTGCCGAGTATGTAGCCCTTTCCTCTGCGACAACGGGTTTCGCCCGCGACCTTGACCTGAGTGTTTTTTCCGACATCGACTATGCCGAAATGCTCCCGACGCAATGGCCAAAGAACGATCACCGCTTCTTTGCGAATGGGGGGTTTTTTCACGCAGGGGGCAAGGCAAAAATGGTGCCCACCGTGGCACCTACGGCGCGGGCCGCGCACCGGTACACACTCAATAGCGGGCGCAACCGTGATCAGTGGCACACGATGACACGTACCGGAAAATCGCCCCGTTTGGGGGCGCATCTGGCCGAGCCTTATGTCGAAATCAACCCCAATGATGCAGCCTCCTTAAGGCTTTCCACAGGTGATTTAGTGCATATTTCCAGCCCGCAAGGCGAAGTTGTTTTGCGGGCCTTGGTGACAACGAGAGTGGCTCCTGCGCAACTTTTCGCACCAATACACTGGACCCGAAAACGAAGCATGACGGGGACCATTAACGCGGTTGTCGCCCCGGTTACCGACCCGATATCCGGGCAGCCCGCCTTCAAGGGGGCCTCAGTTTCCATGCGCAAACACGCGGCCAAATGGTATGCTTTCGCAGCTTCCGCGACCGAGTTGCACCCGCGCGGGGATTACGCCGCTATCGCGCGGACCCTATCTGGCTGGCAAGGTGAATTTGCAGGGCAGGAAATACCCGAAGATTGGGAAGATCTGGCGCGCAAATTGCTCCGGTGTTCTGATGCGGATGCGGCGGTCATGTCTTGCTCGAACAGCCAGCAAACCCGCATTGCATTCCACACCGGTGGCCAACTCATTGGCCTGTTCTTTGCCAGCCCAACACCGGTAACTTTGGCGCGCACCCATGCCGTCTCCCTGATTGGCACGCAGACCTCCCCGTTCAACGCATTAGCCGGACGTAGCGGCATGGATCAACCGGACCCCGGCCCGACAATCTGCGCCTGCCTGAATGTCGGCGTGAACACTGTGCGAGACGCAATTCTAGCCGGGGCAAACAGCGTCAATGCCCTTGGCACTATCACCTGCGCTGGCACGAATTGCGGGTCTTGCAAACCGGAGTTGCAAGCCCTGCTTTCACAAACCCCATTCCCGGTTGCAGCCGAATGACGCTGGCACCCTACGTCCGCACGGTGGCCCAAGGCAAAGGGCGCGCCAGAGCTTTAACGCAGGGCGAGGCGGCGGAGGCTATGGAGATCATGCTCTCAGGGCGGGGCGCTCCGGCAGCCATTGGCGCGCTGTTGATGGTGTTACGGATGCGCGGCGAAGTTGACGCGGAAATCGCGGGCTTCACTCAAGCTTTGCGTGGCGCCACGCCGCGCCATATCCCAACCGCCGACCTCGATTGGCCCTGCTATGCGGCGGGGCGAACCCGCGGTGCGCCGATGTTTGCGCTGGCGGCTAAGTTGGTGGCGCAAGCCGGCTACCGCGTCGCCATGCACGGATGGAATTCGCATCAGGGCCACGCCGCCGACCTGCGCCATACCCTCCGCGCGCTACAGCTTGAGGGCGGCGGGCTAAGGTATTACCCGCTCGAGACCCTCTGCCCCGAGGTCTTCGCCCTGCTTGATTTGCGCGATACCTTTGGGTTGCGATCCTGCATCAACACGGTGTTGCGCATGTGGAACCCGACGCAGGCACGCGCATCGGTACAAGGCGTTTTCCACCCGTCTTATCGGGGCCTGCAATCGCGCGCCGCCTCGTTGCTGGGTGACCAAAACCTGACTGTTATCAAGGGCGGCGGCGGCGAGTTTGAACGCAACCCCGCCAAGGACATCGCCGTTTTCGGTCTGCGCAATGATGTCGATCTGGATGAGGTGGCCCCGTCAATTATAAATGATTCCCGTAGGTTGCATGACCCGAAGCATCCCGTTGATCTTGCAAAGCTTTGGTCGGGAGAGGCCAGAGACCCTTTCGCCCTTGCAACAATCACCGGCACCGCCGCGCTGGCGCTTTGGACTTTGGGCGCGACCTCGACCCAAGCTCAAGCCCACCACCGCGCGACCGAACTTTGGCAACAGCGCCACACCGACCAAAAGGACCCGGCATGAAAACTTTTCCAATGTTTTTGCAAATGCAAGGCCGCCGCGTGGTTATCGCGGGCGGCGGTGAACAGGCCGCACAAAAATGCCGGCTCATCCTAAAAACAGACGCGGCTATCACAGTTCTTGCCGCAACTATCGACCCTGAGCTTGCGGATTTATCGAAGCAAGGCCGCATTGACTGGCAACGCGTACCAATCACCGCTGAGGCTTTTCGTGATGCCGCTTTGGTCTTTATCGCAACAGGCTGCACCGCGACAGACACCCGCTTGCACATGTTGGCCAAATCCGTTGGAGCAACGGTGAATGTCGTCGACCAACCCGATTTGTGCGACGCCCTGACGCCCTCCATCGTTGACCGATCTCCAGTGGTTATCGCCATCGGGACGGAAGGCTGCGCACCGGTGTTGGCGCGCCAGATCAAGACCAGGATGGAGGAGCTTCTGGAGCCGCGGCTAGGCGATCTTGCGGCGCTTGTCGGGCGGCTACGCGGCCGTGCTGCGGCGCGCCTTGACCCGCGTGCAAGGCGCGATTTATGGCGTTGGGTTTTTGACGGCCCCGCGCGGCAGGCCCATGCTACGGGCGCAGAGCGCGAGGCCGCTCGCATGATTAAAACGGCCATCGACACGGCCACATTCGGGGTTGAGCACGGTGGCTCAGTAGCTTTTGTCGGGGCTGGCCCGGGGGACAAAGACCTCATCACATTACGCGGGGTTCAGCGGCTGCAAAACGCCGATGTCATTTTCTATGATGAGCATGTTGACCCGCAAATACTTGAGCTGGCGCGCCGCGACGCCGAGCGGATCTACATCAAAAGCCCCGCAGAATGTCTTCATTGGCCACCCCAGAAAACTGTCGGTCTTTTGGTTTCCATGGCACTCAGTGGCAAGCGTATCGTCCGGCTTGTTCGAGGTTGCTCACAAGGGGGCGTCGACGATCTAGAGGAGCAAGAGGCCCTCGCTGCCGCAGGCGTTTCATGCGAGACTGTGCCAGGCGTGGCCCTGCCTCCCGCCGCCCCCGAACAACAGGTGGAAGCATCGCCAAAGCGGGCCTTATTTAGTGTGTCGTGATGGCGGGCTACCCGTCAAATCCGGTTTTTAAAATCACCGGCACGATGATCTCTTCCTCGTCAAGCAGGTGACGGTTTAGCATCACTTTCATGCTCCCGAGCACGCCCTCAAAGGCCCCCACATCACGCCCCTCGGAGCGCAGCAAAGCATTCGCCCCATCCGCCACGCCGTTGATGATCCCGTCCATCGCGTGGTGGTCGTGGTCCAGCAACTCGAACCCGTGCTCCAGTCGCTTGTCCAGCGTCACCAGTTGCGGAAAATAATGATTGTCCTCGATTTGGTGGTGCCCGTGTAGCTCATTAAGCAACGTACCACCGTAATGCGACAGACGCCCGCCATAGGTCTCGAAGCCAATTTTTTGGTCCGCCAGTTTTTGCAGGTCAACTTCCAGCACATCCAACAAGCGACGAAACATCATGTGCCGTTGCAGCCAAAACTGCACCATACCGCCGAAATTCGGATGTGCTTCCCATGTCTCTCGCGGGATTTCCTCGACCAACACGCGCAGCGCGTCTGGCAGCCCTTCGCGGGAGGTCAAATCGAACGGGTCTGTCATAGGTGTGCTCGCACTCATTGTCAGGGCTGGCCGCCCTTAGGGACGCTAACCTACAACCCTGCGTAAAACCACGCACAGTTTATGTGCAAAATACGGGCCCTAAAAGTCAAACGCCGCCGCCAAAAGGGATTGGCAGCGGCGCAAATTCTATCACATTGACGTTTGTCTTATCGAACGACATGCACCGCGCATTGAGCGTAACGCACGACGCGCGCGGCAGTTCCGCCAAGGAAGTAATCCTGAACACCGGGCTTGTGCGACGACACGATTATGCAATCGCTACCATGGGTGTCAGCCCACTCCAAAATTGTGCGCGACGAATGCCCGGTAACCACGACGGCCTTACCGCCGGGCACCATAGCAGCGATTTCCGTCAGCCGCTTTTTGACGCCTTCGCGGCTCTTCTCAGCAAAATCGGCCCCCACATAGCTGGTGGCATAACTCGGCAATTCTTCAATGACATGAAGGATAGTCACCTGCGCCCCATCCGCAGAAATAGCCTTCGCCACGTCAAGCGCCATATCGGGGGTATGATCGGGATCAAAGACGACGGGAACAAGAATGTTTGAATACATGAGAGTTTCTCCTTAAGTTGCCCAAAGTATCCACCGAACACGACCCTGACGCATTGATCCACGTCAAGCTGCCCAGCCGCTAGCCGTGCCAATTTACCCAAAGCGTCCACATTTTGGCGCATTATTAAAGAACGTATTACCCATGCCCAGCAACCACCGTGACGAAATGGTCCTGTCTTATTCTCGTGTGCGCAACGCGCTCGGGTTTTTGGGGCTGTTGCTTCCGATTTTGCTGATCATCGGTGGCATCATGCAATTAGGTGGGGTCGAGCCGTCAATTTCCGACTTCTACCACACCACATTTCGCGATGTTTTCGTCGGTACGCTATGTGCCATCGGGGTGTTTTTGGTGTCCTATCGCGGCTATCCAAAAACCCGTAACGAATGGGTATCGGATGACAGGGTTGCGACAATCGCCGGACTATCAGCCTTTGGCGTTGCGTTCTTCCCAAATGAGGTTCCCGGCGGGCAGGACGTCACCTCCTTCGCGCAAGCTCTGTTCGGGATTTTTCCCACAGCAGTGATGCACTACGTCTCTGCGCTGACATTTCTGATCACTCTGGCGGTTTTCTGTCTCTATAAATTTCCCAAGACTGCCAAACCCTTCCGCAAACGCATCTACAGAATTTGCGGCCTGACTATTGTGGTCACGGTGGTCATGGTCTTCGCCTGCTCTTGGTTTAAAGTGCAGGGCCCAGATAACCTCAAACAGATCGTGATCCGCTATAATGTGGTCTTCTGGCTCGAGAGTATCGGCATCTGGGCTTTCGCCATCAGCTGGCTCGTTAAAGGCAAGGCAGACCTGCTGCTATACCGCGCCGGAAAGCCAAAAGGCCCCGCCCAAACCTGAGCGGAGCCAAAGCGTATCAATACGGGTTATCGACCCGTGCCGTTACGTTGATTTTACCCTTCACAGCACTGGGCCAAATAATATCGACAGAGCCACCTGTCGGTCCTTCATTGGGGTCGGTGTAATGGGTCACATACTGCTTCACATTGTTAGAATTGCGCAACGCGCCCACGGGTGTCACGTCGGTTACATTGCGCGCACGCCCGCCAAACGGCAGCCAATCCGAGAAGTCGCAAGACCAAGTCGCGACCGGGCTGGCCTCATCAAAGGACAGCATCACCGGGCTTTGGGTCCACTGGTTAATCGCATGGTAGCTGTTGCCCGACCAATTGATATTGCGGAACCGCGAGGTGTCCAAAGACGCCACTGAATCATCCACCTTGTCTACGCGATCAATGTTGCCGTTGGTCACCTTGAAAGTGTTACCCGACACGTTCAACCCGTTGACAAAATGCCCCGTTCCATAGGGCTTGATCACGATAAAGCGGAAATACGACGCCGCGCCAATGGCCGTGAAGATATTGCCCACAATAGACAGCGCGCCAAAGCTCAACTCGCTCGAGAAGTTCGGCAAAGCATCATGCTCGTTGTTCCACTCGATGAAGTTATTGTCGCAATAATTGCCATTAATCACGATTTTCGACGACGGCTTGGTCAGGATCAGCCCGGCCATACGCGGCGCTCCGGTTTGGTTGTCACCATGGAACCAGTGGTTCCCAAGGATCATATGGCCAGAACCATGGATGACGGCAAATGCGCCCATCTTGATGCACCGGTTGTCGCGAATTTTGGTGTCGTTGGCGTTCACGTTGAAGCCAATCGACGTGCGCTGCGTGGCATTCAGCGCCTGCTCGCTCGAGATAAACTGGCAACGATCAATCATCATGCCTTGGCACGCCAGCCCGATCGAGGTCACCGCGCGGTCCTTCGGCTTGTTGAAATAGCAGTCGCGCAGATGCCAAATCAACCCCGCTGGTGGCAACATGATACAACTCGCCACGCTATCGGCTTTGATATCCAGATCAGCAATGTTGAACTGCGTTACCTTGTCGAACCCGCTGAAATCCAGCATGTAGCGGAAGCGCTTGAAGCTATAGGTTTGCGTGCCCACCGCATCATATAATTGCTGGCTCAACGTCAAGGTTTGCGCGCCCACATTCTTCGACGTCACATAAACCTCGCGCCCCACGCCGTTGCCCGTCACCAAGCTGCCAACTTCGATGTTTGCCACATTGGTCACATTGCTCAGGCGGAACGGGCTGGAGGTCGCATAGGTACCGCTCGACGTTGCCGTGCCTGCGTCCCAAGCCGCATTACTGATCGCATCCAACTGCCCGTTGCGGATCACGCGTCGCGACGTGAACGTCGAGATATCAGGCACCGCCGCGTGCATATCAACCGGCCCGTTTAATCCAATAGAGCGCCCGCAGAGGTCTAGGCTGTCATGGCTCGATTGCTTCATAAGCGCTTGAAACGCCTTGCGAAATGCCAACTCCTCATCGCCAAAAGCCGACGCATAAGCGTCAAAGTCAAAGTTCTGCGACAATGCCAGATACTTCGTCGTTGGCATCGTAACCGTGCCTTGGAACCGCACGCGGCTCTCGAATGTCACGTTGTCAGCAAGGTGGAAAACACCGTCCGAGACCAGCACTTCACGCCCGTTCGCCGCCGCGTCAGCAGCCTCGAATGCAGCGGTATTGTCAGTGGTCCCATCGCCAATAGCACCGAAATCTTTCACATCTACCCAGTCCATCATCGTGCGCAAAAACGCGCCGGTGACGTCCTCAATCTGCACATCATCAATGCGCACCACCCCGCCGTTCGGGCCGGTCAAGTCAATGCCGAAATGCCCATAAAGCGCGGCACTACCCCACGTCATATCCACGCCGCCACGCTCGCCACCGCCGACAATTGCGGTGACCTCCGTGATGTCGCCATAGCTGGTCATCGCGACTGCTGGCCCCGTGGTTTGCACGCCACCAACGGCCACACCACCCGCGCCGCCTGCAAATGCCGCAACCCGCACAGTCGGCAGGTTGCCAGACAAGGCCTTGATGCGAATTTTGATTTGCAAGTAACACCCCGGCAACAAAGGCGTCTCGCCCATGTAGCGCAAAGTTTGCGTATTCTCGGTTTTCAAAATCTCAAGACAGCCGCCAAAATCTTGGTCCGCGGGCACATAAGCCGCGGTGGCATAGCCATCATAAGTTGCCGTTCCCGGCGTGCCGTCGCCACGCGACCACACGTCCAGACCGTTTGCAAATGGGGGCGGGGTCAACACCAGCCCGTCGGTAATCGCCTTGTTCATGGATAGCCCTTTTCAACTTGGTTGGAGCGGGCGTGACAGACGAACAAGCGGCGCAAGACACAGCTCAAGCGCACCCCAAAGGGGGTAATTAAATTCACTCGAAATGGAAAAAGCCGGACACGCCGTCCTGACGGGCGGTGGTCTAGCTTGTATAGGTTAACGCGCGCTTAAATAGCACCGTTCGCAGGTCTCAGTTGACCAGTTTTCCCGCCAATGCGTCATCAATCAACGCGATGGTTTCCTCGACGCCATATAGAGCAATGAACCCGCCAAAACGTGGCCCCTGCGACGCGCCCAACAGCACTTCGTACAGCGCTTTGAACCAGTCGCGCAGTGGATCAAACCGCTCGCGACCACATGCAAACACCACTGATTGCAACGCTTCCGCATCCAATCCGCCATCCCATATCGCCAATTGCGCACGCAGATCCAACAGCGCTTCGCGCTCCAAATCACTGGCCAAACGGAACACCTTTTTAGGCTTCACAAAATCATTATAGTAGCGCACCGCAAAGCCTGCCGCTTGGTCCAGATCGCTATGCGTTTGCGCCGACGCCTCCGGCGCATAACGCTGGATAAAGCCCCAAAGCTGCTCTTTTTTCTCAGCATTCGCGACCGAGGCCAAATTCAATAACATCGAGAACGGCACCACCATATTCGAGGTCGGAACGTTCTCTCCGTGAATGTGAAATACCGGATTATTCGCGCGCGCAGCCGCGTCTTGCCCCGGATAGGCACGCAATTGCTGGTGATATTCATCTACCGCCTTAGGGATCACATCAAAATGCATCCGCTTTGCCGTTTTTGGCTTCAAGTACATGAAGTAAAACAACGATTCTGACGATGCATAGGTCAGCCACTCGTCAATGGATATGCCATTACCGCTGGTTTTCGATATTTTATGGCCCTCGGAATCAAGGAACAACTCGTAGGTAAAATGCGCAGGCTTCTTGCCACCTAAAATTTCGCAGATACGATCATAGATCGGCGTGTTGGTCGAATGGTCTTTGCCATACATCTCAAAATCAACGTCCAGCGCGGCCCAACGCGCGCCGAAATCTGGCTTCCACTGCAACTTCACATTGCCACCCGTGACTGGCAGCGTCCACTCGCGCCCGTCCTCGTCGTCAAAGGTGATTTCACCTTTTTCCGCGTCCACATTTTTCATTGGCACATACATCACGCGACCCGTTTCAGGGTGGATCGGCAGGAAGATAGAATACGTCCCACGCCGCTCCTCGCGCAGGGATTTCAACATCACCGCCATCACATCGTCATAACGCTCGCACGCACGCAACAGCACTTCGTCAAACTGGCCAGACGCATAAAACTCTGATGCCGAAACAAACTCATACTCAAACCCGAACGTATCCAAGAACCGACGCAGCATCGCATTGTTGTGATGCCCGAAACTCTCATATTCACCAAACGGATCTGGAACCTTGGTTAACGGCCGCTGCAAATGCTCTTCCAACGCCTCAGGGTTTGGCACATTGCTAGGAACTTTGCGCATCCCGTCCACATCGTCCGAGAAACAAATCAGCCGTGTCGGAATGTCCGAGATCACCTCAAACGCGCGCCGCACCATCGTGGTGCGCGCCACCTCGCCAAATGTCCCGATATGGGGCAAGCCCGACGGGCCATAGCCAGTCTCAAACAGCACATGACCCTTCTCTGGTGCCCCCTTGGCGAACCGCTTCAACAACGCGCGCGCCTCCACAAAGGGCCAAGCTTTTGAGGTCATTCCAGCGTCACGCATATCGGTCATCGAAGCATATCCAAGGTTCACATACAGCACACCATATGCCGCACCAGTGCTGCTACCTATTGTGCGCCATGGCTTAGGTCAATATTCTGCACCGCAACAAACCTATTTTACCGGAGTATATTATGAGTACCGAAACCACCGCATTGTCCCCTCAAGACGCGCTTGTCGCGATCATGATCTCCGTTTCCATGTCTGATTCCAATGTGCACACCGCAGAGTTGGTCGCGATCCAGCAGGTGGTGAACTACCTACCGATTTTCGGCGAATACGACGTGGACCGCATCGCGGAAGTATCCAAACTCACCACCGATCTGTTCGAGGAAGAAGAGGGGTTGGATGCCCTTTTCGGCATCGTGCGCACAGCATTGCCAGAGCATTTATTCGAGACAGCCTACGCCTTTGCCTGTGACGTCGCGGCCTCTGATGGCGCACTTACTCAGCCCGAATTGCGCCTGTTGGAAGAGATCCGCTACGAGTTGCAAATCGACCGCCTGCACGCCGCGGCAATCGAGCGCGGGGCGCGTGCACGCCACTTAACCGTCTGATCCTAGCTTCCGTGCAACACGGCCCAGCGGTTAATCAACTGCGCTTGCAGCCTCTTAGCCCGCCCATTCCATGAGCGCGATCCACGCGGGGATTCCCGCTCGGATTTTTTCAACGCTTTGCGCCGTGGCACATCAGACATGAATATCGCAAAAGCCAAATCGCGCCCGTCGGGGGTGCGAATATAGCCTGCAAGCGCGCTCACAAAATTCAGAGTTCCCGTCTTGGCCACGACCTTGATCGGGCTGTTTTGCACCACTTTGTTGTCTTTATTACGCACTGCAATCGGCTTCATCAACGCGCGCAACTGCCCGTCAACCCCGGCCCCTACCAGTGCCTTCACCATCTCCTGCGCACTAATTCGCGACGCATCACTCAGGCCAGAGTGATCCGCAAACTTTGCTTTTCTCACACCGTGCTTTGCCGACAGCCACCGCGTCATGGCGCGCGCAGAGGCTTTCAAACTTCCTGCGCCGCTGGCTTGCAGCCCCAGGACCTCCGCCGTCAGGTTAGTCGAAAATTTCAGCATATCGCGCGCAACAAGTCGCAGCTCCGGACTGCGATGCTCGGCCAAAACCGTACCGCGCGGCGCACCTGATGCTTTGACCGGAAACGGCAGTTTGATCCCATGCGAGCGCGCTACCGTTTGCAACACATCGCCCGCATATATCTCAGGGCGGCGCACAGGCAGCCAACGCCCGCCTCCTTTGCCCAGCGCCCTGCTGGCGACGCTCCAATTGTCGCGCCCGCCTTTGCCCGAATACTTGAAAATCGGCAAATCACGCGCCGCAACGGTGGTTTTCGCGAACCCAACACCCGGCCTAATCCGATCCGAGCGCGCGTCCATCGTGGTCGAATACCCCTGCCCTGTGCGTTTCCACTCCAGATAAACCCGGTTGAAATTCAGGTTCAATCCCGCAACCGCCGGATTGTATCCGACATGATCAGGCTGCGCAGGATCAATGCGATCAATCACCGACATACCGCCATAAACCCGTAACTTGCCGCGCACAGACCTAACACCGGCGGCTTTCAGCTTGGCCGCCATGTTATATAAATCATCTGTACTTAACGCCGGATCACCGCCGCCCTTTAGCACCAAATCCCCCGCTAGAACGCCATTTTGAACAGGACCAGTCGCAATCAATTGCGTCTTAAAGCGTTTACTAGGCCCCAGTTGATCCAGTGCAAATAACGTGGTCAACGCTTTCGCCACACTCGCCGGAGGCTGCCCCGCAAGCGAGTTGCGCGCCTCAAGCACCCGCCCCGTGCGCGCATCTGCAACCACAAAACTGACCTTACCACCCAGATTTGCGCTTGCCACCGAGCTCTCGGCACCGCGCACCACACGCTTTGGCGCATCCCTGGGTTTGCGCAAAGGCCGCAACGAGGTCGCAGGCGATCCTGCCAACGCGGCCTCCGCCACCCCAAACATTAAAAACCCTAAAACCGTCCGGCGGCCAAATCGCATCACATCATTACTCATGGCCAAAGTAATCGCCCATGCGCTTGGCGGTGGCAAGCGCCCTTCTGCCCTGCTACGCATCAATGATGGAGCGTTCAATTCTCATCGCCACCGCGATCATGTCGCTGGGTATGTTGCTAATCCCATTTGGCGATACGGCTGGCAAACTCATGACATCGGCAGGCGTCGCGCCCTTCTTTGTCGCCTGGATCCGCTACCTTATCGGACTGGTCGTCCTTGCCCCCTTCGCATGGCACCCAGACGCGCTAAAATTGCTCAAAAACTGGCGCATCTGGTTGCGCAGCGCGATCCAAGTCGTGACCATCACCACCATCCTAACCGCCCTCCAGACTGAACCTATCGCCAATGTTTTTGGTGCCTTCTTCCTAGGCCCAATGGTCAGCTACATCCTCTCGGTCACCCTCCTTAAAGAGCAGGGCAGCACCCTGCGCTTCCTCCTGCTCGCCATCGGGTTAGGCGGTGTTTTTCTCGTCGTGAAGCCGGGCTTTGGCATGACCCCCGGCCTTGCGTGGGCCGCGTTTTCTGGCTGCTGCTATGGAATGTTTCTAACCGCATCGCGTTGGGTCGCGCCCTTGGGCCGCCCCGTGCATCTGCTCCTCACACAACTTATGATCGGCTCGTTGGTTCTCACGCCGCTGGGCCTTGCAAACCTGCCAGATATCACGCCAACCCTATCCGGCCTCGTGCTTTGGTCCGCAGTTGCTTCTATGTTTGGAAACCTGTTTTTGGTGTTCGCTTATGCGCGCGCGGGCGCATCGGTTCTGGCCCCGTTTGTTTATGTGCAATTGGTTGGCGCCACGGCTTACGGGTTGGTTTTCTTTGGCAATTGGCCCGATGTAATCTCCGCCATTGGCCTTGCCATCATCTTTGCATCCGGCATCGCCACTCTGTTCCTTAAGAAGCGCCCCATGCCCCAGACGCCCGAATAGCACTCGACGACGCATCACTTAACGGCAGGTTAATATAGCACCAGCGCGGAGCATCACCGCGCGCCAAAAGCATTGATGCCGCGCCCGGCAAACGCGCATGACTATACCGCTGCGCCGCAACCGAACATCGCGCAGATATCCGATCACCGGGACGCGCCAGCACCCCCACAGGCACGCTTTCCATAATGCCCTGCCAGTCTTGCCAGCGATGGAAACTCGCCAAATTATCTGCCCCCATAAGCCAGACAAACCGCACATCACGATATCGTGCCTGCAAGCCGCGCAAAGTTTGCGCGGTATAGCGCGTTCCTAGCTTGGCCTCCAAATCCGTGACCATAACCCGAGGGTGATCCATCACATCGCACGCCCGCGCCAGCCGCTCCGCCATGGGTGCTGGCCCACGCAATTTCAGTGGGTTTCCGGGGCTGACCAGCCACCAAACCTGATCCAACCCAAAGCGTTTCAGCGCCTCGCGCGTGATATGTGCATGCCCGCTATGGGCCGGATCAAACGACCCGCCCAGCAGGCCCACAACTTGACTAGCCCCCGCAATTGGCCACCCCGCCTGCATTAAATCACTCAGTCTCGGAGGATTTCGCCCAAAGGTTGATCGCCTCCTCCGCGCTAATCTCGTCGATCTTTGCCAGATCATCCGCCGTGAATTCCAGATTTGCAACGGCCCCTACGCAGTCCACAATCTGGCTGGGTTTAGACGCGCCAATCAAAGCCGTCGTCACGCGACCGCCGCGCAACACCCAAGCCAGCGCCATCTGCGCCAACGTCTGTCCGCGCGTCTCCGCCAGATCATTCAACGCCTGAACGCTCGCCAAGGACCGCTCGTTAATCATACCTTCCAGCAATGATTTGCCCTGTGTCGCCCGGCTCCCCTCGGGAATACCGCCCAGATATTTCTTGGTCAAAATACCCTGCGCCAAAGGCGTGAACGCAATGGACCCCATACCCAAGTCATCCAGCGTATCCAGCAAACCGTCATGTTCCACCCAGCGGTTTAGCAAGTTATACGATGGCTGATGGATCAACATCGGCGTGCCCATCTCTTTCAAAATCGCCACGGCTTCACGGGTCCGCTCGGAATTATACGATGAAATTCCCGCATAAAGCGCGCGCCCCGAGCGCACGATATAATCCAGCGCCCCCATGGTTTCTTCCAAAGGCGTCTCTGGATCAAACCGGTGCGAATAGAAAATATCAACGTATTCCAAGCCCATTCGCTTCAACGATTGATCGCATGAGGCGACCAGATATTTCCGGCTCCCCATCTCACCATACGGCCCTGACCACATGTCATAGCCCGCTTTGCTTGAGATGATCAGCTCATCGCGATATCCCGCAAAATCCGTGCGCAAAACCTCTCCGAACGCGGTTTCCGCAGACCCGGGAGGCGGGCCGTAATTATTCGCCAAATCGAAATGCGTGATGCCATGATCAAACGCCGTGCGGCACAGTTCGCGTTTCAATTCATGCGGCGTGTCACCGCCGAAATTGTGCCACAGCCCAAGGCTGATCGCGGGCAACTTAACGCCCGATTTACCGCAACGGCGATAGGGCATCGTTTCGTACCGATCCTGTGCGGGTCGGTAAGCGGGCGGGAATACTTTCGGCGGGGTGCTAATTTTTGTCATAACCGCAGTCTGCGCGAAATCTGTAGTAGTTTCCAGAACCCAATTTTCTGCGGAGCTCACCACCAAGTTAACTTATACATATCGCAATTGCCCCGCCTCGCCCAACCCGCTAAACTTGCGCCAACATTTCACCTCTTTTCGGAGCATCCCCCATGGCAGCTAATAAATTCGTCTACTTCATGGACGGCGTCTCCAAGCAATATCCCGGCGGCAAAAAGGTGTTTGAAAATATCCGCCTTAACTTCTTGCCTGGCGTCAAAATCGGCGTAGTCGGGACCAACGGTTCGGGCAAATCATCCCTCATGCGCATCATGGCCGGTCTGGACAAGGATTTCACTGGCGAGGCATGGGCCGCCGAGGGCGCTCATGTCGGCTATTTGCCGCAAGAGCCGAACCTAGATGAAACCCTAGACGTACGCGGCAATGTGATGCTCGGTGTAAAGCCGAAAAAGGACATTCTTGATCGCTACAATGAGCTCGCGATGAATTACTCCGACGAGACCGCCGACGAGATGGGTAAGCTACAAGACGAGATCGACGCACAAAACCTGTGGGATCTTGACGCGCAGATCGACGTTGCGATGGAAGCTTTGCGCTGCCCACCTGATGACGCCGAAGTTGCCAGCCTTTCAGGCGGTGAAAAACGCCGGGTTGCCCTGTGTAAATTACTCCTTGAAGAGCCAGACATGTTGCTCCTCGATGAGCCGACCAACCACCTTGACGCCGAAACCATCGCTTGGCTGCAAAAGCACCTGATGGATTACAAAGGCACCATCCTAATCGTCACCCATGACCGCTACTTCCTTGATGATATCACCAGCTGGATTCTGGAACTCGATCGTGGTCGCGGCATCCCCTACGAGGGCAATTATTCCGCATGGCTAGAGCAAAAAGCCAAACGTCTAGAGCGTGAATCCAAGGATGATAAATCCCAACAAAAGACCCTTCAAAAAGAGCTCGAATGGATTCGCGCTGGCGCAAAAGCGCGCCAAGCCAAGTCCAAGGCCCGGATCAACGCCTATAACGAGATGGCCAACCAGTCCGAGCGTGAAAAGCTAGGCCGCGCCCAGATCATCATCCCCAATGGTCCACGTCTAGGGGCCAAGGTGATCGAGGTCGAAAATCTCACCAAGGCCTATGGCGACAAACTTCTCGTCGAGGACCTCAGCTTTAGCCTACCTGCTGGTGGCATTGTCGGCGTCATTGGTCCCAACGGCGCGGGTAAATCCACGCTGTTCCGTATGCTCACGGGCCAAGAGCAGCCCGATTCTGGCTCCGTCACCTATGGCGACACCGTACAGCTTAGCTACGTGGATCAGTCGCGCGACGCCTTGGAATCCGACACAACCGTGTGGGAAGAAATCTCCGGCGGCAGCGAGATTATCCAACTCGGTGATGCGCAAATGAACTCGCGTGCCTATTGCTCCGCCTTCAACTTCAAGGGCGGCGACCAGCAGAAAAAAGTGGGCAAACTATCGGGCGGTGAACGCAATCGTGTGCACATGGCAAAACTCCTAAAATCTGGCGGCAACGTATTGCTGCTCGATGAACCTACCAATGACCTTGACGTAGATACGTTAAGGGCGCTTGAAGATGCGATCGAAGACTTTGCTGGATGTGCTGTCGTCATCTCCCACGACCGCTTCTTCCTCGATCGGCTCTGCACACATATCCTAGCCTTCGAGGGCGAGGCGCATGTCGAATGGTTCGAGGGCAATTTCGAGGCCTACGAGGAAGACAAAATCCGCCGCCTTGGACCGGATTCAGTGGAACCAAAACGGGTGAAATACAAAAAGTTCACACGGTAGGGTGTGTATTCATGCACACCTGCCACCATTACATATCACAGCTTGGTGCGCATAAATGCGCACCCTACGAACATACCCCCGATCGTTGATCACGGTGAACTGATGAAAACTGCCATTCCAATGGGCTTTTCACAAATCCATGCTTCACCAGATTATACCAACAATACTCAACACATGCGCGATAGCTCGCATCATCGCGGATGTGATGCTCCCAAAAGCGGCGTTGCCAAATACCTCGTTCACGGCGCGCTACATGACTTGCCCGTCGCGTTCCCGCAGGGACAGATAGCCCAAACCTTGCCTTAATCACGCCCCACCGTGTCGAGAAATCTCTATCCCCTGCGGGTAATGTCCACACTGCGTGCAAGTGGTCAGGCAATACAACGAACGCATTAATTTCAAACGGCCGCCCTTTTCGTGTAAGTCTCACAGCCTCCCGCAAACTTTCAACTTCGCGGAGCAACAAGTCACTCCCCCTCTCTGCCAAACACACTGTAAAAAACACGCGCCCGCCAGTAATCTTTGGTCTGATATATTTCGACATGCCTCACTCAATACTCCCAAAGCCTTAATAAGCGGCCGCCTGCCCACCCTCACGTTTTTCACCCCCTTTGACCCACATCAATGTCACCGCGGGGGCAAGGCTCATACTCCTCTTAAACACAACCAAGGGAGACCCTCATGTCACATACGCCTCACGAACTCGCCGAAGAATTCCCCGACAAAATCGACCAAATGCATACCCTCAAAGAATCGGACGCCCATTTCCGCAAGTTGTTCGACGAATATCACGAGGTAAACCGCGCCGTGCACCGCGCCGAAACCAACGTAGAGCCAACCGATGACGCCCATGAGGCCGCCCTGCGCAGACAGCGCATGTCCCTCAAAGATCAAATAGCGGCGATGTTATAGACGAAAAAGCTTTACTTGCAGGGCAAAGTCTGCCAAATGCGCCCTGCAACGTTTGCCTCTTTCGACCCACTGTCTTCCCTAATACGGCCGCCAGTCTATTCGTTACAGACCAATCGAGCCGAGCTGCCGCAATAAAGTGGGCAGCACTAAATTAAGGAATAACACGATGGCTAATGGCACCGTGAAATGGTTTAACTCAACTAAAGGCTTCGGCTTTATCGCTCCTGAAGGCGGATCCAAGGACGTGTTCGTGCACATCTCTGCACTTGAGCGCTCCGGCCTGTCCTCCTTGGACGACAACCAAGCCGTAACTTTCGACGTAGAAGCTGGCCGTGACGGCCGCGAAAGCGCCGTAAACATCGCTCTGGCATAAGCCGAACGATCTAAGAATTTGGGAAGGGCGCGCAGGGGAAACCTTGCGCGCCCTTTCTCATTTATACGCGTCTTAGGCGCTACTTTTTCTTAACGAACTCGGTCAGGATCACGATCCGCTGCCCCTCGACCCGCCCCTCGATGTGGCCCGCATTGTCCGCCACCAAGGAAATGCCGCGCACCGCCGTGCCGCGCTTGGCCGTGAAGCCACCGCCTTTAACTGGCAAATCCTTGATCAACACCACATTGTCGCCTGCCGCCAGTAACGTGCCGTTCGAATCGCGATGCTCCAACGGCACATCCGCTGCCCAAGCCGCCAAATCATCTTCCAGATAAACCATATCCAAAGTCTCTGCCGCCCAAGCCGCATCCATCTTGCGCAACTGGCGCACCGCCAACACTTGCACCGCAGGCACCTCGGACCAAACCGCGCCCTGTAAGCAGCGCCAATGCCCCTCATCCCCCGCACCCGACGCGCAGGTATCACACAGCGCCACCACATCCGTACGCGGCGTAACAGCCACGCCGTCCGTTGCCACAGCCCCGCACAACTCACACGCGCCATTGCTGCGCGTCATCACATTCTCTGGTATCATTCTCAAAGCCTCATCCAATTTGCGTCAGCCCTAGCGCGATTATACATAAAAGGCCACTCGCGCAGCGGTTGGCACCTCCCCCTCAATCCTCTAAAAGCCCCCCATGTTGAAATACGATCTCATTGTTGTTGGCTCCGGCCCCGCAGGTTCTGCCGCCACCATCACGGCCGCCAAGGCAGGGCTATCCGTGGCTGTGATCGACAAGGCCACCTTCCCCCGCGACAAACTCTGTGGCGGGCTGTTCACGGGCCGAAGCCAAAAAGCCATGCGCGCCATTTTCGGCCGCGAGGTCGATGGTGACCTGTTCGTGACCTCCAATCACATGCGGTTTTCCGCCAAAGGCCGGGTGCTGGCCGACATCCCCAACGCCCCCCCCGTGCATCTGACCATGCGCCGTGATTTCGACGCGATGCTCCACGCCGAAGCGCTCAGCGCTGGTGCAACCCCCTACCTTGGCCAGCCGATCACTAATCTAAGCGATAACTCCCTGATCCTGCGTGACGGCACAACATTAACCTTTAAGGCCCTCATCGGCGCGGATGGGGTCAATTCCTTCATCGCGCGCACCCTCTTTGGGCGCCCCTTTGACCCTGATAAAATCGGCTTCGGCCTAGAGATCGAAACACCACGCCCCGCCAGTCGTGACGATGCCGTAGAAATTGACTTTGACGGCGCGCATTGGGGCTATGGCTGGTCCTTTCCTAAGCGCAAAACCATCACAATCGGCGTCGGTGGGATCAATATTAAAAACCCTGACATGAAAGCCAATATGGCCGCCTATGTCCGCCAAACAAACAGTGATGAAGACCTGAGGTATAAAGGCCAATACCTGCCATTCGGGGGTTACAAAAAGCGCCCCGGCCGGGGTCACATTATCCTAGCTGGCGATGCCGCCGGGCTGGTAGACCCGATCACCGGCGAAGGTATCGCATTGGCTATGGAAAGTGGCGCGCATGCCGCAAATGCCGTTGCAAAAGCGCTATCTGATAATCAACCAAACACCGCGCTAAAGCACTACATGAAAGCCGTAAAGCCGATACAGCGCTCGATAGATCAGGCCCGCATGTGGCGCATGATTATGTTCCCAAAGGCGACCGAGGGTTATTTCAAGAAAGCGTTCGAGCGCGGCGATTCTCTACAGATGAAATATCTGGAACTCCTCGCCGGAGAGGCAGAATACGCCGACCTGCGCGGGGCGCTGTTGCGGCGTATTCCAAAGCTTGGCTGGCGGCTGTTAAAGCACCGCCTCGGGATCAAAACCCCGGATTAGTCTTTAACGATGAACGTGACTTTCAAAGCCACGCGATATTCGGAAATCTTGCCGTCTTTAACAGTGCATTTTTGGTCTTGAACCCATGCACCTTCAACGTTTTTCAACGTCTTGGAAGCGCGCTTGATACCATTCTCGATGGCATCGTCGAAGCTTTTGGAAGAAGAGGCGATGATTTCTGTGACGCGTGCGATTGACATATTATGTCTCCAGTTAGGGTAAAGAAGCCTAAGCTACGGCAATCAGCGCAGAACACAACTTGCACCAGCGGGGAAAAAGCGTACCACTCCCCCCATGAGTGATCCTTTTTTCTTCGGCTACGGCTCTTTGGTGAACGCCAAGACCCACAGCTACACCTCCACCCATCCCGCCACGCTTAATGGCTGGCAACGGGTTTGGCGCCACACATCCGCGCGTGACTTGGCCTTTCTCAGCGTCACCTCCGCGCCCGGTGCCCAGATCAAAGGCCTCATCGCCAAAGTCCCCGATGCCGACTGGGATGCGCTAGATATTCGCGAGACTGGCTACTTTCGCAGCCCCCTTGATCCCGCCTCCATATCCCACAGTGCTGATGCCCCGGATATTGAAATCTATCAAACCCATCCAAGCCCCGACCCCACTCAGCCACACCCGATCCTGCTCAGCTATATTGATGTCGTGGTCCAAGGCTTCCTAGAGGTGTTTGGCGAAGACGGCGCGGCGCATTTCTTTGACACCACCCAAGGCTGGGACGCGCCGGTCTTAAACGACCGCTCAACCCCGCAATACCCAAGGGCGCAAACCCTAGAACCCGCGCAAACGGCCCTTGTAGATCATCACCTCGCGCGCCTATCTGCGCGCGTGGAAAATACCTAGCAAGCGGCGCTCGCGCTGGAACGGCTCCATCTTGACCGGCTCATTCGCAGCAACCACCCGCACCGCCAAACGCCATGCAATCGCGGCGAAAATCACCCCACCGACGGCTTGCCCAATCAGCACTCCGGGCGCGCCATACATCCACGCGCCCAACATCACAAACGGGATCGTACCCAGCGTATGACGGCCCCAATTCAGCGCGGTCGAATAATACGGATGCCCCAAATTATTGAACCCGGCATTGGCCACAAACATCACCCCGTTGAAGAAATACATCAAAGCCAGCGGGCCGCAGAACAGGTAAATCAAATCCTGCGCAATGGTGCCATCCGCTTGAAATAAACCAACTATCAGGTCGCGCATGACGAATAATGCCAATGCCGCAAGCACCACATAGATTGCAACGAATATGACCGCATCCCTAAGCGTGCCAACAACACGCTCAGACTTTCCAGCCCCCAAATTTTGCGCAAATATCGGCCCAACAGCGCCCGACAACGCAAAGATCGCTGCGAATGCCATCGGCGTCAAACGTGACACAACCGCCATGCCCGCCACCGCAACTTCGCCAAACTCAGCCATCGCTCGGGTCACATAAGCCTGCCCCAATGGTGTTGCCAATTGCGTCAGGATCGCCGGGACCGCGATAGCAAGTATAGGGACCGTGTCGCGAAATAATGCCCTAGGCGTTGGCCGCTCGATCCCGCCGTAATGCACAATCAAAGGTCGCATCGCCATAACCGCAATCGTCAGGCGCGCCGCAACCGAGGCCATCGCCGCCCCCGTCAGATCCAGGCTAAACGCAAAGATAAAAATAGGGTCCAAAACGGCATTCACCACACCGCCCCAAATTGTTGCCATCATTGATCGCCGTGCGTCGCCATAGGCACGCAAAACTGCGCTGCTCATCATGCCCAACATCAAAAACGGCAGGCTTGGCACAATGATCGCTAGGTAGTGTTCTGCTAAAACCGCGGTCTCTCCGGTGGCCCCAATCAACCCCACCAGAACATCTAAATTGAACCACACAATCGCCGCAAAACTCACCCCAACGCCAAAGCCCCACACCAAGGAACTACTGGTTAATCGCCGTGCTTTTTCCGTGTCACCCGCCCCCAAAGCCCGCGCCACCAAAGCGCCGCCCGCGATCGACATGCCAATGCCCGCAGAGCTGGTGAAAAACAAAATTGCGCCCGAATACCCAATCGCCGCGGCCAGCTCTGCCTTGCCCAACATCGAGATGAAAATCATATCGACAAAATCAACAAAGAAGATCGCCATTAGCCCAACCGAGGCCGCCAAACTCATCACGGTGATATGTCGCAACAGGTTTCCTTCAACAAATTTTGCTTGATCAGACATGAGCGTAACGCCTCCTGCGCGCCATCAGCTCACACTGACATCGTCGCCGCAACCGCCTTTTTCCACGCGCTGTATTTTTCACCTCGCTCCGCCTCATTCATATCCGGCTCAAAGCGGCGCTCAAGCGCCCAACTCGCGGCAAACCCGTCCATATCTGGGTAAATTCCGGCGCGCGATCCCGCCAACCATGCCGCCCCCAACGCGGTTGTCTCCAACACCTCGGGGCGGTCAACTTGCGCATCGATAATGTCCGATAAAAACTGCATCGCCCAATCGCTGGCCGTCATTCCGCCATCGACACGCAGCACATTTTCACTATCCCCGCCCCAATCTGCCTTCATCGCCTCCAGCAAATCACGCGTCTGATAGCCCACACTTTCCAGCGCCGCACGCGCCAATTCCGGCGCTCCCGTTGCACGCGTCAGCCCAAATATCGCGCCTCGACAATCCGCATCCCAATAGGGCGCCCCAAGCCCCGTGAATGCCGGCACCATAATCACATTTTGCCCCGGATCAGCCCCCTCGGCCAAAGCATGCGTCTCGCCCGCATCACCAATAATCTTGATCCCATCGCGCAGCCATTGCACCACTGCGCCAGCGATAAAGATCGAGCCTTCCAGCGCATAAGTTGGTTTCCCATCAAACTGATAGGCAATCGTTGTTAGCATCCGGTTCTTGGACGCCACAGGTGTGCCACCCGTGTTCAGCAACGCAAAACACCCCGTTCCATAGGTTGATTTCATCATCCCCGGCTGAAAACATGCTTGCCCCACCGTCGCCGCCTGCTGGTCCCCTGCAACACCCAAAATAGGCACCTCAGCCCCCAGAAAATCAGCGTCGCAAACACCAAAATCAGCCGCGCAATCCTTCACCTCTGGTAGCATCCCCACCGGGATGCCCAACAGCTCGCAAATCGCCATGCTCCACCGCCCCTTGCGAATATCGTATAGCAAAGTGCGCGCCGCATTCGTCGCGTCCGTCACATGGCTTGCGCCGCCCGTCATCTTCCAAATCAAAAAGCAATCCACGGTGCCAAAAAGCAGCTCACCCGCCTCAGCGCGCGCCCGCGCACCCTCTACATTCTCCAAAATCCAGCGCAATTTCGTCCCCGAAAAATACGGGTCCAACAACAGCCCTGTGCGCTCGGTGAACATCGCCTCATGCCCCGCATCACGCATCTCGCGGCAATAGTCGCTGGTGCGCCGATCTTGCCAAACAATCGCATTATAAACCGGATCGCCCGTCACTTTATCCCACACTATCGTGGTCTCACGTTGATTAGTAATCCCGATCGCCGCCACATCGCTGGCACTCAGCCCCGCGCGCTCAAGCGCCGCACGACACGTCGCAACAGTGCTGGACCATAAATCCGCAGGGTCATGCTCCACCCAGCCAGATTGCGGGAAATGTTGCGTAAATTCTTCTTGCGCCGAGGCCACAATCTTCATGCCCCCATCAAAGATAATCGCCCGACTTGATGTCGTCCCCTGATCAATCGCCAAAATATGTGTCATGCAATTCCCCCCCCAATACCTCTCTTACGCCGCGCGTTTTGCCTGCATCCAATCGTCCAACAGCTTGATCTCAGCCTCGCTCATTCGCAAGCCCAACTTAGACCGCCGCCACACCACATCTTCCGCGCTTTGCGCAAACTCATGCGTCATCAACCAAGTCACCTCGCGCGCGCTCATTGTCGCGCCAAAGCTCTGCCCCATCTCGGATTTCGCCCCTGCATCCCCCAACATAACTCGCGCATCAGTCCCATAAGCCCGCACCAATCGCTTCGCCCAAACATCGCTCAAAAACGGGTAATCCATAATCAAGCCGTCAATCAACGCCTCAACCCCATCGACCGCAAAATCGCCGCCTGGCATCGCAACACCCGCAGTCCAATCGCCCTTATCCTCATCCACAAACGGCGCAAGCTTCGCCATCGCCCCTTCCGCCAACTTGCGATATGTCGTGATCTTGCCGCCAAAAATGTTCAGCAACGGCGCGCCCTCATCATTCAAACTCAGCACATAATCGCGCGTCGCCGCCGCCGCCGATTTTGCCCCGTCATCATATAGCGGCCGCACACCCGAATAGCTCCACACCACATCCTCCACCGAGATATCACGCTTGAAATACCCGTTCGCAAACTCAATCAAATAATCGCGCTCGATATCTGTGCAAACAGGCGCCTCAAACGCATCCCCGTGCTCCGCATCCGTCGTCCCAATCAGCGTAAAATCCGTCTCATAGGGAATGGCAAAAATGATCCGCCCATCTTCACCTTGAAAGAAATACGCCTTGTCATGCTCAAACAATCGCTTGGTCACAATATGGCTGCCACGCACCAAGCGCACACCCTCACGCGATGCAATCCCCGCGACATTCTTAATCACATCCTCGACCCAAGGCCCGCCTGCATTAACCAACACTTTGGCCTTTTGCTGCCACTCATCGCCAGTGCGCCCATCCCGCAACGACACCACCCAAAGCCCCGCCTCACGCGTCGCCGACACAACCGTTGTGCGCACCATAATCTGCGCCCCGCGCGCCTGCGCATCACGCGCATTCAGCACCACCAACCGCGCGTCCTCAATCCAACAATCCGAATACTCATAGGCAAACTTGAACCGATCATCGATCCCCTCGCCCACCTCATCCACGCTCAAATCCACCGTCCGCGTGCCCGGCAAAATCTCCCGCCCACCAAGGTTGTCATATAAAAACAGGCCAAAGCGGATCAGCCAAGCAGGCCTGCGCCCGCGCATCCAAGGCATCACAAAGCTCAACAGCTTTGACGTCGGCGTCGCCCCCTCAAAGCGCATATCCCTATGATAAGGCAGCACAAAACGCATCGGCCAACTGATATGGGGCATAGCACGCAACAACGTCTCACGCTCGATCAGCGCCTTGCGCACCAATCCAACCTCAAAATATTCCAAATAGCGCAAACCGCCGTGAAACAACTTGGTCGAGGCACTCGACGTAGCCCCCCCCAAATCGCCCATCTCCGCCAAGCTCACAGACAACCCGCGCCCCGCCGCATCACGCGCAATACCGCAGCCATTTATGCCGCCACCAATAACAAATAAATCAACCACGCCTTCACGCATCATCACCGCGACTCCTCAGATCTTCACCCTCAAACCACATAGGTTTACTTTCGTTTCGTCAAGGTTTACTTTCGCTTTATCGTCAAATCAGGTGCGTTATGGCAGAAAACTTCCGGCAATCAGAAATCCTCGACATCGCCCGCCGCAAAGGCCGCGTCAGCGTTGATAAGCTCGCGCGCCGCTTTCACACCTCCGTGCAAACCATCCGCAAAGACCTGTCAGACCTGTCAGATAACGGCCACCTAAAGCGGGTGCATGGCGGCGCAATCCTTCCCAAAAGCGCCTCCGTTATTGGCTACGAGGACCGCCGAAACCTCAACCACACCCCCAAAGCGCGCATAGCCAAAGCCTGCGCCGCCGACATCCCAGAAGGCGCCTGCATCTTCCTCAATATTGGCACCACAACAGAGGCCGTCGCACGCGCCCTCCTCAGCCATCAAAACCTGATGGCCGTTACAAATAATCTCAACATTGCCAATATCTTATCCGAAAATCCAAATATCAAAGTCATGGTTGCAGGCGGCACCCTGCGCCGCTCGGATGGCGGCTTAATTGGCGCCATGACCACAAAACTCATCGCCCAATTCAAGTTTGATATCGCCGTAATCGGCTGCTCTGCCATGGATGATGACGGTGATATTTTGGATTTCGACATTCAAGAGGTCGAAGTCAGCCAAACCATCCTGTCTCGTGCGCGCAAAAGCTACCTTGTATCGGACAGCTCAAAACTCCAACGCACAGCCCCGGTCAAAATCGCATCGCTCAAAGACATCGACCACTTCTACACCGACGCCCCCCTGCCCAAAAAACTCCAAACCTCCTGCGCCAACTGGGCCACAGAAATCCACGTCTATTAACCCCATCATTGTTCCAAAAATATCCCGGGGGCCCGGGGGCAGAGCCCCCTAATTAACCTCTGCGGGCAGAGCCCCCATCACTTAAAACAGCGCGCGCAGCGCACCATTTGAACAATCGTTCAGTTCACGCATCATCAGGCTCAGGTATCCCCATCAATGCCATCGGGCTCACCCCCAAAGTCGCAGATGCAAACGGTCCCCCATGGCATGTCAGACCCAAATCATTCAAATCCGCCGGACCCGTCTCAGCCAAAATTTCAGCCGCAAAGTCCTCACCATTATCTTTCGGGCGATATCCCAAATGCGATGATTTTGAATTATCCACCGGTGATCGATCATTATCCGACACCCCGTAAATTACGGTAAACCCGACCACAGGCGTATCAATCGCGCGTGTCACAACTTGCACCAAATCATCCGGGCTCAACCAAGACCCAAGCGCGCGCGCATTACCAGGGCGCGAGGTCGCCGACAGGATGCGGATATGCACCGATTCCAGCCCCTCTTTTTCCCAATACATCCGGCCCAAATCCTCAGTGAAGCACTTGGCCAAGCCATAATATGTGTCCGGTCGATGTGGCATATCAGGCGTAATCGAAACAGTTTTAGGGTACATTCCCATCGCATGAATCGAAGACGCATACACGATGCGCCGCACCCCATGCTCCTTGCCCGCCTGCCAGATATTATAAGACCCCACAAAGTTCGGGCCCCACATTTGCTCAAACGGCAGCTCGTCCACAATCGCGCCAAAATGCACCACCATATCCGCGCCTTCCAGCAGTGGGCCAATTTGCGCCATATCGGCCAAATCAGCCTGCACAAACCGCTCATTACCGCCTAATTCGCCAATGTTTTCAACAATGTCTGTGGATACCAGCTCATCGCACATCGCCGCCAACGGCGCGCGTAACAGCTTACCCAGATTGCCCGCAGCACCCGTTAACACGATCTTTTTCATAGCATATTCCTCAAAACCATTTGGCCTGACATCAACACTCTGGGATGTTAACTGCAAGCCCCCCAAGCGAGGTTTCCTTGTATTTCGTACTCATATCCACGCCGGTCTGGCGCATCGTCTCGATGCAATTGTCCAGCGGCATAAAATGCGTGCCATCCCCGCGCAGCGCCAGCGACGCCGCCGACACGGCCTTGATTGCACCCAATCCATTGCGCTCAATACACGGCACCTGAACCAGCCCCGCCACAGGATCGCACGTCATGCCCAAATGATGCTCCAACGCAATCTCCGCCGCGTTCTCAATCTGCGCATTCGTACCACCCAGCGCCGCACATAATCCCGCCGCAGCCATCGCCGAGGCCGATCCAACCTCGCCCTGACACCCAACTTCCGCCCCCGAAATCGAGGCATTATGCTTAATCAGCCCACCAATCGCCGCCGCCGTCAGCAAAAAATCTCGCTGCCCCGCCTCATGCGCCCCAACACATTGGTCGCAATAATAGCGCAGCACCGCCGGCAACACGCCCGCGGCCCCATTCGTGGGCGAGGTCACAACCTTGCCCCCAGCCGCGTTTTCCTCATTCACCGCCATGGCGTAAACGCTCATCCAATCGTTAATCACATGCGGCTGAGACCGGTTCATCCCCTGCTCCGCGACCAATTGGTCATGAATTCCCTTGGCGCGTCGCTTCACCTTCAACCCACCCGGCAGCACCCCATCAATGCGCAACCCACGGTCCACGCACTCAAACATCGCATCACGAATAACGTCCAAATCACGGTCCAATTCAGCGCGCGACTGCCCCACCAACTCGTTGGCTTCCTTCATCTGCGCAATACTCTTGCCCGCCTTCGCGCCCATCGCCAGCATCTCTTTTGCCGAGCCAAACGGATACGGAAACCCCGCCTCCACCTTTTGCACATGCAAATCCGGCTCATCACCAGCCAGCTCCGCCTCGCTCATCACAAAACCGCCACCGATGGAATAATACGTCTCCTGCATATACAAATGCCCCGCCCGGTCCCACGCCTTCAAAATCATCCCATTCGTGTGGCCCGGCAAAATCAAATCATAGTCAAAAACCAAATCCTTGGACGGATTAAACGCCAATTCAGGCAAGCCCTCAGGGCGCAAAACCTTGTCGCGCTCCAGCGCTTCAATCAGCCCATCCACCACATCTGGATCTAAACTTGCAGGCAAAAACCCCATGAACCCCAGCATCACCGCGCGGTCTGTTGCATGCCCCTTGCCCGTAAATGCCAACGAGCCATGCAGCGACGCCGAAACGCCCGCCAACTCGCCCGCACCCGGCTCCTTTTCACGACCACTACGCAGATCATCCAAGAACCGCCCAGCCGCCGTCATTGGCCCCATCGTGTGGGACGAGGATGGGCCTATGCCCACCTTAAAGATATCGAAAATACTCAAAAACATGAGCTCATAATCTCCGCAAACGAAAACCGCCGCCCATCAAAACAAGACAGGCGGCGGTCAATTTACGACTACAATTGGTAGTTTAGCTGCGACCCTTCCAAGGCACCAAAATCCGTTCGGCCCAGCGCATCAACAAGTCGATGCTAAAGCCAATAATGCCGATCAAAATGATCCCCATCAGCACGATGTCAGTGTTTTGGAACTTGGCGGCAACCATGATCATCATGCCTGCCCCTTTCTCGGCGGCAACCAATTCAGCTGCCACAACAGTGCCCCAACAAACACCCATCGCAACACGTGCTCCGGTGAATATTTCCGGCAAGGAATTGGGGATAATCACATGGCGCATAATTTGCCATTTTGACGCCCCAAGTGAATACGCTGCGTGCACTTTGGTGATGTTCACCCCCGATACGCCAGATCGTGCGGCAATCGCCATAATCCATAATGCTGCAAGGAATAGCAGGATGATTTTGCCTGTCTCCCCGATGCCTGCCCACAAGATTACCAGTGGGATCAAAGCCAAAGGCGGCACTGGGCGCATGAACTCCACGATTGGATCAAACCAGCCGCGAAACCAATTACTTAGCCCCATTGCATAGCCTAGTGGGATGCCCACCAATGCGCCAAATATGAACCCAACAACAACTCGAAACAAAGAGAAGCCAAGATGCTGCCACAAGGTGAAATTGCGGAACCCATCAGTGGCAACCTCCCCAACGCGGCTTAGCACATCCTCGGGTGGTGGCAGCCAAATCGGCTCCATCTGCCAGCCCGTATTAGGCACGATATTCAGCGTGCCTTTTGGGGTCATCGCAACGCGCGCAAAATCGGTAAACACCTCGCCGCCCGGCGCAATTTCTTGCCCGTTCACAGCCACGATTTTCGCACCGTCATCACGCCCCAGATCGTCGTTTTTATCAACGCGCAGCAGCTTGGATCGGTATTTCACAATCGACATTGCATCATTTTTAGCAAAGCCATCGCCGGGCTCAACCGCAGGCACACCATCTGCACCCTCTTTTTCATGCACATTAACTGTCACGGTCGCATCATCACGCTGCCCGTCAGCCTCTAGCGTATAAGTGAATTCACCCATCCCAGTATAGGCGCCCGGCGCATGTAGAAACGATGGGATCATGCTAGAGCCGGTAAAAGCCCCCCAGATCAAAAAGATCGACACGACCGAGATAATCGACGCGGCACGGCTTGGCTTAACAGCGCTCTCATCGCCAAATGTCACCGTTTTCAGCGACGTATAATCACCACGGCTGCCTTGTTTAGAGACAAACTTCACCGCGAAATAAGCCCCAACAAAGATCGCTACATAGATTGCTAAAATAATCATGCGCTTTCCTCCGTGCGGCCCATAATCTCTTCTTCCATATCCCAGATCATGGCCAAAATTTCTTCACGGGTTTTGTTGTAATCAGGGTGCTTCTTCACCTCGCGCAAATCCTGCTCTACGCCTAGGTCTGCAAACGGCAGGCGGTACTCTTTATGGATACGACCGGGGCGCGGTGCCATGACCAACAACCGCTCGCCCAGCAGCAATGCCTCCTCAACCGAGTGGGTGATCAAAATGATCGTCTTGCCGGTCTCTTTCCACAGCTTCAGCACAAGGCTTTGCATCTTTTCGCGGGTCAGCGCATCCAGTGCGCCCAACGGCTCATCCATCAAAATAACGTCTGGATCATTTGCTAAACAGCGAGCCAAAGCCACACGTTGTTGCATCCCGCCCGACAGCTCATAGATCGCTTTTTCTTTGAAATCATGCAGCCCAACCACATCCAAAAGGTGATCCACATTGGCGCCATATTGCGCCTCGCGTTCCCCTTTCATTCGGGGGCCAAAGGCTACGTTTTCACGCACCGACATCCACTCAAACAATGCACCTTGCTGGAACACCATGCCGCGTTCCGCATCAGGCCCGTGCACTGTGTGTCCGTTCATCGCGATGCGCCCCTCAGTCGGGGCCAAGAAGCCTGCAACAATGTTCAGCAACGTCGTTTTACCGCAGCCTGATGGGCCAAGCACGCTCATCAATTCGCCCGGTTTCAAATCTAGCGACACGTTTTCCAATGCTTGAATAGAGCTGCCATTGGGCAGGTCAAACCGCATGGAAATATTCTCAATCGTCAGGCCCGTCATAACTGCCCCACTTCATGTAAATGGATGGTTGAAAAGTAGAAAAGGTGGCGCATGATTCACCGTGCGCCACCCTCATTTTGCTCTACATTTTGGAAGCAGCTTCCAGCGGACCAATATTCACAGTCGCGCTATAGCTATCCAATGCAGCGTCGATGGATTTGGCACCAACAAAGATGTCTGCCACGCCCTTCATGAATGTTTGTGCGCCGCCGCCCAGCCATTTTTCGCCCAGCTGATCTTCCACACTTGGGAAGATAAAGCCGTCCAAAGTGGACTTGGTTGCGTCGTCATCCATGCCGGAATCCTTGGCGATTACCGGCAACATTTTGGCTTGGTTAGCCTCATCTGCCCACATCGCGTTAGCGTCTGCTGTGACCTTCAAGAACTTGGCAACCACGTCGCCATTTTCTGCCACGAAACCAGCAGGCCCGGAAGTCACGTCAAACACCAAGATGCCCAGCGCTTCTTTCTCTGCACCCGTCAGCAGCACGTTGCCAGATTCTTTCATGCGGCGCAGCGCACCACCCCAGCCACAGGCCATATCCACATCACCCTGCGCCAGTGCCGCAGCACCCTCAGCAGGGGCCATGTCAACAACCGACAAGGACGACAATTCTACGCCAAAGTGGCCCATCTGGCTCAAGAAGCCAAAATGCGCCGCGGTGCCCAATGGAACAGCAACTTTCTTGCCAGCCAATTCGCCCGCAGAGGTTTTGTCGATCTCCAGACCGGACGCCACGACGCAGTTGTCATTGTCAGAGTAGGACACAGCCACATCCAAGATCTGCAAGTCTTGTCCGGCAGAGGCCGCAACCACAAACGGCGGCACGCCTTGCGACACGGACAGGTCCACATCACCCGATGCCATCGCAGCCGACATCGCGGTGCCGGTGTCAAAGGACACCCAAGTAACTGGCATCCCCAGCGCCTCATCATAGGTGCCGTTCACTTTGGCGAATTGGAACGGCATTGGCCATTCCAGAAAATAGCCCACGGTGATACCGTCTTCGGCAGCCATCGCAGCTTGCGCGCCGGTTAGCATTGCAACGCCTGCAACGGCGCCCATCAATTTGGTGGTAAGTTTCATATGTTCTTCTCCCATGTCGAACTCATTGCGCCCTACGGCGCGGATAGATCCTCTCGGGTCAGGCTTCCCCCGATGCCGGGTCAAAAGCCGCCCAAAAGGGGCTGACTGAACAAAGCACACAGCAATCAAGTTGCCAATGAACATCGCCCAGATGAAGACGGTTTCAGGAACTTGCAGTACCCTTTCCGGCTTTTCTGGATGTAGGCTGGCGGCGCAAGGGGGCATCCGTCAATGGGGTTCGCGCATCTGTTTACAGGAGCCCGACGTCTTGCTTATCGACACTTTTCCACTCAAATACCTGACAAAATAGGATTTTTCTTCAAATTCCACCAAATTCCTTACCGTCTACCCAAAAATTTGGCCTTATTCGTCGCCAGATTCTGGCCCTATTGCGCGCTCATAATCCATGCAGCTTGCTAATAGGCGCTAAACTTTTAGCCTAGTAACAAGAATCGTCGGGGATATTCATGTAGTTCCCCTTCCGGCCCCATTAGATTCAGGAGACAAACATGGACGGCACCCTACAAAGCAATGATCTCTCTGGCGTTGTCGAGGCCGACCGCGCCCATGTTTGGCATCACCTTAGCCAGCACGCGGGTTACATGGCTGACGCAGGTCAAACCGACCCAAAAATCATGGTCGAAGGCAAAGGCATGCATATCTGGGACCAAAACGGTCGCAAGCATCTTGATGCCGTCTCTGGCGGCGTTTGGACCGTCAATGTTGGGTATGGCCGCGAAAGCATCGCCAATGCGGTCCGTGATCAATTGGTCAAAATGAACTTCTTCGGCGGCACCGCAGGCTCAATCCCCGGCGCGCTATTCTCGGAAAAACTAATCGCCAAAATGCCTGGTCTTAGCCGCGTCTATTACGCAAACTCCGGTTCTGAAGCCAATGAGAAGGGCTTCAAAATGGTTCGCCAAATTGCCCATAAACGCTATGGCGGCAAAAAATACAAAATCCTCTACCGCGACCGCGACTATCACGGCACCACTATTGCCTGCCTCTCGGGCGGTGGCCAAGACGAGCGCGGCGCGCAATATGGCCCCTTCACCCCCGGCTTCATTAAAGTCCCCCATTGCCTAGAATACCGCGCCATGGATCATGGCCTTGGTGATTTATCCGGCGAGGCATACGGCATCGCCGCTGCCAACGCGATCGAAGACGTAATTTTACGCGAAGGCGCGGACACCGTTGGCGCGCTGTGCCTGGAACCTGTCACCGCAGGCGGCGGCGTCATCACACCACCCCAAGGCTATTGGGACCGCGTGCAGGAAATCTGCAAAAAATACGATATCCTTTTGCATATCGACGAAGTCGTTTGCGGCATGGGGCGCACCGGCACATGGTTTGGCTACCAACATTACGGCGTGAAACCTGACATCGTCACCATGGCCAAAGGTGTCGCATCCGGCTACGCCGCCATCTCGTGCTGCGTCACAACCGAAGCCGTCTTTGATATGTTCAAAGATGACAGCTCCGACCCGCTCAACTATTTCCGCGACATCTCTACCTTTGGTGGCTGCACCGCAGGTCCGGCCGCCGCGATAGAAAATATGCGCATCCTTGAGGATGAAAACCTCCTCGAAAACACCACTGTTATGGGCGACTATATGCTCGCCCAACTAGAGGTATTGAAAGACAAACACCCCTGTGTTGGCGATGTGCGCGGCAAGGGCCTGTTCCTAGGCGCAGAGCTGGTCGCAGATCGCACCACGCGCGAACCTCTGTCCGAGAAAATCGTCGCCGCTGTTACCGGTCATTGCATGGCAAAAGACGGCGTCATAATCGGCATGACCAACCGCTCGGTGCCGGGGTTCAACAACACGCTTTGCTTCTCGCCCGCACTAATCACCACCAAGGATGACATCGACGAGATCATCACATCCGTTGATGGCGCGTTGACGGCGGTGATGGGTTAAACTCCCATCACATTTCCTACCTAAGCAAAGCCCGCTCTTTATATTAGAAAGGAGCGGGCTTTTCACTGATACGCGCCCTCTCCCTTCCCCCCAGCATGCAGCCTTCCGCGACCCCGCAATTACGTGTATATCCACATTACACCGCCCATAAGGCCAGCCAGCATATGCCCATCGCCGTTGAAACCTTCTTCCTGGACCCCTCATTCGAGGGCACGCTCCAGCAGCAAATCCAGCAGATGGTTGCTGGCGGCATCCTTGCTGGCCGCTTCCGCCCCGGTGAAAAGCTGCCCTCATCGCGCAAACTTGCGCAACATCTCGGCGTCAGTCGCATCACCGTGACCCTCGCCTATAACGAGTTGATGGCCGACGACTACCTCTCCTCCGCCGGGCGTTCCGGCTACTTTGTCTCGCAAAACGCCCCAGAGCCGCCGCAACTCCGCCCCCGCTCTTCCACCGATACCGTCGATTGGTCGCGCGCTATTGGCAATCGTTTCTCCGGCACGTTGCAAATCGAGAAGCCAGTGGATTGGAGAAAGTACAAATATCCCTTTCTTTACGGCCAAGTAGACCCTTCTCTGTTTGACCGTCAAAACTGGCGACTCTGTGCCGTGCGCGCCCTTGGCCACCGGGACTTTGACAGCCTGACTGCCGATCAAGGTGATCGGGACGATCCGCAATTGCTGGAATTCATTGCCCGAAACACCCTGCCAAGACGTGGTATTTTGGCAAACCCCGACGAAATTCTGATCACAGTTGGCGCGCAAAATGCCCTGTGGCTTGCGGCTCAAGTTCTGCTCACCCAGCGTCGCACTGCCACCTATGAAGACCCTTGCTACCCCGGTCTGCGCACCATTTTGCACCAATCTCGCTGCCACCGCATCGGAATTCCCGTGGACAGTGACGGCTTACCTCCTGACCTGATCCCCCCCGAAACGGATGTGGTTTTCACCACCCCCAGCCACCAATGCCCCACCGCCTCCACCATGCCGATTTCGCGGCGTAAAGAGTTGCTGAAACGTGCCTCGGAAGATGACTTTCTGATCGTCGAGGATGATTATGAGTTTGAGATGTCCTTCCTCAAGCCGCCCTCTCCCGCGCTCAAATCCCTAGACGACGAGGGGCGCGTTATCTACGTCGGCTCTTTCTCCAAATCCCTGTTTCCCGGTCTGCGTTTGGGTTATCTCGTCGGTCCCGCGCCCTTCATCCGCGAGGCGCGCGCCCTGCGCTCTGCCGTGTTGCGTCACCCCCCCGGCCACATGCAACGCACCGCCGCATATTTTCTGTCCCTTGGCCATTACGACGCCTTGGTCCGCCGTCTGCGTAACGCCCTACATGACCGCCGCCGCATCATGGACCTTGCCCTAGCAGAACATGGCCTCACCGTTGCTGGTGCTGGCGCGTTTGGCGGCTCTAGCTACTGGATGCGTGCCCCCGATGGCGTCGACACCACGCAATTGGCCGAACGGTTGCGGGCAAAATCTGTCCTGATCGAACCTGGCGCCGCATTTTGCGAGGGAAAACAGCGCGAGTATAAGCATTACAGGCTAGCGTATTCCTCAATAGGGGCCGCCAAAATTTCACCTGGGGCAGCCCTGATTGCCGAAGAAATAAAGCAAATATTACGCTGAATTAGTGATTTTTGAGACTAAACCACCTCGCAGAAATCACATATTTTTAGATAAATGCACATATTTTAAAATATTATTGGATATATAGACCAATAAATCTGGTCATAACAACAACTCTCCCCTCAGCCTAGCGTCGATCCAGAAGCCTGCAAAGGGGTAGCTACGTGCTGCCCATACCCATCTGGAGATTATCCCCATGAAGATGACGACTGAAGAAGCCTTCGTCAAAACCCTGCAAATGCATGGTATCCGCCACGCTTTTGGCATTATCGGCTCGGCCATGATGCCAATTTCAGACCTGTTTCCGACCTCTGGCATCAAGTTTTGGGACTGCGCCCACGAGATGACCGCGGGCATGATGGCCGACGGCTACACCCGTGCCACCGGCGAGATGTCGATGATGATCGCGCAAAACGGCCCCGGCATTACCAACTTCGTTACCTCCGTCAAAACCGCCTATTGGAACCACACGCCATTGCTGCTGGTCACGCCTCAGGCGGCCAATAAAACCATCGGTCAGGGTGGCTTCCAAGAGATGGAGCAGATGAACCTGTTCAAAGATTGCGTCGCCTACCAAGAAGAGGTCCGCGACCCAACTCGCATCGCCGAAACATTGAACCGCTGCATCATGCAAGCGCACCGCGCGTCTGCCCCTGTCCAGATCAACATCCCGCGCGATTTCTGGACCCAAGTGATCGACATTGAGCTGCCCATTAAGGTCGAATTCGAGCGCCCCGCAGGCGGTGAAGGCGCAATCAAAACCGCGGCCGAGCTGCTGTCCTCCGCCAAATTTCCCGTCATTTTGAACGGTGCTGGCGTGGTTCTCGCAGGTGGCATCGACGCCTCGATGAAGCTGGCCGAAGCCTTGGATGCACCTGTTTGCGTCGGCTACCAGCACAATGACGCCTTCCCCGGAAATCACCCGCTGTTTGCTGGCCCGCTGGGTTACAACGGCTCAAAAGCTGGGATGGAGTTGATCTCCAAGGCCGACGTCGTGCTGGCCCTTGGCACACGTCTAAACCCGTTCTCCACCCTGCCCGGCTACGGCATCGACTACTGGCCGACAGAGGCGAAGATCATCCAAGTTGACCTGAACCCCGACCGGATCGGGCTGACCAAAAATGTCACCGTCGGCATCGTTGGTGACGCGCGCAAAGTTGCCAACGGCATTTTATCCCAATTGGCTGGCAGTGCAGGCGACGCAGGCCGCGCCGAGCGCAAGGCGCTAATCGCGCAAACCAAGTCTGCTTGGGCGCAGGAACTCACCTCGCTGGACCACGAAGACGACGATCCGGGCACCACATGGAACGAGCGCGCCCGCACCCGCGAGCCAGAAAAAATGTCGCCCCGTATGGCATGGCGCGCGATCCAAACCGCGCTCCCAAAAGACGCGATCATCTCGTCTGACATTGGCAACAACTGCGCCATCGGCAACGCTTACCCGTCGTTTGAGCAAGGTCGAAAATATCTGGCGCCGGGCCTGTTTGGCCCTTGTGGGTATGGCTTTCCAGCGATCTGTGGCGCTAAAATTGGCTGCCCCGACGTGCCTGTTGTAGGCTTTGCCGGGGACGGTGCATTCGGTATCTCAATGAACGAAATGGTCTCGGTCGGGCGCGGCGACTGGCCCGCCATGACCATGGTTATTTTCCGCAATTACCAATGGGGCGCAGAGAAGCGTAACACCACGCTTTGGTTCGATGACAACTTCGTCGGCACCGAGTTGGACACCAACGTCTCCTACGCCAAAATTGCGGATGCTTGCGGCCTAAAGGGCGTGCAAGTCACCACCATGGCCGAATTGACCGAGGCGCTTGATACCGCGATCAAAGGCCAGATGACCGGCAATGTGACCACCTTCATCGAGGTTCTTTTGAACCAAGAGTTGGGCGAGCCATTCCGCCGCGACGCGATGAAAAAGCCGGTCTCCGTCGCAGGCGTCACCGCCGCCGATATGATCGACTTTTAACCCCCCACACATGAACACGGTCGGCCCGATCTCTGGGCCGACCACCCCCTTCAGCGACTGCCCAGCCAGATGTTTCGCAAGGCCAAGCCGCCCTACGTAGACATCCAGCAGAAAGGAAAACTCCTCAAAATGTTGCAGTCGCTTGCTACCCTTCCCGCATCCAGCAGACGCCTTTGGCCGGGCTTCATGGTCGCCACCGTGATCGCCATCACCGCCAAATTCCTGTCCGAGCATTACGGCGCGCCCGCCATGCTTATGGCCCTACTTTTGGGCATTGCTTTCCACTTCTTGTCTGAGGACCAAAAATGCGCCGAAGGCATCGAGTTCACCTCGCGCAGCGTCCTTCGGGTCGGCGTCGCTTTGCTAGGTGCGCGGATCAGTGTCGAGTTGTTGCTCGGCCTTGGCGCGGACCTCATTGCGTTGGTCATCGGCGGCGTCATTGCCACCCTTCTGTTTGGCTATATCGCCGCGCGTCTTCTAGGTCGCGGCTGGCGTTTCGGGCTGCTCACGGGTGGCTCAGTTGCCATCTGCGGGGCCTCCGCCGCCATGGCAATTTCTGCCGTTCTTCCCAAGAACGAGCACTCCGAGCGCAACCTGATTTTTACCGTCCTTGGCGTCACCGTCCTGAGCACCGTCGCCATGGTGATCTACCCCTTGGCGACCTTGTTCTTTGATCTTGATGACCGTTCTATCGGCGTCTTTTTGGGCGGCACCATCCATGATGTGGCCCAAGTTGTCGGCGCTGGCTTCTCGGTCTCCCAAGAGACCGGAGAGGTCGCCACATTGGTCAAGCTGATCCGCGTCACCATGCTGGCACCTGTGGTTTTGGTCATCGCCTTGGGCGTGCGCCAGTTCGCCAATACGTCACAAACCAGCGCAGAGCGCCCCACCTTAATGCCGTTCTTCGTCGTCATGTTTCTTGGGTTCGCCGCACTCAATTCCGCAAGGGTACTGCCGCAAAGCCTGATCCAATTCATGAGCCAAGCCTCCAGCTGGGCGCTGCTCATTGCCATTGCCGCCGTCGGCATCAAAACCTCGCTCAAGCGTATTTTCGAGGTCGGCGGGCAGGCCATCATCCTGATCATCCTTGAGACGATCTTTATTGCCGGCTTGGTTTTAGCCGGAATACTTTGGCTGGAAACTGCATGATGACACGCCCGAAAACAGATGTGGCGCCCGTGCATAGGGCCAGTAAAGTGATGGGCAATCACACTCGAACCAGAAAGCGAGGATAGCCCATGCCATCTTCCCATCCCTTCATATCTACCCGCGACGCCACCTGCCCCGGCTGGCTTCTCGACATGGCCCAAAAAGCCCCCTCGCCGCGTGTTGCAATCGCACGCGCTGGCGCGCCGCTGCCCATGCAGGCCGCCCATGAAGCAACGCAAGCCAACATCATGGAACCAGTCTTCACGGGCGAGCGCACATTGATCGAGGCCGAGGCGGAAAAACTCAACTGGGACATATCGCAATTCCAGATCATCGAGGCCGAGGGCGAGGCAGAAAGTGGCAAAGCCGCCGCCATGGCCTGCGGGTCGGGGCGCGCCGATGTCATGATGAAAGGCCAGTTGCATACCGACATGTTTATGCGCGCCGCCTTGTCGCGAGATGCAGGCCTGCGCACGGGCAATCGCCTTGTGCATATCTTCCACATCACCCACCCCGATGGCGGCCCGTCGATCACCATCTCAGACGCCGCTGTCAACGTGGCCCCCAACCTCGAGACCCGCCAAGACGCCACCCGAGAAGTCGTTAAGCTCTTGCATATGCTGGGCAACTCGCGCCCCAAAGTGGCCTATCTCTCGGCCACGGAATCCGTGTTGCCTGCGGTGCCTTCCTCGGTGGATGGTGACGCGTTAGCAACTTGGGCGAAGGCTGAAATCAAGGACGCCGACTTCTCCGGCCCCTTGGCGTTGGACCTAATTTTATCACCCGCCGCCGTCGCCACCAAAAAGCTAACCGCTGATCCCGTAGCAGGTCACGCCGACGCCATCATTGTGCCAGATATCGTGTCCGGAAACTCATTGTTCAAATCACTGGTCTACCTTACGGGTGGCTGCGCGGCTGGCATCGTTATGGGCGCAAAAGTCCCGGTTCTGTTAACCTCGCGCGCCGATCCTCCTGCTGCTCGCATCGCCTCTATTTGCCTTGCCGCCATTGTGAACGCCGCCGCATGAACCTGCTCAGCCTCCTCACCGATCTGACCACAACACAGCTTGCAATCCTTGCGGGCATCACGTTTGCGGCAGCCATGGTGCGCGGCTTTTCCGGCTTCGGCCTCTCGGCAGTTGTCATGGCCAGCGCGGTGTTCATCCTGCCACCTTTACAACTGATCCCAATGCTGTGGTTTCTAGAGATGGCGGGCAGTCTGGCGATGTTCAAAGGCGGCCTCAAAGACGCCAATACCAACGTCGCCAAGCGCCTGATAATCGGCTCTGGTTGCGGCTTGCCCATCGGCCTCCTGCTCAACATGCAACTTGCAGCAGAGACCTCCAAAGCCGTCGCCCTTACCCTTTTAATCATCCTCGCGCTCAGCCAGCTCCTTAAGCTAAAAATACCTTTCCTCGCCACCACCACAGGCACCTACAGCTCTGGCCTGGCGGCAGGCATCATCACCGGGTTCGCAGGCGCGGGCGGCATGTTCATCGCGCTTTATATGCTAGCGCGCCAATTGCCCGCACGCACCATGCGCGGCTCCATGTCGATCTACCTGCTTGGCGCGGGGGGCTTAGGTCTCATCACCCACTTAATCATCGGCACCATGGATCAGGTCGCCATCGCGCGCGGGCTGTTTTTCATCCTGCCTACGCTGATCGGCCTCTATGTTGGGCGCGCATTTTTCATCCCGCGCCTAGAGCCATATTACAAACCCTTCTGCCTGACCCTTTTGCTTGGCCTCGCCTCGCTTGGGCTGGCACGAACCATCATAAACTAACCCCGGAGAGAACAGCCATGAACCAGCCAATACTCGACCTCTCCCCCAAAGTCAGCGACGAGATCCGCAAGACAACTTGCTACATGTGCGCGTGCCGTTGCGGCATCAATGTGCACATGAAAGACGGCAAGGTCGCCTATATCGAAGGCAACCGTGATCACCCCGTCAACAAGGGCGTGCTCTGCGCCAAAGGCTCTGCTGGCATCATGCAGCACAACGCGCCCTCACGGCTTCGCGCACCGATGAAACGCACAGGCCCGCGCGGCTCTGGCGAATTTGAGGAAATCAGCTGGGACGAAGCCTATGACATCGCCACCGCCCTGCTGAAACCTATCCGCGAAGAGGCCCCCGAGAAGCTGGCTTTCTTCACGGGCCGCGACCAATCACAATCCTTTACCTCGCTTTGGGCACAGGGTTTTGGCACGCCAAACTACGCGGCCCATGGTGGTTTTTGCTCGGTCAATATGGCCACCGCAGGCATCTACACCATGGGCGGCGCGTTTTGGGAATTTGGGCAACCGGATTGGGACCGCACCAAGCTGGTGATGATTTTCGGCGTGGCGGAAGACCATGACAGCAATCCGATCAAGATGGGTCTGGGCAAGGTCAAAGCGCGCGGTGCCAAGGTCTTTGGGGTGAACCCTATTCGCTCTGGCTACAACGCTGTGGCCGATGAATGGGTCGGCATCAATCCCGGCACCGACGGGCTGTTCATCCTCGCCATGGTCCATGAACTGTTCAAAGCAGGCAAGCTGGACCTCGACTATCTGGCGATGTTCACCAATGCTCCAGTGCTGGTGAACGGCGACGAAACATCCGAGGATTTCGGCCTGCTGCTCCGCGACGCCGACAACAAATTGATGGTCATCGACCGCACCACGGGCAAGCCCGCGGCCTATGACGCCAAAGGCGTGACCCCTGATCTGGCAGGCAATCTGCGCGAAGCAGGCATCACCCACAGATCCGTATTCCAGCACATGGCCGAGAAATATCTCGACCCGCAATATGCCCCTGAAGCCGTGGCCGAACGCACCGGAATTTCCGCCGAACGCACCCGCCGCATCGCTGCTGAATTGGCCGATACCGCCTTCAATCAATCCATCGAGTTAGACCGCGAATGGACCGATTTTCGTGGCAATAAGCATAGCAAAATGGTCGGGCGCCCAGTGTCTTTCCACGCCATGCGCGGGATTTCCGCCCATGCCAACGGGTTCCAAACCTGCCGCGCACTGCATGTCTTGCAAATCATCCTCGGCTCGGTCGAAACCCCCGGCGGCATGCGCTTCAAACCCCCATACCCTAAACCGCCCGAGGCTCATCCCAAGCCGCATTACAACGTCAAACCCGGCCAGGCACTGGACGGCCCGCATCTGGGGTTTGTCCATAGCCCCGATGATCTTTGCCTCAAAGAAGACGGCTCGCCCGCGCGCATCGACAAGGCCTTCACATGGGAAAACCCGCTGTCCGCGCACGGCATGATGCACATGGTGATTTCCAACGCCCACGCTGGAACGCCCTATAAAATCGACACGCTATTTATGTATATGGCCAACATGTCGTGGAACTCGTCGATGAACACTGGCGGGGTGATCGACATGCTCACCGACACCCATGATGACGGCTCCTATGTCATTCCCAACATCATTTATTCCGATGCGTATTCCTCGGAAATGGTCAGCTACGCCGACCTGATCCTGCCCGACACCACCTATCTGGAACGCCACGATTGCATCTCGCTGCTGGACCGCCCGATCTGCGAGGCCGACGCTGTGGCCGACGCAATTCGCTGGCCCGTGGTCGAGCCTGACCGCAACGTCAAAGGCTTCCAATCGGCACTGTGCGATCTTGGCGCGCGCCTTGGCCTGCCCGGTTTCATCAACGAGGATGGCAGCCAGAAATACCAAGATTACGCCGACTACATCACCAACCACATCCGCCGCCCCGGCGTTGGCCCACTAGCAGGTTTTCGCGGCACGGGCGACGATCACGGGCGCGGCGATGCCAACCCCGAACAGCTTGATCGCTACATCGAGAATGGCGGCTATTGGGTCGAACACGTCCCCGAAGACGCCGCCTTTTATAAGCCGTGGAACATGAATTACCAAAACTGGGCGGTGAAAAAATCCTTCTTCGACAAGCCCCAGCCCTACCTGTTCAACCTCTACGTCGAACCCCTGCGTCGTTTTCAACTTGCGGCTGAGGGCCATGGCACCCGCCAGCCGCCAGAGCATTTGCGCGAGCGGATCAAAGCCACCATGGACCCGCTGCCAATTTGGTACTCAAACGAGGCCGAGAACATGGTCGATGATTTCCCCATCACCGCCCTGACCCAACGCCCGATGGCGATGTACCACTCATGGGGCGGTCAGAACGCGTGGCTGCGCCAAATTCATGGCCGAAACCCGCTCTATGTGCCGACCAAAATCTGGGAAAACAACAACTTCTCCGAGGGCGATTGGGCACGAGTCACCTCGCCCCACGGCGAAATCGTGGTGCCCGTGGCGCTGCAAGCCGCGCTCAATTCCAACACGGTCTGGACATGGAACGCCATCGGCAAACGCAAGGGCGCATGGGCGTTGAAAGAAGGTGCCGACGAGACCACCAAAGGTTTCTTGCTCAACCACCTGATCCACGAATTACTGCCCCCAAAAGGCGACGGGCTGCGCTGGTCGAACTCCGATCCGATCACTGGGCAAGCCGCTTGGTTTGATCTAAAAGTGCGCATCGAGAAAGCCGTACCGCCCTCCCAAAGCCAACCCGACACGCCCGCACAAAAGTCACCCGTGGGCACGGGTCCAAGCCAATTGACATGGAAGGTCGGCAAATGATCCGTCACGACATCACAGGCCATAACGGCGTAAATATCGCCACCTTTGAAGGCGGAAATCCCGACGGACCGCCCCTTCTTTTGGTGCATGGCTGGTCGCAACATCACCTCAGTTGGTCACGCCAGATGAGCGGCCCGCTAGCCGATAAATACCGCCTGATCGCCCCCGACCTACGCGGCCATGGTGCCTCCGACAAACCGCTTGATGCGGAGAGCTACAACAATTCACACCCTTGGGCTGGCGACTTTGACGCCATCATCAAGGCCCTCAACCTAGACAACCCTCTGCTGGTCGGCTGGTCCATGGGCGGCTGGGTTTTGAACGACTACATCCGCGTGCATGGCGACGCCGCTATCAGTGGGATTTGCCTGATCGGCACGGCAGTTGCCACCGGAAAATTCGCCCCTCCCGAGGCATGGAAAATGCGCATGGGAGATCTGGATGTGAAGGCCGAGGGCATGTATTCCGACGATTACGCCACTGCGCTGGAAGCCACGATCCGCTTCATCCAAGCCTGCGTCGCGACACCCTTGCCTGCCCATGATTTGGCGCTGATGACCGCCTTCAACATGCTCTGCCCACCACAAGTTCGCCACGCCGCGCGGGTGCGCCAAGAGGACTGGCAACCAAGTGCCGCCAAGATGACCAAACCTGCCCTGATCTTATGGGGCCAGCACGAGCGCCTTGCGCCAAAACCCATGGCAGATCAGGCCTTGGCCACCATCCCCAACGCGCGCGAACTGGTCTACGAGATCTCCGGGCACGCGCCATTCTGGGAAGAATCTGATCGCTTCAACGCGGATCTTGCCGCCTTCGCAGACACCTGTTTTAGCATAGGGGCAACACCATGACCCAACTTCCAACCCATACCGAGAAAAAACTCGGCCTTGTTATCGACCTTGATACCTGTGTCGGATGCCATGCCTGCGTGATCTCATGCAAAGGCTGGAACACCGAGAATTACGGCGCGCCCCTGTCGGACCAAAACCCCTATGGCGCGGACCCATCTGGCACGTTCCTAAACCGCGTCCACAGCTTCGAAGTTCAGCCCGATCACGGCGAGGCCATGAGTGTCCACTTTCCCAAATCTTGCCTGCATTGCGAAGACGCCCCCTGCGTCACCGTCTGCCCAACAGGGGCCAGCTACAAGCGTGTCGAGGACGGCATCGTATTGGTAAACGAGAGCGATTGCATCGGTTGCGGCCTATGCGCATGGGCCTGCCCTTACGGCGCGCGCGAGTTGGACCAAGCCGAAGGCGTGATGAAAAAATGCACCCTTTGCGTGGACCGCATCTACAACAAGAACCTGCCCGAGGAAGACCGCGAACCCACCTGCGTGCGCACCTGCCCTGCGGGCGCGCGACACTTCGGTGATTTGGGTGACGAAACCTCTGAGGTCTCCAAGTTGGTAGCAGCGCGCGGTGGCATGGACCTGATGCCAGAACTGGGCACCAAACCGGTTAACAAATACTTACCCCCCCGCCCCAAGGACGATAAAATCGACATCCTTGCCCCCGTCCTGCACCCCATCGCCACAGAGCCGCAGGGCTTCCTTGGCTGGCTTGATAAAACGCTCGAGAGGATTGGCTAATGCATCCAGCACCGTCCATTATATTCTTCACCGTATTCTCTGGCCTTGGCTTTGGAATGCTCACGTTTCTCGGCTTCGGCAAGCCTGACTATTCCGGCTTCATCGCCTTCATCTTTTTCGCACTCGCCTACGGGCTGGCCATCGGTGGGCTGATCGCCTCGACCTTCCACCTTGGCAACCCGAAACGCGCCCTCAAGGCGTTCAGGCAGTGGCGCACCAGTTGGCTGTCACGCGAAGGCTGCCTCGCCGTTGCAGCCCTTAGTATCATGGGCCTCTACGCCATCGGTGTCGTCTTCTTTGACACCCGCTGGGCCCTATTGGGCTGGCTTGGCGCAGCGCTTTGCCTCGCCACCATATTTGCCACCTCGATGATCTACACCCAGATCAAAACCGTGCCACGTTGGCACCATTGGACCACGCCCATAACCTTCCTGCTCTACGCGATCACCGGCGGTGCATTCTTTGCCGGGCAAAGCTCCATCGCCGCGCCGCTTTTGCTGATCCTAGGCGCGGTCCAATGCGTCACCTGGCTCATCGGTGACAAGCAATTTGCACGCTCCGGCTCTAGTATCGAGACCGCCACTGGACTGGGCCATATGGGCAAGGTCCGCATGTTCGAGGCCCCCCATTCCTCAGACAACTACCTGATGAAAGAAATGGTCCATGTCATTGGCCGCAAACACGCCCGAACCCTGCGCATCATTGGCCTTGTTTGCGTCTCGATCCTGCCCTTCATCATCCTCTCCATCCCCGCTTTCAGCCACATCGTCGTGATGCTGGCTTTGCTTCTACACATCGCAGGCGCGCTAACCCTACGCTGGCTTTTCTTCGCCGAAGCGGAACATGTGGTTGGCCTCTACTACGACCAGCGTTAAGGTCACTCGCGATCCAAACGCGAACTGGCGGCACGTGAACATGACCAAAAATGCAGCGGACCTTCGGGTTGATTTCATCGGTGGCGCCGTCGCCCATCGGCTGCGCTTTGGTGGCGGGCGCGGTCAGGCCTTGCCCAAGGCCATGGGGCTGCGTGCTGGCAAAACTCCGATGATTGTGGACGCCACAGCTGGCTTGGGCCGCGACGCCTTTTTGCTAGCCTCCCTTGGCGCGCATGTGGTGCTGATAGAGCGCTCGGAGCAAATGCACCGCCTCTTGGCCGAGGGCCTTAAGCGTGCTGCCCTTGAGGGCGGTGAATTTCGCGACATAGTTGCCCGCATGACGCTGATGAAAGGCGACGCAAAAGACCTGCTTCCCGATCTTTCAACCCAGCTATCAGCGGAAGCCATCTTAATCGACCCCATGCACCCCGCCCGCAAAAACTCGGCCTTGGTCAAACGCGAGCTACGCCAAATCCGCGAGATCGTCGGCACCGATGAAGACGCGGCCAACTTGATGCGTGTGGCGCTGGAAAACGCCAGCAATCGCGTCGTTCTAAAATGGCCGGCAAAGGCCGATCCTATTGAGGGGATACGGGCCTGCTCGCACCAAATTATGGGCAAATCAACGCGCTACGATGTGTTTATGACGGGCTAGACCACTGCACTCTACGTCACTCAATCCGCTCTTGCTCGGCCACTTCAAACCCCCACTCACGATCCCCGCCAAACTTCTGCAATCGCCAATCGCAAGCCCGCGCATGGGCATCCATCCCCTCGGTGCGTGACAGCCGCGAGGCCACCGACGACATCATCGGATCGGCATCTGTCGCGATCTCCTGCCATGTCAGTATTTTCAGAAATTTCATCACATTCAGCCCACCCGTATAGCGCGCCGCCTGACGGGTCGGCAAAATATGGTTGGTGCCGGAACATTTGTCGCCATGGGCCACCGTGGAGCCCTCGCCCAGAAACAGTGAGCCATAGTTGCGCAGCCGCGCCTTCCACCACTCCAAATCTTCCGCCTGCACCTGTAAATGCTCGCAAGCATAGCGATCAGACACCTCTGCCATCTGCTCTCGGTCATCACAAATCACAATCTCACCGTGGTTCGCCCATGCTTCCAAAGCAACCTCCCCCGTCGGCCAATCATTGGCGATTTGGGGCAAAATGCGGTTCACAATCTCAGCAAGGCTAGGCGACGTGGTAAACAGCCACACGGGCGATGTCGTGCCATGCTCTGCCTGTGACAACAGATCAATTGAAACGGTCATCGGGTCGGCGGTCTCGTCGGCGATCACTGCACTTTCCGTCGGGCCAGCGAACAAGTCGATCCCCACGCCGCCGAACAATTGCAACTTCGCCTCCGCCACAAATGCGTTGCCGGGGCCGACCAGAATATCCGCAGGTCGCGCGCCAAACAATCCCATAGCCATCGACGCCACAGCCTGCACGCCACCCATCTCCAAAATCAAATCCGCGCCCGCCAAATCCATTGCATAAGCCACCGCCGGATCAATCGCATCACCCCGTGGCGGCGATGCGGCAACGATGAACGCCACCCCCGCCGCGCGCGCCGTCGCCACGCTCATCAACGCCGAGGCCACATGCGCATAACGCCCCCCCGGCACGTAGCAGCCCGCGCACTCCACCGGCACGCATTTTTGGCCCAAGGTCACCCCCGGTTCGGTCTCTAGCTGAAAATCCGTCAGGCTGGCCCGCTGCGCCTTGGCAAAGCGCATAATCTGGGTGTGCGCGAACTGAATGTCCTCCTTTGCCTGATCCGAGACCTGCGCAATCAGCCGCGCTTTCTTCTCATCGGACAGGGCAAAATCTTGGGTCCAACCGTCCAGCTCTTTGGCATAGTCACGCACGGCCTTCTCGCCATTCTTGCGAATATTGGCCAACATGCCCTCAACAATCGCGCGGGCCTTATTGTCTGCGTCCAACTTATCAACGAGCGGGGTCTTGAGATGCTTCATGGCACGCGGCCTCCCTTGCAAACTACTGCCATAGGCATCGGTCACGCGGGCCACTTTCGCAAACCTTATTCATCGGTCACGCGACACTTTCAGGAAACCTAAAACTCCGCTTTGCGCTAATCGTTATCTTGCAACCCGGCCCCCGCGCCAGACAACCGCGATGCATCCGTGGCGGGCACAAGCGTCTTCGCCGCCAGCGCGTCCAATCGGCTCAACGGCACCAGTGGCACGGCTTGCGGTGCCCCCAACGCAGCCAGTCCCTTAGCTGCTTTTGACACCATGACCGTCTGCGCGTCGGGCCGATCAAATTTAACCTTCACCCCGTAGACTTTTTCCGCCTGCACCATGACTGGCCATAGCAGTTGCGGCCAGTCCAGCCCGTGTAAAACCACCCGCGCAGCACCGCACACAAACGCATCCACCAGCGCGGGCGCAGCCATGGCAATGCGCGCGTCCTCAATCACGCGATGCTCCGCTGTGCCCTCGGACCGGACCGCCATATGCGGCCCCTCCAACGCGGCCGCAGCCATCGCAAACAGCTTCGGATCACTCATCAATAAAGCCGCCAATCCGGCGAAATCCTGCGCATGGCCCAGCGGCAACCCCGCCCCTGTACCCGCCTTCAATAGCAACCCCTGCACTTCGCCCTCCGAGCGCCGCTCGGCTGCATACTCCGGCCCGTCAGCCAAGAACTCATCAATCCAGCTCATGATTTCAACTCAGGCTCAAATACTGGCAACCACCAGTCATCAGCGCGCTCCAATTCATCATGCAAAGGCGCCCCCTGCGCCAAGGTGATCCGCGTCCACCGGTCCGATTTTGGGTCAAATTTAGCCGCCCCGAAAAATGCCAACTTGCACCGCAACATATCAATCGGCTTACATCCCTCGCCAATCAAATTGTCGCGAATCTCACCATAAGGATGCGTGATCAAAAGCTGCACCCGCCGCGCCACACTCCGGTGCTGTGGGAAGGTCCGCAAGAAGTCGCCAAGCACACCAGTCTTGCCCGCCAAATCAGCCGCCATCGCCTGCATTTGCCGCGCGATATCCAGCGGGCTTTCCAGATCTGCCCCCACGTCCTCATACCGCTTGCCCAACCTCGGCTCCTGTTTTTCTTCACTCACATACCAAAACTGGGCGTCCTCGCGCGGATCACCAAAATCATAGCCCAGCGCCCAGACGCAATCACGCTCCATCGCCACACGTAAATCCGCCACCCTCATCGTCGGATCCAACGGCGCCCGAGACCCCGTGGCCATGCATCCCGCCAGCCCATCCACCAGCGCGCCAAACGGCTCCAGCACCAGTGAAACCACCAACTCCTGACATTCCACCGAGAACACCTCAGCCACCCGCACCACCTGATCCAGCGGCTTTGCCTGATCCAGCAGCTCCCCCAATTGCGGCACTAAATCCGCCCAGTCCCGTTGCACCTGCGCAATGCGCGTCTGGTGCTCCGCATCAGGCACGCGCCACTGCTGTAAATGCTGCGCGGCACGGCCCGCCAACTCGATAATCCGCGCCCTTTGTGCGCCCGTCAAATCAGCCACCGCACGCACCCGCGCAAGGGCGGTTTCGCGTGCCATCACCCAATTGTTCAACAGCTCAGGATGTGACACCAAAAACGGGGCCATCCCCAATCCGGTAGAGTTTCCGATCCCCAAATGTCGCTTTAAAGCGCGTTCCAGCGGCGCCCCGCCCACATGCTCAACCAGATCATGGGTAAACCCCCGGATCAGCCAAACCGTTAGCATTTCAGCGGCGAATGGCCCTTCCAAGCCGGGGCGTTCTGCAATCACCGCGCGGTCCGCGATGCCAAACTTGCCGTTCCCGTAAACGGCGGTGGTGCGCATTAAATAACCAATATCACCGATCATCCCAACGTCCGGTTGGCGGTCTTCTCGCAACGCCTGCACCACCTCTGCAAACAGACGTACTGACTTATTTGCGCGGCTTAAAACCAGATCACGCTTAGTAAACCGTCCGGCTTCTTGGCGCGGCGCACTCGAAGCCAGTCGCGCAATTTCCGCCGCATCAGGCACCCCGTCATAAAGCACAAACGCAGCGTCCCAAGCCTGTGCAATCACCCGGTCCGTGCGCTGCTCAGGTGCCAATTTGTTGGAAAACGCCACCAGAGAATACACATGTCCGCCCAACGAGATCGAATAAACCGCGTGCCCGAACCCGTCGCCATCCATGGCCCAAACAGGCCGCGTTAGCTGCGCATCCTCACGGCCCAACCGCCGGATAATGCTGCGCAGAAAACTCAGCCGTGACGGAAACATAGCCCCCATGCGTTGCAGCCGCATCACCACATCGGGACTGCGCAACGCAACCTGAGGCGGCAACGCTGCTTTCACAAAACACCACCAAACGAGGCATCATAAAAGCGCAACCAGTTGCCCCCCATGATCCCCTCGACCTCGCCCGGATCAAACCCCGCCCTCAGCAGCCCCACGCTTAGGTTCGGCATATCGCGGTTGTCCTTGAACCACGGCGGCTGCGGCGGAAAACCGGCCTGCGCGGCAGAGCCCTCGCCGTAGTCCACCTGCTTGGACCACCGCCCGTTGCGCATCCACGTCACCACACTGTCCGGCTGGTCTTGGCAAAGGTCCGAGCCGATCCCTAGGGTCTCCGCCCCATAGCGCGATGCGGCCTCCGCAATCATCTGACAAAAGCTGTCCAGCGTGCAATCCGTGCCGTCTTTCAGGTGATGCGGGTACATCGAGAACCCCAACATTCCGCCCGCCCCCGTCAAAGCCCGCAACACCTCGTCAGATTTGTTGCGCAGCGCCGCGTGCCACCATTTCGGGTTCGCATGAGTGATCGCAATCGGGCGACTGGAGCGCTCAATCGCCTCCAGCGTTGATCGGTCGCCGGAATGGCTCATATCAACCACCATCCCTACCCGGTTCATCTCGCTGACCGCTTGTCGGCCAAACCGCGTCAATCCGGTGTCGTCATCTTCATAACACCCCGTCGCCAGCAGCGATTGATTGTTATACGTCAGTTGCATGAACCGCAGCCCCAACTGGTGCCACACTTCAATTAACCCGATATCATCCTCAATCGGCGCCGGGTTTTGAAACCCGAAAAACACCGCCGTGCGCCCCGTCTCCATGGCCCGCCTCACGCAATCGCCAGTCGTGCCACGCACAATCAACTCCGGGTACTGCTCAAACCAGCGATTCCACTGCGACACATTTAACACCGCTTCGCGAAAACTCTCATGATAGGCAATCGTCACATGTACCGCATCCACGCCACCACTGCGAAGCTGGCGAAAGGCCGTCTCGGACCAATTCACATATTGCAGATTATCAATAACGGCTGTTCTCATACCCTAATCCTGTCAGAAACCGCCCCAAACGCAAGAAGAAGGGGCACAGCCGCGCCCCTTCTTTGTTCTTAAAAATACGGAATCTCGCACCCGATCAAAAGTCCACCGCCGTGTATTTGGTGTCCATATAATCCTCCAACCCCTGCGAGCCGCCCTCTTTGCCAAGCCCGCTTTCCTTCATCCCGCCAAACGGGGCTTCAACTGTAGTAATCAGCCCCGAATTGATCCCGATCATGCCATATTGCAGCTTTTCATTAAGCCTAAAGACCCGCCCCAAATCGCGGGTATAGGCATAAGACGCCAACCCGAAATCCGTGTCATTCGCCCATGCAATCGCATCATCCTCATTCACAAACCGGAACACCGGAGCCAATGGCCCGAAGATCTCCTCCCGAGCAAAGCTCATGTCCTGCGTAGCCTCGGTCACAATCGTCGGCTCGAAGAAGCTGCGACCATTGCCGTGCCGCGCACCACCCGTAACGACCTTACCGCCCTTAGACACCGCATCCGCGACGAAAGCTTCAACTTTTTCAACGGCCTCCATGTCAATCAACGGCCCTTGTTCAACCCCTGCCTCGCGACCATCACCGACCTTCATCTTCTCAACCGCAACCTTCAGCTTGGCTACGAATTCGTCGTACACACCGTCTTGCACATAAATCCGGTTAGCGCAGACACAGGTCTGGCCAGAGTTGCGAAATTTAGACACCATCGCGCCCTGTACCGCTGCGTCCACATCGGCGTCATCGAACACCAAAAACGGGGCGTTTCCGCCCAACTCCATCGACACTTTCTTCACCGTCGCAGCCGATTGCCGGATCAATTCCTTGCCCACTTCAGTCGAGCCGGTGAACGTCACCTTGCGCACCCGCGCGTCTTCCATAATCGCACCACCAATGGCGCGCGCTGAGCCCGTCACCACGTTGACAGCACCTGCCGGATAACCCGCCTCTTCGGCCAGCGCACCCCATGCCAAGCCGCTGTATGGCGTCGCACTCGCAGGCTTCGCAATCACCGTGCATCCCACAGCCAACGCAGGCGCAATTTTGCGCGCCAACATCGACGACGGGAAGTTCCACGGCGTGATCATGCCCACCACGCCCACGGGGTGTTTCGTCACCAAAAAGCGGCGCCCATTCGTTGGTGCGGGCACAATCTCGCCCTTAGCGCGGCGCACTTCTTCGGCGAACCAGCGCACATAGGCCGCGCCAATCCCAATCTCCCCCATCGCCTCGGCCAAGGGTTTGCCCATCTCGACTGTCAATAATTCCGCCAGCGATTTTTGGTTATCCATCAACGCATCATGCAACTTCCACAACAGCCCGACCCGCTCCATCAACGCCATGCCCGCCATGGTGTCGAATGCACCATGAGCCGCATCAATCGCGCGCTTGGTTTCCGCCTCGCCGCAGGCTGGCACCGTGCCAATCACTTCCCCCGTGGCGGGGTTGGTCACGTCCAATGTTTTGCCACTGTCCGCACCGACCCACGCGCCGTTGATAAAATTGGCCTGCTTCATGTATTTCGTATAGCTCATAGCGACTTACCTTTTGGAAAACGCAAACTGCGTGTGTTGTTTGTAGGTCTCACCGGGGCGCAAAACCGCGCTTGGGAACCCGTTGTGATTAATTGCATCCGGCCAGACTTGAGGCTCCAATGCAAGCCCCGCATTTGCCCCGTATTGCCGCCCGCCAAGCCCAGGCGGCGCGATGTCCAATTTAAAGCCATCATAGACCTGCAACCCCGCCTCGCTGCTGCACACTTCCATCGCAACCCCCGACAGGCTAGATCGTAGCGATCCGATCCGGCGCAGCCCTTGGCGCGTGTCTGAAAGGCATAGATTATGGTCGATAAATACGTCGTCATAAATAGGGCGCTCGGCGCGGAAATCATAACGCGTGCCACTCACATCGCGGCTTTCCCCTGTCGGAATAAACCCGTCATCCACCACCGTCATCCGATCCGCATCCACCTGCATCAGGTGATCACGCGTCGTCGCCCCCCCGTCCAAATTCCAATAGGTATGGTGGGCAAAATTGCACAGCGTCGGGGCATCGGTCTCGGCCTCTAGGCGCACGTCAAACACCCCATCTGCGAGGCAGGCATAAGTACAGCGCACGACCATATTTCCCGGATAGCCCATCTCCCCGTCAGCCAAATCTATGCGCAATGTAATCCGGTCCTTCGCCGCAACCTCAACCGTCCAATTTCGCTTGCCCGTGCCTTTCGCGCCGCCATGCAAATGGTGGCGGCTTTGGAAGTTTTGATCCACTTGATACGCTTTGCCATCCAGCTCGAACCGCCCCTCGCCGATCCGGTTCGCACAGCGCCCGGCAATCGCGCCAAAGTATGGGCTGTCCATTAGGTAGGGGGCAAATTCCTCAAACCCCAGAACCAGCGGCGCCTCATGCCCGTCCAGTCGCAAATCCTGCAACACCGCGCCATAAGACAGCACATGCGCCACCAACCCGCCGCCCTCAATCCGGTGCCGCTCAACCGCTGCGCCATCTGGCATCACTCCGAAGCTCATTTTGATTGTCCCTCAAATTCCGACCGTTCCGCGCACACCAAAGCCGACACAGCGCCGTCGCGCAAGCATTCACCAGCGCCATTCGCTCAAAAACACTTGCCGCGAAATTATGAAACGTACAACCTGCACAAAATACGGTACACGCCGTACACCACGTACAAAATATCCGAGGTTTCGATGACCAAACTCGCCACATTCCATGACTTACAGGGCACGTCCGTTTTCATCACGGGCCGCGGCCCGATCACCACATTGGTTAACAACGCCGCTAATGATAACCGCCACACCACCCAAGACGTCAGCAGCAATTTCTTCGACGAGATGATCGCAATCAACCTCAAGGCTTACTTTTTTGCCAGCCAAGCTGTTGTTCCTTATGTGGAAGAAGTTGGCTCCGGCACATCAAGAATGATGACAGGGCAAGCCTTACTCATTGACGGCGGCGTGGTGGTAACTGGTTGATGTCAAATGATTTAACATACCCCGACTGGATTGCCGTTGATTGGGGGACCTCCAATCTTCGGGTTTGGGCAATGACTTCTGAGGGCGAGGTTTTGGCCGAGAACGGCTCGGATCAAGGCATGTCCAGCCTTGCCCCAGATGAGTTTGAAGTCACCCTACTTTCGCACATTGCCCCATGGCTAAAAACCGGACAAACCCCTGTTATTGCTTGTGGAATGGTCGGTGCACGGCAAGGTTGGTCCGAGGCCCCTTACCGTGCGGTTCCCACAACCCCGCTTGGCGACCTCCACGCGGTCCCTTGCAAAGACAGCCGCATTTCGATGCACATTCTACCTGGCCTAAAGCAAGAAAAATCAGCCGATGTGATGCGCGGCGAAGAGGTCCAAATCGCAGGCTTCCTTGCTGGTAACCCTGAGTTTGACGGCATCCTCTGCCTGCCCGGGACCCACACCAAATGGGCGCATATAAGCGCCGGAGAAATTGTTTCTTTTCAAACCTTTATGACTGGAGAGTTGTTTGACTTACTCAGTCATAAATCAGTCCTGCGCCACTCCATTGGTGATGGCAGGGCCCTTGATCAGCTGGCGTTTTCTTCCGCCATTTCCGACACCATCAGTCGCCCCGAGGCTATCGCCACCCAACTATTTAAAATTCGGGCCGTAGACCTGTTGCACGGTGCCTCGCCCTCTGTGTCCCGCGCCCGCTTGTCCGGTTTGCTGCTTGGCCTAGAGCTCGCCGCCGCACGCCCCTATTGGTTGGGTCAGGAAATCGCCCTTATAGGGGAGCCAGCACTGAACATGCTCTACGCAAAAGCATTGTCAGATCAAGGGGTTGAGCCAACACAACACGAGGTCCACGTAATGACCCTTAACGGCCTAACCGCTGCTTATCAGGAGTTTTCTCAATGAGCCGTTCTCTAATTGCCATCCTACGCGGAATCACGCCAGAGGAGGCTTTGCCGATTTGCGAAGCCTTGATCGACGCTGGCATTGACCACATCGAGGTTCCTCTGAACTCTCCGGACCCGTTTGACAGCATTGGCAGAATGGTGAAAACTTTTGGCAATCAAGCCCTTATAGGGGCTGGCACAGTACTGACCCCCGGTGATGTGGCCGGTGTCGCCGCCGTGGGCGGCAAGCTCATCGTGTCACCGAATGCGGATCCAGATGTCATTGCGGCGAGCCTAAAGGCAGGCCTACAAAGCTGGCCCGGCGTACTCACCCCGACCGAGATGTTCGCGGCCCTAAAAGCCGGTGCGACAGGCCTTAAAATCTTTCCCGCGTTCAAGCTGGGCACCGACGGGTTGCAGGCCATCCGCGCGGTTCTTCCACCTGCCACGCAAGTCTATGCGGTCGGCGGCGTTGGGCCCAATGAATTCGCCGCTTGGAGGTCTGCCGGCGCAGATGGGTTTGGCATTGGATCGGCCCTCTACGCTCCGGGACGGAGCGCCGCAGACGTAAAATCCGCCGCCCTAGATTTGGTTGCAGCCTATGATGCGGCCTTTAAATGAGCGCCCGCATTCATGACGCTCGTAGATGTGTTCTTGGCGAGGGGCTCTTTTGGCACCCTACGCTTAACAAATTGTTTTGGTGCGATATTATCAGCTCTCGGCTGCTCTGCGATGATGGCAGAGAATGGCAGTTTGACGAGCATATTTCAGCCATAGGTTGGGTTTCTGACACCTTACTTTTTCTGGCCAGCGAAACCGCCCTATTCACCTTTTGCCTCGCAACCGAGGAGCGCACCACCCTTTGCCAGTTGGAAGCCCTTGACCCCAGCACCCGCTCCAATGACGGTCGTGCAGACCCGCAAGGCGGCTTCTGGATCGGAACTATGGGCAAAGAAGCCGAGGTGGATGCAGGCGCAATTTATCGGTTCTACAAAGGCGAATTGCGTCGTCTGTTTGCCCCGATCACCATCTCCAACGCGATCTGTTTTACCCCCGATGGAAGCTACGCCTATTTCACCGATACCTATTACGCCCGCGTCATGCAGGTCCCGCTAGACCAAGACGGCTGGCCCTGCGCCGTGCCTGAACGGTTCTTGGACCTGAGCGAGCAGGGCCTAAACCCCGACGGCGCGGTCACCACCGCTGACGGTGGCGTGCTGATCGCCCAGTGGGGGGCCGCACGAGTGGCGCTCTATGCGCCGGATGGCACGTTGCGCGACGTTTTCGCCATGCCCACCGACAACATTACCTGTCCGGCTTTGGGTGGTGAAAATCTATCGACGCTTTTTGCAACCTCTGCGCAGCAAGGCTTGTCCCCGGCAAAACGGCTGATGCAACCCGATGCGGGCAAAACTTTTGCAATCGCGACGCGCCTAACCGGGCTGCCCGCGCCACAGATTATCTTATAAGCCCAAACGGCAATTCATTAAGTAAATTAAGGGAAGTATTGGTGGCGTGAGGTGGACTTGAACCACCGACCTAACGATTATGAGTCGTTCGCTCTAACCAACTGAGCTACCACGCCAATGGGCGGGGGATATTAAAGCCAGCCATCGGGGTCAAGCGGGAATCTTTTGTTTTTGACTTGCCATTGTCGCCTTGCGGGTAGAACTTCCCGTCAAAGACGGAGATTACCATGACATTATTGAATAAATTACGCGACATCGTGGGCAGCACCCATGTTCTAATCGAGGCTGATACCGCCAAATATGATCATGACTGGACCGGCAAATATGTGGCAACGCCCATTGCCGTTGTGCGCCCTGGCTCTACCCAGGAAGCCAGTGAGGTGGTCAAGGCCTGCGCGGCCTCCAAGACGCCGATCGTGCCCGTGTCGGGCAACACGTCACTGGCGGGCGGCACCTATGGCAAAGACGCGGTAATGATCTCGGTCGAGCGGCTAAACACTATTCGCGAAATTCGCCCCGAAGCACGGATTGCCATCGTTGGTGCGGGGGCGATTTTGTCGTCAATCCATGACGCCGCAGACGCGCATGATCTGGTGTTCCCCCTGACGTTCGGGGCCAAGGGATCCGCGATGATCGGCGGCGCGCTCAGCACCAATGCAGGTGGCTCGAACGTGCTGCGTTATGGCTCCACGCGGGGCCTGTGTTTGGGCTTGGAAGTGGTGATGCCGGACGGGCAAATCATGAACCTGATGAGCGAATTGCACAAAGACAACTCCGGCTATGACCTTAAGGGGTTGATGATTGGGGCCGAGGGGACATTGGGTCTGATCACCTCCGCCGTGGTCAAATTATTTCCAAAGCCGCGCGCCTATGCAACGGCCATGGTTGCGGTGCCAACGCTGCCCGATGCACTGACTTTGCTGCATAGCTTGCAAGAGGTGACAGGCGGTAATGTCGAAGCATTTGAATACATGGATGCGCAATATATCGGTGACTATTTAACTATGTTCCCGAGCGCGCGTCCCCCCTTTGCGGAACACCACGCCGTTAACATTATGGTCGAGGTCGGCGTAACCGCACCGCACCTGTCTAGCGTTCAAGAAGATGGCACGATTCCTGTCGTCACCATGCTGGAGGAGGCCTTGGTAACAATGATGGAAGGCGGACAGATACTAGATGCCGTCGTTGCTCAAAACGAGGCGCAACGCCGCGAGATGTGGGAACGCCGCGAAGCGGCGGGCGAGGTGATGTTGATACGTAGCCCCATGATCAACAACGACATTTGCGTCCCTGTCGACAAGGTTTCCGACTTCATTGATCAAGTAAATTTGCGGCTCGCAGAGCGCGATGAAGGAGCGATACAATGCTCGATCAGCCATTTGGGCGATGGCAATGTTCATTTGCTGATCACGCCCACCAAAGGCGATGCGCAGCACATCGATATGCTGACTGAAATGGTTGAGGATATCACCCTGGGCCTTGGCGGCAGTTTTTCAGCAGAGCATGGGATCGGGTTGACTAAGAAGCCGTCGATGGCGCGGCGCAAGGATAAGGTGGCGCTGGCTGTTATGCGTTCAGTGAAGGCGGCAATAGACCCCGACAACATTATGAATCCGGGGAAAGTTTTACCAGCGACGGACTGAGCTTAGGATCGCCGCGCGGCTTTGTTGCACAAATCGGTTGAAAGGCGAGTTTCCCCCTTCCCAAAACGGACTTATCCTACTGGCTCTGTTACAAGTATGCCAAGAGCGGTGTAGCGGTTAAGGACGGCATGGGCACCACCATCGTGGCGCTTTCGCGTGTCACAAACCCCGACTGCGGCCACAGAGCCAATGTTCTGATCGTCGGGGATTTGTTCAACAACTCAGGCAACATGAGCGCGTTACCCACATTGTTGGTCGTGACTTCGACGACCCGAACTTCCAGCGTTTCTTCGTCGATACCTATGTGTATCTTGCGCCATATACGCCATTTGGGGCCGCCATGCTTGCGGGCATTCCACTCTCCTTCACCTTCTGACTTAATACCGGTGCAGTCGATAAGAAGATTTAGCGGGCCAGTGCTGCCGCGATACGGCAGATTCACGTTTAGCACCTTTTGGCAAAGCTCTGCATCATTGGTTGCGATATGAACCCACAACCAAGTTACCATGTGTGGCAAGATCACGCCGCTCTCCTTTGTAGTTACGGCTTGGGTGCTTGCTATGCATGTTAGTTTTGCGATAATTTCGACCATACCTCCGAGTGACCCGTTATTTTTGCAGGACTCAGGTGGCAAAGGAATGCCGGTTAATGCTTGATTTTCTTGTAAAATTACCTCGACCGATTAAGCGGGCTATTCTCTTAATTACTGATGTTGCCTTGGTGCCTGTAAGCCTTTTTGGGGCACTAATGTTGCTGTTTGACTTGGTTGACCAACTGAAAGTCACCCAGAAATCACTACCCCTTTTTGCCCTTTTACCATTACTTTTGGCACCGTTTTTTCTGTTCATTGGATTAAACCGCATTAAACTTTTAGCCTTTGATGTCCACGACATGAGACGTGGGGCATTGGCTGCTCTGTCCGTTGTCACGGCAGCAATTACGGTGAATTACCTGCTTGGGCTAGCGATGCCCAAGTCTGCGCTTATGTTGGTTGGGCCAGTATTTTTAGTGCTTCATCTGGGAATTCGGACGATAGGTCGAAACCTAATGATGCGGCAATTGAATAACGGGGCAGGAAGAATTCCAGTGGCAATTTATGGTGCAGGTTCTGCTGGCGTCCAATTGCTTGCGGCGCTTCGCCAAGATTACCAGATGCGGCCTGTTACCTTCGTGGACGACAATGTTGTGCTACAATCCATGACCGTGTCTGGAATGTCAGTGTGCTCTAGAGGGCATCTAGAAACGTTGGTTAAAGATAAGAAAGTACAACGCATTCTGCTTGCCATGCCCTCGGTTTCTGGCGCGAAAATGACGAACCTGATTGAGGAGCTTTCTGCGATTGGCTGCGAAGTTCATGCATTGCCATCATACGGGGAATTGGTTGAGGGGAGCGGGCTTGCTGGCAATTTGAGGCCAGTTACCCCTGATCGCCTTTTGGGGCGTGATAAAGTAGACCTCGAAACGCCAGAAGTAGCACGCGCCTATGCAGGACGTCGGGTTCTGGTGACAGGTGCTGGGGGGTCTATTGGCTCTGAGCTGTGTCGCCAAATACTGCTGTGTCGACCAGAGCGCCTAACCTTGGTCGATCACTCAGAATACGCACTCTATACAGTCTCACGCGAGCTTGCTCCGATTGCACTGCATCATGATGTGGAGCTCGTGACGCGGCTGGGGTCAGTTTGTGATCGTGATCGCATGACTCAGGTAATGACTGAATCTGATACCGATATTGTCCTGTTCGCAGCCGCCTATAAACATGTTCCTTTAGTAGAGGAAAATGAGACCGAGGGCCTGCGCAACAATTTGTTCGGAACCCTCACCACCGCTGAGGCAGCTCAGGATGCCAATGTGGAGCGGTTCATCCTTGTGTCCACGGATAAAGCCGTGCGTCCGACCAATATAATGGGCGCCAGTAAGCGCCTGGCTGAGTTGGCCATACAAGACTTACAAACCCGCTCCGATACTAAGTTTGCGATGGTTCGTTTCGGCAATGTTTTGGGCTCCTCTGGCTCGGTGATACCACTGTTTCAGGAACAAATTTCTGCTGGGGGACCAATCACGCTTACCCACGAAAAGATCACGCGGTATTTCATGACGATATCCGAGGCCGCGCGGCTAGTTCTTTTAGCGGGTGCATATGCCACTGGTGGCGATGTGTTCGTTCTGGATATGGGCGAGCCGGTGAATATCAATGATCTTGCCCGCCGCATGGTTGAGCTAACAGGCCTAACTGTGCGCGATGAGAATAACCCGCACGGTGACATCGAAATACAAACAGTGGGCCTACGCCCCGGGGAAAAACTTTACGAGGAGCTCCTTATTGGCAACAATATCTTGCCAACCCCACATGAGAAAATCATGCGCGCTGAAGAAAACAAGCTCTCTCAGATTGAAATGGCCCGGATACTTAAACAAATTCGAGAGGCTCTTGTGGCCCATGACCCCGAAGCGCTACGTCGGATTATCTCGAACGGTGTCGTTGGGTTTCACGCTTCTTCAGAAGGGCTAAATGACGTTGTCTGACGCCAGCAGAATTGAATGATCAAGGACGCGTCTAAAGCATCTTGGTTGCTGATGGGTGCCAGTGGTCGCGTTGGGCACCTGCTTAGCACCCATTGGGCGCAAAACCCCGCGTCGCACCCTATTCTAACCCATTCGAGAGGCACGAGGCATGACTTTTCTTGGTCGCCTGTGGATGAGGGAGCTGCCCCATTAAGCCGGTTTGTTGAAGAGCATGAGCGCATAGATGCAATCGTTGCAATGATAGGTGCTACCCCATCAACAAGCGGAGAGATGAGTGAAACGGTACAGCTTGCTCGCTCGGTAATTGAGGCGGCAAAAAAGGCTAATATTAAGCGTGTTTTGCTCGCATCATCCTCAGCAGTCTACGCGCCGGGGGAAGGTTTGAGCGAGAGCAATAACACAGCACCAACCAGCCTATATGGCCAAGTCAAAATGGCAATGGAGCGCGCTGTCACACATGAAAATAGCAGCCCGAATGTCTGCTGTTTGCGCATTGGGAACGTGGCTGGTGCAGATGCGCTTTTAGGCCGTGTGAATGATGTGTCTATACGTCATCCTATGCAACTGGATCAGTTCCCCGACGGCCAAGGCCCATTTCGATCCTATATTGGCCCATCTCAATTGGCACGATGCGTGGAGGCCCTTCTAGAGCATCCGGCCCCGCTACCTCCCGTACTAAATTGCGCAGCTGCCCACCCTGTAGCCATGGTTGATCTAGCTCAAGCAGCAAACCTGTCGTGGGCTTGGCAACCAGCCCCTAAAGAGCGATATTCGACACAGCGCATTACCCTCGATTGCTCAAGGCTGTCTCATCTTATCGGCGCGGGTATGCTTGCTGCCTCACCTGAAGCCATGGTAACGGAGTTGCGCAATTTGGGGGCGCTGTCTTGACCACATCTAAACGACTATTTGACCTCGCCGCATTGCTGCTGCTCGGGCTGATTTTACTGCCTGTCATTGTGATAACGGGTTTGGTGGCTTTGGTGCTGGACGGGCGCCCGGTCTTTTATTTAGCGGAGCGGATGAAAACCCCGACCAAATCGTTTCGACTGGTTAAATTCCGCACCATGACGACAGCCGATGAAGACCAAGGCGTATCAGGTGCCAACAAGGCGCATCGGGTGACACGCACAGGTGCTATGATGCGCCGCGCCCGCCTTGATGAAATTCCACAGCTATGGAATGTTTTGGTTGGCGATATTAGCTTTGTTGGCCCCCGCCCTCCCTTACGTGAATATGTTGAACGGCACCCCGAGACTTATGCGCAAGTTCTAAAAAATCGTCCCGGAATTACCGGATTGGCATCCATTAAATTCCATCGTCACGAGGAATTGTTGCTGGCGCAATGCACCACCCCGAAGGAAACGGATGAGGTATACGTCAGGCGCTGCATTCCCCGCAAAGCACATTTCGATTTGATGTATCAGGAAAATCGAAACCTATGCATGGATGCGTGGATCATGGTCAAAACCATCTTCTAAATACGGCCTCTAACATGACGCACAAAGGTCGCAAGAGCGTGGCTACCTGCGCTTGGCCTGCGGCAAATCGTTGACACAAAGACACCGATCTCGCATCCCACAGATAGTAACAAGAGGCAGAGTATGAAAATTGCGATGATCGGCACAGGATATGTCGGGTTGGTATCGGGCGTGTGTTTCTCGGACTTTGGGCATGATGTGGTTTGCGTAGATCGTGACCCCAAAAAGATCGAGATGCTGAACGATGGCCAAGTGCCAATCTACGAGCCGGGTCTTGATGCGTTAATGGCCAAGAACGTGGATGCAGGCCGTCTGTCTTTCACCACGGATTTGCTTGCAGGTATTACCGGGGCTGATGCGGTATTTATCGCCGTAGGCACGCCAACGCGACGCGGCGATGGTCATGCTGACCTCACGTTTGTCTACGCCGCTGCCGAGGATATTGCGCAAGCCTGCATCGCGGCGGGCAATCCCTATACAGTAATTGTGACTAAATCGACGGTACCCTTGGGCACCAATCGCCAAGTAAAACAGGTGGTGCGAAAAACCGCGCCGAGCCTGAAGTTTGACGTGGCCTCCAACCCAGAATTTCTGCGTGAGGGCGCTGCGATTGACGACTTTATGAAGCCTGACCGCGTTGTCGTTGGGGTCCAAACCGACCAAGCCGCCGAGGTGATGGCCGAGATATACCGCCCGCTTTATTTGCGCGACTTCCCCATCCTGACCACGGATCTGGAAAGCGCCGAGATGATCAAATACGCCGCCAACGCATTTTTGGCGACCAAGATCACCTTCATCAATGAGATTGCAGCTTTGTGCGAAAAAACGGGCGCCGACATCAAACAGGTGTCGCGCGGCATGGGGATGGACGGGCGCATTGGCAATAAGTTCCTGCACGCAGGCCCCGGCTATGGCGGCTCTTGCTTCCCGAAAGACACCTCTGCCTTGGCACGGATCGGACAAGAACACGCCGTTCCGATGCAGATTACCGAGACGGTGATGCGGGTGAATGAAGGCATCAAAACCCGAATGATCGAGAAACTCCGCGACCTGTGCGAAGGCTCTTTTAACGGAAAAATCGTGGCGGTTCTTGGCGTGACCTTCAAGCCAAATACGGACGATATGCGCGACGCGCCCTCGTTGACGATTGTGCCTGCGCTGGTTGGTGGCGGGGCCAAGGTTCGCGTGGTCGACCCTCAAGGGGCACGGGAGGGGACGGCGTTACTGCCCGGCGTGAATTGGGTCGATGAGCCGTATAAAGCAGTGCAAAATGCCGATGCTGTCGTCATCTTGACCGAATGGAACGAGTTTCGTGCGCTTGATTTAAAGAAGATGGCCAAGAAGATGGCAACGCCTCGGATGGCAGATTTGCGCAATGTTTATTCCCCCAAAGACGCCAAGCGCGCTGGGTTTGAGGCTTATATCTCGATCGGCCGCCAAGGGTTCAATGCTGCGCAATGACGCCAGCCTTGGTATTTTGCGTACAGATCACTACGTTTAAAATGACCGCGTAACGTACAGGAGCATTTACTATGTTTAACCCCATCATTGGCCTCATTACTTTTGGCTTAGACGTCTGGGCCATTGCGTCGATCTTCAACTCCAAGGTAGAGACCCCACAAAAGGTAATGTGGATCGCACTGGTGCTGATTTTGCCACTTATCGGTTTCCTGATCTGGTACTTTGCCGGCCCGAAGCCCAGTAAATAAATGATCAAGACACTACGCCATTTGCAAGGGGCCTATCGGTTTGGCCGCAATTTGCTGGCCACCATGGATGCGCGTAATTTAGGCCTAATCTCGGCAGGCGTTGCATTCTACGCGATGCTGGCCATTTTCCCCGCGGTAGCCGCGATCATTGCTTTGTGGGGCGTTTTCTTTGATCCCGCGCTGATTGAAGGTCAGGTTGCGATGTTGCAACGCTTTATACCAGCCGATGGGTTTCACCTATTTGAGGCGCAGGTTGATGCACTGATCAATGCAAATGATTCAACTTTAGGCTACACGATGATGGTGTCATTGCTTACGGCCCTATGGTCAACGCGCACAGGGGTTGCAGCTCTCATCCGCGGGCTAAACGCCGTCTACTCCGCCCCACACAGAACGGGCCTAAAACGCGCGTTCTCAGCACTTTTTCTGGCCTTGTGCTTGATGGCAATGTCACTGGTAGCACTGCTTGGCATCGTAGTGTTCCCACTGGTCATAGCGGTCTTCCCTTTAGGCGAGTTGACTGAGAAAACATTTGAAATATGGCGCTGGGTACTGGTTGCCGCGGCTGCCATTTTTGGGCTGGGATTGGTCTATCGTTTTGGGCCTAATCATCAAACTGCACATTTGAAAACCAGCTGGATTTCTCCCGGCGCAATTTTGGCATTAATTATCTGGGGGGCATCGTCGTGGGCATTCTCGCTCTTCTTGGCAAACTTTGGAAAGTATAACGAGGTCTATGGCTCCATCGGGGCCGTCGTGGCGTTATTGATATGGTTCTATATTAGCGCTTGGGTCGTACTGCTGGGGGCTACTTTGAATTGCGAGTTAGCGCGCCGGCGCCACGCTTTGGCATAAAGTTTGCAACTACCGCAAAGTATCGCCGGTTGCGAAAATCGGCGATAGTTCAATCCGTTTTTCATACGTGGCATGGCCCGAGCTATCTGCTTGAGCCGCGATAATCTGCGCGGCAGCCTTACCAATCTCATCCCGGCAACTGTCCATAGTTGCCAGCTTTCGCGGCAAGCCCTCGATCAGGTCGACACCGTTAAAGCCAGCAAGACCCAGTTTTCCGGGCACATCAATGCCAGCCTCCAAGCAATACAAAAGCCCGCCTGCGCCGATCATGTCATTGGAATAATAGAGGAAATCCAAATCCTTGTTCTGCTTTAAAATATTGGCGGTCATCTCACGCCCCTTGCCCAAGGCGGAACCACCGGAGTAATGTTCTTCAGCCGCAAGGCTAAGGCCGTTTTCACGCAAAACGGCCTCAAAGCCCTCAAAGCGCTTACGCGCGCGGTGATCCAGAGGCATCTTTGTGCCAAGAAAGCCGATGTTACGATAGCCGCGTTTGATAATCTCTTTCGCGGTCTCACGTCCGGCACGGGTATGAGAAATGCCAACTGCGGCATCCACGGCCGGGCCGTCGACATCCATAATCTCAACAATTGGAACACCCGCATTTTCCATCATGCGACGTGCAAAATCAGTGTGCTCCAACCCCGCGACAATCAGGCCGGAAGGGCGCCAAGATAGCATCTCGAAGATGACTTTTTCTTCCTTCTCGGGAAGATAATCCGTGACGCCTACAACGGGCTGCAAGGGCGTGTCGTCAAGAACCTTGGAGATCCCCATCATCACTTCTGGGAACACCATATTTGACAGCGACGGGATGATAACCCCAACAAGGTTCACACGGTTTGATGCCAAGGCACCGGCAATCTTGTTGGGCACATATCCAAGCCTGCGCGCGGCCTGCTGGACCTTTTCACGAGTTTTGTCGGAAACTTCACCGCGATTTCGCAAGACGCGACTGACGGTCATCTCACTGACGCCAGACGCCTCGGATACGTCGCGCAGAGTGAGTTGGTGGCGGTAATCAGGGCTGGAGCGTTCGGCCAAAGGATGTCTCGTCATTTAGTGAAGTTAAGGCATGATAGCGCTAATAGTGGCACTCTCCAAGGAGCAACTACAGTGGGCTTTTTGGGTTGCCTGTCAGGCCTGATTCCAGTCATACAGATTTTGTGGTCCCGTGGCTCAACTGGATAGAGCAGCCCCCTCCTAAGGGGCAGGTTATTGGTTCGAATCCAATCGGGATCACCATCCTCAAACCATCCTGATCGCGTGAGGTTCTACCGCCAGCATGTATCCTTTGCGGGCGATATTTTTGATTAACAACTCGCTCATCATTTGATTGCCAAGGTGGTCGCGCAGCCGTTTGATCCGGGTCGCCCCCGAGGCCTCATCACAATCAACCTCGGGTTTACCAGAGATCATCGCCTCAATTTCCAGTCCCGACAGGATGTCATCGTCCAGCCGGGCTTCGGCCAATATCGAGAGGGTTTCTAGCGCGGCCTCGGTTAGTTTGAATTCCATATCGTTTATTTGCACGGTCCGCTCGTCACGACTGACGATGAGGGAATTCACCTGAATACCGCTTTTCTCAATCTCGGCCATTCGGCGCGCCAGCGTCACCAGAAATACGATCGACACCAAGGCGGCGATCAGCAGCGCAGTCGCGAAAACCAGCAGCACAAAAATAATAAACCTATAGGAGGATAGCGTGTCCGAGAAGGCAGTGCCCGATTGGGCAAGAATTTCCAGCAGGCGAATTTCACCGCCTTGGGTCAGGGCGTCATTCTCAATGAAAATGCGCTCGACCCGCATGTTGAAAGCATTGGCATCGGGCAGGTTGATGAACAGGACTAAGGCGGCCACCACAAGGATGCCCACGATAACTGCCATGCCGAGGACGATGACTTGTGCCGGTGACGGGGGTTTAGAAGCGGAGGAAGTAAGATCCGGCATTGGCCTGTCTCCTGTCTAACCCGGCATCATCAAAGACCGACACTATGTTGAGCAGTGTCCAGCCTGATGCAGCTAGGCGTGGGGCCACAGCTTGCGCGGCTGTCCGCGCTGAAGTGCACTTGTTGTCGGGCAAAGAAATCACGCCGTAATGCAATTTCAATGGATTGTCTTTCTTGGCCTTGTAGTCGGCAAAGCATGCGGCCTGAGCAGGCAGCGCGAGCAAGCTTAGCCCAAGACAAAGAGCGAAGGTGTAAATGATGTGTTTCATAAGGCAGAGAATGAGCGTCGCAACGATGTTATTCAATATCAACCTTCATTCTTGGCTCTGTTATTTAATAACGGGACACTGTCATTGAGCGACATTGCGGCTTGGCACCATGATCAACCCATCAACAGATGCCCGAGTGGGCTCCATAATGAAGGAAACACCATGACACGCCAATTTATTGCAGCCCTCTTAAGTCTCTCACTTGGGTTTAGCGCCATGACCACAGCCCCCGCCCGCGCAGATGAAGATGTCATCAAAGTTATTGCCGGGCTTGCGATGTTGGGAATTTTAGCAAATTCAATTAAACACAATAAACGCGAGGGCGTGACGCGAACACCGACGCGCCCTAGGGCGGTTCACCCAGTGCGCCCCCGCCATTCCAAAGTGGCCCCGCGCCGGTGTCTGCGTGAGCAGTGGACCCATCGGGGCACGCGTAATGTTTATGGGGCGCATTGCTTGCAAAGAAACACCCGCCACGCGTTGCCGCGTAGCTGTAAACGCCGGGTCGAGACGCGCCGTGGTGTCCGCAAGTTTTACACCCCACATTGCCTGCGCAAGCATGGTTGGAAAGCCTAAAGCACCCGAATAATCGAGCAGGAGGGGCGAGCCGCAAGGCCCGCCCTTTTTTCTGTTAAGACTAACTATAGCTCGAATTGCCTCATTGTCAGTGTGGACCCTGCTGACATTTTTGTAATTTTAACAGGCTCTGCCAGCCATGTTTGATAAAACTCAAACACTTCTTTGACGTAGGTCTGATCATGGTGCTCGCGCAAAGCCTGAGCATTCTGCCAAACCTCAAAGAGAAAGAGGCGCGGGTCATCATCTTGACCCTTGAGGAGGCCAAAGACATGACAGCCCTCCTCGTTTAAGGTCACGGGCGTGATCTTATCTATGGCCTCTCGGCAATCTCCCAAGTGCTCCGGTTTCGGAGTGATCTCCGCAAAGATGAAAAGACAGTCGTCATTAATCTGCATTGAAAGTCACCATTGGCTTAAGAGCTGAGATTACGCCTTCTTGGGTGCTGCGGATTTGCTCATTCATAAGTGACACGCCCATGTCATCGCCAACAGTTACCCGGAGCGGTGGGGTGCCCATGGCAATGAGAGATGCAATCTTTCGGGCGATATTCACTGGGTCGTTCACGTCATTTCCCTCGGCAAAGACGCCTTGGAACATGTCCACGAGGGAGGCCGGGCCGTTTGCGACCTTGCCATATGATGCGACGCATTCTTGATCAGACGGCATTGGTGGGTTTTTGACTAAATCGGTCGCATGGCCTCCCGGTTCAAGAATGGTTGTGTTGATATCGAAGTTTTCCAACTCGTAGTGCATCGACTCGGCGTAGGCTTCCAAGGCCCATTTGCTAGCACAGTACAGGCCAAAGAACGGCAGGGCCAAGCGTCCGGCGTTTGAGCTGACATGCAACAAATACCCTTCGCGCCGTTTGCGCATCTGGGGCAGAACTGCCCGGCAAACTCGTGCAACGCCAAGTAGATTGAGGTCAAAACAAGCTAGAATATCATCTGGCGAGTAGGCCTCGGTGATGCCAACGGGCATGGTGCCTGCGTTGTTGATTAACACATCAATGGGGCCTTTTTTCTCGATCAAGGTGACCGCAGATTGGACCGATGTCTCGTCGGTGACATCCATCTCAATCGGTTCCAGTGAATGTTGTCCAGATCGGGCGAAGGTGCGAAGCGCATTGGCACTAGCAGCGTTTCGGTCCTCAATGTCGCGCATTCCAGCAAAGACTGTGTGGCCGCCTTCGGCCAGTAATTTTGCCGTCAGGTATCCAATCCCTCGGCTTGCACCGGTGACCAGTATCGTTTTTGAAGTGGGCATGTTTAGGTCTTTCGTTTGAAGATTGTTTTTTGAAACAGTCTTAGTGGCGTGTCGTTTCGGTCCGCTTTCATTCTTGTGAGCGCACCGCTCCAAGCATTTAGCAACCAGTCTGCGGCCTCATTGTTCGACAGGGATTCTAGGCCAATATCCGAGAGATTCATTTGAGCAAGACAGTTGGATATTACCGTAGCCAACTCTGTCCATTGCGCGCCGAGAAGTGTTTGGAAGGCGTGGTTGGTGTCGCCCAACTCGGTTGATAGATTGCACATTAAACATCCATCCGCGAAATCGCGTTTGGCATAGTCATCGCAGGCATTCTGAAAGAAGGCATAAAGCCTCTCTAGGGGCGGGATTGATGTGTCAGTTAAGATCTCTTGAGCAGCGGTCATTTGCTGAGCGTGGTAATATTCCGCTACCGCAAGCCCAAAGGCCTCTTTGCTCTCGAAGTAATGGTAGAAAGAGCCACGAGGAGCGTTGCTTTCTTTTAGGACGTCGTTGATCCCTACTCCGTTAAAACTGTCGGAACGGATCAGTCGCAAACCGGCCTCCAGCAGTTTGGAGCGAGCGTCATCATACTTACCTTGGTTTCTTATTCGTGCCATGCATAATTAATAGACCGATCTATTATTAATTAGCAAGGCCGAACTCATCACAAAAAAATTTACCGGTAATCTCTTGTTGCGTTGATCGTGCCGCGTGGTTGCATTGGGCCGATATATTCGGTTGAGTGTACGAATGACAAATCCAGATTTTTCCTACGAACAAGCATTGCTCGATCAGGGTGTGTTAATCATTGCAGGCACCGACGAGGTGGGGCGGGGGCCGTTGGCCGGGCCGGTCGTTGCAGCAGCGGTTATACTGGATCCGGGCAACATTCCCGAAGGCCTGAATGATTCCAAAAAACTGAGTGCAAAGAAGCGAGAGGTTTTGTTCGATCAGATCATCGCCTGCGCACGTTACTGTGTGGCGGAGGCGAGTGTCGAAGAAATCGACGAGATCAACATCTATCATGCCTCGCATCTGGCGATGTGCCGCGCGGTTGCGGGCTTGGGGGAGGTGTCTCATGTGCTGGTCGATGGAAACAAAATTCCGCACGATATACCCTGCCCAGCGACGGCGATCGTCAAGGGGGACGGGAAGTCACAGTCAATCGCCGCCGCATCTATATTGGCGAAAGTGACGCGCGATAGACACATGGGTGCACTTGCGCAACAGCACCCCGGCTATGGCTGGGACAAAAATGCCGGATACCCCACCAAGGGTCACATTTCTGCCCTAATTGAACTTGGCGTGACCCCACATCATAGACGTAGCTTCAAACCTGTCCACAATATCTTGTGTCACCCATAAATTTCAACACATTGAAATATAAAGGTTTTGACAGCGAATCAGCTTTGACTCATCTTTAGGTCAACACAGCGAACAAGCACGACAACGTGCACCAGCTTGAGGCGAACAATGGGTAAAATGACAAAGGTGATGCATGACGCATTGCCACTGAACACGATTTTAGATGGCGATTGCATTGATGCGATGAACAGTCTTCCTGAAGGCTCTGTTGATCTGATATTTGCGGACCCTCCTTATAACCTGCAATTGCGCGGTGACTTGCATCGCCCAGACAATTCCAAAGTGGATGCGGTTGATGATGCGTGGGACCAGTTCTCGTCGTTCAAGAAGTATGATGAATTCACCCAAGCATGGCTGAAAGCTGCAAGGCGCTTGCTGAAGCCTAATGGTGCGATCTGGGTGATCGGATCTTACCACAACGTTTTTCGTGTTGGCTATGAGATGCAGAACCAAGGGTTCTGGATGCTGAATGATGTGATCTGGCGCAAGTCTAACCCGATGCCTAACTTTCGCGGCAAACGGTTAACCAATGCGCATGAGACATTGATTTGGGCGTCTAAATCCGAGGGTAGCAAATACACCTTTAACTATGAGGCGCTGAAGGCGTTGAATGAAGGTATCCAGATGCGCTCTGATTGGGTGCTACCGATTTGCACGGGTCATGAGCGTCTGAAAAATGAGCAAGGTGACAAAGCCCATCCGACGCAAAAGCCTGAAAGCCTGCTGCACCGGGTGTTAGTTGCAACGACAAATCCCGGCGATGTTGTGTTGGACCCATTTTTTGGCACCGGAACCACGGGTGCTGTCGCCAAGAAGCTGGGTCGTGATTTCATCGGGATTGAGCGTGAAGCTGCATATCGTGAAGTGGCAGAAAAGCGCCTGAAGAACGTGCGTAAATTTGACCGATCTTCGTTGGAAGTAACGCGATCCAAACGCGCCGAGCCACGGGTGCCTTTCGGCCAATTGGTCGAGCGCGGCATGTTGAGCCCGGGCGAAGAGTTATGGAGCCTAAATGGTCGCCATAAAGCCAAAATTCGCGCTGATGGCACACTGATTGGCGATGATATCAAAGGGTCGATCCACCAAGTAGGCGCTGCGCTGGAAGGCGCACCAAGCTGCAACGGCTGGACCTATTGGACATTCAAGCGTGATGGCAAAAAAGTCCCGATTGACCTGTTACGTCAACAAATCCGCTCGGAAATGAACTGAGCTACACCCAGAATTTTACAGTTACCGCCTGTGCTTGCGGCCTATCCGCGGCACACAACTGCCCCGCCCTAACCCAAGGTGCGGGGCATTTTTTTCACGCATTTCACAGTTTCTGTCTATAGTCACGCCAGTTTGATAGAGTTAACGTGACGCATATTCGTTAGTTAACAAGCATTATAAGAGCATTTACCCGATGTCTGATCTCGAGAGAACCGAAGCCGAACTGAGCCAATTAACTCGCCATTTGGCAGATTTCTTGTCCCTGTCACCTTGTGATCGCAGTGCGCCGGGATTTGCAAAGGTCTGGAGGCCGATATCGCGTTACCGTGTGCAATTACGCACCGCATTGCGCGAAGATGGCTCCATTCTATCTGACCCAAGATACCGTGTTGGGCGTACTGAAATTGAACAACGAAACAACTATAACGCCGCTCACAGGCGGCTGCGGTTGTGGCCCGAAATTGAGGACATGATTAATAAGCAAGTGTCACCGATTGGCAAAAACCTAATGCCGCAGCTTTCGGAATACATGGAGGGGGCACACAACCGTTATGTAAACCACTTGTATTCGGCGCTGCACACACTGGCCCTACCCTCGGCTGAAGCCATGAAGAATTTATTATCGGACGCACATGCTGACATTGCGCTGCCAGCCACTCATTTTGAGGCCCTAATGCATGCGGCCTATCGGATTTGCCTTGCCCAGTCGCGCAGCGCACCACCTCGGTTTTTAGACGTAGGGTGTGGTGGTGGAACCAAAGTTTATGCAGCTTTGCCGTTTTTCCGTGACTCAATGGGCCTTGAAAACAACCCTATTCAAGCCCAGGTGGCGGCGGCAGTCATGGCCAAGCTGAATGCACCATTGGAATGCATCATTGAGAGTGACGCACGTAACTTTGACGACTTCGGTAAATTCGATGTGATCTACTTTTATCGCCCCATTAAAAACCCTAATGGGCTGCGTCAGATGGAGGATCGCATCATGTCACAAGTGCGCCCCGGAACACTGCTGATTGCGCCCTACCTTGGCTTTTCTGCGGAGCAAGGCGACATGCGATGTTCTAAAATCGCCCCGTCAATTTATGTGGCCGGGATGTCCCCATATCAGGTGGAAACACTGAGACGCCGCGCGGAAATGATTGGGACCGAGGCCCCTGCCCATGACAGCGCAAGTGATGCAGCGTTAGGATACTGGCGTTCTGTTGTTGAGGCATCCCGGCGCAATGGCTTTGCCTTGTAAGGTTCTATTATAGGCAGAGATAAAGATGCTCGGACGTGTAATCAGCAATAGTGCGCGTTGACGCGAATTCCGCGCGGCGCGAGCGCTTGGCGCAGATACGATCCGCTTCGATTTGTGTCGCCGCACGGGCCTCATCAAGTTTCACAAATTCCGATATTTGGATTTTAACGCTATCGCCGTTGAAGCTGGAGACAACCGGGTTTGCTGGAACACAGCCCGCCAAAGCGCCCAGCATGGTGGCGTATAAAATTTTCTTCACAACATTTCCTTTTCAAGACTGAGTTATGCAACAGCTAGCCTTGCTATGGTAAATGATGTCTTAATTTAACGGATTTCCTACCGAGGCATCGGGTTTGTAGCAGCCTTATAAGGGGCCCAATCCGTGATCTCTGGATAATACATCGCCCGCCATTTACGCACGCGTGGGTTCATGATCCGGCGATAAACCGGGGGCACCATCGCCGCCATAGTCATCATCGGATACCCATAGGGCAGTTGCGGCGCTTCCTCCTCGGTATAGTTTTGCAGCAAGGGAAAACGACGGTCTGGTTTATAGTGGTGATCAGAGTGGCGTTGCAGGTTAATCAGCAGCCAGTTCGACGCCTTATGCGCGGCATTCCACGAATGGCGTGGCTGAACGTGCTCATATTTCCCCTCACCCAAGTGCTTACGGGTCAGGCCGTAGTGCTCAATGTAATTAACAAGCTCTAGCTGCCAAATCGCGACATAAGCTTGGAAGATGAACAGTCCAAGGCCTGCCCAGCCGCCGATTAGGAAAGCCAGCAACAACATACCCAGTTGCAAAACCGCATAGCGCGCGAATGGGTTGGACGGGTCTAAGGCCGGCAGGTTTTTACGCGCCAACATAGCTTTTTCGGCCTTCCACGCAGAAACAAAACACTCGCGTAAAACCCTAGGAAAGAAACGGTGAAACCCCTCGTTGTATCGGGCGGTAACAGGGTCTTTTGGGGTCGCGACATAGCGATGGTGAACCAACAGATGCTCGGACCGGAAATGAGAATAGAGCACAAGGGCAAGGAGCAAATCCCCCAGCCAGCGCTCGGTGCGGTTTTTCTGGTGCATAAGCTCGTGGGAATAGTTGATGCCGATAGTTCCAGAAATGACCCCGATGCCAAAGAACAACGCGATACGCTCGCCACTGGACAAATGACCTGCATGGGTAGCGTAAGCGATCATCCCGAACACCAGCAAAAATTGCAGCGGGAACCACGCCATGGTGATAGCGCGATACCAAAACAGCTCGTCGTCAGTGGTTTCCAGATCAGCGTCATCCAAGTTCAACCCGATGATTGCATCAAGAACCGAGAACATTCCCCAACCATAAAGCGGCAGTAATGCCAGCCACCAGCCGCCTTGTGTCGCGCCAATGAGCGCAAGGGGGATGAGAGCGAGCGATAACCAAAATGGCAGGGCCGTGCTGAGTTTTGAGACTTGGTTGCTAGGGATAATGGTCATGGCACATCTTTCTGAACCTGAATATCTGCCCCAAGTCTACGCGCTTCGGCGGAGGTACTCAATTGCCCACGAAGCGGTCTTTCGCCGCGTCATAAACCTTGCGCATAACGGTCGGCAGGTCGGAGGGGCGAAAGTCAGAATGCGGGACGAATGTTGCTGTGTTGAGACCAAAGGCGGCTTGATCTTGGGGAAGTTGTGCCGTCATGACCTCAAGGATCAGGTGAAAGTGGGTGAAGGTATGGCGAACCTGCATGTCGGCTGGCAGCCACTCGGCTTGAACCGGTGGCATTGGCGTAGGCACATCCGACCATTCCGAGCCGGGCCAGCCAAGCATCCCCCCAAGCAAGCCCTTGTCGGGACGGGTCTCCAACAGCCACCCGCCTTGCGCATTTCGCACAACATAGGCAATGCCGCGGCGCGTTGGTTTCGCCTTTTTGGGCAGCTTTCGCGGTAGTTGAGGCGCAACACCGCTTTGGCGGGCTTTGCATGGTGCGTGCCATGGGCAAATGCCGCAAGTGGGGCTTTTGGGCGTGCAGACCGTGGCCCCCAGATCCATGACTGCTTGCGCATAATCACCGGGGCGCTCAGCCGATGTTAGGGTCTTTGCCAACTCCATTAGCTCTGGCTTTGCCGTCGGCAGCGGGGTTTCAACCAGATGCAAGCGGGCCATGACGCGCTCCACGTTTCCATCGAGCACAGTCTCGGGTAAATCAAAAGCAATCGCCGCAATCGCGGCGGAGGTATAGGGGCCAATGCCCGGCAAGGCTTGCAACTCCTCACGCGTATTGGGGAAGATGGCGTCATAATCATGGGCGATCACTCGCGCACATTTCAGCAGGTTGCGGGCACGAGCGTAGTAGCCAAGCCCCGCCCATGCGGCCATGACATCTGCATCTTTGGCAGCGGCAAGATCAGTGACCGTGGGCCAAAGAGTAGTAAACTTAACAAAGTAGCTTTTGACTGCGGCAACCGTGGTTTGCTGTAACATTACCTCGCTCAACCAAACGCGGTAAGGGTCAGGTAAAGCCCCGTTCAAGCGCCGTGCGGGCGGGATTCTCCAAGGCATTTCCCGCGCATGACGGTCATACCAAGCCAAAAGCACGGCGGAAGAGGCATCTTCACGCAAAGTTTTATCCCCTCAAGTCGCTTTTCTCTGACATCGCTGCTACGAGGCGCTAGATTACACGGGCAACCCAAGGGAATACCAGTGACTCGCAAGCAAACCCCCTATGCCGCATCCATGGCAAAGGCCCGCCCGCCCCAGCGTCGGCGCGGATCGAAGGGGTTTTCCGCAATGTCTGGGTACGTCGAGGGCCAGATTCGCCATGCCGGAGAGCAGCGCGGCTTTGCGGTTATGCGTTTGCTGACCCATTGGAACGAGATTGTTGGTGAAGACACAGCCCGCATGGCCCACCCGATTGATGTTGGCTATAACCGCGAAGGGTTCGGGGCCACACTGACAGTACTGTGCACGGGGTCTAGCGCCCCATTGGTGCAACAGATGCTCCCGCAAATCCGCGACAAGGTGAACGCCTGCTATGGCTACTCCGCAATTAGCCGCGTGCGAGTGACGCAAACAGCGCCCGTAGGGTTCAGCGAAGGGCAAATGGCCTTTCAAGCAGCCCCTAAGCCAAAGGCCGCCCCGCCAGCACATGTAATTTCGGCCAGCGCAGATCTGGCCCGAGACGTAGAAAGCGATGGCCTGCGCCTTGCTTTGGAGAGGTTAGGCCAAAATGTATTGGCCGGAAAAGACGAAACCCTGAGAAGGAACTCTAATTAAATGAACCGCAATATCCTTATCGCCGTGGTCGGCGTTCTTGCCATCGGTCTTGGCGTATTTGTGCTAACGGGTAATTCGCCCGCGCCGGTCACACCAGTGAATGCCCAGACGACAGAACTGTCAGAAGTAGACACATCAAGCATTGTTGATATGGCAATGGGCGACGAGAATGCTCCGATCACCTTAATTGAATATGCTTCGTTCACATGCCCACATTGCGCAACATTCCATGAGAATGTGTTGAAAGACCTGAAAAAAGATTACATCGACACCGGCAAAGTGAAGTTCATTTTCCGCGAGGTCTACTTTGACCGTTATGGTTTGTGGGCTGGCATGGTGGCCCGCTGCGGCGGCGGCATGCGCTACTTCGGCATCATTGATCTGGTGTTTGAACATCAACGCGAATGGTCGCAAGGCGAGCCAACAGCCATCGCAGCCAATCTCAAGAAATTTGGCAAGCAGGCCGGGTTGGATGATGAAACGCTGGACGCCTGCATGACCGATGGTGAAAAGGCGACTGCTTTGAACGCCTTCTACCAGAAGAACGCGCAGGCTGACGGAATTCGCGCCACTCCATCCTTGGTGATCAATGGCACGACCCATTCGAACATGAGCTACGACGACTTGAAGAAACTGCTCGACGCGGAGCTGTAAATCTAGAAGTTAGAAGGGGGCTGGCAAGTTTTCGATTGCCAGCCCCAAGTTTTTAACACGCGTAAGGCCGAGCAAAGCACCGAAATGTAACGTGCGGGTCAATCCTATCTGACACTCCGGTAGCATTGCACACTGGGAAAACAACTTCTCAATGCCAGTTCAATATAGGCTAACCACCTTGCATATAAGGGACAGCTTTGGCACAAGAGCGCGACCCGCTTGGCAAGGAGACCACCATGGACAAGTTCGAAACACTCACCGGCATTGCCGCACCGATGCCTTTGATCAACATTGATACCGACATGATCATCCCCAAGCAGTTTCTTAAAACCATCAAGCGCTCGGGCCTTGGGGTAAACCTGTTTGACGAGATGCGCTACGACGACGACCGCAACGAAATCGCAGACTTTGTGCTGAACAAGCCGCAATACCGCAAGACCGAGATTTTGGTGGCTGGCGATAACTTCGGGTGCGGCTCCTCGCGTGAACACGCCCCTTGGGCGATCAAGGACTTCGGCATCCGCTGTGTCATCGCACCTAGCTATGCCGACATCTTCTATAACAACTGCTTTAAGAACGGCATCTTGCCCATCGTGTTACCGCCAGAGCAGGTCGACATATTGATGCAAGACGCCGAGAGGGGCGCGAACGCCCGCATGTCCATTGATCTGGAAGCACAGACCGTAACGACATCAGATGGCGAAGTGTTCAACTTCGAGGTAGACAGCTTCAAGAAGCATTGCCTGATGAACGGCCTTGATGACATCGGATTAACGATGGAAAAAATCAGCAGCGTTCAGGCATTTGAAACCAAGGCGGCAACCGCGCGCCCTTGGGTATAGCCAAAACTCAACCTGACTGACGGCCAGCCTTAATTACTTAGGGCTGGTCGTTTTCGTTGAGCGATCACTCCCTCAGAGACCAAATAACTGCCTGATTTTGCGCAACAAGGTTAATATCCGACCACAGTCTGGTGAGCCTGTTTGACACGGCACTGCCATGTTTCATCCCAGATATAGCGGATCACAAAGAGGCTTCACCTAAATGGGCTAATGCCCCTTTTTGAGTGACACAAGAATACCACGGAATCTCCCAATAAAATCCCTTAGTCTTATCAGATGGTTGAAGGACTTACTGAATGTAGGCAGAAATGAGGCAAGAATGAGGCACCTTTCGGCAGAAGCCAAAGGATCATCCTACTGGGACAGGGTTCGGCAAAGTATCGGATCCGCTCGGTTTGAGGGGTTTATTGAAGTGGTATCACGCTTAACAGGCGCGGTCGCCCGAGCAATGTTTGCCGTGCTGTTGATCTGCACGCCTTCACTATTGCTTCCTGGGATGACCCAAGACACGACGCAAATGGTCGTGCTTGTTGCGCTATTTGCGGGGCTGGTCACGCTTGTTGAATACGGCTCGACTTATCCCTGCCTCATAGAGTTTCGCAACGCGCCACCGTTCAACCGCGTACGGTTTCTGTCGCTTTTTGTGACCGTGTTCCTGCTCTCGATCATCTTTCGGGGTATGAATGACCCAACCACGCTGACCCGCTTTGTGCAGGCTGTCGGCCATCTTGTTGGCTACGTTATTGATTTCCCATACAGTCCCGTGCGCCTGATTTTGCTGATGGTTCCTGACCAAGGCAATGTAGAGCATATGAACCTGATGCGCGCCGCCGTGGGCCTTAGCTATCTGGTCTCGCTGCTGACATTGGCAGTGTTCTTGATCATCCTCAGGGTCATGGGCTGGCCAAACAAAACGCAGACCTTCAACTTCTGGACCAATTTGCCCACGTTCGACCCAACAATGGGTGGTGATGTGGTGGCCAGGTTAAGTCGCGATGCGCGCTTTAACATTGCGTTAGGGTTTTTCCTGCCATTCTTGACGCCAGCCGTGGCGCGTTCCGCCTCTGGGTTGTTCGATGCGTCGATGATGGAGTCGCCGCAAACTTTGGTTTGGATGATCTCCATATGGGCCTTCCTTCCTGCCAGCCTGTTCATGCGCGGTATCGCTATGAACCGGATCGCCGACATGATCGACGAAAAGCGGATGCGTGGCGCTCGCGCTGTGGCAGCTGGGTTATTGCCTGCCTAATCCTTTTGGCTAGCGCGGCGACCCCCGCGTGCGCTGAAACTTACCGAATTTTGACCTATAACTCCGGCCTATCTCGTGACGGGCCGGGGCTTCTTGTTCGTGACATCATGGCGGGCAAGGCCGATGATGATTTGCAGCGTATTGCAGACCAGACACCAGACATCGCTTCTTTACAAAATGTTGACTACGATCATGATCACATTGCCCTGAAGTTAATCCAAAAGCGGTTGAAGAAACTGGGCCATGACATGCCTTACGCGTTTGCGGCGCGTCCCAATACTGGCATCGACAGCGGTTTTGATTTGGATAAAAATGGCAAGCTGGGCGAGCCCCGCGACATGCTTGGCTATGGGCGATTTACTGGGCAAGGTGGCATGGTGGTGTTGTCCCGGCACCCTATTTTAGTGGACCAAAATCAAGACTTTTCACAACTTTTATGGGCAGACATGGATCTACCTCAGCTGCCCGAAGACGGCTATTACTCATCTAAAGTTTTGGACGTTTTACCCCTGCATTCAGTTGGCGCATGGGATGTTGCAGTGCAGCTTCCTGACGGGCTTTTGCACGTTTTGACATCGCACGCATCAACACCTGTTTTTGATGGTCCGGAAGACCGAAATGGCCTGCGAAACGCGGCTGAACTGAGGTTTTGGAAAGAGTACCTTGAGCGATCTGACCGAGACGAATCTCGCTACGTATTACTGGGAACATTTAATATTGATCCCAAGGCAGGCCAAGGGATCAAGCGGCCCCTCCTCGATCTTGTAAATCACACAGCGTTGCAAGATCCGCAGCCAATCCACGCAAACGGGGCATTCACCGCGGAGTGGTCATCAGGCTTGGCGTTGCGCCTAGATTATGTTTTGCCATCACATCGGTTTGGCATTCGGGCAACAGCTGTAGAACGGGCGCTTACGAAGGATGGAAGATCGCGCCATCACCCGGTTTGGGTTGATATCACTTGGTAATGACGCAGTAATTGCCTCAAGCAAAGGCGTCGACTCAAACTCTGGTAGCAACTCTGCAAAACGGGCCGATTGAATGCTGTGAGGCGTATCCCAAAGGTAGCGCATTTCCAGTAATGGCTTGGCCATGGCCCAAAATGGTTTTGCAACCTGCAAGGGCCACCAAGCCATTTTCCGCAAGGTCAGAGACCGCTCTGTGACCTCTTCCAAAGCATGATGTAGCTCGCGCGCCGTTAAGGTATATCCCGGAAAATTCACCTCAAGAAATGGGGGCAGCTCTTGCGCTTTTTCGGCCAATCCAACAGCCACATCCGCAAGGTCATGCAAGAACGCCCATGTGTGGGGTGCGTCCAGATCGCCGGGGTATTCAACAATGCCTTTGGACAGCTTTGCAGTGATAACTTTATCATACCAATTGCCGCTTGCAGTTGTGTCGATGAAATCGCCCGCACGCAGAATAATGGTGCGCACCCCTGCGTCGCGATAGGCTTGTTCCATATCTTCGCGGACCTGTCCCAGCGAGCATGTTGGGTGGTGCGGCGTTGTCTCATACAACTCGGTAGGCATGCCCGCGCCATAGCCATAAATGTTGCCAGGAATGATTACGGTCGCGCCGGTGTCTTTGGCCGTGTCGATTATCTGGCGTGTAAGCTCTGGAATAACCTTGGCCCAGTCCGAGGAGGCAGGGTTCCAAGCATTAACAATAACATCTGCGCCCCACGCTGCATCGGGAAGGGTATCAGTCGCACGATCAAAACAGGTGACATCCCAATTTGCCCAAGAAAACGCAGAGGCCGCGTTGCTGCCGAACCCACCATGCGAGCCGAGAATGAGGACAGTTTTTGTCATTGAGATAGGTGCTCCTGAGCTTTAATGCCCTAAGGTTACCCATTCATAATTGGAATGAAATTGCCAAAAAATGGATATCTGATATTCATAATTGAATGGATAGAATTGATAAACTCGACTGGACCTTGATACAGACCTTCCTCGCGGTTGCGGCTGAAGGGTCTCTGTCTGGGGCTGCGCGTTGTTTGAACGTTAGCCAGCCCACGCTTGGACGCCAAATCAAAGCGATGGAAGAACAGCTCGGCGTCGCGCTTTTTTATCGCCAACCAAAGGGGTTGAGCTTAACTGCGGAAGGCGAAGGGCTTCTTCCACACGCATCGGCCATGGCAGACGCGGCCTCAGGGCTGGCGACCGCCGCTGCTGGGCACGACAATTCACTGCGCGGGACAGTTCGCATCACCGCAAGCGAGTTTACGGCAATGTATTCTCTACCTCCAATTCTCGCGAGATTGCGGATAGAATATCCTGACATTCAGATTGAATTGAACCCAACAGACTTAACAGAAAATCTACTTTTCCGCGAAGCTGATATCGCCGTGCGTATGTATCGACCGACACAATTGGAGGTTGTGACAAAGAAGCTGGGCGTGCTGAAATTGGGCTTCTTTGCATCCAGCGGTTACTTGGAGCGGCGCGGCACCCCACAAAATGTCACCGAACTTATGGAGCATGACTTGATGGGCTACGACCGCTCAGAACGCTTTATTCGCGGTGCTGCCAAGATGGGGTGGCAATTGACACGTCAAAGTTTTGGCTTTCGGTGCGACTCGCAAAATGTGCATTGCGAGATGATCCGTGCAGGGGCGGGCATTGGCGTGATGTCAGAAGCCTTGGCAAAATCCTTTCCCGAAGTGATTCCCGTTATGCCCAACTTCCCGGTCCCCGGCCTTGAGATCTGGCTCTCGACCCACGAAGCTTTGCGTCACACCCCGCGCGTGGCTGCTGTTTGGAAAGGGCTTGAGCATGGATTGCGACCAATTTTGTCGCAAGATAGCTCGATCCCGATCACCGCAGGTCCGTAGCGACCTTGACCCCATAAGCCGCCCACGATACCCCGCTAGGGACCTATATTTTATGGAGCGAACCCCAATGTCCAACCCAACCATCCTGATCTTGCCGGGCGACGGCATTGGCCCTGAAGTTATGGCACAAGTGACACGCATCATTGATTGGTTTGGCGCCAAGCGCGACCTGAACTTCGATATCGAGACGGATTTGGTCGGTGGTGCGGCCTATGACAAGCACGGCGTTCCCCTGTCTGACGCGACTATGGAGCGGGCGCTGGAAGTCGACGCTGTATTGCTGGGTGCTGTCGGTGGTCCGAAATATGACGATCTGGATTTCTCGGTAAAGCCAGAGCGTGGCCTGTTGCGCCTGCGCAAAGAGATGGACTTGTTCTCGAACCTGCGTCCCGCGCAATGCTTTGATGCGCTGGCTGACTTCTCGTCGTTGAAAAAGGAAATCGTGTCCGGTCTCGACATCATGATCGTGCGCGAACTGACGTCAGGCGTGTATTTCGGTGAGCCGCGCGGCATTCAAGATGACAACGAGGGCGGCCGTGTTGGCGTGAATACGCAGCGCTACACCACCAACGAAATTCGCCGTGTCGCGCGCTCTGCGTTTGAGCTGGCGCGCCGCCGCAACAACCGGGTTTGCTCTATGGAGAAAGCCAACGTGATGGAATCGGGCATTTTGTGGCGCGAAGAGGTGCAATGGGTCCACGACAATGAATACCCCGACGTTGAGCTATCCCACATGTACGCCGACAACGGGGCGATGCAACTGGTGCGCGCGCCCAAACAATTCGACGTGATCGTGACCGACAACCTGTTCGGCGACATCCTGTCTGACTGCGCGGCAATGCTAACCGGCTCGCTTGGTATGCTCCCGTCCGCATCGCTTGGCGCCCCTGACGAGAACGGTCGCCCTAAAGCGATGTATGAGCCCGTCCACGGCTCCGCCCCTGACATCACAGGCCAATCCAAGGCCAACCCGATTGCCTGCATTCTAAGCTTCGCTATGGCATTGCGCTACTCTTTCGACCAAGGTGATGAGGCAACACGTCTGGAAGGCGCTATTGAGAAGGTCTTGGCCGACGGGGTACGCACCGCGGACCTAATGGGCCCTGACGATGGCACACCTGTTTCCACATCGGAAATGGGCGACGTCATTCTCGCGGCGCTGGACGCGACCCTATAGGAGAACGCCAATGGGCCCGAACGTTAAAGGCGCACTTTATGCTCTGGTAGCGTTCGGAGTTTTTGCGACCCATGACGTGATAATCAAAGTGTTGGGCGGGTCATACTCGCCCATACAAATTGTTTTCTTTTCAGTGGTTTTCAGTTTTCCACTGGCCACACTATGGTTGCTGAGCGATCAAACCAGCGGAACGCTAATCCCACGCCACCCATATTGGATGCTGGCGCGAACAGGCGCCGCAGTGGTTACCGGGGTGTCTGCATTCTATGCATTTTCCGTACTGCCATTGGCGCAAGTCTATGCGATTATTTTCGCATCCCCTTTGCTCATCACAGTTCTGGCTATTCCTGTTTTGGGGGAAAAAGTCCACCTGCGCCGCTGGGCTGCGGTTTTGGTTGGCCTATGCGGTGTCTTAGTCGTGCTAAGACCCGGGCAGACAGATTTGGGGTTAGGCCATCTGGCGGCATTAGCCTGTGCGATTGGTGGGGCACTGGCCTCGGTCATCGTGCGTAAAATCGGGCGCGAAGAACGAACAGTTGTCATCATGCTTTACCCGATGATGGCCAATTTCATAATCATGGGCTGCCTCTTGCCTTTGGTCTACGTTCCGATGCCCATTGAAGACCTAGGACGCATCGCAGTCGTCGCAGTGTTTGCGTGGATCGCTGGTAGGTTTCTCATCTCGGCCTACAACACGGGTGAAGCCGTTATCGTGGCCCCGATGCAATATAGCCAAATCCTTTGGGCATCCGTATATGGCGGGCTATTTTTCAATGAAGTGCCCGATTGGGGAACGCTTGCAGGCTCGACGATTATCATTCTAAGTGGGCTCTATATTGTGCTTCGAGAAAGCCGCTCAACTAGCTCCGAGACCCCTGTGCTTCGAACGCGATCTCGCCCCGAAACCGGTACATCTCTTCGCATTGGGCCTTTCTTGTGGCCACACCGGTTGAAGAAGTAAAAGCCAGTAATCCTATGGAGAATGCGCCGGAATGCTGGCTCACGCCACCCTACACTAATGGGCCGTTCCTATCTTTCGACGATCCTGCGCCAGTTTCCTCACTCTCGCGAGGTTAAGACAAATCTCGCGCTCATCGTCTAAATTTCACTTTGGATCACAAGACCAACCCCAGCGGCACAGGAAAAACAGAAGTAACACTCATGTTTCAAAACCCGCAGCTTCACGCATATCCAAATCCCAAGTTTATGTTACAGTTTGCGTGTGAAACCGTGCTCGCGTAGTCAAAGCAAATGAAATCTGTACCACCTCTTTTTGTGACCAACTTCAATCGGAACTTTACCGGTGTGTCTGCGACAACGGCCGGCGTCGTGCGCGCGCAGGCTAAGTTGATGGATTTGCACCTTGTTGGACACCCACTCCCCGGCTGCCCTGACCCTATTGATCTAAAGACCGCCCGCCAGTTATCCCGCGATACATCACAGGGGCACCCGTTTTCAATTTGGCATGTCCGCAGAAATACAGAAATGCGCGCGGCGCTCTGGGCGCGTGATGTGCTGCGCCTACCAATTCAAATTGTGTTCACCTCTGCCGCGCAGCGCAGGCATTCAGCCTTCCCCCGATGGTTGATTTCGCGCATGGATGCCGTCATCGCCACCACAAAGGTTGCAGCAACATTCGTCCCAAATGTACGAGGTGTTGTGCCTCATGGCGTGGATACAGAACGGTTCCACCCAGCCCTTGATCGCGCTGCTGCTTGGACTGCAAGCGGCTACCCTGGGCGCATTGGTATTGCAACTGTAGGCCGGATCAGGCCCGAAAAGGGGACGGATCAGTTTGTTGATGCAATGATCCGTATTCTACCAGACCACCCTGATGCTACGGCTTTGGTCATCGGGCGTGCAGGTGGGTCAAATGATGCATTTTTAACTGACCTTAAGGCCCGAACTGCGGCGGCAGGCTTAACGAAAAGGCTTTTATTTCCCGGAGAAATAGAGCCAGACAAGCTACCAAGCATACTCCGGGGATTAAGCCTTTTGGTGCCGTTGCCAAGATACGAGGGCTACGGAATGACACCGCTAGAGGCAATGGCCTCCGGCGTTCCTTTCGTTGCAACGGACACGGGGTATTTTCGCGCTTTTTCGTCTCAGGGCCAAGCGGGCGCAGTTGTGGACTTGGGGGATGTAAATGGCGCCGTTGCGCAAATACAGGGTCTATTAAACGACGGCGCAAAGCTTGATGCGATATCCAAGCGCGCGACAGAAGTGGCGCAGGAACAATACGGAATTAGAACTGAAGTTGATGGTATAACTTCCGTCTACTCACAGATTTGTCAGGACGCCACAGCTCAATGACCGAAACATTTGTGATCCACCTTGAGCGTTCTACGGCACGGCAACGTAATGTCGATAAACTGCTAGCTGCGTCCCCATACCCAGCTCGGGTCTGGCCTGCATGCGATGGGGCAGCAATGGAGAGCCATGTTCGCGATAACCTGGTTTCAGATAAGCCATTATTTACCCCAGCATACCCGTTTGACCTCTCCATGGGGGAAATTGGGTGCTTTGAAAGCCACCGTAGTGTTTGGCGCTACATGGTTGAGAACGACGTACCCGCTGCCCTTATTCTTGAAGATGACGTCGCTATTGAAGACGCATCTTTTGAGGCAGCCCTAAGCCTATGTGAAACTCATATCGAGACGTTTGGATATATCCAACTACAAGTTCGGACTGTCGCTGACGGGGTTTGTGTAGCCAAACACCCTAACAATACATGTTTGGTCCGACCTAAAATTGTGCCACTTCGCACCTCGGCCCAAATGGTCAGCCTTGGGGCCGCTCGCGCCTTATTAGATGCCTGCGAGCAGATTGATCGCCCCGTGGACGGCTTTCTACAACTTTTCTGGGAAACGAATGTACGGCCACATTGCGTGGTGCCATCAGGGGTTGCTGACTTAACCCAAGCGTCTGGGGGAAGTACCGTTTCACGGAAACGCACCCTTAGCCAAAAACTAAAGGCCGCAATCGCCCGTCAGATGTATCGCCGCCACATCAAAGCGCTCTCAGACCGACATGATCAACTGGCGGAAAGCTCATAAAGCGAATTGTTCCGCGTCCGGCCAGACAAGACATAGCCACGCGCCGCGAATGCCGCTGTACACCCTGGGTAATCTGCATCTGGGTAAGGGTGCTCAATCACAATTCGTTTCGGCAGGAGCGCTTCCAATGCCGCCTCTAGGAATGGCGCCAGTGCTTTGTCCTCATGCCCCTCAATGTCGATTTTTAACCCGAAAATTTCCGTAATATTTTGGTCTGCCAAAAGCGCATCAAGACGGCGGACTGGCATCTCGCCATCTGGGTTTTCCTCTACCGCGACAATAGCCAAATCATCTTTTCGAATTTGCAAATCACCCCGCCCCTCTTGATCACTGACAGCGCAATGGACGACTTGCAGGTTGCTTAGCCCACTGGCATTTGCATTCCACGTAAGACGGTCAACCATCAGTGGATTTGCATCAATGGCTATCGTTTTACCCAACGGTGCACAGCTGGCCATGGGTTGAGCATAAAGGCCAATGTTACATCCAAGATCAACGAAGTTAGCATCCTCTGGGGCACCTTTGATGAGGAAGTCCAAATCCGCGCCATTATAGGCCGGATTTAATAGCAACCCATATTCAATAAGGTTGTTTTCACCGCGGATACGGAAAGCGCACTCTCGAAAGTGTATGTCGAGCTTGCCATAACCGGCGGCCAACACCAAAAAGGTCCACCCTCCCCTGAATAGACCACGTTTTAGAGGCGTCGCCTTCCCTAGTGAAATAAGCATCCGTTGCACAGCATTCGGGGCGAAGTGCCCGAATGGATATTGATCATCGGCATCATCTAAATTGCGTTCTTTACCGCTAAGATTGCGCCATAAACCCGAGCCAGTGCTACGCGTTGAAGTTTTAGCCGCCACAGGGATGTCTCCGGTAAAGGGCTGAGTGCCCGTTTGAAATTGCAACTCATGCAGGCGCGCATAAATGCCGCCCCGACCAATAAGCTGCTCATGTGAGCCCGTCTCAGCCACGATGCCATGGTCTAGCACCAATATTTGGTCGGCATCGCGCACCGTTGACAACCTATGCGCAATCACAAGTGTGGTTCGGCCTTTGGACAACCGCTCCAGCGCTTTCTGGACGACTTTTTCGGATTCGGCATCCAAAGCGCTGGTGGCTTCATCCAATAACAAGATGGGAGTATCACGCAACAAGGCACGGGCGATGGCCACGCGCTGGCGTTGACCGCCAGAAAGATTACTGCCTCTAGGCCCCACTTCGGTGTCTAGACCGTCAGGAAGGTTCTTTAAGAAGTCACTGACATGGGCATCGTCAAGCACCTGCTGCAACCGCTTGTCGTCAACATCGGTGCGACCAAGAAGGATATTTTCCCGAAGGGTTTCATCGAACAAAAGAGCATCTTGCGACACGACTGAAAACAGACCTCGCAATTGCGACAGGGGCATATCTTTGATGGCCACGCCACCAATAGTAATCTTGCCCGCACCCGGATCGACGAGGCGGGTCAAAACATTAAACACGGTGCTTTTACCTGCACCAGATGGCCCCACCAAAGCGGTTGTAGTTCCCGCCTTAGCTGTAAAATTGAGACCATTTAGGACATTCTTGTCGCCATAGGACAAAGCAACATTCTCGAACTGGATTGCAGGCACCCCAACATCAATATCTTCGATTTGGCCACCAACAATAGCTGGTTTAATGTCGAACAAGCCAAAAATACGACTTAAGCTGGCAATCATCATTTCCCAGTAACCAAGCACCCCGCCTAACCGACGCATAGGCTGAAAGGCCAAGGACATAGCTGTAAAGAAGCTCATGAACTGCCCAATGGTCTTTTCACCTGCGATAATTTGGGGACCGCCATAAATCAAAACGCAGAAAAACCCAAAGCCGACAGCAAAATCTACCAAGGCCGGAACCGTGGCTTGCCCGACAGTGGTCTTAATCGTTGACTTCACCCATATGTCCGACAGAGTTGAAAAATTCTGGGCCTGATAATCTTCCATCCGATTCAGTTTGATGGGGGTGATGCCGTGGAAAACCTCGTCTAGACGGGTCGTGCGCTTACCTGCAACTTCGCGCAAAAAGTTAGATTTCCGGCGAACATACCGCTGCACAATCAAGCTAGGGAAAACCAGAATTGGTGCGCCGATAATTGCAACAAGCGTCCATTTCCAGTCCACAAACATTGCGACGCCTAACAAAGACATCAGGGAAATTATGTCACGCCCCGCGCTGACAAGGATCAAGTTCCACAAGTTTTGAATGGCAGTTACGTCGCCTTGCACTCTTTCAATCATTGCGCCAGGCGATGTGCGGGAATGGAATGCATTGTCGAGCGTCAAGGTATGGCGCAACAAGTCGACTTGCACCTCTGTGGAAGCTCGGAACGATACACTTGTCAGCAGGCTTTTGTGGATAATCCCGGTAACACCACGGGTTACAAAGAGTGCAAAAATGCCAAGACCGACCCACCAAATAGCGCTCTCTCGACCCTCAACGAAGACAAGATCAAACATCGGCTGCAACATGTAGCTAAGCGCGCCTAATGTGCTGCCCTCTATCAACATGAAGACACAGGCGAGTGCCATAATCGGCCAGTGCTTGCGCAAATATCCACTCCACAAGCGGGCGAATAACTGCCGCCCCGTTTGGGTTGATTGCGCCAAGTTTAGGTCTGGGGAATTGGTCAAAAAAGGGCTCGCATATGGCTACTTTGGCACCCTGTGTAACGCAGATTTGCGCGGGGCAGCAAGGCTAGGACAACATGGCCCTTCCCCCTAGGCCCCCAAAGGAGTATCAGGCCCCGTCTGAAATCAAGACCTACAGAAGGATCAAAGGGATCATGGGTTATAAAATCGTCGTCGTTGGTGCCACTGGTAATGTGGGCCGCGAGATGCTGAACATTCTGGATGAACGTCAGTTCCCAGTGGATAAACTTGAGGTATTGGCCTCCCGTCGCTCACTCGGCACGGAAGTCAGCTTTGGCGAAAAAACCTTGAAGACCAAGGACCTAGACACCTTTGACTTCACGGGCTGGGACATGGCTTTGTTCGCTGTGGGCTCTGAGGCAACCAAAAAATATGCGCCAATAGCTGCGGCTGCAGGTTGTGTAGTGATCGATAACTCGTCGTTGTACCGCTACGATCCGGACGTGCCTTTGATCGTGCCAGAGGTGAATCCCGAAGCCATCGTGGGCTATTCCAAGAAAAATATCATTGCGAATCCCAATTGCTCAACCGCGCAAATGGTCGTCGCCTTGAAGCCATTGCATGACCGTGCGCGTATCAAGCGCGTTGTGGTGTCCACGTACCAAGCCGTATCTGGTGCCGGCAAAGATGCCCTCGACGAGCTGTGGGATCAAACTAAGTCGATTTACAACCCTGTGGACAACAAGCCACCGAAGACATTCACCAAGCAGATTGCGTTCAACGTGATCCCGCATATTGACGTGTTCATGGAAGACGGCTCCACCAAGGAAGAGTGGAAAATGGTCGTCGAGACCAAGAAAATCGTGGACAAGTCGATCAAAGTTACCGCGACCTGCGTTCGGGTTCCGGTTTTTGTTGGCCACTGCGAGTCGGTCAACATCGAGTTCGAAGACCATCTAGACGAAGACGAGGCCCGCGACATCTTGCGTGAGGCCCCCGGCGTGATGGTTATTGATAAACGCGAAGACGGCGGTTACGTGACCCCTGTTGAATGTGTTGGTGACTACGCGACGTTCATCTCCCGTATTCGCCAAGACAGCACCATCGACAATGGCATTAACCTGTGGTGCGTGAGCGATAACTTGCGCAAGGGTGCAGCCCTAAATGCAGTGCAAATTGCCGAAACGCTTGGTTCGCGCTGCCTGAAAAAAGGCTAAGCTTGCAAAGCCTCACATGACACGAAACACTGGGCCTCAGATCATTTGATGTGAGGCCCTTTTTATGTTCCGTATTTTAGCTTTATCTACCGCCCTTCTATCGTCTGCCGCTTATGCAGAGGACTTCTCGGTGGTTGCGCCCGTCACCTCTGTCACCGTCTATCCGCAAGGCGCCACTGTTACGCGCGTGATTTCGGCTGACCTGCCACAAGGCAAGCACCGTATTTTAGTGCCATATGCAGGCGACAACGGTGATGGTCCTCCTCGCTTACATGCGCCGGAAGGCGTCGCTATTGGCGCAATGGAAATTCTTCATAACTACCTGACCGACCCTAAGGCGGCGTATTCTCCTGCACAAACGACCGCCTTTGAGCGTGTCGAAGCCGCCAAGGAGGCCCTGCAAGCCTTGGAGGATATTGTTGTGCGTGGCCAAGCTGTCGTCGAGGCGCAGAATGCGAAGAACGCTTATCTGAGGTCGTTGACGGGGGCCGCTTTGACGGGGGCCGACGCTGATGCGATGCGCGCCGCTAGCAATATGGTGGCCGAGGAGCTGGAAAAAGCATGGCGCGACCAATACGCCGCCTCCGTGACACTGCGCGCCGACGAGAAGGCCCGTGATGAGGCGCGCAAAACCGTTCAACAAGCTGAGCAGGATTTGAACCGACTGGCCCCTCCGAATGGCGCTGTCACCGTCCTTGCCCTTTCCGTCGAGACTGCTGCGGCTGTCACCGTCGAAATGGCCCTCGATAGCTTGATTTATAATGCGGGCTGGCGGGCGGATTATGACCTGAACCTCATACGCAGTGATAATCCGACCATCTCGATGGAACGTAAGGTTGTGATGCAGCAATCATCCAGTGAATTGTGGTCCGACGTTGATTTGGTCCTTTCTACCGCCAACCCCTTTGCTCAAGTGGACCCAACGAAACCACGTCCATCATTGGCTAGCATTCAGTTTAAAGGCAAAGCGGGTTACGCTTCAGCCCCCTCAATTCAGGCTGACTATGCAGTGTCGCGTGGTGGGCTTGCAGAGCCAATAATGGAGGAGCCGGTGATAGAGTCGCTACATGCCTCTGCTGTCATTGAAGGCTTATCGGTCACTTATGAGTATCCTGAACCCGTTAGCCTTGCATCGAACAGGGGCGAATTGATTTTGGCGCTTGATAGCCTCACCTTTGATGCGCGTCAGTTCAACCGGGCGGCACCACGCTTTGACCAAACGGCGTTCTTGATGGCCGAATTCACCAACACTACGCAGGAGCCGTTCCTTCCCGGTCAGGCTTCGATCTCGCGAGATGGTGTTTTTGTAGGTCGCAGCGACCTGCCAATGGTACCCGCGGGCGACAAAGCTGAGGTGTCTTTTGGCACGCTTGAAGGTCTGCGCCTTTCGTACAAATTGCTCGACAATGACACCGGTGATCGTGGCTTCCTGACCACCAGCAATACGCGGGTTCAGCAGATGGAGTTCTCGGTTGAGAACCTTTTGGCGACCAGCGAGGAAGTGCAAACAATTTTCGCGCTGCCTTATGCAGAGCAAGAAGACCTCAACGTAACAGCCTCTGCGCGGCCTTCGCCGGATGAGACCGATTTCGAGCAAAAACGCGGCGTTACAGTCTGGAATTTAGATGTGGGGCCGGGTGAGAAGAAAACCGTTCGAGTGAATGTCGAGATGGATTGGCCTGAAGGTCAAGGTCTGTTCTGGCAGCCCTAGCTAGGCCGTAAAACTAAACTGGTTTAAAACCAATCTCTGGGATGTAGTGCTCCAGCCCGCCTTCACCAATGTCAGTCCACAAGCCATGAAGGCTGAGCAATCCATGGTCGATGGCCTCAGCAATAAATGGGAAACCTGCAAGGTTTTCCAAGGAGATTAGTACGGCTTGCTTTTCCAAGGCACGGCGGCGATCATCTTCGTCCTCGATGTCTTTCACGCGCTCATAACCGGGGCGTAAAATGTCCATCCAGCGGCCAATGAAGCTGGTCTTCTCTTCCAATTCCGGTGCGTGGCCCGAGCACATATCATGGCATCCGTTGACGCCACCACAATTGGAGTGGCCAAGCACAATAATATGAGCAACTTTTAACGTACCAACAGCGTATTCGACCGCCGCCGATGTGCCATGGTATTCCCCATCCGGGTTATAAGGCGGCACAAGGTTCGCAATGTTTCGGTGAATGAAAAACTCACCCTGCTCGGCACCAAATATAGAAGTCACATGGACGCGACTGTCACAGCACGAAATGACCATCGCACGGGGGTTTTGACCATCGGTCGCTAACCGCCGATACCATGGTTCGTTCTCTGAGTAAGTAGTGGCTTTCCAACCGTGATACCTGGTGACCAGGTAGTTTGGCAGAGGTTTAGCTTGGCTCATGATATACCTTTGAGAATTTGAACCTTACTACGGACAATTGGCGCGAAATTCGAGAGAAAATTGGTGTTGCGAGAAAGAGTTTGTTCAGTTTCTGGCGAGATGGTTCTCATGTGCTTTGAGGGGGCACGGGAATATTGAGGGTGCATGATGCAAGAAATTGTAGAACTTGAGTTGAAAGAACCTGTTCGGGTTGATCCAGATCGGCTTGTCGAACTTTGTGTTTCCATGGGCGAGTTGCGCGCAGAGGCGATGATAACAACCGCTATGGAAGAGCTGGCAAGAGGGATGACAGAGGTGGAAAGGGCATATAGCGCGCAAAATATGGATGTACTCTGCACCCGAATGGATGTGCTGGTCAAAACATCCCGCCATATTGGGATGACCACTTTCTCTAGGGTCGCGGATGATGTTCTCAGCTGCGCCCAAGCGCACGAAGGGATACCGCTCGCCGCGACCTTAAACCGTCTTCGCCGGATTGCGGATCGATCACTGAGCGCAGTGTGGGATATGCAAGACATGACGGTCTAAGCGGCATTCACACGAAAGCACGTACTTGCAGAAAATTTTGCAGGCAGTAGGCTGCCTGCAAAACAGCAGGGCGGATACAAACTTGAACCATATGAGACTCAAATTTTCACAAAAGTCTCAGGACTCAATTCCGCTCTTCGCTTTGAATGCTGATGCCCTGTCTGATTGGTTGGAAAACCAATCAGATGCCACCCGCCGCTGGATCAAAGCACAAGGCTTTACGGGGGCAATTGGAACCATCTGCACCATTCCCAATGAGGATGGCGCTATCACACTGGCGGTAGCTGGATTAGGGGATGCACGATCACGTGCCCGAGGTCGTTTTACAATGGCCGCAATCGCTGCAAAACTCCCCGCGGGGGTTTATGAGTTAGCAACCGGCCATTCACTACAAGATTGCGAAGAGCACGCAGTGGGATGGCTTCTTTCACAGTACAGTTTTGATCGGTATCGCACGCAACCATCCCATAAAGCACAGCTCGTTTGCCCAAAAAACCTCAACAGCAAGAAGTTGGAAGCTATTGTTGCGGGTGAAGTGCTGACACGAGACCTAATCAATACTCCAGCATCCGATATGGGGCCTGATGCCTTGGAGGCGGCAGCCCATCAATTGGCAGAACAACACAACGCATCAGTGAATGTTATGGTTGGCGACGACTTGTTGACGCAAAACTTTCCAATGATCCACGCCGTTGGTCGCGCTTCGCCTATAGCGCCGCGCCTGATTGACATGAATTGGGGGGATACGGGCCCAACGCTAGTTCTGGTTGGCAAGGGAGTTTGCTTCGATACTGGAGGGTTAAACATCAAACCCGGAGCCTCAATGGGATTGATGAAAAAGGACATGGGCGGAGCCGCAACAGTTCTAGGGCTTGCACATATGATAATGGAGCTTGGGTTAAAGCTTCAACTGCGTGTCTTAATCCCAGCCGTTGAAAACTCGATTGATGGGTCGGCGTTCCGGCCGCAAGATATTCTTACGTCCCGAAAGGGGTTAACCGTAGAAATCAATAATACCGATGCCGAAGGACGCCTCGTTTTGGCAGATGCCTTGGCTTTGGCTGACGAGACCCCGCCAGATTTAATGATTTGCATGGCCACTTTGACCGGCGCCGCAAGAGTGGCTGTTGGGCCTGACTTGGCGCCATTTTTCACCGAAGATGCACCCTTTGCCGACGCTTTGCGCGTATCCGCTCGCGATGTCCGCGATCCTGTATGGGAGCTGCCATTCCATGCCCCTTACGAAGCCATGATAGAACCGGGTATTGCGGATCTAGATAATGCGCCAAAAGGCAGCTTTGCTGGCACAATAACAGCTGCATTATTTTTACGCCGCTTTGTGTCAAACACTGCCAGATTTGCCCATTTTGATATCTATGGCTGGCAGCCGGTCGCGGCACCCGGACGACCAAAGGGAGGCGTTGGAATGGGAGCCAGAGCAATCCTTGAAGCTTTACCGAAAGTGCTAAACCTATGAGTAGAGATTCACGCCTAACGGCCGCCAATGGGCGTGTCGCCGCAAGTTACCTACAAGGTGAAGTCGAAGCCCCCAGCTATGTTGATGGCGAGTTGGTCCAATGCGGTTCAGCCTTTGCTGACCTCACCGGCAAGCCAGAAGGAAGACGCACATCGCAACTGATCTACGGGGACTTGTTCAATGTCCTCGAGCGACGTGCCGGTTTTGCTTTCGGGCAAGCAATCCATGATGGCTATTGCGGGTATGTTCAGGAAGATCTGCTAGACCGCCCACATGACCCAACCCATTGGATAGCAGTTCCCAGCACTCATCTTTACCCCGGTCCAAACATGAAATTGATGAACACCGGAACTTTATACTTTGGCTCTGAAGTCCAAGTCATGGACAAGGAAGGGGATTGGTCGCGACTGTCAAACGGAGGGTACGTGCCGACGATGCACCTCATGTCACTGGCGCAACGCTTTGATGATCCGGTTGCTGTTGCTGACTTATATTTCGGCTCGCCCTATTTGTGGGGTGGCAACACGCGGCACGGCATTGATTGCTCAGGCTTAGTACAAGCGGCATGGCGCAGTTGCGGGCTGGACTGCCCTAGGGACAGCGATATGCAAGAGGCCGAGTTGGGGCGTGAAATTGACGTCGCTGATGCCCAGCGCGGAGATTTAGTCTTCTGGAAAGGGCATGTCGCATTGATGACTGGCCCGAACATGATGATCCATGCCAATGCTTACCACATGGCTGTCGCCTATGAGGCGCTATCGGATGCGACAGCACGAATCGAAGGAAGTGGCGGTGGGCCTGTCACATCAATTAAGCGGGCTTAATCAACAATACGAAGCGCCTTCTTTTCTAAGACACCTAGGACCTGCCGTAAATTTTCGCCCCGCTTCAAAATGCGCCCATCCATGGCGATAACGGCATAGGTTTGTCTCTTCACGGCCAGTTTCGGACGCTTTTCAATCCGATAAATTGGATGCTCTGATGACCGGCGGAAAATTGAGAAAACCGCAACTTCTTTCAACATTGAAATTCCGTAATCACGCCATTCCCCCGCAGCCACCATACGCCCATAAATGCTAAGGATATCGCCAATCTCACGACGTTGAAATGCAACCCTCTCATGGCGGTCAGGGCGAAAAGGTATTGGGGCGTTGAAATTCATGCCATGATGCTGGCCTGCATGAAGCCACAAATCAAGCAGTTGCCTCAAAAAGGCCGCATCATAACCTTAGATTTTCCACACCTCGTCCCTGATCTCGCCGCAGTTGTGCGTGATACACAACACTGTAGCGAGTAAATTCTCAAGCCCGGTGCGGTGTGATCAGCCCCCACCCAGATCGCCGTATCAGGTGCTACACAAATAGAGTCCCTTGGTCTGCTAGTCAGGCTGAGGGATTTTATGCTTTAGACCTTATTTTGGCATTTTGAACGTGAGTGATGCCCATACAGTCCACCAGACTGGAAACTCAGTCGCATCACCCTCATTCAACTCAAGCATGGTGACAGCATCCACAAGGTATTCGTGGTCAGGTTTTACCGGAATAGTGCTCCGGCCCATATCATCGGTGCGGTGTAATGTAACTTCAACTGTTCCGTCAGGGGCCTTCTCGAACAATTCGACCTGAGCATTCACCCGTGGCTCCCCGTCTAAAAGAACCAGCACAGGGAGCTGACCCAGGCGACTAGTGTAGGGGTTTGCCAGTGCAATGATCTCGGTTTTCATACCGACCTCTTGATCTGCTCCAGTCCCATCACCGATGGCGATAAGACTTTTGGCATACCGGTGATAACGCTCCGTGAAGCGGTCAGTAGGCAGGCCGCGTTCAGCGTGGCGCTCCACCGCCCATTCAAAATCCTTGTGCCTCGCAAATTTCGCAAACTTTTCCATGCTGGTATAAGTGAGCAAGCTATCGGTAGTCTCGTGCACCACAATCAAAAGCCCATCCTCTGACGGCGCAACCATACCTAAGGCTGGCATGTCGCCGAGGCGCCCTTTCACGGGCATCACGACCCCATTCATCACAAGGTCAAAGCGAGAAAACCGCTTTGGATTGAATGAATAACTTGCGCCGCTAAAACTTTGGCCCACCCGAAGTTGCGCTTGAACCTTCCCGCCATTCGGGGTCACGTATGCCTCAGGCGATATCCAGAGTTCATGGGGGTGGGCGGTACTTGCCCAGACCAATACAAGGGCGGCGGCACAAATGCGAAGAGGCAACATGGCGTTTCCTTTAATATTCATGCTCTACATGCTGCGGCAACTGGCCGTGATGTCAACACTCGTGCTGATCACATTCACGTCTTCGGTGACTGCTCACGAAATCCGTCCAGCGATTGCTGACGTGGTTTTATCTGACACTGAAGTAAATTTAACGATCCGCCTGACTGCGGAGCCGATGATAGCCGGGGTAAACCTTGAAGGCCTGCAAGACACTAATGAGGCCCCGAACGCTGCAAAATCCGATAGTTTTCGCGCCCTGCCCCCTGATGATCTATCCGCCCGCCTGACAGAAGCTTGGCCCAGTATTTCAAAAGGCATCACAGTTTTGTCGGGGGATGCTACCATCGCGCTAGAGCTACTAAAAATTAGCGTATCCGACCAATCAGACATAGAGTTGCCACGCGACACCACCATAACTCTAACCGGCGCCTTGCCCTCTGATGGCAGTAGCGTGCGCATCGGGTGGAAAGCAGCCAATGGCCCAATCATTGTGCGCCAGTCAAGCGACGGAGATGACGCATACTCCGGGTATTTAGAGAGCGGTGCCCTTAGTGATCCGTTGCCGCGTAATGGTACTGCCATTCAAAATGGGTGGTCGGTATTTATACAGTACATTGGTGTCGGGTTTGATCATATTATCCCCAAAGGCCTTGACCACATTTTGTTTGTTTTAGGCCTGTTCTTTTTATCTCTTCGGGTGCGTCCACTCGCAGCCCAGATCACCATATTCACAGTGGCACATACAATCACGCTGGCCCTAGCAAGCCTCGGGTATGTTTCTGTAAACCCCGTCATTGTGGAGCCCCTGATCGCAGCATCTATCGTATATGTGGCCGTCGAAAACATATTCACCAGCCGCGTGACGTGGTGGCGACCGCTTGTAATTTTCGCGTTCGGCTTGCTGCATGGCATGGGCTTTGCCTCCGTCCTTGGGGAATTTGGGTTGACCCCTGGTCGTTTCGTCTCGGGCCTTATCGGATTCAACATAGGGGTCGAAATTGGACAGTTAACGGTCATTAGCCTCGCCTTCATTGCTGTAGGGTATTGGTTCGGAAGCAAGCCTTGGTATCGCTCAAGAGTGTCAATCCCTGCATCTGTTTTGATCGCAATCATTGGTGCCTATTGGGCCATAGAACGGGTTTTCTTTTAGATGGCCGCACCCCGCCCAAAACCGAATACGGTTCTTGCAATCTCATCCAAACTAGGGGCCGTGGCGTTCTTCATGGGTATGGCAACCCTGATCAAAATCTCATCCACACGCGTGCCACCCGGTGAGGCGGTTTTCTTCCGTTCGATCTTTGCACTACCGATTATACTTGGCTGGATCACCATGCGAGGAGAGCTTCGAACAGGCCTGAAAACCGACAACCCTTTAGGGCATTTCTGGCGCGGCCTTGTCGGCGTGACCGCCATGAGCATGGGCTTCGCGGCGTTGGGATTACTGCCTTTATCCGAAGTGAAAGCCATACAATACGCCCAGCCAGTTTTGGTTGTTATCTTCGCGGCGATGTTCTTGGGCGAGCGAGTTCGGGCCTTCCGCTTATCCGCAGTGGCGTTAGGGATGATCGGGGTGTTGATCATTATGTCGCCGCGTTTGACTGCGATCTCTAATACCACAACGGACCCGTTGTTGGCCTTGGGTGCAATCTTGGCGTTCGGATCTGCCGTAATGGCCGGCTTGGCGCATGTCTTTGTACGGAAGTTAACCATGACCGAGCCGACATCTGCAATCGTGTTCTGGTTCTCCGTGACGGCCTCCATGTTGTCGTTGCTAACACTGCCCTTTGGTTGGGTCTGGCCCACTGGGGCAGAGGCGGCTACACTGATTGGTGCTGGATTATGTGGCGGCGTTGGGCAAATCTTCCTCACCTCTAGCTACCGCTATGCAGACGCATCCGTGGTGGCCCCGTTCGAATACTTCTCGATCCTGTTGGCATTAGGCATCGGGTATTTTATCTTCTCCGAAGTGCCGACTGCGGTGATGCTAATCGGCATATCACTTATCGTTTGCGCTGGCATTTTAATCATTTGGCGGGAACGGAAGTTAGGCTTAGAGCGCGCCAAGAGCCGCAAGGTTATGACCCCTCAGGGATGATCTGGTCATAGGCTCTGCCACTTACCCTGTGACAGAGCCTATCAGTTTAAATACGCACCAGCTTTTCATACCCTTCGGCGATGTCGCGTGCGATTGCACCTACTTCAAAGTTGTAGTCTCCAATGGAGCCCACTGGCGTTACCTCAGCGGCGGTACCAGTTAGCCAGCATTGCTCGAAGCTTTCCAGCTCTTCGGGCATAATGTGGCGCTCGTGTACAGTAATGTTGCGTTCATTCAGCATGCCAATAACCGTCTGGCGCGTAATCCCGTTCAGGAAGCAATCTGGCTTAGGAGTGTGCACCTCGCCATCTTTGACAAAGAACATATTTGCCCCCGTCGCCTCGGCCACATAGCCGCGATAGTCGAACATCATCGCGTCAGAGCAGCCCTTGGCCTCAGCCGCGTGTTTCGACATGGTGCAGATCATATAAAGGCCTGACGCTTTGGCGAAGCAGGGGATCGTCTCGGGCGAGGGGCGCTTCCATTTGGAAATATCCAGCTTCGCGCCTTTCATCTTGGCGTCGCCATAGTACGCGCCCCATTCCCAAGCGGCCACGGCCATGCGAACCGAGTTCTTTGCAGATGCGACACCCATGTCTTCACCCGCGCCGCGCCAAGCAAGGACACGCACATAGGCATCAGTCAGATTGTTGGCCTTCAACACTTCGTATTTTGCCGCCTCAATTTCATCGACAGTATACGGGATCGGCATATCAAGTTGGTCGCCTGAATATTGCAGCCGCGCAGAGTGCTTGCGGCTCTCGAATATCTTACCATTGTAGCAGCGCTCGCCTTCAAAAACAGAAGAGGCATAATGCAGCCCATGTGTTAGGACGTGGACATTGGCCGAGCGCCAATCCACCAACTTGCCATCCATCCAGATGACGCCATCACGATCGTCATATCCACCAGCCATTGCCTTCATCCTTTTCATTTGTTGCGCAAAATATGCCCGTTTCGGACATAATATTTCATTAAAGTCTCGATTCGCTATCATTCGATACTTGGAAAGTCAACAAGACTGACATAAACTCATCAGAACTAAAAAGAGCAAAGGAACAGCTTCATGTCAGATCGAGGGACTGGCCAGATGCCTATCAGCGGCGAAAGCCTGCTGTTTCTAACCGATGACCAGCTGCGTCGCGGGATTGAAGCGATGTTCTTTGCTTATCGCGGTTTCACCGCCGATCCTGATCGTATTTTGCAAGAATACACCTACGGGAGGGCGCACCACCGCGCCATGCATTTCATTAAGCGCAGCCCTGGCACCACCGTAAACAATCTGCTCGATATTCTTGGTGTGACCAAACAATCGCTAAACCGCGTTCTGCGCGCGCTAATAGAAGATGGCTTGGTAGAAAGCCGGGTTGGCAAGCAAGATCGACGCGAACGCCATCTCTTCTTAACGGATAAGGGGCAAGGTTTGGAAAAAGACCTCTCGGAGGCTCAACGTAGCCGAATGAGAGCCGCTTACCGTGACGCTGGGCCAGAAGCGGTTGCTGGCTTTCGGCAGGTGTTAGAGCAAATTATGGACCCTAAAATGCGGCACCACTTCCAAACATTTAAAGAGGGCTCGTAAATGAAACTGTCCCAAAATGACGCCCACCTGTTGATCGTCGATGACGATGAGCGCATTCGGAAGCTGCTTCAGCAGTTCCTTAGCCGTAACGGCTTTTGGACCACCTCCGCACGCGACGCGGATCATGCCCGCAGATTGCTTGAAGGGCTAGAATTTGATTTGATCGTGTTGGATGTGATGATGCCCGGTGACGACGGCATCACATTTACCAAAGAACTTCGGCAAAGCCGGGACACTCCTATTTTGCTTTTGACTGCCAAGGGCGAAAGTTCAGATCGAATTTCTGGCCTTGAAGCCGGAGCAGACGACTATCTGCCAAAGCCGTTTGAGCCAAAGGAATTGCTGCTACGGATCAATGCGATATTGCGGCGCGTACCTCAAAGCGAGGAAATAATCGACGCACCAAAAACCCTGTCTCTAGGCGACATTCGATACAATATTGACCGTGGCGAGATGTGGCGAGGCGAAGACTTAGTTCGCCTAACTGCCACTGAGGTTGCTTTGATGCGCATCTTCTCGGCATGCCCCGGAGAAGCCGTGAGCCGCGCCAAGTTGGTTGAGGATTTAGGTCGCGATGGCGGGCAGGCACAGGAGCGCGCGGTGGATGTACAAATCACCCGCCTTCGTCGCAAAATTGAGGCGGACCCGAAACAGCCACGCTATCTACAGACAGTACGCGGTTCCGGCTACATGCTAGCCCCCGACTGATCGCTTGATCGCCCACATCTGAGAGACCCGAAATGACCACCGCCCTCCTAACGCATTCCGATTGCTTGAAACATGTAACCCCTTCCGGGCATCCTGAGCGCGTGGACCGCCTTATGGCGATTTATGCGGCGCTCGATGCAATGGACCAGACCGGGTTGCAGCGTGTAGAGGCCCCGATGGGTACAGACGCGGATATTCTCCGAACTCACCCACAAGAGCATATTGATGCGGTTCGAAATGCGGCACCACTGTCCGGGTCAACGCCTTTGGACGCAGATACGCACATGTCTCCGGGATCTCTAACCGCCGCCTATCGCGGGGTCGGAGCATTGGTTAAAGCCGTTGATATGGTCATGGCAGGTGATGTCTCAAACGCTTTCGCCGCCATGCGCCCACCCGGACACCACGCTGAAAGACAAACACCCATGGGGTTTTGCTTGTTTGGAAATGTTGCGATTGCAGCCAAACACGCACTAGACGTACATGGATTGGATCGCGTTGCTGTTGTCGATTTTGACGTCCATCACGGGAACGGAACGCAAGATTTATTGTGGGATGAACCCCGTTCCTTGTTTATTTCCAGCCACCAAATGCCGCTGTACCCCGGATCAGGCGCACCGTCGGAAACTGGCGTATCAGGTAATATCTTGAATGTCCCACTGGAGCCCAATTCAGGCGGCATAGAGCTGCGCAAAGCCTATGAGCGCGTGATCTTACCCGCATTAGATGCATTTAAGCCGCAACTGGTTTTGATTTCAGCAGGGTTTGATGCTCACCGCGCTGATCCACTAGCAAACCTTAATTGGGATGAAGCCGATTTTGTGTGGGCAACAGAGCAGTTATGCGACATCGCTGATGCCCATGCCAAGGGCCGTGTCGTCTCGACTTTAGAGGGTGGATATGATCTTGATGCTCTTGCTGCGTCCACACGCGCACATTTGCAAGTTTTGATTAAGCGAGGCACCCATGTCTGACACTGACGTAAACGAATTGAGCTTCGAGCAGGCCATGGCCGAGCTGGAGCAAGTGGTGGGAAAACTAGAACGTGGCGACGTGCCCCTAGAAGACAGCATCAAGCTGTACGAGCGTGGTGCGACACTAAAAAAACGCTGCGAAGCCAAGCTAAAAGACGCCGAAGAAAAGGTTGCACAGATCACCCTTGGTAGTGACGGCCAACCAAAGGGCGCCACGCCCGTTGAGGGTTTGTGATCCGGTGTTTCAAGACGCTTTAGCTGATGCACAAACCCGTGTGCAGGCCGCGCTTGATACGGCGATGGCACCACTTGATGGCACGATCGCAGGCGCCATGCGCTACACCTGCCAAGGCGGCAAACGGTTGCGCGCGTTTCTCGTCATGGAGGGCGCACGACTTCATGGGGTTTCACCTGAAGTCGCGGATAAGGCGGCAGCCGTGATCGAGATGATCCACGCCTATTCGTTGGTCCATGACGACCTGCCTTGCATGGATAACGATGATTTACGGCGCGGTATGCCCACGGTTCATGTGCAATGGGATGAAGCTATTGCGGTTCTGACTGGCGATGCACTTCAGACGTTAGCGTTCGAGGTTTTGGCCGGGCTTGACGCGCCAGAACAGGTGCGCCTCGAACTTATCTCCTCTATGGCGAAGGCTGCTGGGGCCGGGGGAATGGTGCTGGGGCAGGCTTTGGATATCATGGCGGAGACGGCCAAGACGCCGCTTACGTTGGCTGAAATCACCCGCCTCCAGGCGGGCAAAACCGGGGCGTTGATACAGTGGTCTGGGCAGGCTGGCGCGATTTTGGCACAGGCAGACCCGACCCCACTGCGCCAATATGCCCAAGCTCTCGGGCTTGCGTTTCAGATTGCAGACGACATCTTGGATGTTGAGGGTGATGCGCAAAAGGCAGGAAAACGCCTGCAAAAAGATGCCGACGCTGGGAAGGCGACATTCGTGTCGCTGCTTGGTATGGATGGTGCTAAGGCCCGCGCAGAGGAATTGATTGTGCAGGCCAATGAGGCTCTTTCCCCTTACGGGGTGGGTGCCGATAACCTAAAAGCGGCTGCGCGGTTTGTTATAAACCGCGACACCTGAAGGACGACGCTGATGAGCGACAAACCACAAACGCCAATGCTGGATCGGGTCATTACGCCCGCAGACATGAAGGCTTTATCAGACACCGATCTGGTCCAACTGGCGCATGAGCTGCGCCTTGAGACCGTTCACGCCGTGTCTGAAACCGGCGGACATCTTGGCGCGGGCCTTGGTGTGGTTGAGTTGACAGTCGCCCTACACGCAGTTTTTGACGCGCCCAAAGATCGCTTGATCTGGGATGTGTCACATCAATGCTATCCACATAAAATAATCACAGGCCGTCGTGATCGTATCCGCACCATTCGCCAGAAAGACGGCCTGAGCGGGTTCACCAAACGATCCGAATCTCCCTATGATCCATTCGGCGCTGCGCATAGTTCCACCTCGATCTCTGCAGCTTTGGGCATGGCAGTTGCCCGCGACCTTGGTGGCGCGCCAGAACATGGGTTGGGGGATTGCATTGCGGTGATTGGTGACGGCTCGATCAGTGCTGGCATGGCATTTGAAGCACTGAACAATGCAGGCCACCTCAAGAAACGCATGATCGTTATTCTCAACGACAATGACATGTCAATTGCCCCGCCGACTGGTGCGATGTCATCCTACCTGTCGCGTCTTTATGCAGGTGCTCCGTTTCAAGAATTCAAAGCGGCAGCCAAGGGGGCCGTGTCCTTGTTACCCGAGCCTTTTCAAGAGGGAGCACGCCGCGCCAAAGAGTTGCTAAAGTCGGCGACTGTTGGCGGCACTTTGTTTGAGGAGCTGGGGTTTTCCTATGTAGGTCCGATTGATGGCCACGACATGGAGCAACTTTTGGCCGTCCTGCGGACCGTAAAGGTCCGTGCAGATGGCCCTGTGTTGATCCATGCGATCACCAAAAAGGGCAAGGGATACGCGCCGGCCGAAAATGCTGCTGATGGTGGCCATGCGACTGCCAAGTTTAATTTCATTACCGGCAAGCAGGAAAAGAAACCTTCCAATGCGCCAAGCTACACGTCGGTGTTCGGCAAAGCTTTGGTTGATCACGCCGCTGAGGATAGCAAAATTGTTGCAATCACAGCCGCGATGCCTGACGGTACTGGCTTGGGGCTGATGGCAGAGCGATACCCGTCACGCACCTTCGATGTCGGCATTGCGGAACAGCACGCGGTCACGTTCTCGGCAGGGCTGGCGGCTGGTGGCATGAAGCCATTTTGCGCAATTTATTCAACTTTCTTGCAACGCGGCTATGATCAAATTGTTCACGACGTGGCCTTGCAGCGCTTGCCTGTGCGCTTCCCGATTGATCGCGCCGGGCTTGTCGGCGCTGATGGCGCAACTCACGCAGGAAGCTTCGATATTGCCTTCATGTCAAACCTGCCCGGCATGGTGGTCATGGCCGCCGCTGATGAGGCCGAACTGATGCATATGGTTGCCACCGCGGTGGAGCATGACGAGGGCCCTATCGCGTTCCGCTTCCCGCGTGGCGAAGGTGTCGGTGTAGAGCTGCCTGAGCGCGGCCAGCCGTTAGAAATTGGCAAGTCGCGGATGATTCAAGATGGCAATCGCGTCGCAATCTTGTCTTTTGGCACACGGCTAGCCGAAGTTCTGATCGCCGCTGAAAACCTAGCTGCCAAAGGGATCACCCCAACCATTGTGGACGCGCGGTTCTCCAAGCCGTTGGACGAAGAGGCTATCTTGCAAATTGCCCGTCACCACGAGGCCTTGATCACGGTTGAAGAAGGCGCGATTGGAGGCTTCGGCTCGCAAGTCGCGCAGCTTTTGGCAAACCATGCAGTGTTCGACGCCGGATTAAAGTTCCGCTCTATGGTACTGCCTGACATCTTCATTGATCAGGCCAGCCCTGAGGACATGTACACAGTCGCCGCGATGAATGCGCCGCAGATTGAAACCAAAGTTTTAGAGGCGTTGGGCGTTGCTAATTTCTCATCACGGCAGGCTTAGGTTTTGGTGAATTGCGCCACTAGTTCTACATGAGACGACCAACGGAATTGGTCCACAGGCTGAACCCAATCTAGGCGGTAGCCGCCTTTTACCAATATCTCGGCGTCTCGGGCAAAGCTGATCGGGTTGCATGATACCGACGCAATTCGTGGGACTAAACTACGGGCCAATTCATGCGTTTGTGCCTCTGCACCCGCGCGTGGTGGGTCAATGATAACAGCATCAATTTTGCGAAACTCCTGAGGCAAAAGCGGTCGTCGGAACAGATCGCGTGTCTCGGCCGTTACCTTTTTCAAGCCGGTGGCCATGCGCCACCCTGCATCCAATGCGTCAATGAGAGATGTTTCGCTCTCAAGCGCCCAAACTTCCGCATGCTCGGCGGCCGGCAAAGTGAAGGTGCCGCATCCCGCGAATAAATCGACCACCTGCTTGGCGTCACCCAACACCTCTTTGACGGTCTCGAGCAATGTAGCTTGACCATGAGACGTCGCCTGCAAAAATGCCCCCGGAGGCGGCGTTACCTGCGCCGCACCAAAGATCTGGACTGGCGGCACGCGCGTTGAAACGGGTTCTCCATCCCAGCTAAGGCGCGCAAGTTTATGGCGCTCTGCAAGGGCGGCCATTTCCAAAATTCCTTGAGCTTTCAATTCTTTTGCGTCGCGAACATCCAAATCAAGCCCGTTCTCACTCAGAGTCACCGTTAGGCCAATAGTGCTTTTACGCGAGGCCGCAGCCACCGTAATATCTCTAAGCACCGAGAATGCCTGAACAAGGGCCGGATCCAAAAGCTTGCAATCTGGAACTTCGATCAACGCATTAGAACCCCGCCCAAAGAAGCCAACCATTGCCCCTTTTTTAGTCCTCTGGCCATGCAAAGTGGCCCGTCTACGACTTTTCGGAGGGGACGTAATAATGGGGCGAATGTCAGTTTCAATCCCCCTCGCAGTCAAGCCTGTTTGGATAACAGCTGTCTTCCAGTCCGCCACAAAATCATCATTCGCATGCTGCATGGCACACCCGCCGCAGCTCTTGAAATGCCTGCAAGGTGCCGACACACGGTCCGGTGATGGCGTCACAATGCGCCCTTCATCTACAACTTCTCTAGGCAATACCCGTGGAATGGGTGCGCCATTATCTGGCAGGCCCTCGCCCTTGTGATTCAATCGTAAAATAGTCTGTGTCATGTGGCTTACTCGGCTGCTTCGGTAATGCCTATAAACCCGCCAGACTGCCGCCGCCAGTAGCGTGCGTATAAACCGTCGTGATCCAACAACTCGCTATGAGTACCATCTTCGACAATGCGGCCTGCATCCAACACAACAATCCTGTCCATTTTAGCAATAGTGCTAAGGCGGTGGGCAATTGCGATGACGGTTTTGCCACTCATTGCGCGCTCTAGCGCAGATTGAATTGCCGCCTCGACTTCGCTGTCTAAAGCGCTGGTTGCTTCATCAAGCACAAGGATGGGTGCGTCTTTGAGCAAAGCGCGTGCCAACGCAATTCGCTGCCGCTGACCGCCGGATAGTTTCACACCTCGCTCGCCTAAATAGGCATCATAACCTGTGCGTCCTTTGTGATCCTCTAGTTGCAAAATGAAGTCATGCGCTTCGGCACGGCGCGCGGCCTCTATCATATCCTCCTCAGAGGCGTCTGGGCGACCATAAAGCAGGTTGTCACGCGCGGACCGATTGAACATAGAAGTCTCTTGCGTAACCATACCAATGCTTTGGCGAAGGCTTTCTTGCGTAACATCCGAGACATCTTGCCCATCAATCAAAACAGCGCCCATTTCAGTGTCATAAAGGCGCAAAAGCAAGCTAACCAAAGTTGATTTCCCGGCACCCGATGCACCTACAAGCCCCAGTTTCTCACCCGGTGTGATAGTGAGAGAAACATCATCAATGCCGCCCAGCTTTCGCCCATACCGGAATGTCACTGCACCAAAGGCGACTTCCCCCACAGTGACATCTAGGTCCTTAGCTTCGGGTTTGTCGAGAAGCGTATGGGCGGGTGTCAAAGTGCGCATTCCATCTTCTATCTCGCCAATGTTTGCATACATTGCCATGAGTGAAAAACTGACCCACCCCGTCATTTGTGCAATACGGATTGAGATCGCGCCAGCGGCGGCGATATCCCCAGTCGTGGCACCGCCTGACTGCCAAAGGGCTACCGTCCCGCCGATCAACAGAACCGGCAAAGTACCAGCCGTGGCCATCAACGCGAAACGGAAACCTGTCGACAAGCGCCCGAACTCCAGTGCGCGATTACGCAGAACTGCCATCGCATCCAATGCGGATTGATCCTCAAAGTGCGAGTTCCCAAACAGCTTGACCGTCTTAATGTTGGTGATTGTATCCACGACCTGTCCTGTGACCATAGTCCGCGCCCCGGCCCGCGCCGCAGAGCGTTTTCGGATGCGAGGCATAAACCAGCGGATCATGAAAAAATAACCGCATAGCCATAAAATTAAGGCCCCAGCAATCCAGCCGTCGATCGTCCCCAACAACAAAACGGAACCCAGCAATGATGCTAGAGCAAAGGCCACCACGTTGATCGACTCGGCGGTAACATCGGTCAAGGCGCGGGCTGTCTGCATTTGCTTTTGGGCAATGCGGCCCGCAAAATCATTGTCAAAATAATCCACCGAATGGCCAAGGGTCCATCGATGGAGGCGGCTTTGAATAAGTGGATAGACGTTAGGCGGCACGACAATACCATTAAAAGCAGCACTCAGGCCGAAAAATAATGGCCTAAAAATGAGGAAAAACCCGATAAACATGCCTACCAAAGGCCAGTTGCGCGCAAAAAAATCTGTTGGCCCAGATAAGGTTGCCGCGTCAATCACCCACCCCAAAAGCAAAGCGGTAACAGCTTCCATCGTGCCAGCCATAGCCGAGAAAACCGCAGCCAAAAATAGCACCGGCCATGCCCCAGACAAACACCACTTACAAAACGCCCAAAGCGTGCGCGGTGGGGCTGTCTTGGCTGGCTTAAAGGGCTCGATGCTGTCACCCAATCGGGCGAGGAAAGGCTCCAAAATTTGTAATAGTCGCATGATCATTTAGAAAAACTCGCGTTGGAACGGCAACCAGACGAATGGGAAACCGAAACCTCAGTATGAGTCCAACATATAATAGGTGTCTTAAAGGAAAACCATGGCGGCAGATGACGCCAACGCCATAGACATGATGGTCATGAAGCCACGCCACCAAGTTGGCTTGCTTAAAAGTACTGCCAACAACGATCCGGCAAAGGTCCAAAAGAGGCAAACAAACAGATTTATTCCGGAAAACGCCGCCCCCAAACGCAGTGCTTCTTGTATGGGTGACAAACCAGCTGCGTATCCTGAGGAGGCTGCCAGCGCGATTGCCCAAACTTTTGGGTTGATCCATTGAAACAAAACCGCCTCACCAAAAGAAAAAGGTCGTTCGCGGGTTTCTGTTTGGGGGCTTCGTGTTGAATGGAAAAGCTTCCACGCCATCCACAAAATCCAACCCGCTGCCAAACATTTCAATGTGAATGTCAGCGCCGGTTGTGAAAGTAGAAGTGCCCCAATGCCATATCCCGTCAAAGCAGAGGTTATGCCAACCCCACACGCAACACCTAAAACATGCGGCAAAGTACGGCGCAGACCAAAGCGAGCACCGGATGCAGTTAGCAAAATAACATTTGGTCCAGGTGAAAAAAGTCCTGCAAAGACAAAAATATAAAGCGGATCTATGCTCACTTTAGCAGCTGGGTTTTTGTTAAGGAAAAGCCCGAAGATATCCAATTACCCTCCAGCTCACGTAGTTTCTTTCCCAGCGCTTCTTGCTGAAATTCCGGCATTAAATCCGTTGCTTTAACTGGAAACATAGCATTCTCGCCCTGCTTAATCTCCCGATCCAAATTTGAACTCAATGGCTGCTCAAACAGTGCGGCACGCAAAAAAGCTGTATCGCGGGCAGTGCTAGCACCATGGCGGTATGCAACCTCAGGTATACCTGCGCTGTCTGAAACCAACTTGCGCAGCAGGCTAACTTCATTGGCTTCTGACTTCGATAGCCGCCAATGGTTCTTCAAATCATGGCCACTCAAACAAGCCATACGACGGGTTGCTTTGGGCCTAACCTCCCCCTCTAAATGGACCAGAATTGGGAGCGCCTTAGCATCAGCCTCCGGCATGACCTGTGCCAATATTCCAGCCTGCGCCATCGCCGCTATTGCTGGGCTTGGGTTCGGCGCAGCTAACAGTTTTTTCATCTCAGATCCGACCCGCTCAGCCGAGAGATTGCTCAAACCATCTAGACCTGCGGCGCATGCTGCCAGCCCATCTGCGTCAATGCCTCTCTCGGCATCGCCAAACCACGCGTAGAAGCGGAAAAACCGCAAGATGCGAAGATAATCTTCAGAAATCCGGAGGTTGGCATCACCGATGAACCGCACCTGCCGTTTCATAATGTCGGCTAGCCCACCAACCGGGTCAGTCACGTCTCCATGGCGGTCCGCATAAAGTCCGTTCATTGTGAAATCACGCCGGGCCGCATCCTCGTTTAAGGAGGTCGAAAATGTAACTTGAGCATGCCGCCCATCAGTTTCCACATCATGGCGGAAAGTTGTTACCTCATGGGCAATTCCCCCGGACATGACAGTAACTGTCCCATGCTCAATCCCGGTAGGAATGGATTTGAGATTTGCATTTGTCATAGCCTCAATAACCTGCTCAGGCATTGCAGATGTGGCAATATCAACATCTGCAACAGAAACCTCAAGCAGGGCATTCCGCACACAGCCGCCAACAAAAAACCCTTGATGGCCGACCGCTTCCAAAGCATCAAAAACCGCTTGAGTTGCTGGGGCAGTCATCCAAGGGCCGGTAACTTTGGTCACGCGGCTACTCGGTCAGCCAATGTGCGCAATATGCGAGCCGTTGCACCCCATATGTAATACGGGCCGTAGGGCACTGTATAAAAATACCGCTGATGGCCGCTCCAGAGCCGGCTCTCTCTTGTATAGTTTGCTGGGTTTAAAACATGCAGAAGAGGAACCGAAAAAATCTCTGCGACCTCTCCTACTTCTGGGATAGCTGTAAACCCACCCTCAACTACAGAAACTTTTGGCGTGACCTGAAAGCCGGTGACAGTTTCATGCTGTGGCAACGTTCCAAGTATGCGCACCTGCTCGCGAGGCAGCCCTATTTCTTCCTCGGCCTCCCGAAGGGCTGTGTTCGATAGGCTCTCACGCCCGTCGCGCTTGCCCCCGGGAAAAGCAATCTGACCAGGGTGGTGCTTCAGAGCGGACGATCGTTTTGTTAACAACACCCTTACACCAGTGGGGGCCTTCATTAGTGGAATAAGTACCGCCGCATCACGCAGCACTCGGCCCGCTGGCAGTTCAATTCCAGGGTTAAGATCAAAGTCAGACGTAGCCCCACCGGGCAAGGCTAGCGCAGCAGAGACTTTTTCTATCAGGTCAATTTCCATCATCATCGGTCTCTGCCTCGAACCCCAAAGCCTTAGGGTCTAAAACATAGTGAGCGCCGCAGAACTGGCAATCCGCCGTCAAAGTACCATCTTCACGGGTCATATGAGCAAGGTCGCGGGCAGAATAAATTGACATGCTTTGCCGCACTTTCTCTTTAGAACAAGTGCACCCGAACTTAACTGATTGAGGATCATAAACAACAGGCCCCTCCTCATGAAACAGACGAAACAGCAAATCTGTCGGTGCAATGCTGGGACCGATCAGTTCTAATTCCTCAACAGTATCGAGTAAAATACCCGCACGGTTCCACTTTTCGGCGTCATCATCGCCCAAGGTATCATCCGCGGTTAGAAGGTCTGAACCCTCGCTAGGCTCAGCCGTTGCCAGCAGTGGTGACGATTTAGGCATATGCTGCAACATCACCCCACCGGCGCGCCAACCTTCCTTCCCTCCAGATTCAGTGCTGCGCCCATATGTCAGCAAAAACTTGGTTGGAAGTTGCTCAGACTGAGCGAAGTAAGTTTCAGCACATGTAGCAAGGCTTCCCCCCGCCAAAGGGGTGATGCCCTGATATGGTGTCATGTCGTTCCCCTGATCAATCAAAATGGCAAAAAAACCTTTGCCAATTTGAGCAAACGGGTCTGCATCTTGGTCTAGCCGTTCTGCATCATAACTTGCGTAGGCACGGATGCGTGCAGGTTCGCCGTCATCCGTTGGGCCATAGTAATCAGTTGCGATTAAACGCAGCGGCCCGTCCCCACGGATTTGCAGTGACAGCTTCCACCGCAGCTTGATAGTTTGGCCAATCAGGGCAGTAAGCACTGCGGCCTCCGCCACCATAGCCTCCACCACTGCCGGGTAATCATGTTGTTCCAACACTTGATCCAACACCCCATCTAGGCGTCCAATACGTCCGCGGATGTCAATTTGGTTAAGCTGAAACGGCAAGACAGTATCGTCCCACGCAATTTTTTGTCCGAGAGTCATAGGGTTTCCTTACGCCTGAAGGCTTGGCATACCGTGTCTAGATAGGCACGACAATCTATTCCCCAAGGGGCGCGTACCGTTCTAAATTGGAGTTACACCATGATAAGGCGTTTCGGCGAAGCTGTTCAGCCCAAAAAAACCTACCGAAGCCGCCCCGGAGCATATGCAATTCTATGGGATGGTGAGGATATCTTAACGACAGTGCAGGACGGGAATCGGCCAGATGTGCAATTACCCGGCGGAGGGATCGACCCCGGAGAGCATCCGATTCCAGCCCTCCACCGCGAAGTGATGGAAGAAACCGGGTGGGCTATTGCCACCCCGCGCAGGCTAGGTACATTTCGCCGTTTCGTGTTTATGCCCGAATATGGGTACTGGGCAGAGAAGCTTTGTAGCGTCTACATTGCCCGCCCAGTTCTGCGCCGCGGCGCCCCATCCGAAGCTGGGCATACCGCCGTTTGGATGCCTCCTAGTTGCGCAGTAAAGCTACTTGGGAACGAGGGGGATCGGCATTTTGTCAGACAGTTTATGGACGCAATGCCTAGAGCTCGCTTGTGACCCTATCACCTATCGCGTCTGCCTCAGTGAAGCGCTCAAAGGCTAGCGCCCACCAGCAGCCGTGGCTCAATCGCAGGGTTTACATGAACCCTATAGATGTGATTGCGTTCATACTATGATGAAACGCTATCTGCCCTATTGGGTCACCCTTGGAATTGTTGTGGCAACCGCAACGATACTGTTGTGGATGGGCCGTATCCCGATCTGTAAGTGCGGCAATATTAAACTTCTGCATTTGGAAGTGATGAGCTCAGAAGGCTCGCAACATATGATGGATTGGTACACGCCATCCCATATCCTGCACGGGTTTATATTCTACTTTATCCTGTGGCTCGTCGCGCGTCGTATTGATGTCGGCTGGCGGCTATCCATCGCCACCCTGATCGAAGCCACATGGGAGATTTTGGAAAACACAGACGCCGTAATCAACCGCTACCGTGAAGTCACGATTGCTCTGGATTATTTCGGAGATAGCGTTCTGAATTCAGTCTGCGATATATTAGCAATGTTCTTAGGATTTTGGCTGGCAAAGCGCATTCCCGTATGGGCCAGCATTGCCGTTATCATCATAGCTGAAGCCGTCGTGATGGCGTTCATTCGCGATGGTTTAGCCCTGAACGTCTTGATGTTGCTTTACCCGCTGGATGCCGTCCGAGAGTGGCAAGCAGCGGGCTAGGCCCTGCTTGTGTTAGACCTGATAATAGTCGCGATACCATTTCACAAAACGGGCAACGCCCGTGCGCACATCGGTTCTGGGCTGGTAGCCGGTTAAGCGCTGCAAGAGCCCAGATTGCGCCCATGTGGCGGGTACATCACCGGGCTGCATATCCATGAAGTTTTTAGCCGCCTCACGCCCCGTTGCCTCCTCAATGGCGTCAATGAAATCCATCAGCTTCACCGGTTCACCATTGCCAATGTTGACTGCGCGCCATGCTGCAACGGCTGACAGGCTATCATCTTCTAGAATATTCTCAGCCGTCTCCGGGCGCTCTGGCGGCGTGTCTATTAGTAGCCGAATGCCTTGCACGAGGTCATCAATATAGGTGAAATCTCGGCTCATATCGCCGTGATTGAAAACATCAATCGGCGTCCCTTCCAGCGTCGCTTTAGTGAATTTGAACAGCGCCATATCTGGCCGCCCCCAAGGTCCGTAAACCGTGAAAAACCGAAACATAGTTGTCGGCATATTATAGAGGTGGGCATAGGAGTGAGCCATTGCCTCATTGGCCTTTTTGGTCGCTGCATAAAAGCTCATCTGCGTATCAACCTTGTCGGTTTCCGCATAGGGCATCTGATTGTTTGCGCCATATATTGAGGAGGTGGAGGCCATTAATAAATGTGCACAAGGATTGGCCCGGACCGCCTCCAATAGGTTAAAAACCCCAATCAGGTTTGCATCCACATAAGCGCGCGGATTGTCGATCGAGTAGCGAACACCAGCCTGCGCGGCTAAGTGCACGACGACATCAGGCTTGTGCTCAGATACGATATCCATGAGTAGGCCGTCGGTCTCCAACAGGCCCTCAATTGGCGTAAACTCCGGCATTTGAGACAGCATTTGATGGCGACGCTGTTTCAGGGTGACATCATAGTAGTCCGACATCCCGTCGAATCCCACAACCTTGAAGCCATCAGCCAACAGCCTTGCAGCCACATGGTAGCCAATAAATCCCGCCGAACCTGTCACAAGGGCTGTACGCGTTTCACTTGTCATAATCTGTGCTCCTGTCTCTCATGCCTTGGTCCGCCAAATTTTATGGTAGGTCAAACCCGAACTCGCTGCCATCGTCCATACAAGCCAATAATTATAGCTCTTTTGCTTGCAATAATCGCCCGACGTGATCAAATGTTGTGTAACGGATTGAAAGATATACCTATGAATCTGCTTCGCACCCTGTTTCAGGGGAAGAAGGCCCCAGCCGCGCCAAAACCAGAAGGCCGCAGCCCGACGCTCCCTAATCCCACGACTGCCCATTTTGTGGTTGGTGACCTTCACGGCTGCTTAGATTTGCTCGAGCATATTCTTGAGAAAATTGACCGCTCCATTGGCGAGCACGGGCTTCAAGACCCCAAGCTGGTTTTCGTCGGTGATTATATTGATCGTGGTCCCTCCAGCGCGGCTGTGCTGAAACGATTGTATGAGTTGAGTTCCGAATTCCCACAAAATGTTACCTGCATTTTAGGAAACCACGAGCAAATGATGCTCGACTTTTTAGAGACGCCCGAAGCCCGGCATGCAAGATGGTTTCGGAACGGGGCAAGCCAAACGCTCGGGAGTTTTGGAATTCAACTGCCCCCCGAGGCAGATTGGGCCGCTGATGCCTTGGATTTAGCGTCTCGGTTGCAGGAAAATATGGGGGCACAAACAGAAGACTGGCTACGATCACTTCCGTTGTCAGTACAATCTGGCAACCTTATTATTACCCATGCGGGCATCGATCCGGGTCGTTCTATTGCCGACCAATCTCCACGCGTCCTTCTATGGGGTCACCCTGAATTCCTAGTGCGGCCAGTAAACGGTGATTACTATGTTGCACACGGACATACGGTCATGGAGCACGCTGTATTCGAAGAGGGCCGAATTTCAGTTGATACTGGAGGCTATCAAACCGGATGCCTGACTGCCGCTATGGTTTTACCCAGTGGAGAGGTTGAATTCCTTCAAACCATTTCACCACGGGCCGACCCCTAAACTCCCTTCATTGAATCCTATCAAACTCTGATAGGATCATGACTTATTAAAGCTGCTTGTAACGAGAAGGAAGCGTTCGCCAAAAGGGGTGGGATTAGACGGTATAGGTGGGATGCGTGGGAGCCAATGGAATAAAGGCTTTGAGGGTGTTTAGTTGGACCATTTCCTGCCTCTCAAAACACCCCAGTTTTGTGACGCATTCTGACCCATGATACAGGTCACAGCTCAGACTAGCCGGATGATTGAGGCGTATGTCCAAGGCGCAAGCCCAAAGGCCACAATGCCGTTCCAATAGTATTGGGGTAGAAGTCGAATGGACGGATATCGCGGCAGAAATGATAGCAAAGAAGCAGTACCGCTACATCAGTCCGACATTCAAAACCAAACGGGCTTCCTTGGATGTCCATTCCATCTTACGGGCTGCACAGGCCAACAATTCGGCCCTTGAACCGACACAACTAGCCTCACGCCAAAACGATACAGACACACGGCTGGAGCAAGCTGGTTTTGAGGCAATGATCGCCAGCCTCATGGGTTTGAAAGCTGACGCAACCCAAGTTGAAATTGCAGAAGCGCTGCAAGCCCTAATGGATGGCAGCGGCGCAATTGACGGCAAGAACACTTGTTGAAACACGGCGCGAAATCCACAGATGTTGAAGCAAACATCGCGAAACAACTTGACCTCAAACCAGATGACTTCAAAAGTTAAAGGCTTCTAAATTTGGCGGGGAGAATGAATGTATTTTCCCGCCAAACAGCCATCCCAAAGAGGCTTTTGAATCGCTCCATTTTGGGATAAGGATTCAGCGACTTTCAGCATGCCGTTGAAGCCTGATAAATGCAGGAACAGAAAGCATAGTTCCTGCGCCTGCAAGCCCTCCCAAACCGTCTTTAAATAGGGGTTCAAAGTGAGCTGGATTTACTGCCGATTGAAAGCTAACTGCAAGCTTTTGAAAATGGCGGGTATTTCTTTCCCACTTTGCGAGAACTTATTTCCCGCAACACTGCTCTCACCGTTGGCGACCTGCGGTTTCCGCTCCTCTCCCCCTGACCCACGCCCCAAAACCGAAATTCGGATCTGGGGCGTAACGTCACGGCTGCGACCGCGACAATTTGCGGTAAGGTTCCCACGACACATACGGAGAATTCAAAATGTCTGATATCATGATCTTAAGTGGCGCACGTACTGCCATTGGCGCCTTTGGCGGCGCCTTAGCTGGAACACCCCCAATCGATTTGGGGGCTACAGTCTCCAAGGCGGCAATGGAGCGCGCAGGCGTCGACCCCTCCCAGATCGGACATGTGGCATTTGGCCATGTCATCAATACAGAACCTCGCGACATGTATTTATCCCGTGCAGCCGCCATGCAAGCAGGCATACCTGACACTGTGCCCGCCATGAACGTGAACCGCCTATGCGGGTCCGGCGTGCAGGCCATGGTGTCCGTAATCCAGTCTTTGATGTTGGGTGACGCCGAGTTTGGCCTCGCTGGAGGGGCCGAAAACATGAGCCGTGCGCCGTATATCTTACCACAAGCCCGATGGGGCCAAAAGATGGGGGATGCAGGGGCGCAGGATATGATGCTAGGCGCATTGAACTGCCCATTCGGGACGGGCCACATGGGCATCACCGCCGAAAATGTCGCGCGTGAACATGATATTTCGCGCGAGGCACAGGATGCTTTTGCGCTCGAGAGTCAAGCTCGTGCGGCTCGTGCAATCGAAGCCGGGTATTTTAAAGATGAAATAACCCCCATCGAAGTCCGTGTGAAACGGGACATGGTTTCTTTTGAGGTCGATGAACATCCCAAGACGACCACAGCAGAAACACTGGCAGGCTTGCGGACCGTATTTCAAAAAGACGGGACCGTTACAGCCGGCAATGCATCTGGGATAAATGATGGGGCGGGCGCAGTCGTTTTGGCCACGGAGGCTGCCGCGAAAGCCTCGGGGCTGACACCACGAGCGCGCGTTTTAGGGTATGCCCACGCGGGAGTTCGCCCAGAAGTTATGGGTATTGGCCCAATACCTGCTGTGCAAAAACTACTGGCGAAAACTGGACTTAAGGCAGCTGACTTTGATGTCATTGAATCTAATGAGGCCTTTGCAGCACAAGCCTTAGCTGTCAGTCGGGAACTGGATTTTGATCCCGCCAAAGTAAACCCTAATGGTGGCGCCATTGCACTTGGCCATCCTGTGGGTGCCACTGGTGCGATCATCACAGTAAAAGCCCTACATGAACTAGAGCGCATAAAAGGATCAAAAGCACTAATCACAATGTGCATTGGCGGCGGTCAAGGCATTGCTCTGGCCATTGAGCGGCTATAATTATGGTTCCATCGCAAAGTTGTTTGGTGCGCCATCGTCACTAAAACATCATGATCCCGCGCGCAGTTGGCTACCCGTTGTTCCCGTAATGCGCGCGGTGATGATCTGACCCACAGGCTGGTCGGTATCGAACAGGGTCTCCGTGAACTGCTCGGTGCGGCCCATACGAGGGTTTTCCATCAAAACATTGTGCTGCGCGCCAACACGCGAGGCGAGATGCTTTTGCACCCGCTCGGCACCAGCGGCCCGAAGACGAGCGGCGCGGGATTTGATGTCCTTGCCATTTACAGGCGGCATTTTAGCCGCGGGCGTGCCTTGGCGGGCGGAATACGGGAAGATGTGCAACCATGTCAGGTCGCACTCCTCGATCAGTTTGAGAGAATTGTCGAACATAACTTCGGTCTCGGTCGGAAAACCGGCGATAATGTCCGCACCGTAGGTCATATCAGGGCGCAGCTTGCGGGCCTCTTCACAGAATTTGATAGCATCATCGCGCAGATGGCGGCGCTTCATCCGCTTGAGGATCATGTTGTCGCCAGCCTGCAAGCTAAGGTGCAAGTGAGGCATCAGGCGTGGCTCTGTGGCGATGGCTTGCATCAGGGCGTCATCTACCTCGATTGAGTCAATCGACGAGATACGCAGGCGCGGTAAATCGGGGATCAACTTAAGGATACGGAGCACCAGATCACCAAGTTGAGGCGTCGCAGGCAAATCCGCGCCCCAAGAGGTGAGGTCAACGCCAGTCAGCACCACCTCGTTGTAACCCTTGTCCACGAGGCGTTTAATCTGGTCGACAATTACGCCCGCCGGGACGGAGCGCGAATTACCGCGACCATAGGGGATGATGCAAAAGGTGCAGCGGTGGTCGCAGCCGTTTTGCACCTGCACATAAGCGCGCGCGCGGGTGCCGAACCCGTCGATCAGGTGTCCGGCAGTCTCGTTCACCGACATGATGTCGTCCACCTGCACCTTTTCTGTGTCAGGCAAGAAGCCCCAAGTGGCGCGGTTCATCTTCTCAGTGTTGCCGATCACATTGTCGACTTCAGCCATGTTAGAGAATGTTTCTGGCTCTGTTTGCGCGGCGCAGCCTGTGACCACAAGGCGGGCGTCCGGGTTCTCTCGGCGCAGCTTGCGGATGTCTTGGCGGGCTTTGCGCACGGCCTCGGCAGTGACGGCACAGGTGTTCACCACAATGAGGTTGTCTTGCCCTTGCGTTAGGTCGCGCATGGCCTCGGTTTCGTAGGCGTTCAAACGGCAGCCGTGGGTGGAAAAAATCGGCGGTTTCATAGCGCGGCCAAGAATTCAGAGGTCAGGTGGCCAGAAAAAACATGTGCCGTTGGGCCGGTCATCCAAACACCATCGTCGCGCCAATCAATGTCTATACGACCACCGTCAAGATCAATGCGCACTTGGCGGCCCGTCAGGCCACGACGCACAGCAGAGACAGCGGTGGCACAGGACGATGAGCCAGAGGCTAGCGTGACGCCGACGCCACGCTCCCACACGCGCATACGCAGGTGATTGGGGGCGATAAGGTGGGCGACTTGGACATTGGTGCGCTGCGGGTACAGCGGGTGATGCTCATAGGTGGGACCGAAGGTGGCTAGATCCACCGCCTCGGCGTCGTCAACGAAGAAGGTGCAATGCGGGTTGCCCATGCCCGTGGCCGTTGGTGCGCCCTCCATGGGCAGCTCTAGGGTGTCCATCTCATAGGCAAGGGGGATGTCGTGCCAATCTAGCAGCGGCGCGCCCATATTAACGCGGGTGAGGCCGTTGCCTGCATCTTCGGCGTGTAAAACACCACGCTCCGTCTTCAAGGACAGGGAGGTGATTCCCCGCCGGAGCATTTCATACCGCGCCACGCAGCGAGTAGCGTTGCCGCAAGCGCCCGCAGTCGAGCCATCCGAATTAAAAAATGTTAGACTAATGTCAGCGTTATCCACGTCCTCAAGCACTGCAAGCTGGTCGAATCCCACCCCGCGATGGCGATCACCTAGGGCGCGCGCCAAGGCCTCCGACACACGGAAATCACTGCCCCGCTGGTCTATAACCACGAAGTCATTGCCTAGCCCGTGCATTTTCATGAAGGGCAGGCCGAGGGGGGCGTCTGCGTGTTGCATAAGGGGCGATATAACGCTGGCTTGGGCACAATGGAAGGGAGCCGATGAATTCGTGTATTTTTTGGGTTGACCCCATGGGGCGACCTTTCTAGATAGCACCCTCAGTGGGCCCTTAGCTCAGTTGGTAGAGCAACTGACTTTTAATCAGTAGGTCGATGGTTCGAACCCATCAGGGCTCACCACTAAAATAAGTGATGTCAGTAGACCATAAGAGTGCAGATTTGGAGCATAAGCTTGCTAATCTGCCGGTTTGGTTAGCTGACAACGTCAACTTGAGACTGCAATCGAGATGAATCCTCGCTTTGGAATAGTCGAGACAATCTCGGCTGATGGTTAGGTTGGTGAGGCAACTGTTTTTGGTACAGTGCACCGTAGGTTCGAATCCCACCAACCCGGCCTGGCCGTCGTTGTGTGCCGTCCGGCGTGAATCGCAACTTGTCCGGCGAGAAACCCAACTTATGTCGGGCAAGAACGCGACTTTGGGCACTTGCTGGGGATTTTTTGACTTTTCAGTGCTCTAGGGTGCCTGTTCGCGAGTTTCTGAAAATCGCCTCGAGCATACGAGATGACAGCTTCCAAGTTGCGGGTGATCGAAGGGTGTATGACCTGCTCGGACCATGGGCATTCAAAACGCTCAGGTCATCAACGCGTTTCCTGGTCTGGTGTGAATTACCCCATAACATCTACATTTCGTTCTAAGTCGGGTACATTTAATCCCCTTAGTCGTTACATCGGAAATTTGTGACTGCGGAAAAGTTGCTCTGTGTTGTCTCTGATGACTGGTTGGGGATATTCGGACGGGCGAGCACGTTGCTAAGACGTCGTGGATGATTGGCGAAGTTGCCGCAACTAGGTTGTTCCTCGGAAATTGAACGCTAAAATTGGCTGGCTGTGAAACGCAGCACCTAAAAGTACCGGAAAGCCGGGCTTTACTGAGGTATTCCTCTTCCGAGTCCTTCAGTCTGGAACTGAGGTTGCCTGCTTTTTGTAGAGATCTTGTTGCTACACGTTTCAATTATGTGGACAATTACCCTATTTATTTGTGGGGTAATCGTTCATATAATAGCACCATGAAAACAATCGACGCAATCAAAACCCTCACAGAATGGGATCAACGTCAGCGCTCCGTTTTTAAGATGACTGACCTGCGCACGCTGTTTCCGGAACCTTCCGAAAAGACATTTAGTGAGGGTCTGCGAAGACTTGTTCGGCTCGGTGTTTTGATGCGAATGGCAAACGGGATTTATTGGTTTTGCGACAGTCGTTTACCAAGGACACATCTCATTGAAACTGTTGCAGTCACACTCCGGCGCGGAACATATTGTTACATAAGCTTGGAATCGGCGCTATCGGAATACGGGGTCATTTCTCAGGTGCCGTTACGCGGTATCACTGTAATGACCACAGGGCGAAAAGGCGTTTTTGAAACACCGATTGGCACTATCGAGTTTACGCATACGCAAAAAAGCACAATGAAAATTTTGGATTCAACCCTCGTTACAGATCGGCCATTGCGGTTTGCAAAAGTAGAAACGGCGCTTAAAGATTTGAGGCGAGTGGGACGAAACATGCACTTGGTGTCGATGCAAGACTATCATGAAATTGTATTGGAACAAGTGGCCGTGCAAGCCGAGTGACCTGCCACTGCCTTCAAATTGATCAATCACTTGTTCGGGGTTCATTTTGCAACAGCAGCGAAAAACAGTGCGGGCGGAAAGACAGCTTTCGCTGCAACTGCTCGTTACATTGGAGATGCCGCTGTAAGAGGCCATCGAAATACCCGTGTGGCAACAGGATTCATAGTGCTGGCTCTTGCTAGGAGTAGGCCAAGTCGATTTCTCAAGAAAAGTTAGCGCTGTGGCGTCAGATTGCACGCCAATCATAGGGCACCAGAGCTTTTTGGCCACGCCATTCTTCCACGATCGCATCTTCAAACCACGTATCGCGTAAATGCGCGTGATCTAATACGATAAGCTGGAAATTTGGCTTTATCTCTTCGCATGCTGTCTTCATTAACTCGAATAAGCCTTGAACCGCCTTTTTATCCGAATCTTTATCAATCTGTTCGAGCCCACCTTCTACAATTTCGGGTGGATAATAGGCTTGAGTTGGTTGGTCAAATATCAAAAATCCTGGTACCGGGCGGTCGCGCTTGCGTAACCACCAATGCAACGCCAACAGAGTGAGAAAATGATATCCAACCCAGTTCTCACCACTACCCATTCGTTGTAGCGGAATGGGACCATCTTCCGTATCGGCGACAACTGTCAGTTTTTTCAGGTCGATCCGGAGCGAACTACCACTGTATTCTAGATCAAGATGATCAGAATACGCCTTCATTTTGTTGCCGATCAGATTGACCACAGTTTCCATCTTGGCCGCAGTCTCATCTGTGTTCAGTTTCGATTGAACAACTACGATCAGCTTTTTTAGCTCTGCTAATTCTTCTGCAACGTCACTTGCACTGTCATCAGGGCCTGTGACTTCAACGAAATCAGAGAGTCTGCCTAAAAAACGAGCACGGAGGATCAACTGGCTTTGGGCGGCACGCGCATTCTGGTCCCCTGAAATGGCGTTTCGTAATTCAGTCTGAACTTCCTTGAGGCTATTGGTAGCTTCACCAATGCGTTGCTCAATCTCGATGATATGAGCCTGCAAATGTGGGCTCTCTTTATGCACAGCGATCAGTTGAGCCTCAACCTTCGCTAACGACGAATTGATCTCTTCAACGGCTGGAATAGGGGTTTGAAGTTGTGAATCACAAATCGGACAGGTCGAACCACTTTCACTGCCTGGCTTATAGAGGTTGACGTATTGTTGTCTGACGTCAGCGCTTATGGGCCCAAAATAGGGTGATTTGATAAGAGAGTGTTTCTGGCTCATCGTAACCACTGAGGAGTGGGACATGAGAAATGACCTGAGCCCCTAAAACTCCTCCAAATTTGTGTAGAGTCTGCCCAACAAAAGGACGGACAAATGAAGGCACGATTTACGGACGAACAGATCATAGCGATGATCAAGGAACAGGAATCTGGTGAGAAGACCGCTGACGTATGTCGGCGGCACGGGATCAGCTCGGCGACGTTCTATAAATACAAGTCGAAGTACGGTGGGATGGAACCCTCAGATGCGAAGCGGTTGCGGGCGTTGGAAGACGAGGACGGTAAGCTGAAGAAGTTGCTGGCCGAACAGATGCTCGACAATGCCATGCTGCGAGACATCAATTCAAAAAAGTGGTGACGCCCGTGGCAAAGCGGAATGCTGTGGTTCACCTGTGCGAGACGCATGGTGTGAGCCAGCGGCGGGCGTGTGATGTTTTGCAGATCGATAGATCAACCGTGCGGTATCTGTCGCGTCGTGGCGACGACACTGATCTACGAGATGCGATCAAGCGGGTTTCCCGAGAACGACGTCGTTTTGGTTGTCGTCGCATCCACGTGATGATTGCGCGGAAGGGCTTTGAGGTGAACCACAAGAAAGTGAGGCGCATCTACCGTGAAGAGAAGCTTCAGGCGCGTCGCAGAGGCGGTAGAAAGCGTGCTTTGGGCACGAGAAAGCCGATGGTGCTGCCTGATGGACCCAACCAGCGTTGGTCATTGGATTTCGTGTCTGACGCTCTGACAGATGGTCGCAGGTTTCGCATTCTCGCGGTTGTCGATGACTTTAGCCGCGAGAACCTTGTACTGGTTGTTGACACATCATTGTCAGGCCAGAGAGTTGCGCGAGAACTGGACCGTGTGATCGCTGAGCGGGGCATGCCAAAGACGATTGTCTCGGACAATGGCACCGAGTTCACCAGCATGGCGATCCTCAAATGGGTTCAGAATACAGGGATCGATTGGCATTATATCGCGCCCGGAAAACCCCAACAGAATGGCTTCATCGAAAGGTTCAATGGCAAGCTGCGAGATGAATGCCTTAACGAAACGCTGTTTGGTACGTTAGGCGATGCACGGGAAACGCTGGAAGAATGGCAAGAGGATTACAATTGGCTCAGACCACATTCAGCCTTGGACAACCTGACACCGATGGAATTTTTACAGAGAAAGGCAATGGACAAAATGGCCGCCTGAGGTCACAGATTTAACCCCAAGGACTCCGCGCAAGCTGGAGGGAACTTGGGGCACAGGTCATAAGGTGAAAACTGCCGATGGTAGTTCGAACGGTACAAAAGTAGATTTGGCTATGTTGGCATATCCTTACTCTTTGAGACTGACGGCGTCTTTCAACACCGCCATGATATGCCGCCTACTTCATGCCATCACCAACTTTCGTGCATAACTCGTTTGAATGATGTCAAACAAAGTCAGTTCTCGTTAAGCTGTTGCGCGACTTTTAAAATGGTCTGCTCAAGCTGATCCTCAGTCACATCATAACTGAGGATCCCAGCCATGAGCGGCGCATTTTTTCGGAAAGAGCCTTCATCGACGCCAAGTCGTAAAATGATAAGCTTGAAACCGTTAGGACGATCTTTACCCTCTTTGCGACGTTTTTCTTCGTGGCGGTGTTGGCCCATAAGAAAGCCGCGTTCTTCTTCAGCGTAGCTCGAATTCCAGTATTCCGGAGTCACAACAATGATTGCGCTTGTCGCATTTAGCATTGCTTGTTCGATTTGAGGATCGATATACCGACCTCTTTTAAAATCGGCATCATAAAATACGTTAACTTTTTGCGCCTGCAGCAGGCTAACAAGACGCGTAACAGTTGGTTTGTTTTCGTGGCTGTAGGAGATAAACGTGCTTTTTGTGACGCCTATTACCTTTTTTAACGCTCGTTCTTTCATACTTGCAGCCATGAGATTCAGGTGACGCACCGCTGATGTGGGGTATGAGGTGTGGGACTGGATCGACTCTGCATAGGTATTGTACGCGTCTTCAATAAGCGCGACTTTGTTTGTGTCAGTGTCCAGATGAACAGGTAGATATATACCCACGAGTATCGACTCTGGCTTTACTTCTTTCATCAATCCTCCCGCAGCGTCAAAGTGCTTCACAAGGTATTCGCGTGCGCGATTTCTAAATTTCATCAACATTTCTGGGATGTTGACGTGACTCTCGATCAGATAATTTATCAGCACATAATACCACGCATAACTGCGATATAAACTTGTTGAAAATGCATCGTCGGGTATTTTAAAGATATTCTCAAATATCGCCTGCAGTACGGTCATCGCTCCTTGAAATCCGTTTTTGCTGTTGAAGTCGTCAAAAAAAACATATTGCGAGTAGCGCATCAGCACTTCTGCGCGTTCAAGATCTTTAGCCAGCTCATTGTCTGCCCAAACGCGCCCGTCCTTTTCAACAAATGCGAACATGTCACGCATCGCTTTTGCTGCGCCAGAATATTCCGACTGCAAAAAGTAGCTAGAAGCTAGCCGAACGCCAACCAATGGGTCTAGAAACACCATTGTGCGAGCGTCATCTGTATCTCGATTGCGCCATCCAAGACGGTCATATTCTTTGACGCGGTCATAGACTAGAGAGGCCAAAATGACAGTCCCATTGCGATTGTTTATCAGGCCGCCGAACGCAGATTGCCCGACAAGTTCCAGCAACCCCATTTTCTTATTGAGAAATCGGGCGGCCTCTTCGGTTACAACCTTCTTGGACGAGGACAGAGCCAAGTAAGCCAAGAACATATAGAAAATGCGTTTGCGTCCCCAGTTTGCATTATCAAAAATCGCTCCCGACTCTCGTTCGCCCTCGTCAAAACTGACCACAGCTTCATAAATCGCGTTCAGTGCATTCAGGATTGGACGTCCATCCGTATCATGTCCTGAAAAGTCCTTTTCGCATTCTAAGAATAACTTTTCAGCGCGGTCGAATTCTGATTGCAGGTCACTGGCACCATCAGGAAAGTAGACAAACCTGAACGTGTTATTGTCTTTACTTCTGCCCTCAAAAGACGGATCAACTGTCGACTTTGACGATGTGACGCTGCGCACTAGCGACCGTAATCGGTCGACGTTGTAATAGGCGTATTTTAAACCAGTGAACGCGCTGCGCAAAATTTCTTCGGCCTCTTCGTTTTCCTCTGGCGTGGCGGCCAGTGTGTCGGCTTTGTAGATGTATTTATGTTCCTCTTGCGCCCACAGATGATCCAACATGGTTCTGATTTGGAACTCGACAGGAAAGCGGCGCATCTCATCCAGTTGTTGCTCTGTAAACGACTTAAAGAGGCCGAGGAGATATTCTGCCTCTGCGCGATTGCGCACTTTTTCACTACCCTTCTGGTCCTCTCGCTCTTTGACCAGTTTCCCTAGCAAATGTGCATCTATTTTGGATTCATACTTCACGTAGAAATGAAGTGATTCATAGTTTGACGCTTTGGATTTTTTCTCCACAGTTGTTGCCGTGTTCCACGTGGCTTTCACACCTTTGATGATGTCGATAAGTTCATCATGGATGTCACGTGCAAGTGTGAAGTCGCGGAACGGTGCGGAATAGAATTCGAGACCAGAAGATTGTATGCTCAGACTCTCGGCACGAAGGATGTCTTGAAAAACCTGCTTTTGCGCTTCTTCTTGGATGCAAATCACGCGTGCGCCAACAAGGTCCTGAATGATCTCGAACAGGTAAACGGGTTGGTCGCCGAATTCGCCCTGCCGTTTTGCCAACTCTTTGCGCAGTTTTTCAAAAGCGGACAGCGGAGATTTGATCCTGATCTCAAACAGGACATCTCCTTTACGTTTGAAGCCTCGAATGATCGACAGCAGCTCCATACGCGTTCGGATTTCAAGGAATTCCAGAATTTCGCGAAACTCTTTACCTTCGTAAAACTTGCAGAACGTATCGTCGTCCATGTTGTAGAATTCTTTTATCGTAAACTTCATCAATAGTTTCCAAATCAGCAAAGTACCTACGCAACCTTTGTGAGTTGACGCGACTTGTCAACCTTGGCGTGTTTGACGAGCGCTAAGCGCTGCCCTGATCGACATCGGATACGATGTAACAACCAATGGATCATTCGTGTCTGTGTGTCGTTGGACCATAAGAGTGCAGATTGGGAGCATAGACAGCGCCGTTGCAATCGACGCCCCCCTTTGGAGTGTGCTTGCAGGCTCAAAGACTGGCACCGCGTTGCAAATCGCTATGAAGCTCCCGTACGCAAGTTTGACAAGCCCAGATTCGCATCTTCTAATCAGAGAATAGCGTTCTGCCAGGTCGCATCCCGGCCTTTTTACGTAAAATGAGCACCAACTCTGTTACCGACAGATCTACAGATAAATGATTCTGTATCGCACTCGGGCTATACAGAAGTTCAGAGTTACCACGAAAGGCTACGATTGGTCTATCTGCTCTTCCGGTAGGTATGGAAGCCACCAACGCTCTCTCATTGAGATCCCAAACCATTACACTCGCACCATCAACAGCGAATGCGACGAATCTGCCGTCATCTGAAAATTCCGGCTGTGCTTGAGGCATTGAAGTTTGATCGCTGGCTTTCATTTCCCAAGGATCTGAAGCGCCAGTCAGATCAAACAGCCAGATACCGGTGGTTGCAACAATGAGCTGATCATTCTGACCCGGACGGAAGGCAATGTATCGAACAATATCAGCTGAATCCATTGGCACGCGATCAGCCTCATGATCCAAATTTGACACCTGTCTGATTTGTAGAATTCCATTTTCGTCACCAAGTGCAATCCAACTACCGTCATCTGACAAGGCAATTGATCGGAACGAGTCAGAGATTTGGGTAGTCGACAGCGTTGGTTCATCGGCGAAAAGATCTGTCGCAACGAGCAAAACACCGTCCTGATCCAACGCTGCCAAGGTCAAACCGTCTCTGGAAAAGGTAACGGACCAAATCAAGGCGTCAAACTTGCGAAGAACACTAGTCATCTCACCGTCGAGCGTGCTCGCCAATAGATAATTCTGAGGCGTGTCCCAAGCAATACGGCCGGTAGCTTGGTTAATATTTAGTTCGGACCCGCTAGTACCATTCCCAAGATATTCTCCGAACCCACTATCCACCGATGGCAAAGGCAAAAAATCCTCTTCCGACAAAACAGACAGGCTTCGCTCATTCAATTCGATGACCCGTCTCCACAAACCTTCCGAGTTTCGTTTTGCTATTGCGGGAGGATCCTGCAAGATCGTCCCATGCAGCTCTTGCTCAACCGCGCGGATCGAATCGAAATACCCAACAAATTGTTGTGAAAACTCTGTTGTGGACAACCCTAAATCCCACTTTGAGATTCCTCCTTCTTCACTGACGGTATAGAGTAGATCGTCAGTTGCCCCAACAACCAGACCGGTAACTTGATCCCGATGTACTTGGCCCGGTGCCAGTTTGTTAGTTCCGTCAAACGTGGCAACTAGCAACCGACCATCCGGTGAGCCAGCCAAGATCTCGTTGCGTGATAAGGATATTTTACCAACACTGGGCGTCACCTGTGCTGATGCGCTGGTTACCAGTTCAGGACTGGCAATAACCGTTCCTTGTTCAACCGGAAATGAAACCAGGCGGGAATTCAAAGTGAGCGCAAAAATCGAGCTTTCTAGTACTTCCCCAGTAGGTTCTGATTTTGTCGTCTTAGCGGCAATGTCAACAATTTCTACAGACTGCGTTGCGGCATTGTCTGGCACAGCATTACACGTAAATGCTGTCGTCTGGCCTGAACTACAAAGCCCGAGTTCGCCCGCAGAGGTACCATAGACAAGAGTCGTTTCATCGAGCCAATGAAGAGCCGTCACACTTAGCCAACCCTCGTCAAAGACCTTGACTGATGTAGCTGATGCTTGTGTGATGATTTCGATCGAACTGTAGCTATCTCCAACTGCTACAGTCTCGCCCGACGGACTAAGCGCAAGTGCTCTGACTTCCCTACTCCACTGAATGTCGGCGTCACCATCGATGGTAATTTTTGCACGGACTTCCGAAACTTCTTCACCATGGATTAGGACTACTCGGCCGCTCGCCAGCCCGACGTAAACCCGTCCTCTAGGTCCAATCTTGATGGCAGTCACATGACCGTCTTCAAGAGCATTAAACAGAACTTCCGGATCACCGATCTGAAGCGCTGCAACTTTACCTATTACAATGGGCACTTGAATAACAGATCCGACGCGCGTTCCAATTATCATAGAACCATCTACTAATTCAGACGCTGTGGCCGAAATTTCGACGCCCTCTACAAACGCCATCCCATCCAGCTCATGCCAAAACGCCAGAAGCGCAGCGGCTCTGTTTCGTGCAATCGGAGTCGGAGCAACCTCCAGAGCGTCTGCAGCAAGTTGAAACTTGCGATCGGGACCTTCTGCATCGCCTATCTGAGCTGCCAACAATCGAGAAGTTGCCAATGCTTCACGTTCAATTGCCAAGTTTCGTTGAAAAATTGCTATCATGGCAGCAGCAAAAATAGCTGCCGTCGTTACAAACCCAATGATGGCAAGCCACCAAAGCTTAGTTGTTTTATGCTCTCTGCTGCTTCGGATGAACAAAAGCATAAGCCAAGGCAAGTCCGGCGCAGTTCTGGGCTTTGCATCTCGCCATGTTTCAGCCTGCATTATCTCTTCAGTATCTTGCAAAAGCAACGATCTGCGTTTTGCCTGCTTGTCCCACGAATCCGCTTTCTCGCCCAAGGTAGTCCGTGTTCGTTCCCATTCGATGTCCATTGCAAGCGCCCTGATGACTCGCGCAATCGCGTCGGAATAGTCCCGACCTTTTTGGGTGAGGTCTTCATAGTGAAGCCGTGAAAGACGTCCAGGTATCTGCGTGATATCAGTCGGCTTCAAAAGCACAGGTATAACTGGCCTGCCCAATCGTTCCGTCTGATCAATCTCCCAATGGCAAACCTCTGACGAAACCGAGGATTCACTTATTAGGAAAACGACTTTGTTAGCCTCCCTAATCAAAGCCACAAGGCGTTTGCGCCAAGCTTCGCCAGCAATTATCTCGCCGCTGTCCATCAAGACGGCAAATCCCTCCACCTCCAAGGCGTCTCGGACCCGAAATACATCTGCTTCATCTTGACGGGAGTATGATAAAAAAACCTTTGGCCGATCGGAAGTTTTAGTTGTGTCTTTCGCCATCGCCATGAAATTACACCCTCATCAGTATAGGCTTCGTCATGAAGCAGTTTCTGGGCAAACATAAGCATCGTGAGGACATCTCGGTCGAAAGCGAAGACTGTCCGAAGACTATGATGCCACCTTCAAAAAGCTGAGCTCGACCGGCTCTTCAGTTGGATTGCCATGTGTCTTCAACCAATGATGTTGGAATAAGCTTTGAGCCAGATCGATATCGGTTGATCCATCCACGAGTATGGTCAGTATCTCGACTTTTACACGCTTAATGAGATGCGCGATCTCATATTGGACACCTTGATTATCTTTGGAAAATCCACGCAAATCTAAGACGACCCTTGTCGCGCGGCCCATCAGTATCTGCACCGAGGGTCGCCAAGTGTCGTCTTGGCAATAAAAATCAAGTACGGGATAAAGCCCATCATGCGCAACCTTTGCACTTCGACCTAAAGCCTCGTCGATATCCGTCGGTGACTTGATGAACAATCGATCTGTTCCACCACCTAAGAATGCGGACAGTTCATCTTGGTTTAGCGTCTCCGTGGCAAGATCCGCAGCACCAATTAGCATGACCGGACCTTTCGTTCGCCAATCTGTCATTTGGCCAAGAGTCGATTTTTGGTGCAGACCTCTCTGGCCAAAAACCCGCAAGAACAAAAGCTGCGAGCCGTCACCAACTTTCCCGACTTTGGATAATAGAAACAACGTCGTTACAAACGCGAGCAGCGATAACAGCGCCAAAAACGCCATTCCACCTTGTGAGCTGGAAAGCAGCGAGATCTGCCATAGAGTCATGATGAACCAAATCGCATAACTCTGGAGCATCAAACCGCTTGCGCCCGAACTGATCCGGGCCAATAACCGCGAGGTAACCCATGAGAAGACCATCCCGAGCCCAAACATTAGACCAACTGCTACAAGCAGCGATGCGCCAAAAAATGTTGGCACCAAAACCAATGCCAGATCGAGTGCAAACAGCATCGGAACAATAAGTGCTAGAGCGATCAAGTAGACCGTGAGCGACGTCGTACGAAACGCTCTGCTCGCCAAAATCATAGCCGCAATAGCCGACGGCCCAACTTGAATTGCAATCAGCGTCAGACTTTCGGTTTCAACGATCTTAAGAAGCCCGATCCAAAGTGCCGAGCCACACCAAACTACAACGCGAGGCAACCCGGCGACATAAATGCAAAATGGGATTGCAGGAGTCATAAAAATTGCGATGAGAACCAAGGCTCTGCGAATTGAAAATTCGATGTCCTCTAGGGCAAAGAGTAACACGACCTCGACAATCGCATAAGCAATACCCGCAAGCAGATAACGAAGCGCCAACGACCAACGTATCGCACCTCTTGGTACAGTATCATCCAAAACAATTTGCAGCGCTCTCGGGTCGTTGATAAAGTTGTTGGGTACTACGAATTCGGGGGTACCCTCGGTGGATGTCCGACGCATACTACGTTCAATCGCTTGTCTATAAAGCTTTTGAGTCACTAAATTCAGCACGAATGCAATCGGAACAGCAGCTAAAAAGATGAAGCCGAGAACGCCATTTAAGTTAGTTTCGAGCATCTTATCTTATACCAAGGCCGAATGAAGCAGGCAAGCGGTCGGTACATCCCATTAGCTGCAGCCATTCGAAGTTGGTCACATTAAGGGGGACCTCCAGTTTCGGCGTGGCATCGAAGTACCTAAGTTTTTCCACCTCTATTGGAAGGTCCAACATCTTCCTAGATTCAAGCAAGCCGAGATGATGCTAGCACTCAATTCCAGTAACATTCGTAGCTCAAGCTGCACCCGCTGACTGTGCTAAGAGCTTCTAGTCAAGAGGATTGTCCTTCCGATAGCATCGCGTCAACTTGACCAATGAACCAATTTCCTCGATCCTTTGGGATCAGAACTGGCGGTGAAGTTAGATTTAAGGAGATATTCAGTGTTCAATCCTAGTCAAAGACGATTGCTTGCCTTGGATGGAGGAGGAATTCTAGGCGTAGTTTCACTTGGGGCTTTGCGTCAAATTGAAACGCAGCTTCGCGATCTTAGTGGAGACGCAGAGCTACGCCTGAATGCGTTTTTTGACTACATTTCAGGAACGAGCACTGGAGCAATTATTGCTGCAGGGCTTTCGCTAGGAATGAGTGTGGACGAGATAGAAGCAATTTACCTCGAAGAGGGTGAAGATATTTTCGACAAAAAGGGCATTTTGTCACGTGCTGCGGGAAGGCTGCGCAGCAAATACTCCCACGAAAAACTGACAGCACGCCTAAAGAAAGAATTTACGGACAACAGCATACTAGAGCTACAGATGTCCGGACGGCTCTCGCGCGACAAACACCTACTGATGGTCACTCGCAACGTTGAGACAGATAGCCCTTGGCCAATTAGTACTAATCCCCTTGCTTACTACAACGACGTCAACCGCCCAGACTGCAACCTTAAAATTCCTCTATGGCAGGTCGTGAGAGCAAGTTCCGCTGCACCGACTTATTTTGCTCCGGAACGGCTTCAGTGGGATCCTAGAGATCCAGACAAGCAGTTCTACTTCGAAGATGGTGGGGTAACGCCATACAACAACCCTTCGCTAATTATGTTTCAGATGGCAACTGCTCCTGAATACAATTGTGGATGGCTTACAGGGGAAGACAACATGATGATCATCTCAGTGGGCACAAGTTACAATTACCGCCTATTGTCAAAACCTCATGCAGGCGGCGAGAGTCTTTTGCAAACGGCGGCGACGGTCTCAGGTGAATTGATGCGCGGTTTTGCGATTGCGAATGATTTGACTTGCCGCAGTATTGGCCGTTGTACTGCTGGACAACCATTGGATCGTGAGGTTGGAGCTATGATCCCCGATCCCGACACCAAGACTGATCGGCAGTTCGTGTATGCGCGTTATGATTTAGAGACATCTGCCGCCGCGTTGAATGGCATGGGGCTTGATGACATTGATCCGGCATCGCTCGCCCTAGACAATGTGGCTGCGGCTCATGACATGAAGCGCGTAGGTGCACATCTTGGCAAACAGGTCGATATGGCAGCTCAGTTTGCAGGGTTCATGCCATGACCGGAGACGCACGCAAGGCTCGCAAGGTATTTGCCGCTTCGCTCGAGGAGTTTGAAAACCAAAGGCAATGGTATTCCGCACGCGCAAGCACGTTCAAATTGCGCGCACAACGGATGGATATGACCATCATTACGTGTGGTGTCTTGGTCGCAGCTTTACCTATTCTGAAACCCGGAGGCCCGGCACATTGGACTGAAATGTTGATCTCCTTTCTCGGCGCGGGAGTTGCACTAGGCCAAGGTGCACAACGCGTGTTTCGGTTTGCAGAAACCTGGCCCGAGTATCGTCTCGCGTCGGAACGGATGAAACGGGAGTATCGGCTGTTCATCAATGGAGTTGATGCTTACTTCTGTGATGACACGAAGGCGCAAGCCCATTACGTGAAACGGTTGGAAGAGATTATTGCGGAAGAGAAAAAGATTTTTTTTGATACAAATCGAGTGAGCAACGTTAAGAAAGATCAGGAATGAATAGGTCGAATGAGCTCCGCCCTGTCTGTTTCATTGCGATGCCCTTCCAGACTAAGCGAGTGCTGGGCGCGCGAGATGGCGCGCCGGGTCACGTAGATTTTGATGCTCTTTGGGACAGGGCCTATCGTCCTGCAATCGAAGATGCTGGTTATACACCGGTCCGGGCGGACTTTGACGTTGGATCAGTCATTGTTAAAGACATGGTCGAGCGTCTGGCATATGCTGATCTCGTGCTCGCAGATGTCAGCCTACCCAATGGTAATGTCTATTACGAAGTCGGTTTGCGACATGCTGCGCGCGATACTGGGTGCATACTCTTTGCTGCTAGTTGGTCGAAACAGTTGTTTGATATCGATCAGTTTACTACCGTTCGGTACGATTTACCAGATGGCGACGTTCCCGACGAATATGCAGAACTTGTTCGCAGCGAAGTGTGTGAGGCCATTGCCAAACTAAAGTCTTCGAAGACACCGTGGTTTGAATATGTGGATGATCCACACGCTGGTTGGTCGGGTGGGGATCGTACAGTGTTTCGAAAGGAAGCGCTTCAGCTTGCGGCGTTTCAGGCCGACTTACGTGCCATTCGGCTAAATGCTGTTGAGGCCGAACAAAAGGCAATGATCCGTCAAAAAATGGAAGATCTACGCGGCTCTGCATCGTTGCAACTGCCTCACGCTGCTGTGGAGATGGTTGTCCACATTCGAGATCTTTTGGAAGATTGGCCCGCTATGGTCGCATTTATTGATGACCTTGATCCAGAGGTGCGCGATCTTCCGTTTTTGCAAGAACAACGTCTTTTAGCATTGTCTAAAAGCGGAGACCACGCGCAGGCGGCAACCCATTTAGAAGCGCTAATCGAAGTTGCTGGTGCAACTCCAGAACGCATGGGCCTCCTGGGAGGTCGTTATAAGAAGCTCTGGCGCACTATGCGCCAATCCCGATTCGAAACGGGAGAAACCCGCGCAAATATGGGCGAACGCGCGCTTTTGGACAAAGCGATCGCGGCCTATCATGCTGGCATGATGTTGGACTTTAACGATTACTATTGTTCCTGCAATTTGCCGCTTCTGCTGACCGCAAGGGCCAAAGAAGATGACCTGGATCGGGCACATCGCCTCGATTATCTGGTGGTAGCAGCCTGTCAACGCGCTATTGATCTAGGCGAGGACGATGACTGGACTCGACCGACATTACTGGGTGCAGCGCTACGCGCAAACGACGTTGAATTAGCTGAGCACTTGATGGACAAAATTGGATCCGAAGGGGCCGCAAGATGGAAATTGGATACTACCATCGACGATTTAGACGACTTTCTTAGCTTTCTAGAATTCAACCCAAAACGCCATGCGTTATCCGAAATCGTTGATGGTTTGCGCCGGCACACTAGTTAAAAAAGCTAGAAATGATAGCGTGTGACGTAGGATCCTAATTCAAACAATAATTCCCAGTTGGTGCTTCGCCTGTACCATTGAGCGGCACCCCAAGGAGTGGCTCCTGCACCTTCGTAACTTCCTTCGCTTCATCTCGGACCACTTGGTTGATTTTGGAACCTTGAGACCAGATAGCTACTGCGCCAACACACGCGTCAGAAAGTGCTAAGCCGAGCAAGCAATGACGGCGCTGAGTTCTTTTCAGAACTATTGGCCTTGATCGGGAGGCGCTAACCCCCGATAATTCTATTGTTCATGCACAAGTAATCGAGGGAAATCATGCATAAGGCTTTTATCAGCTTCCATCACAAAAACGACCAATGGGACCGCGATAAATTTGAGAGACTATTCTCGCATTTGTTCATCAACAAATCAGTGGCTGACGGCGAAATCTCCGCCGACACTAGCGATGACTATACTAAGGCTCTAATTCAAGGAAATTACCTCAGCGATGCAAGCGTTTGCGTTGTCCTTGTAGGGAAGGAAACATACAAGCGGAAACATGTGGATTGGGAGATTTCAGGAGCCATTACCAACAAAGTTGGAGGTCGGTCTGGGATCGTAGGAATTTGCCTTCCGGACCACCCCGACTACGGCAAAAATAGCTATGCCGCAGATTTCACTCCGTCGCGATTAGTAGATAATTTCAAGAGCGGTTATGCAAAGTACTACGATTGGACTGATGATACTTCCAAAATGAACTCCTACATCGAAGAAGCATTTCAAAATCGGATTTCGCTTTCAGCCAAAGCAGATAATTCGCGCATTCAGTTCAAGGCGGACCGACCCTAACACTCTCTTATCAAATTGCCTTATTGGGCCCTAATTGCACGGCACAGATGAAAGATGCCGCTCTGATTTCATCCTGTCTATGGGGACTCCCGCAACAAAACGTTCACAGTGGGAAAACAGTTTCTTGTAGAACTCGGTTGTTGCACCGGCGAAAACCGAGTTTTCTGGACATTGACGTAAACGGTTATGGACCCGTCAATGACGGAACCAGTTCTTCACTTATGTTCTTGAGCTCTTCCATATGTGTATGCAGCAGATGAAACGACAGACGCTCGGCCGCCAATACTTCGCTCAATCCGGCACGATTGATTGTGCTGCTGGTACAAAAGCGATGCATCGTATCCAGGTAGTCAATAGAGGCCGCCGCAACTCGGTCATAAGAACGACGAACGTTGGTCATTCTATCATAGATCTGCGCTAGATCGTCTGGATTGCGATCCTCAGCGTTCACCAATATTGCACGGTGCTCGAGCCAAGACGTCGTTTTGACTTCGTATCTCTCGCCATCTAAGTCGGCCAGAGAACGCACAGTTGTTATGGTGCGCGCCACAACTCTTGCAATCGAATCACATGCAGCCTTAGCACGCCGCATTTCAAGTTCATTTTGTAAGAGGCCAGACTCTGCTAGCCAATCAGCGCGTTCATCATATAGATTGGTCTGCTCTGCCATGTCGACATTTGGGTCGATATTGCTTGCCGGAAAAAGACCGGCCAAAGTTTTAATCTGCGGCCTTCTCACAGACTCCGAAACTGCAGCAACAGCGGCGAAAAAAGTGCTAGCATTTTGGTGTAAGTCGTCCACAATGTCCGCATTTGACCGAACTTCTTGCAAGACGAGATTGTGAGCTGCGTACAATTCTCTCCTATCGAGAGATTCAGCCACTTGCCAAAATGTGAATCCAACAATCACTGCGACAGACAATCCAGCAAGCAAGAGGCGATGGCTGCGCCTACCCCATTTCTGCATAGCCTCGATAGCATCGACGACTTCGGCGGTCTGCGAGCCGCTTGGCTGCAAAATCGTCAGCGACGACAAATACTCCGGCAGCTTACTAAAGGGAAATGGGCGTATCATTACGGGCAACACATGTCCCAAAGGGCTTGGCCAACGCCCTTCGGTCGCTGCTATCTCCGAACGAACGTAACGACCATCATCGAGCGCTTCCGCGCTAAGCAAAAACACAACAACATCCGACCGCATAATCGCGTTCCGAATGCGTGAAATGAAATCGCCTCCTGCGGGTAGGTCGTCCTTGTCCAGAAAAACTTCGAATCGTGCGTTTCGCAAAGCCATTGCGATTTGGCTAGCAACTTCTTGATCGGATCGACTGTAGGAGATAAATATCCGGCCGCGCGTTAGCAGTGCGTTTCGAAAGGTTTCTAACATTCAACGGGCCCCTACGATTGCTGTAGTGAAACAGAAACAAAGCCGATGTGGCGCTGGCCATAGGTTCGAGCCAACCATCGTCTACCTTAAGTAGAAAGAAAATTCGCGCTGGAGTTGGTAGCTGAGCTCTTGTTCCAACAGCGGCAGCTTTGGCAATTCCATCAACGAGCTACTGATAATGTAATGGAATAAGTTCTTCGGCATTGTACTTGAGAGGTGTGCAAACCATTGTCTTGTCGTCGGCCTGGCTAGCTTGCTTAGCGCATCCACCCAAACATATTGGATTGAACTTACATTCACGGCAACTGTCATCATCCTGAAACTGAGTGTCGCGCCACTTTTGTTGGTTTTCAGGTTGAAGATCAGGCGCATTAATAGAACCAAAAACCTCATTGGTATCGCCCGCATCCATATAACACTTTGTCAAACTACCATCTGGATTCACTACGACAGTGTTTTCACGCAGCGCGGTACAAACTCCATAATCAGCATCTAATGGATCAGGCATCCGGAATCCCAACGAAAGCGCGAAGCGATGGAACTCCACTTGACGCTCTGCAAATTGTTTGGACGAGAGATAGAGCGGGTTGCCATTCTGGAACTGGCGTGCCCCATCATTTTGACGGTAGTTGAACAAGGGTGCGAAATAAAGCGTACCTAAGCGCTTATCGAGGCCTAGACGTTGAAGATCCTTCAACAGTTCCGGAATCTCTGCTTCGTTATAAGGGGCAACATGAATGCGCATAGAAAAACTGAGCCCATCAGGTGCTCCAAGGATAGCAGCGACAATCCGATCGTATGAACTTCCACCGGACTTGTCCCGACGAATTCTATCATGTCTTCGCCGTGCTCCGTCGAGCGTCACCTGAATGGAACGCAAACCTGCTCCAAACAAATCTTGAGAGAGCTTTTCTGTCAAATAATATCCATTAGTAACAACATCACCTGAGAAACCGATATCCAAGCTTCGAGCTATTTCTCGCAATCTCTCAGACATGTTCATAACTAGATCCGGCTGTGCCAGCGGCTCTCCACCAAACCACCTTAGATAAAGTGACTTAACCCCGGCCTCGGAGATACGCGTGCGCACGAAGCTTTCAAGCCGCTCCACAACAGCCTCACTCATCCCTCCATCAGCTTCCGGTTTTTGCTCAAAACAATAATGACAGCCCATATTGCATGACATAGTCGGTGCTATGATCATACCGAAGGTATCGGGCGCAAGCCGGGCTAATCGACTTTGACGTACCACATAGGCCTGTTCGTCAAACTCATCGTCAACCAAAATTAGGTTTTCATTCAGAGCAGTAGCCAAACCGGCAATTTCTGAGGATACATGGCCTGACTCAAGCTGACTACAAAGCCGATCGTACTCATTTTCGCCAAGTTCTACAACGCAGCGCTTCAGCAGGCCAACCAATATGACGCGATTACTTTTTCGCGTCACCACGATGTGCTTAGAAAATTTCAAATTTAACATCGAGCAGTCAGCTCGCCGCTTGAGCAGCAATCGCGGTATTTCCACTACAACAACGAAGAGTGATTTCGTCACCAGCTTTGCCTTCAATCTCACCCTTTACCATCACTCCGTGGCGCTGCGCCGCTTCTAGGATGTCATCTATACTCAGCGATTCACCTGTAAAATGCATTCCTTCTGGCAACGTTACCGAAACCTCTGTTTCCGACACTCGTTTGATTTTCCAATCAGAACCAAGTTTGTTTTCAGCCATCGAAATATCTCCCTATGCAAAATAATGTAAATAATTACCTTAAATGTTAACTCTCGTTCACCTGACATGGCAACGTTTTTGTTACCTTTGCCATTTTCGTGAGAACAAAAGCTTGCTCAGATCGAACCGATTTTGCCGATATCTCATATCCGCAAACGCTCTCTCATGGGTGTGCTTGTCCGGCATGTGAGATGTCTTCGCCTCGACAACGAATGTCGACCAAATTTCGAGTTTGTTGTGTTTTTGGGCGCTACAGCTCATCAATAGACTTTTGTATTGGTACCTCGGTGACCCGTTCCTTCACATTCTTTGCTAGCGTCTGATCATCGTGTATCTTAGCAGCGACCCAACCTCGCGTCGCCTTAAGAAGACTTTGAACAGTCACAACCATCTCTCCCCTCTCTTCAGGATTTAGGAGCTGCCAGTCCGACCCAAGCCGGTACCAACGACTGCGCGTTCGTGCCCATCCAGCATCTGGGTCAAAAGCGAATAGCGGCGTTGTTGTCACATACCGATCATCAATCGTTGGATGGCCCTGCAGCTGACCGTAAATTTGTTGAACACTTTTGCCAATTGTTTCGAGGCAATAGTGATTTACATATGGAGCGTTCGATAATTCTTCATCCGTCGGGCCGCGTTCAGCATCCGCAATAGCCTTTAAGACTTCATCAAAATTCTCGTCCATCTGATGGTCTCCTCGCTCAATTCCCAGGCCATTTTTTCAGTTTCGTCGGTTATGACATATCTACCCCGGCAGAATTTTCAGCGAAACGGCGAATTTAATGTAACATATTGATTTAATTATATACTTAAGGGCAAAAAAGTTGGGAAAATCTCGGAAAAGACGCCTTTTGAGCCCCTGGCAGGATTGCCAGAACGGATTTGATGAATCAAGATATGACCACCCGTATAGGAAACTGGACGTCGTTTTATGCAATGCAATATGAGCGCGGCTGAGATTAAATTTCGCCTAGAAACAGAGGCGGGTCTGTCTATTGCAGCATTCGCCGCGACCATAGGTCGGCATCCGTCAACTGTTAGTATGGTAATCCATCGCAGGCGTACCAGTGGTCCGATCATGACCAAGATTGCTGAGACGCTGGAAGCAGCACGCTCTACGCAAAGGCGGCCCTCCAACGATCAGGAGGACGCAGCATGACCTAGGTTCAATAAAAACTAGCCAGAGGTATCGCTGAATAAGCAAAGGCCCGGATGCTTTCGCAACCAGACCCCGCTGTGATTGGCCTTATTCATCCCACCTCACAATTTGAAAGTCAACAGACTCGCGGCAGCGATCTGTTGACTGCACGCAAAAATCCGACGCCATCGCGTTCGGAAGCAGGGATGCTTTGCCATGAATTCACTACTCAATCAGCCGAAGCCTTTGAGGCCTCTCAGTCGTTTCATAGGTATGAGCTGATGCCGCAATTGCCTATCACCGTCCCGCTTCGTGCGGGTGAAACTCTCACCTCGTACGTATCTCATCTAGCAGTCGCTAACGGTATCATTTCTGCTTTGGAGTTTTGTAAAGACGTCAGGCTTTCTTTGTCAGCATTACGCCAAGGCCGAAAAGAAGAGTTGGCCCGGCTATCCGAGCTATCTGGTGTCTCGACTGAAGCGCTTAGAAAGGCGGCGAATGTTCCAATTGGTTCGCTGGATTACTTGCTTTCAGGTGAACGGGTGACGAGAAGAACGCTGGTGCAATCCGAGACGAGAGTTTGTCCTAGCTGTCTAGTGGAAGATGCAGAAAGCGGCGCGCCGATTGGGCGAGTTGAATGGCAAATCAAGGCTTATAGAATTTGCCACAGACACCAGATCGACGTCTACTCTCTGCCCGAGACAGATGAGCCGCATTCCCGCTTCGACTTTCAAAGACGCGTAGCAGATCATTGGCCGGAAATTGTCGAGCGCGCAACGACGACCCGCCATAGCAAAGCAAAATGCGCGTTTGAGAAGTATCTTTCAGAGCGTTTCAAAGGAAAACCTAGCAGTCGCTGGGTCGACAGTTTGGCGTTGAGTACCATTATTGAAGTTTCGGAACGACTGGGGGTGGTATTAGCTTTCGGTCAATATGCTTTCTCATCAAAAATCTCTGAATCTGATAGATTGTGGGCTTTTCATACAGGTTTTGGGGTAGTTTACGATGGGCCCGCAAGGATTTTGGCGACGTTCGAAGAAGTTCATAGTGCGTCATCTAGCCGACTACCGGGCTTTCACTCGGACTTTGGCGCTTTCTCCCGTTGGTTTGCTTTGGTTGACTGGACCAAGGAACGATACCAACCCATAGTCGAACTTTTGTGCAAATTTGCTTTCGAAAACTATCCTTTCGAAGTTGGCGAAAAGTTCTTGGGCCGCGCCTGTGAAGAACAAAAATTCATGAGGGCTTCATCGGCAGCAAAAAAGTACAAGATCGATCATTTGCGCACGAGATTTTTGGCTCGTGACCTTGGGTTTGGCACCGACACTGCTTATGCGCAGATACTAATAGATGTGAAGAAATACGGTAAAAAGTTCGAAGAGTTCTCTCAGTGCATGAACCAAAAAACGATGGCAAGAGAACTGGGCATAAACGAGACTTACACTAACAAGTTCTTGTCCGGAGGTTTCATTCGGCCACGCTTCACGATCGAAGGTTTAGCACCGGTATTTCACCCTGATGATATCGGTTCCTTTCTTTCAAAAATCCGCAAACAAGCTGCCTATGTCAAAAGGCCACCAAAAAGGTATTTGGCGCTGTCGGAAGTGAGCATTCGTGTAAAACAGAATTTAATTGAAATCTTGAAGTTGTGTCTGGCTGGCAAAGCCAAGTCGCTTTGCTTCGCCAAAACGGCACCTTCTCTCTCAGACTTTTTCATCGATCGTGATGAAATTCTCGATCTGCTGCAATCAGAACCGCCAAACGGGATCTATAAGCACAAAGTTCGACCGTTTTTGCGTATCAACACGAGCACCCTCAAGTTTGTAGTAGATGAGGGCCTTTTGAACTCAGAACGCATCCGGCATCACCGATCTCGCAAACCGACAGCACTTATTCGCTTAGGAGATGTCAGTGATTTTTTGGCGCGCTACGCGACTCTAGGAATGATGTCTTTTCAGGCTAGGACACAAGCTGTTCATGTTTTGCGACGGCTAGAGGCTGTGGGTGTCCAGCCGATCGAATTTGGCTCCGATAAGTTAAGCAGGTTGTTTGAACGAAAACAGGTCGAGGGCACTGAGTTTGCCGCGACCTATCTTACTAGTTGGTCACTCTCCAATATTGAGGAGGCGCTGTCATGAGGTACGATTTTGCCGACCTTGACCATGACACCTGGCAGTATGAACTTCCCCGAATACGTTCAGCTGGCGCGGTAAGCATCAATGATATACCCGGCACTCTGCCATACACGGGCGTTCGCAATCCCCTCACAACAAGCAGCGTATCTCACAAAGTTGCATTTACCTATCGAACTGCAGCCAATGGTTGGCAGCGCAAAGTCGGAGCGGCAGAGAGCATGGCAGAAGCAGCTGTCGCCATGGAGGCGCTGGTTTCTCCTATGGTTCACGACGTCGAGTTTCAGCCTGTCGCTTTCCCGTACCTACACCCTGACGGTCGCATTGGGTCACACACAATCGATTTGCGGATCACTTATGTTACGGGGCTAAGGCGCTTCATCTTCGTTCGAAACCAAAGCAGCCTTAGCAAGCCTCAGATTCAGACTGAAATTGACGCGATTCATGCGGCAGTGCCAGTGGAGGAGGCTCACGAATTCACAGTCGTAGACGGTGATGCCTATTCAAGGCCCCGGCGCGAAAACCTCTGTCGGATGCATCATCTTGTTCACTTTGCGCCTGATCCGGAATCAGACGCGGTCGTAGGCCAGTTGTTCGCCAGAGTTGGTGAAGTCTGGCACCTATCCCACCTCTTTGGGCAAACTTCACTTCCAAAACCCAAGGCATTCAAATCAGTGCTGCGTCTTCTAGCTCGTGGGGAATTGGAAGCTGACCGAGATGCGGTGATTTGCGAGCATTCTCGTGTTTGGATGGCGCAAGATGATTAAGCCGAACTATATCCTTCCCACCGGGAAAGAAATCGTCACGGCAACACAAACAATTCGCCTTAGAAAAGCGAAAGACAACTGTTTTGAGGCCATCGACGTTCATACCGGCGAGACCAATATATATTCATTCCAGGAAGCACTCGAACTTCTTCGAAGGCCTGATGTAACTCTGCCCTTAATCCATTCGCCAAACTCTGAGGCAACGGCCAAGATTCGAACTGGCGGTCTGTTCCATCGCGATCAGCTAAGCCTGAGACAGCAAGATGAACTGGATTTTCGAAAGGCGTTCTGTGTCTCAGTTGACGCCTTGGAGGCGACTGGGGCTAGACTAAAGATTGTAAACTTAGACAAACCTGAAAACCGAAAGTTCATTCGGAACTTCGCCAGCAAGATATACACGGCGGCTCCGATCGCGATTGATCAAGTGCGAGGCGGAAAAGCAAAAGCCATCGCGGTGCTTCCGAAAGGGCGAACCCTTCTAAAGTATGTTAAGCGCTATCGGAGTTCTGGTCGGAATGAGATGGCTCTTGCGGATCAGGATTGGCTTAAAGGCAATCGAACCTCGAGGTTCCCGCTGCGTGTCGAAGAGTTGATTTCCCAGGCAATTGATGAAGTCGCCCTGGACGCTAAGGACCCGCCAACATCGCAGGTTTTAAGCCGACACGAACAACTCATCGAAACTGAGAACCAAAGACGGGAAGCGCTTGGACTGGCGCTACTCAAGGCGGCGACTTTTAAACCCATAAATGACCGGTTCAAAGCAATTAATTCGACAGCTCGGGACATTGCGCGAAAGGGAGAAAAGTACGTCGCAAACAATCGTAGCCGGGGTTCAACTGATACACGCGCACTAATGATCGGCGAATTTGTCGAAATTGATGAGTGCAAAATATCGTTGATGGCGACCGTTAAAGAAAAGGGTCTTTGGCAAGCCCTTTCAAAAGAGGAACAGATCTCGCTCGCCGAAATCGACAACTTGATACAAACAAGGCTTTGGCTCGTTGTTGTGCTCGACGTTGCGACAAGGATGCCGCTTGGATGGGCATTAAGCGACGGTGCATCAACAGAAGCAACACTAGCGGCCGTAAGAATGGCTACGCGCGACAAAACACGAGAAAAGATTCTCTATGGATGCGAGCGTGATCCGATGCCCATGGCGGGCCTTCTTCAACTGCGTTCAGATAACGGAAGGGGGGTTCGCAACGCTAACACCAAAACAGCATTTCTTGGGCTCAACGTACAAAGTGTCGATATGCGTGCTTACCACGCTGTGGAAAAGCCGCACTTGGAACGATTGTTTGGATCAATCGAGAGTATCCTTTTCCAATTGATCCACGGTTACACGGGGCGAAAGGCGGGGGCTTTGCCGGGATACGATCCCATCAAAAACGGCGTCCTTGATTGTGCGGAAATCTATGGGTTGATTACTCGTTTTTTTGTCGATGAGTATCCATATCGGCGCCACTACGGCGTTAATATGATGGGTGCGCGGCCCATCAAGGTCTACGAAAGAGTGAACAACACTTATGGATGTGTTGACCGTATTCCATCTTTGGACCGACGCATCGCTTTGGGTTGGAAATCCAAAGCAACTGTTACGGATGATGGTGTCAAAGCCTTTAATCTACCCTACACATCTACCGACCTTCAGCTACTTCGCGACAAGATAGAAACTAAGGTAACCGTCTACTCCGATCCTGACCTAGTGGACGAAGTAACAATCCTTGTTGAAGGCCACCCAAAACCAATACTCGGGCGTCTCACCTGGACCGCGATGAAGGGACTTACTATTCCCGAGTTCCTAGAGTTTGCTGCATCTGTCCGAGCTGAAACCCCCGGAGAAACTATCGACTTCGAGTCACAGCGCATCCGTTCCGCACGAACGCGTTTTGAGCACATGAGGCAGACGGCAATCGAGCATAAACTTCCGCGGAGCTTCATGACCCGAGCAGAAGCGGAAGCCAAGGCCAAGGTCGTCATGACTGGCGTACACGCCCCTGTTGCACCAACCCCAAATACAGCAAAGCCGGGCTCAATAGGTTCACCTGATCCGATTGAAGGCGTTCGCAAAGTTGGCAAAGGATTTCGCCCAGAAACAAAAGCTCATCGAGATACTGGCGTCCGGCCAAAGACGGAGATGCCTAAGAAACCGGATACGAAAGGAAAGCTGTCATGAGCTTTGTCAGACACGATCAGGTAGACCTTCAAAAAAGTCTCTTCGCTGCACACTACGAGTTCCCGCGTTCGCTAAGGCTTCGTGGTGCCTTTGAATGGATGATAACAGATTACTATTCTAAGGCGTTGCTGGAGCGGCCCTTCGAGGCCCGAGGTATTCTGCTCACCGGTCCAACCCGGATCGGTAAAACAACGGAAACCCGTAGGATTCTAGCAGAGTTAAATGACGGCACAACGCTCATGCCAGATAGCAGACCTGCCCGAATTGTCTCCGTCACGCTGGACGGGCAAATCAGCTGGAAAGATCTAGGTATCCACACCTTGAGAACTGGACTTAGATATCCAATAGAAGACAGGAGAAATTTCAACCAACGTAATTATTGGGAAAAGGTGCAGGTCCAAGCCCAAAAACAAGGCGTGGTTGGCATCCACTACGACGAATGTCAGCACATATTCACCAACAGAAAACCTGAAGCGCGCGCAATGATTCTGGATAGCTTCAAAACGCTTTTGAAGCAGCCCGACTGGCCGTTCATGCTGGTTATGTCAGGGACCGGCAAACTTGGGGAACGAATTCAGGAGGAGCCACAACTTGCTCATCTCTTAAGACCGGTTTCGTTTACAGAAATCAATGTTCATCGGCAGGATGACCTAAACGAGCTGAATAGTTTGTGTCACGCGTACGCCGAACGCGCTGGTCATGACTTTACTGAGATTGGCACGGTTGATTTTTATCGAAGGTTTAGTCTCGCCTGCGGGAACAGCTGGGGCTTAGCTGCCGAACTAATGATTGCTGTGCTCTTGATCGCTCATGACAAGAACATCGGTGTCTTATCTACCGCAATGTTTTGCGAGGCCTTTACTGAAAGGCTAGAACTGCAACCTGGTTTCTCGCCATTTTCGGTCGAAGACTACGAAGAGCTCTTTCTCGCTCAGAAGATGATCGAGCTATGGAGCAAGTCGAAAGAGTGAACTAGCGACTTTCAAATTTCGGTGTGATTGGGCCTGTGCATTGTGCAGGCCTTTTTCTTGTTGAACCCCCCAATTTCTGCACGCTTTTGAGCCAAATCGGCAAGCTTATGCGCCAAGGAAAGTTTGGGGTCTGATTTTTCATTTAAAATTAATAACTTACGGGGTGTGCGTTTTTGTGACCGCGAAATCTGCACTCTTATGGGATTTTGACAAGTGAGATGACGAATGACACCTGACCGTTCCTTTACGACAGGTTTTTTCCTTTCTTGAGCGAGTTTGCTCAACCAGATCCGTCCACTTAGTGTCTATCGTTCAAATGGATGGCCTTGTGGCTCAGCCCCGCCACCCATGTTGCTCGTCATTTTTCTTGGATTTTCTCCGTTAGGATGTCACCGTGCGTACAAGCGATTTTCGAAACCCAAGTCCTGAGCAAACTTATAGCAACCAAATGCTAAAACCATAAATCCTATCTTCAGATTGCCCAAGCAGTGCTACAGAAGTCTCGCCAGCCCTTGTCAGCGCGCGAGATTTTGGATGCTGCTTATCGATTGCAGCTAGTACCAGAGCATCTCTTTGGGAAGACACAGTACAGCTCGTTTGTCTGTAGGTTTGTTACGCAGCGGATTTGTTTTTGGTTGACTCATTTGGCTTCGACGAAGCTTCTCGCCGAACATTGGCAGGGCAAACAACTCTACCGAAAGACGATCTTTATAGCCTGACGTCGCTTATAGCAGATCATTCTCTGCAATGTATAAAGCGGCTGGATCAAGACGAAGTTGGTAAATCGGTTGTACTATTGACGTCCTATGAATGCGCACAACCAGATAGGTTAATTCCCCGCATTGAATAGCCCCTAGCTTCCTAGACGCCTTGTTGCTTCCACTTTTGCTGTTTTTCGAACTTGATGGATGACAGCATCCCACTCTAGCGTGTTTGCGTTTCGGGTTGTAGAACATTTCGGTCCATTCGAGCACGTCACGCCTAGCATCATCTCTGGTTTTGTATGTTCGTCGCCTGATACGCTCGCGTTGCAACCGATTGAAAAAACTTTCAGCGACGGCATTATCCATTGCTCGGCAGTGCATGTTTACATGCATGAGAGGGATGCAGTTTACGATACCCATAAATCTTGCCGCGGCCTTTCCATGCATCTTTAATCAAATCAGTTTGGCGCGTATCTTCCTTCGCCCTTTTGCTGAGAGGGTACTTCAGCCAAGCATAAAAACCGCTGGGATGAATGCGCAAACACCGGCACATCGCACGGACCGAAAACACAGGGCGATGCTCTTCCCCTCTCGGCGATTGCAACGCAATCACCTGCCAGTCAACGGTGTCCCCAGCCGCTCCGCAACCTCGCTGACCGCATACCCTCCATCAACCACTTGCGCGACAGCATCGCGCTTAAACCCTTCTGAAAATCTATTTCAGGACATACCGTCCTCCTTGCTTCCAAAATTACCAAGCAAGGTGTCTACAAATCTAGGGGATATTCACAACGTCACTCCGTCGGACGTCTACTTTGGGCGAGACAAAGCCATCTTAAAGCAAAGGGAAAAGATTAAACGAAAGACCCTCGAAGCGCGGCGCTTGCATCACAGATAGCGCGCTGCATAATGAAATCAACCAGATGAGCAGAACTCTCTCTTAGTTTAAGCTGCCAGTGGTTCCAAAAACCCTGACGACGGACACAGCACATTGGTCAGGTCAACGGCGTTGAAGAAGCGCACTTCTTTCCTTGATTGATCAATGTGGTCCCCAAGGCTATGCCTGTTCCGGTTCACCTCGTCGGTGTTTGCTGCACGGGCTGTAAAGCCAATCCGACTAAGAAGCCAAAGCGAACAAAGACGAGGAAGACGTCGCAACCCGAAGGCGAATACGTCTCGGTTTTGGGTCGCTAGGCTTAGTTTTGAAAATGGCGGGTATTCATTTCCCACTTTGCGAAAACTTTTTTCCCCGCTACACCGCACCTTATCAGCCCCACGGTGGCTTGCCCGAACCGCCTCCCCCCCCTATAACCCGATAAAATAACGCGAGGGCCCCTATGACATTCCGTGCAAAGCACCTGCTTGGGATCGAGCACCTTGGCCCCGATGAAATCACCACATTGCTGGATCTGGCCGACCAATATGTCGAGTTGAACCGCCGTGACGTCAAGCATACTGACACCTTGGCCGGGCTGACCCAGATCAACATGTTCTTCGAGAATTCGACCCGCACACAAGCCAGCTTCGAGATCGCAGGCAAGCGCCTTGGCGCCGATGTGATGAACATGGCGATGCAGGCCTCCTCGGTCAAAAAGGGCGAAACCCTGATCGACACCGCCCTAACCCTGAACGCCATGCACCCCGACCTTTTGGTCGTGCGTCACCCGCATTCCGGCGCGGTGGATTTGCTGGCCCAAAAGGTCAACTGCGCGGTGCTAAACGCCGGCGATGGTCGCCACGAGCACCCGACACAGGCCTTGCTAGATGCGCTCACCATCCGCCGCGCCAAGGGTCGTCTGCACCGCCTGTCAATTGCGATTTGTGGCGATATCGCGCACAGCCGCGTAGCGCGCTCCAACATTATGTTGCTGGGCAAAATGGAAAACCGCATCCGCCTAATCGGCCCTCCGACTTTAATGCCCTCTGGCATCGAAGAATTCGGCGTAGAGGTGTTCGAGGACATGCGCGAAGGCCTAAAGGACGTGGACGTGGTGATGATGCTGCGTCTCCAGAAAGAACGCATGGACGGCGGCTTCATCCCGTCCGAGCGCGAATATTACCACCGCTACGGGCTGGACCCCGAAAAGCTGTCCTATGCCAAGCCAGACGCGATCATCATGCACCCCGGCCCAATGAACCGTGGCGTAGAAATCGACGGCGTGCTGGCCGACGACATCAACCGATCAGTAATCCAAGAACAAGTCGAGATGGGCGTCGCCGTGCGCATGGCCGCCATGGAATTGCTGGTTCGCACAAGACGCGAACAGGCGCAGCAGGGGGTGATGGTTTGAGCACGCACTCTCCAGAATGGCAGGGCATTCTTGATGATAACGAAGAGATCATCTGGCAGGGGAAGCCATCCCCTAAAGTTCGCCTAGAATTTCGCAATCCGTTTGAGCCATTTTTCTTTCTCTTTTTTACCGGATTTTCTGTCTTTTGGATGGCCATGGCATCAAAGGCACCCGGCCCGTTTTGGATGTTTGGGCTTCTTTTTTTCGGGGTCGGAAGCTACAATTTAATCGGTAAACACTTCTGGAAGGCTTGGGAGCGCAAAAGCACATTTTATACGCTCACAAACAAGCGCGCCTTAATCGCTACTACGTCGATGTTCGGGGCCCGCAAGCTCGACAGCTATCCACTAACACCTGACAAACCGTTACAGTTTTCCGAAGGGGCATTGTCGTCAATTTACTTTGAAACCAAAGAACGACGCGGAAAAAATGGCACCTATACAGAGCAGATAGGTTTCGTGATGCTTGCGGACGGCCGCGATGTCTTTCAAAAAATGCGTAATGTGCAACAGGCCCAGCAGGAAGGTGCACGGAATGGATGACCCCAAAGATCCCCGCATGTCCGGCAAAGTCGCGACCTACGCGCTGCTGGGTATTTTCGCCTTCACCGGCCTGATGATCTGGATCGGGAGCTAACGGCGATGCCTGATCTCCCCATCAGCGCCTCCGAGCACGGAAAGCTACGCGTCTTCGCGCTCAGTGATCAGCTTGCCATGGAGATCGGGCAGTCCGGCGTGTTGGATCGGTTGCAGCAGGCCTTGGGTTTGTACAGCTTACACGTACAAGATGTACAACTTGTACAAATCCGCGCGCTGGAAGACCTCGGGCTAAAAGGGCTGCTCAGCGGTGGTTATGGCATCACTCTAACCCCGCAAGACGCAGCTACAATCGACGCGCTCACCGGCGATATTGCCCTGATCCGCACCGCTGCATTCACCGCGCCGACGACCATTACCCTCAATGGCGAGGCCGAGTTGATCGCCACTTTTTCCGAGCAATCCGCCCCCGCCGCCAAATTCGCACCGCTGGTCAGTGACGCCACCAAAGGCGTTCTCGGCGGCCCCGAGGGGACTAAGCCGCACCGTGGTTTTGGTGCTCGCCTTGCCCTGATCGCGATGTTGGCGTTGGTTGCCTCCGTCGCTTGGGTCTTCTTTTACTACATAGGGTTCTGATGACTGATCTGCTTCTTACAAACGCACGACTGATTGACCCCGAAGCTGGCACCGAGACACTCGGGGCGCTGCTTATCAAGGATGGGGCAATCAGCAAAATATTGACCCAAGACGCTGATATTTCAAAAGAAAAATTCCCTATAGTCGACTGCAACGGCAAATATCTCGCACCCGGCATTGTCGACATCGGCGTGAAGGTTTGCGAGCCGGGTGAGCGCCACAAAGAAAGCTTCCGCACAGCTGGCTTGGCGGCCGCCGCTGGTGGCGTGACCACCATGGTCACCCGCCCCGACACCATCCCCACCGTAGACACACCCGAAACACTAGAGTTCACCAAAAGGCGTGGGGCTGAAATGGCACCAGTGCGCATCGCGCCGATGGCGTCGCTGACCAAGGACCGCGCAGGTCGCGAAATGGTCGAGATGGGGTTCTTGCTGGATGCAGGTGCCGTGGCGTTCTCGGATGGTGACAACGTGGTGACGGATAACAAAGTTCTCAGCCGCGCCATGACCTACGCCCGCTCGCTTGGCGCGCTGGTGATGGGCCACCCGCAAGACCCAGTGCTGTCCAAGGGTGCCGCAGTAACATCCGGTAAATTCGCCTCCCTACGCGGCCTTCCCGGCGTCTCGCCCATGGCCGAGCGCATGGGGCTAGAGCGCGACCTAGCCTTGGTTGAGATGACCGGCGTACGCTATCATGCCGACCAAATTTCCACCGCCGCCGCCCTACCCGCACTAGAGCGCGCCAAGGCACAGGGCCTTGATGTGACGGCAGGCGTTTCAATTCACCACCTGACATTGAACGATTTGGATGTGGGCGATTACCGCACCTTCTTCAAGGTCAAACCGCCCCTGCGATCCGAGGAAGACCGCCTTGCAATGGTCGAGGCCGTGGCGTCCGGCCTGATCGACGTGATCTGCTCCATGCACACGCCGCAAGACGAAGAAAGCAAACGCCTGCCCTATGAGGAGGCCGCGTCCGGCGCGGTTGCGTTGGAAACGCTGCTGCCCGCCGCCATGCGTCTGCTGCACTCAAACTCCATTGACCTGCCGACGCTCTGGCGCGCCTTGTCGCTGAACCCCGCCAAACGGCTTGGGTTGGAAGGCGGGCGCCTGAGTCTTGGCGCGCCTGCTGATCTGGTGCTATTTGACCCTCATGCGCCGTTTGTCATGGACCGCGAAACTCTGCGCTCCAAATCCAAAAATACGCCCTTTGATGGTCAGCGGATGCAAGGTCGTGTGTTGCGCACCTTTGTTGGTGGCACGGAGGTATTTGCCCATGCCTGAGATCAGCACCGCCCCTTATCTACTGTGCTTTGTCGCCGTAGCCTCCTACGTTTTGGGGTCCATTCCTTTCGGATTGGTAATTACACGGCTTATGGGTTTGGGCGATTTGCGCCAAATAGGGTCGGGCAACATCGGGGCCACAAACGTGCTGCGCACTGGCTCCAAATCCGCCGCTTTGGCAACCGTTTTACTAGACGCAGGTAAGGGCGGCATCGCCGTTCTGTTGGCCCGCGCAATGATCGGCGAGGATGCTGCCCAATTGGCAGGTCTGGCCGCGTTCATCGGCCATATCTTCCCCATCTGGCTAAAATTTAACGGCGGCAAAGGCGTCGCCACCTACCTTGGCACATTGTTAGCCTTATCATTCACGGCAGGCCTTGTAGTCTGCCTTACCTGGCTTGTCTTCGCCCTGTTATTTAGAATTTCATCGCTCGCAGCCTTGGCCGCGGCAGCGTTAATGCCCCTATGGTTGCACGTTTTAGGACTGCCACAGCTTACCATTCTAGCCGCACTACTTGGCGCGTTAATCTGGATGCGTCATGCGGGTAATATTCGCAGACTTATACGTGGTGAAGAAAAGAAAATTACGCTCAGGAAAGGGTAACCCAATGGGACCTGTAAAAGCCGTTAAAACCTGTATTTCCAAGTCGTTCACATGGAAAGGGCGCGCCTCACGGTCAGAGTTTTGGTGGTTCTTCGCTTTCTACAACGGCCTCGCAATTTTCCTCGTTATCTCCATCATCGCCTCGTCCAGCGAACTGGATGGCGAGACCGAAGCAGGCCCGCTGATGACCGCCCTAATACTTGTTGTTCTAGGCCTCATACCCGCGTCTCTTGCGGTCTTGTCGCGGCGCATCCATGACAAAGGGCTGACCACTTGGCTCATGCTGCTTTGCATCATACCCATCGGGCAAATCATATTGCTAATCTTTACAATCCTGCCCGGTGACGTCGGCGATAACTCCTATGGGCCCGACCCGCTTGGCCGCACGCCACCCCTGCCCGAGCCCGAACCTATTTACGCCAAATCCAGCATCCCAAGAGTTATCGACAAAGACTAGTAGCTGTAATCGGCATAAATCCGGCTCAGATCGCCATCCCATTCGCCGTGATACTTGGCCAGCAACTCGTCCGCTGGGGTTTGGCCTGTCTCGATGCTTTCCTTCAACGCATTAAGGAAATGCGTCTCGTCCGGCACCAAGCCGCCAGCGCCGGGCTTGGCACGGGCTTTCAGCCCCGCCTCCGAGATCGCCACGACCTCGCGCGCCAGATCAATCATCTTCACGCCGTTCACTTCGGCCGCCAACCCATCAACCGAGGCCGCAACGCGCCACGCCTCACGGGTTTCTGCATCCCAGCCTTTGGCCACATCCCAAGCCGCATCCAGCGCGGTTTGATCATAACAAATGCCGACCCAAAATGCGGGCAGCGCACAAAGCCTGCGCCACGGGCCACCGTCCGCACCGCGCATCTCCATGTATTGCTTAATCCGGGCCTCGGGGAACACCGTGGTCAGGTGGTCTGCCCAATCTGACAGCAGTGGTTTTTCACCGGGAAGCGCGGGTAATTCACCCTTCAGGAAGTCACGGAACGACTGCCCCAAAGCATCAATATATTTGCCATCGCGGTAGACGAAATACATTGGCACATCCAGCACCCATTGCACCCACGCCTCGAACCCCATGCCCTCGTCAAAGACGAAGGGAACCATGCCTGTGCGGTCCGCATCCAGCGCACGCCAAATGCGCGAGCGCCACGATTTATGGCCGTTCACTTTACCCTCAAAGAACGGCGAATTGGCGAACAAAGCCGTCGCAACGGGTTGCAACGCCAGTGCGACGCGCATCTTTTGCACCATGTCGGCCTCGGAGCCAAAATCAAGGTTCACCTGTACAGTGCAGGTGCGCCGCATCATGGCAGTGCCCATAGTGCCGACTTTTTCCATGTAGCTATTCATCAGCTTGTAGCGCCCTTTGGGCATCAGCGGCATTTGCTCATGGGTCCACTCGGGCGCGGCTCCAAGGCCGATAAACTTCACCCCGATCTCGTCTGATACAGATTTGACCTCTTGCAGGTGCACATTCACCTCGTCGCAAGTCTGGTGAACCGTCTCAAGAGGTGCGCCTGACAGCTCTAATGCGCCGCCTGGCTCTAGCGATACATTCGCGCCATCCTTGGTCAGGCCGATCAGATAGCCGCCTTCTTCAACGGGTGCCCAGCCAAAGCGATCACGCAAGCCTGATAGCACCGCATGGATCGAGCGCTCACCCTCGTAAGGCAGCGGCTTCAGGCTATCTTGGCAATAGCCGAATTTCTCGTGCTCGGTGCCAATGCGCCAGTCTTCCTTGGGTTTACAGCCCTCTTCAAGAAGCTGCGCAAGTTGGGAATCGTCGGTAATCAGACCGCCGCCGGATTGAGGAATGGACATGTCAGCAGGCTCCGTCTGAACTGGGTTTACAAGGGTTGAGGTGATTTGCAGGTGATGTCAATGCAGACGACCACGCTGTTTCGCCCAGATCACAAAACTGTCAATTTTTGTCGACCCCATGGCGCGGATGGCCGCCTCGAAATCAACGCCTTTCAGCGGGGCAAGTGCATCGAACAATTGCGCCGCCCCCTCGGCTGAATTGGGGATTAGTAACCGGGTGCCGCCGTCTTCCTCCAGCAACCAATGGACATCTTCGCGTATTGGGCCTTGGTCGTTGGTCAGGATCGTCACGCGGGCAAGATCGTTAATGGAAACTGCGCCGCCCTCATGCGGTGCAAAATAGGTAATCTGACGCTCGTCTACTTCAACCACACCGGGGCCGTCTTGCACTTTTGAGGTCAAACGCACACGCCGCCATGCGGTCCACGCGATTGCTGCACCACATAAAAACAGCAACACCCCGGCTGCCTGCCACAAAATTCCGAAATTATTGAACGACAAAATGCCAAAACCCACCAGCGACAGGCCCAGCAGCACCTCTGAATGGCGCGCCAGAAACGCCTGCACTTCGGGGCGGATCATGTCCAATCCCCCAAGGCATTTTGCCAAAGCGCCAGTGCAGCAACAACGGCAGTATCGGCGCGCAAAATGCGTGGACCAAGACTGATCGAATGCGATTGCTTTAACGCGCGCAATGTCTCTCGCTCGCCCGCAGAAAATCCGCCCTCAGGACCAATCACAATCGCCCAAGGGCCGCTGGGCAAGTTCGACAGGTTTGTCGGCTTTCCTACCATTTCCTCATCGCAAAACAACAGGTGTCGATCCGCGGGCCAGCCCTCCAGCATCACGGAGAGTTTTTGGATATCTGCCACCGGAGGCACATAAGTCCCGCCACATTGCTCCGCCGCCTCGATAGCGTGGGCTTGCAACTTGTCTTGGCGAACGCGCTCAGCATTGGTGTATTCCGTCCGCACCGGAAAAATCTGCGCGACACCCATCTCGGCGGCTTTTTCCACGATGAAATCCGTACGCGCTTTCTTGATCGGCGCAAACAGCAGCCAAAGATCTGGCGGGGTTTGTTGCGGCAAGGTTTGCTGCTCGCAAATCACCGCACCGCGCCGTTTCGCCGCCTGCACCACGCGGCACGTCCACTCGCCATCTTGCCCGTTAAACAAGGCCACAACGTCGCCTACGCCAAGGCGCATCACGTTGAATAAATAATTGGCCTGTGGCTGGGTCATCGCAACCGAATTGCCCTGCCCCAATGGCTGCTCTACAAACAACCTGATTTTTGCGCGTTCCATGAGGCTGAACATATGACCGAGCATAGCCAAATGCCAGAGGACCAAACGCCAGACGGGCAGGTAATTGATGCCGTCGCCCAAAACTGGGTCGATACATGGGCGCCTAAAGCCACCCGTCCGTACTTGCGTCTCAGCCGTGCGGACCGCCCGATTGGGACGTGGCTTTTGCTTCTGCCGTGCTGGTGGGGTGTCTTGCTCGCCGCCAGCGCCGACCCCGCCGGGCTGAACCTGTTTGACCTGTGGATCGTCATAGCCTGTGCTATCGGCGCCTTCTTGATGCGCGGCGCGGGCTGTACTTGGAATGACATCTCGGACCGCAAACTCGACGCACAGGTTGCACGCACAAAATCCAGACCCATCCCATCTGGCCAAGTCACCGTCAAAGGCGCTCTCATATGGATGGGAGTGCAGACATTGATCGCATTTGCGATTTTGCTGACGTTCAACGCAATCACCATCGCACTTGGCGTGCTGGCGTTGCTCCCCGTGGCGATCTACCCGTTCGCCAAACGCTTCACATGGTGGCCGCAGGTTTTCCTTGGCATCGCGTTTAACTGGGGCGCGCTACTGGCATGGACCGCACATACTGGCACACTCAGCCTCGCGCCAGTGATCTTATATTTCGCGGGCATCGCGTGGACGCTGTTCTACGATACGATTTACGCCCACCAAGACACCGAGGACGACGCACTGATCGGGGTAAAATCCACCGCGCGCCTGTTTGGCGAAAACTCGACATGGTGGTTGCGCCTGTTTCTCATGACATCGGTCCTCTTGTTATCTTTGGCAATCATTGTCGCCTTGGCCCCTGGGAAAAACGTCATGGTCTTAACCGTAGCTCTTGCGGGCGCGTGGGCCTTTGGCTGGCACATGGTGTGGCAGTTGCGTCGCCTTGATACCACCGACTGGACCGTCTGCTTGCTGCTTTTCCGCTCCAACCGTGATGCTGGTCTGATCCCTGCGCTATTTTTTGCCGTTACCGCATTGCTGTGATTGAACAACCTGCGCGCGCCCGTTAGGTAAGACCCGGTGCCCGCCGCAACGTTCAATGGTAGACGACCTGTATGAAACTAAAAACTATCGCCGCATTCCTCGCCGCCGCCGCCCTATCCACTGGGGGCGCATGGCTTGCTGTGGATTGGGTTGAGGCCCGCTCCGGCGAGGTTGTCACCTCTACGTTGATTGACGGGCAGCACAGTTGGACCTCGGTGACCACAGACGGGTTATTGGTCGCCTTGGGTGGCGAAGCCCCCGATGAGGCCACCCGTTTTCGCGTGGTTTCTGCGATTGGCCGGGTCATCGACCCTGACCGCATTGTCGACAACATGGATGTGAAGGCGCGCGAAAAAATCGAAGCACCGCGATTCTCGGTCGAGATGCTGCGCAATGGCGAAGGTATCTCCCTTATCGGGCTTATCCCAACCACGGGCGAAGACAATGAAATTGCCGAGCAACTGACTGATATCGCCGATGGCGCCAGCGTCACCGACATGCTTGAGAAGGCCGACTATCCAGTGCCGGACCGCTGGGAAGATGCGTTGGCATTTTCCATTCAGGCGCTGCGCGATCTTGAGCGGTCCAAAATCTCGGTCTCCTCCGAGTTGATCGAAATCACCGCGATTTCCGACAGCCCCGAAGACAAGCGCCGGATTGAGGCACAACTGGCCCGCTCTGCACCAGATGGGATACGCCTCGCGCTCCACATTTCCGCGCCGCGCCCGGTGATCACCCCTTTCACGCTGCGGTTCCTGTTGGACACCGAGGGGCAGGCCTCTTTTGATGCATGTTCCGCGGATAATGATGCGACGCGCGCACGCATCCTGCGCGCCGCAAGCGCTGCTGGCACCATTGAGAAGCCGGAATGCGCCATCGGCCTTGGCGTTCCGTCCCCTAACTGGGCCAAGGCGGTTGAAGTGGCAATTTCCGGCCTTAAAGATTTGGGCGGCGGGTCCCTGACATTCTCGGATGCCGACATTACAATGGTAGCACTGGACACCACCTCTCAGGGCAAATTCGACAGAGTTATCGGTGAGATAGATGCTGCTTTGCCGGAAATTTTTTCACTGCATTCTGTCCTGCCTGAAAAAGTGGTGGTAGATGGCAGCGGTGCCGAGACTGCTATCGAATTCGTAGCCACCCGCAGCCCCGAAGGATTGGTGCAATTGCGTGGCCGCCTGACCAATGACAGCATTAAGCAAATTGTCGGATCTTTCGCTCGTGCGCAATTCGGCTCGAGCAAAGTCTACCTTGCCACGCGCAATGATTCCAAGCTGCCTGACGACTGGCCCGTGCGGGTTTTAGCCGCGTTGGAAGCTTTGTCCACTTTGGAAAGCGGCAGTGCCGTTGTGCAAGAAGATTTCGTTGAAATTCGCGGTGTCAGCGGCAAAAAAGACGCCTCCGACACAATTTCACGCACTCTGGCAGACAAGCTGGGCGAGGCTGAAAACTTCGAGATCAGCGTTCGCTACGATGAGTTGCTGGACCTGACGTTGAACATTCCCACACCACAAGAATGCGTGGCACGGATCAACAAAATCCTATCCGCCGCCAAAATCGTGTTTGAGCCATCCTCGTCCGAAATTACCACTGAAGCAGGCCGGACCGTCGACAAAATTGCCGAAATTACCAAGCAATGCGAACGTGTTAGAATGGAAATCGGCGGGCATACGGACAGTCAAGGCCGCGAAGAAATGAACACCAACCTCAGCCAACAACGCGCTGATGCGGTGCGTGCGGCCCTCCTCTCGCGGCGGGTTTTAACCGGCAACATCACCTCCAAAGGCTATGGCGAGGCCGACCCAATCGCTGACAACGACACCGCCGAGGGCCGCGAGGCCAACCGCCGGATCGAGTTCAAACTGTTGACAGACGCCCGTGCGGCCTCCACAGACGAAACCGCACCTCAAGCAGAAACCGAGACCCAAAGTGAATAGATCAGAGTTCATCATCGCCACCGCGTTTATCCTGTTCCTTGCCTTTTGCGTGGGCTGGTTCACCTGCTGGCTGCTGCAACGCTTCAGCCGCGTGACCACGGCAGATATTGAAGAGTTGGACGGTATGGCGAAGGCGCTGCACGACGCCGAGGAAACCCGCGACCAAGCGATTACATATTTGCAGCAACGCGAGGCCGAGTTAACCAATCAGCTATCGCAAACCGAGGCCGAGCTAAAAGCCGCCATGGACGGCTTGCGCGACGCCCGCCACGAGGCCGAAGAACTGCGGACCTACATTGAGCGAACCAATCAAATTCAAGGGTAAATAAAGCCCAACTTGCTCAGGACCAACGCTCAAGCGCTTGCTCGTCGCGGTCCTTACTAGCGACCCATTCCGAGCCGTCAGAAGTGACTTCTTTTTTCCAAAACGGCGCGCGGGATTTTAGGTAATCCATCAAAAAATCAGCCGCCGCAAAAGCATCAGCGCGGTGGCGCGACGCCGTGGCCACCATCATGATATTATCACCCGGTGCCATAAGGCCGTAGCGGTGAATGATCAGCACATCTGCAAGCACCCAACGCCGCTGTGCCTCTTCGCAAATCTGCGTCAGGGCGCGCTCTGTCATGCCGGGATAGTGCTCGATTTGCATCTGACTTAACCCGCCCGAGACATCGCGTGTCACACCCGTAAAGCTTACCACTGCACCGACGTCTGTATCGCCTTTGCCAAAGGCGTTCAACTCTGCGCCCGGATCAAACGGGGCCTCTTGAACAACGATCCGCACCCGTCAACCGCCGGTCATTGGCGGGAAAAATGCGACCTCGCGTACACCTTCAAGGCTGGCCTCAAATTCAGACAAGTCTTGATCAACGGCTACCCGCAACGCAGTCAAATCAGAGAACGCCAACGCATAGCGCTCCTCGCGGGCGCGCAGTTCCTCAACCAGCTCAATAACAGTTTTGGCAGAGGTCTCAATCTGCTCTTTAGGCAGGCCAATACGTTCCCGTACCCACGCGAAATACAACACGGAGATCATGATTTGGTCTCGTCGCGAAGGTATGGCATGGCTTTTCGCAGATAATCCCAGCCTGTCATCATAGTCAGGATTGCAGCGGCCCAAAGTAGAAATACTCCGACTTTAAAGGTCACATTTGCCGCCTGCGCAAACCATTGCAATCCCAACGGATCATCAGTCGCTCCGGACATAATCGCCGTCAGCATAGCGTCATCCATGCCCGTTGTCCGGTCAAGAAACTCGTGCTGGAACAACCCAGTCGCAAACAGCACCGCAATGGAAACCATCTGCGCCGTGGTTTTCCACTTGGCCAGTTGCGTCACCTTCAACAAGCCCGCGGTATCGCCCAAAAACTCCCGCAACCCGGACACAAACACCTCGCGAAACATGATCACCGTGGAGGGCAACAATACCCAAGGGTTCATGCCAGAAAAGCCGGTAATGACCAGCAGCGCGATAATCACCATGGCCTTATCTGCAATCGGATCCAGCATCGCGCCGAACTTGCTTTCTTGCTTCCATGCACGGGCAAGGTAGCCATCGAGCCAGTCCGTCAAAGCCGCCGTTACAAATAAAATGAGCGCAAACCAATCGGCCCAAGGCCGTTGGAAATACAAAAACATAACGGCAACGCCCGGGGCTGCCAGCAGACGCATTAGCGTCAAGATATTAGGAATGTTCCAATTCATATAGCATATGTACCCGAGGCCCGCCGCCGGGGGAAGTCAGGAGTTACTGCGGTGCAGCGACCTGTGGCAATCGTGAGATAATTTCACCTACAACGTCGCTAAATTCTTGTGAGATATCAACAGAAAACCCTGCCTCTCCACGCTGTAGCGGCTCTAGAATTGCAATCTGGCTATCCAGCAAGCTGACCGGCATAAAATGCCCTGTGCGGGCCGCCATTCGCCCCTCAATAAGCGCCCGACCCCCGACCAGATGCACGAACTCCGCGTCCGGGCATGCGACCCGAATACGGTCGCGATAGCTCCGCTTCAGGGCCGAGCACCCTATCAATGCTGGCCCTCTCAGCTTGCGCAAGGTTTCCCCGACTGTATCCAACCACGGCGCACGATCCGCGTCATTCAAAGGGGAGCCCGTGGCCATTTTGTCAATATTGGCCTTTGGGTGCAGGTCGTCGCCATCCATGTAACTGGCCCCAAGATGCGCGGCGACCCCCTCGCCAACTGACGATTTCCCGCTGCCAGCCACCCCCATGATCACAAGTCGCAACATTCTACAGCGAGGCCGTAATGCCGCCATCCACGTATAACGTGTGGCCATTTACAAAACTTGACGCGGGCGAGGACAGGAAGATGCACGCGCCGACCAACTCCTCCACATTGCCCCACCGCCCCGCCGGTGTGCGTTTCTCCAGCCAAGCCGAAAATTCGGGATCCGCAACCAGCGCTGCATTCAGTGGCGTGTCAAAATACCCCGGCGCAATCGCGTTACATTGCAGCCCGTGTCTGGCCCAATCCGTGGCCATGCCCTTGGTCAAATTCCCCACCGCGCCCTTGGTCGCGGTGTAGGGCGCGATGCCGGGGCGGGCCAATGCGGTTTGGACCGACGCGATGTTAATAATTTTGCCCGCCTTGCGCGCAATCATGTGACGCGCAACGGCTTGTCCCACATGAAACACCGAGGCCACATTGGTTTGCAAAAGCTTCTCAAAAGCATCGGCTGGAAAATTCTCCAACTCACTGCGATGCTGCATTCCCGCATTATTCACCAAGATGTCTATCGGGCCGGTATCTGCTTCAAACCCATCAACAGCGGCGCGCACCGCCTCGTGATCCGTCGCATCAAAAACCAAGGTATAGGGTGCATCCAACGCGTCTGCCGCCTTGGTTAATTTCACCCCATCCCGCCCGTTTAAAATGATCTGCGCCCCGGCCTCTTTCAAGCCCCGCGCTAAGGCATAGCCAATGCCCTGAGAAGAGCCCGTCACGAGTGCTCGCTTGCCAGTGAGATCAAAAAGATCTGCGCCTTTGGTCATGTCCTGATCCTTAAACTGTGCAAAGTACCGCCCTTACCGCGAATGTTACCCAGCCGGGGATTTGAAACAAGGCAATACGTCACCCGGGGCCGGAACAGCCTCGTAGACAGCGCGGGCAATGGCACGAGACAGACATGTCGCCGCGGCGTGGCCTATCATCAATGGATCGCCGGTTTTTTCGCCTGCCGACACGCTGAACACCAAGTCGCCATCCATCGGCGTATGAGACGGCACAATCGCGCGCGCCATACCGTCATGCGCGGCCACGGCCATGCGCTTGGCCTGCGGCTTGGTCAATCTTGCGTCCGTCGCCACGATCGCTATGGTGGTGTTCGCGCCCTCCTGCGTATCCGTTTTCAATGGCAATCGCACCGCGCCATATGACACGGTATCAGCGCCCAAACTGCCGAACTCGCCCGCTATTTCCGACTGCGCGGCCCAGAACTTTCCGCCCGGCGTCACCACCGTTCCCACAGGGTTCACCACCACCAAGGCCGCGACCGTCACACCGTCGTCCAGCACCAAAGACGCCGAGCCAAGCCCGCCTTTAAGTGTCGCAGAAGTCGCACCAGTTCCGGCGCCAACGGATCCTGTGTCGAACACGTCGCTGGCCGTTTCTAAGGCTTGCTCCCCTAAATTGGCATAGGGGTTCTTGGCCCAGTTTTTGTCTCCTCCATTAAGCAAATCAAAGATAATCGCGGCAGGGACAATCGGCACGCACACATCCCCAACCGCAAACCCGCGCCCCATGTTGCGCAAACCATCAACCACACCGGACGCCGCGTCCAATCCAAACGCCGAGCCGCCGGATAACACCAGTGCATCCACGCCCTCAACCGATTTATCGGGGTCCAGCAAATCCGTCTCGCGCGTTCCCGGTGCGCCCCCCATGACATGCACCGACGCCATAAATGGCGCATCGGCAGTCAGCACCGTCGCGCCCGATTTCAACCTCGCATCTTGCGCATTTCCCACGCGCAGTCCCGCCACATCTGTGATCGAATTTCGCGCGCCGGGTCGCATTAAATGCACCGTCCGCCATCGACTTCCATGCACACGCCCGTGACCATCGAGGCCTCGTCAGAACATAGATAACAGGCCGCATTTCCCATGTCCTCGGGGGTTGAGAACCGCCCCATAGGAATGGTTGAGAGGAACTTCGCGCGCATCTCCGGCGTGTCCTCGCCCAGAAACATTTTCAACAGTGGCGTATCACCTGCCACGGGGTTGATCGCGTTCACCCGAACGCCCGCCGGGGCCAGCTCAATCGCCATGCCCTTGGTCGCATTGTTCATCCAGCCCTTCGAGGCGTTGTACCAGTTTAGCCGTGGCCGCGGACTAACGCCTGCGGTCGAGGCCACATTCAAAATCGCCCCGCTACCCTGCGCTTTCATCAAGGGTACGATATGCTTCGCGCCCAAGTAGACCGACTTGCAATTCACCGCAAAAACCTTGTCGAAATCGTCCTCAGACACCTCCTCCATTGGTGCCGGAAGGTGCGTGGTGCCTGCGTTATTGATCAAAATATCAATCCGCCCGAATGCGTCTAGCGTCGCCGCCACCATGGCTTTCACGCTGGCATCCTGCGCGACATTGGCCTCAACGGCCTGTACCGCGTCACCCAGCTCAGAAACCAGCTCATTCGCCATTTCGATGTTGAGGTCAGCAATCATCACCCGCGCGCCCTCAGCCACAAATTTACGCGTGATCCCAGCGCCAAACCCCGACGCACCACCCGTAACAATCGCCACTTTTTCATTTAAACGCATAGTGTTACTTCCTCATATCATATCTAAAATTTTGATGCAGGTCATCCATGCAGCGCCGCAACAGTTTTCAAGGTCGAGAACCCGTACAACGCCTCGAACCCTTTTTCGCGGCCATGCCCCGACAGGCCCGAGCCACCAAATGGCAACTCTACCCCGCCGCCGGCACCGTAATTGTTCAAGAACACCTGACCGCTGCGCAGCGCTTTCGCCAACCGCATTTGCCGCGCCCCGTCGCGCGACCAGACCGAGGCAACCAAGCCAAATTGCGTGCCATTGGCGATTGCCAGCGCTTCCGCCTCGTCCTCGAATGGGATCACCACTTGCACTGGCCCGAATATCTCGTCCTGCGCTAGAACATGGCCCGGGCTGACGCCTGCAAACAAGGTCGGAGCCACGTAGTTTCCTCCCGATGGCGCATCACCGACAATCTGGCCTTGCGCCGCCATTTCCAATGAGGAGCCTTTTTCTAAGAAGCCCTCAACAATCGTCTTTTGCCGTGCCGAAATTAGCGGGCCTACGTCCAAATCCGCCATCGCCGGGCCGACTTGTAGTTCGCCATATCGCGCCGCCATGCGGTCCAAAACTTGGTCGAACACGCCACGTTGCACCAAGATGCGCGACGACGCCGAGCAAGTCTGCCCCGCGTTCTGAATACCCGCATTCACCAAGAACGGCAGCGCCGCATCGATATCGGCATCGTCAAACACCAATTGCGGGGATTTTCCGCCCAACTCCAACGTCACCGGTACGATATGCTCCGCCGCTTGTCGCTGGATCATTTTGCCGACCCCGACCGAGCCGGTGAACGACACGTGGTTCACATCTGAATGCCCCGACAGGGCCGCGCCCGCTTCTGCACCCAAACCCGGAACCACGTTCAATGCCCCCTCTGGCAGACCCGCTTGGCGGGCTAAATCAGCAAAAGCCAAGGCGGTTAGGCAGGCCTCTTCGGCGGGCTTCAACACGGCTGCATTACCCATCGCCAAAGCCGCCCCAACCGAGCGCCCGATGATTTGCATCGGGTAATTCCACGGGATGATATGGCCCGTCACACCATGCGGCTCGCGCAGGGTATAAACCGTGTAGCCGTCCAGATAGGGAATGGTGTGGCCGTGCAATTTATCCGCAGCCCCGCCGTAGAATTCCATGTAGCGCGCCAGAGCCACCGCATCCGCTTTGGCCTGTTTCAACGGCTTGCCTACATCCATCGCCTCTAGGCGCGCCAACCTGTCTGCGTTCTCCAACACCAACACGCCGATTTTTGCCAAAATACGCCCACGCTCTGGTGCAGTCATCCGTGCCCATGGCCCGCTCAACGCGTCGCGTGCGGCTTGCACTGCATGATCCACATCCGCGTGTTTCCCGCGCGCAATCTCGCAAATGACTTCCCCCGTTGAAGGGTTGTTCAACTCCAACGTTTGCCCATCAACAGGGTCCACCCAAACGCCTCCGATGAAACAAAGGGACGGGTCGAACCAGATATCTTCACTGCTCATTGGGTATGCTCCTGTCTAGGCATCGGGCAGGCGCGGTGCGGCTGCAATCAGGGTTTTAGTGTAGGGGTGTTTTGGGTTGATGAACACCTGTTCAGTTTCGCCTTGCTCAACAATTTTTCCAGCCTTCATCACCAAACAGCGGTCTGTGATGGCACGCACCACCGACAAATCATGCGAGATGAATAAATAAGTGAGGCCAAAGCGGTCCGATAAATCCGCAAGCAAGTCCAGAATTTGCGCGCGGATTGAGACATCCAACGCTGACACCGCCTCGTCCAGCACAATCAGGTCCGGCTTGATGATCAACGCGCGTGCAATGGCGATCCGTTGCCGCTGCCCGCCTGAAAATTCATGGATATATTTGGCTTTATCCGATGCCTCCAGCCCGACCGAGATCAGCGCCTCGTCGATCTCAACCTCGCTTGCTTTGCGCCCCAGAAGATGAAACGGCTCCGACACCAATCGCGCCACCTTATGGCGTGGATTGAAGCTGCCATAAGGGTCTTGGAACACCACTTGCATCTTATGGCGGACCATCGGGCCGACAGGTTGCCCATCCAGATGGATGTGCCCACCTTGCAGCGGCTCCAGTCCCAAAATTGCGCGTGTCAGGGTCGACTTTCCACAGCCACTTTCTCCAACCAAACCAAGGCTTTCACCACGTTTTATCTGAAAGTTAACCCCATCCACCGCCCGGAATTTTTTCACCGGCCCAAACAGCGCCCTACGTGGTAAATTGTAATCGCGCACCGCATTTTCGACCTGCAACAAGGGAACATCTTGGGGCGTCCCTGCGCGTTCTGGTTGATGAGTGGAGGCCGCAAATAGGGCCTCTGTATAGGGGTGCGTCATGTCGCGATGCAATGTCTTCGCCGCGCCCTCTTCGACCACCTCACCGTCTTTCATAATCACGATCCGATGCGCCATTTCCGTGACCACAGCCAAATCATGACTGATCAACATCAACCCCATACCGTCCTCGTCCACCAGTCGCGCCAGAAGGGATAAAATCTCGGCTTGAGTGGTCACATCCAGCGCCGTTGTCGGCTCATCTGCGATCAACAATTTCGGCTGCAAAGCAATCGCCATCGCGATCACCACCCGCTGACGTTGCCCCCCTGATAACTCATGCGGATACCGGCCAAGCGGAAAGCGATCTTGCGGCAACTCACAGCGCTCTAGTGCTTGCGCGGCCCGAGCCATGGCTTGCGACTTCGACACATTTTCATGGATCAAAATTGTCTCCGCCACCTGCGCGCCGATCGTTTGCACCGGGTTAAGCGCCGTCATTGGCTCTTGAAACACCATGCCAACATCGCGCCCCCGCAAGGCACATAAATCAACCTCATCCAGCGCCAGAACATCGCGCGCGAGCAGGCGCACAGAGCCTTCGCACGACGCACCATCCGGCAGCAATTGTAATACTGAGAACGCCGTCAACGACTTGCCAGACCCGCTTTCTCCGATCACACCCAAAATTTCCCCCGGCGCAATTTCAAGCGATATATCGCGCAAAATTTGCGTACCATGGATCGACAGAGACAGCCCCTCAATCGCCAGCAAACTCATCTCTGAACCCTCAACTTCGGATCAAGGAAATCGCGCAATCCGTCACCTGCAAGGTTCAACCCCAACACGCTGAACACGATGGCAAATCCTGGAAATAACGCCACATGCGGGGCCAGTGAGATCAGCGTTTGTGCATCGGCCAACATGCGCCCCCAACTGGGTGTCGGCGGCTGCGCACCAAGACCCACATAGCTAAGTGCCGCCTCGGCCAAAATGCCCAGTGAGAACTGTATGGTTCCTTGTACAATCAGCAGGTTAGTCACGTTCGGAAGGATATGTTCCATTGAAATTCGGGCCGCTCCCTTACCCGCCACACGCGCCGCCAGCACGTAGTCCCGGGTCCACAAAGACAACGCCGCACCGCGTGTCAGACGGGCAAAAACCGGGATGTTGAAAATGCCGATAGCGATGATTGCATTCACCGCTGACGGACCGAAAATCGCCGTGATCAGGATCGCAATCAACAGGGATGGGAAGGCAAATATCAGATCATTACCGCGCATGATTACCTCGTCCAGCAGCGATCCTTTACGCGCCGCTGCGGCCAACCCCAGCGGCACACCAATCCCCATGCCTATTCCTACCGCGACGACCGCCACCGCTAGGGATGTCCGCGCGCCAACCATGATCATCGAAAAGATGTCGCGCCCGAAATGATCCGTGCCAAACAGGTGCTCCCAAGTGGGCGGCTTCAGCTTGTTGGAAATCTCCAACACCGTCACGTCATAGGGCGTCCAAATGAACGAGATCACCGCGCCCAGCGCAAATATGGACGTCAAAGCCAGCCCAAACCACAGGTTCCTCATCCCCGCCCCCTAAGCCGCGGGTCCACCCACGCATAGGCCAAATCCACTGTGAAATTCACCATGATCACCGCGAAGACCAGCAAGAACATGACGCCCTCCACCATGATCAAATCGCGCTGCGAAATGGCTTGGAACACCAGCCGCCCCAACCCCGGCAGATAGAACACATTCTCGATGATAATCGCGCCTGCCAACAGGAAAGAAAACTGCAACCCGATGATGGTCAGCACGGGGATCATCGCGTTGCGCAAAGCATGCCGCCAGAGTGCTTGGCGCATGGTTAGCCCCTTGGCGCGGCAGGTACGGATGTAGTCCTCCGACAGCGTGTCAAGCAACGCCGACCGCATCACCCGCGCCAAGATCGACGCCTGCGGCAAGGCCAACGCGACCGAGGGCAAAACCAGCGCTTTCAATGCTGCTAATGGGTGTTCCCAACCGGGAAAGCCGCCCGCAGAGAACCACCGCAGGTTGATCGCAAACAGTAATACCATCAGCATGGCAAACCAAAAGTTGGGCACCGCAATACCCAATTGCGTGGCTCCCATCACCGAGAAATCCGTCCATGATCCACGCTTGGTTGCCGCTAAAATACCCACAGGAAACGCGACCAACACGGTCAGCCCAAGCGAGATCAACGCCAAAGGCAGCGATAACCACAACCTTTCGCCAATGATCTCTGCCACCGGGGTGCGGTAGGTGTACGAGACGCCAAAATCACCCGTCAGCATGCCGCCAACCCATGACAGATAACGCGACACCAGCGACGCGTTCAGACCCAACTCTTCGCGCAAGGCAGCCACCGTGTCGGGCTGTGCGTTGATGCCCAACATGAACGAAGCCGGATCGCCGGGGATCACCTCAATACAGGCAAAAATGACAAGGCTCGCCACGACCAATGAGATCGCAAGCGAGCCTAATTTTTTGATCGCATAGCGCAACATTTATCCGCTATGCCCCTGTTTTACTTAGACCAACTGACGCCGGTAAGGTCCAACGCCTGCGTCGGTGCATTGGCCCAGATGCCGTTCAACTTAGCATTCACAACCGAGGTCAGCGCCAGTTGGAACAGATACCCGTTCACGTAATCTTCTGAGATCGTAATTTGCGCAGTCTTGAGCAACTCAGAGCGTTTCCCCGGATCGGCCTCCACGCTCAACTGCCCCAACAAATCCTGCAACTCGATGTTATCATACTGAAAATAGTAGTCAGGCCGCGCATAAATGCCGATGTCCATTGGCTCGGTGTGGGACACGATCGTCAGGCCAAAATCTTTACCACGGAACGCCTGCTCTAGCCATTGCGCCCACTCCAGATTTGAAATCTCGGTCTCGATCCCCACCGCGCGCAACTGTGCCGCGATGATTTCCCCGCCGCGCCGCGCGTAGGATGGCGGTGGCAGTTTCAACGTGGTCTTAAACCCATCTGCCAAACCGGCTTCGGCCAGCAATGCTTTGGCCTTCTCAGGATCGTATTGCGAGTTGCCCGTCAGGTCGATGTAGTCGGGGTGATGCGGCGCAAAGTGCGAACCAATCGGCGTGCCGTAGCCAAACATCGCACCATCGATAATCGCTTGGCGATCAATCGCGTGACTGACCGCTTGGCGGACCAAGACATTATCAAACGGCGCTTGCTTGTTGTTCATCGCAAGAATCGTCTCGCCCTCGGTGCTGCCAGACAGCACAGTAAAGCGTGGGTCAGCTTCAAATTGCGCCAGATTTTCCGGTGCCGGATAGCTGTAGAAGGCGTCGATATCCTCGGCCATCATCGCGGCAAACGCGGCTGTTGGCTCCGAGATAAACTTAAACGTCGCCTTGTCCAGTACGGCAGCTTCCCCCCAGTAGTTGGCATTTCGGACCAACGTGATGCTATCGCCCTGCTTCCAGTCGTCGAACTTAAACGCCCCGGTCCCGATCGGCTTTACCTTGATGTCGTCGATGCTTTCAGGGGCCACAATTACCGCATCCCCCCACGCCAGATTGAACAAGAAATTGCCCTGCGGTGCGTTCAATGTAACCTTCACCGTTGTGGGGTCCAGCGCCTCCACCTTGGCGATATTATCAAACAGCGCCTTTTGTGCGTTCACCGAATCCTCGGCCCGTGCGCGGTCCAGCGAGAACACTACATCCGTGGCCTCCATATCCGTGCCGTCATGGAACGTCACACCTTGGCGCAGCTTGAACGTGTAGACGCAGCCATCAGGCGAAATCTCCCAGCCCTGTGCCAAACCCTTGATTACCGAGCCATCAGACGCAAAGCGTGTCAGCCCCTCAAACACGTTGGAATATACCACTTGGTCAATCGCGCCTGCGGCCGCCGAGGTCGGATCTAGGTGTGGCGGCTCCAACTGCAAGCCTACAGTTACGTCATTGGTTTGCGCGAATACGCTAGCGCCTGTCAGCATGCTTACTGCAACTACAGGTCCAAAAATCCATCGGGTCATGGAATTCCTCCGTTCAATCGGCCGCAAAATAGCGCCCTTCAAGCGGAAGTTTGAAGCGAAACTGCAAAGCAATCAAGCACAAGCCGCCCGTTGTGCTGGATTTGCTGCTTCTATTTTGATAGGCCCTGCGCAACTTTATTGCGTGAAGGATCAATCAATGAGCGCCACCGCCCGCCAATCCGCACCGATGCCCCAAGATATTATGGCGCGCAAAGGCGGCGTGCCGCTGGTCAGCCTGACTGCCTACACCACACCTATGGCTGAAATGATGGACGGCATTTGCGACTTCGTATTGGTCGGTGACAGTGTTGGAATGGTGTTGCACGGCCTGCCGTCGACTGTGGGCGTGACGATGGAGATGATGATTTTGCATGGCCAAGCCGTGCGTCGCGGATTGCGCGCGTCGATGCTGGTAGTGGACATGCCCTTTGGCTCCTATGAGGAAAGCCGCGAGCAAGCTTTTCGCAACGCGGCTCGCATCATGACAGAAACCGGCGCAGGGGCCGTGAAGCTCGAAGGCGGAGGAAACATGGCTGACACCATCGCGTTCCTTGTGGCGCGCGGCATTCCGGTGATGGCTCATATCGGCTTGACCCCCCAATCGGTCAACACGCTGGGCGGCTACAAGGTGCAGGGGCGCGGCACAGCTGGCGATCAATTGCTTGCCGATGCGCAGGCCGTCGCGGGAGCCGGAGCCTTTGCCGTGGTGCTGGAAAAAGTGCCGCAAGTTTTGGCCGATAAGATCACCGCAGCAGTTCCCATCCCCACGATCGGCATTGGAGCCTCTGCCGGATGCGACGGGCAAATCCTTGTGGTCGATGACATGCTGGGCCTATTCACCGCGTTCAAAGCCAAATTCGTCAAACGCTTTGCCATGTTGGGCGATGATGCCCGCGTCGCGATTCAGTCCTACGCCGATGAGGTGCAGGCCCGCAGCTTCCCCGGCCCAGAACACGTATTTGCGCAAACCGCACCGGAGACTTCCAAATGAACGCCCCGATCATTCGCCCCTTGGCCGATTTACGCACCATAGTGGCAAAGTGGAAGCGTGCCGGTGAGACCATCGGCGTGGTCCCCACCATGGGCGCGCTACATCAAGGCCATTTGAGTTTGGTGCGCGCAGCCAAAGCCGATTGTGACCGCGTTGTCGTGACCATCTTCATCAATCCTAAGCAGTTCAACACCCCCGAGGACTACGAAAATTACCCCCGTACCGAGGAAGATGACGCACAGAAACTTAGCCCCCTCGGCGTCGATGCCGTCTACGTGCCGGACGGGCCGACCATGTACCCCGAGGGCTTCGCCACCAATGTCTCCGTCGCGGGTTTAACGGATGTTTTGTGCGGCGCGCATCGCCCCGGCCATTTTGACGGCGTCGCCACGGTGGTATCAAAACTGTTCCTGCAAACCGGAGCCGACAAAGCCTATTTTGGCGAAAAAGACTTCCAGCAATTGCAGGTTGTGACCCGGCTAGCCCGCGATTTAGACATCCCCATACAGATCGTCGGCTGCCCCACTATTCGCGAGGAAGGCGGCCTTGCCATGTCATCTCGCAACCTGCTTTTGTCCGACCGCGCCCGCACATGGGCACCAGAATTAAACGCCGCGATGGAGGACATGGCCGCGAGATTGCTGGATGGCGGCAACCTTATTGACTTACGCGCCAAAGCCACCACCCGGATCGAGCGCGCGGGCTTCACTGAAGTTGATTATCTAGACCTACGTGCCTGCGACACGCTGGAAGCTCTGACATCTCCATCGCGTCCCGCCCGCCTCCTCGCCGCCGCATGGCTCGCCGGTGTGCGTTTGATCGACAACATTGCAGTGGGGGAGTGATCCGGAAAACTACGGCTTTGATCTGCTAATTCAGCGGGGGCTCAACACATAAGTTCCCCACCGCACAGGGGGTTCCGCATCCCAGCACCTACAAAATTAAGCACAACTCAGAGTAAGTAAAACGAGAATGGGCACCCTCAGCTCAACCTAGACCTCTTGCTTTACAATATCCGTAATCAAAACATCCGTAATATCTACATTAACAATTCTTCTAGCACTCATCAGTAGCGATCGGCGCAAAGCATCCATAGCTGCAGGCGCGGTATAAACCCCATCAAATCCCCCAATATAAGCATGATCGAACATTACCTGAAGGAATGCATCACGCAGCTTTGGTTCCCGGTCATAAATCCCACTCGTTTCCGTAGCTTTCGTTTCCAAGCTGACCGACATTACCACCAGAGCGGCTATTCGGTCATTTTTGATCACCGGAATCACAAACTGATTGTTGATTTTAACATAATTGAAGTCTTCATTAATAGTATCCACAACATCCTCAGACGCATCTTCTACATCTTCGGAGTGTTCCTCTTCTTGAGAAGCTTTTTCATCCATTTCTGGCGGAGCAGGGCGGAGCATAAACCCTGCACCCCCCCCTGCACCAACACCAATAAGAAGTAACAGAACCGGTAGAATTTTTCCCATGATTTACTCCTAGAATGGTAACAATATATCAGCCACTTGCTGACCGTATCGTGGCTGCTGTACATCTGTGATTTGCCCGCGCCCACCATAGGAAATCCGCGCAGCCGCGATTCGATCATAACTAACTTCGTTCTTCCGATTAATGTCAGCGGGACGCACATACCCCGTGATCAAAAGCTCCCGAAGCTCAAAATTGACGCGAACTTCTTGCGACCCTTGAATGCTCAACACGCCATTTTCCAAAACGTCCACCACGGTTGCTGCGATCCTAACAGAGAATTTTTCTTTACGACGGACAGTTCCATTTCCAGAAGAAGAACTACTCGAATTTGTTGAAACAGCTGTATCCAAACTTGCCCCATCTGGAAGTGCTTCGTTGATACGCTGAGGAATTCCGAAGAGCGACGGAATCGCAAGGCTTTCAGAACCCGCCCTTTGGCGTGATGTGCTGTTTGATATTTCCGCACGCTCATCAATTTCCACAACGACAGTAACAATGTCACCAGTTTGCTCCGCACGCTGGTTCCCCAACAAAGAGTTTCGACCAGATCGCCACAATGACGCCTCATCTCGAGCGAGTGAAGACTGTGTTGTCTCAGGCAGTGCAACCCGCATCATGGCGTGGTGCTCGTTGGAATTAGTTGGAGGTTTAAATTTTGGAGGCTGACCAACAGCTTCCAAGCGCCCGCAAGCAGCCGCAAAGCAGCACAACAGCAATACCAGACCGCGCCAAAAATTAATTTTCATCAAAGGCTCTCCACTTAATGCTCTACGATTACATAACCAGATGCATCGACTCGGCCAAAAACAGTATTGCGAGAAGTAAGATTAATCACCCGCAATACGTCTCCTATCGCGCCGCGTTCCAGCGCGCGCCCTTCGGTCCTAATGCTCAGCGCAGGGCTACTATATATCAGCACAACAACTTGATTTCGCTCAACCAAAGCTGGTGGCCCAACATCTGTTCTCTTTATTGGGCGTCCAGCATAAAGAATCCTGCGCGCCTCCATCCCCACTACGGCTTGCACATCACTAACAAACCCCGGCTTGGTGTCCTCAGAGGCTCGAACGTCCTCAAGGCGCAGGATCTCCCCCGGGCGGATCGTGTGAATCGGGATAACCGCCTGAGCGGATGCAGATAGGGCGGCCCACACCGATAAAATCCCGAGAAAAATTATGCTACCCTTCCCTCTCATCGGATTTGCGTCGTAGCACTTAGCATTTGGTCAGCAGCTGTGATTACTTTCGCGTTCAGCTCATACCCTCGTTGCGCCTCGATCAGTTCAGTAACTTCCCTCACGGCATCAACGGATGAATCCTCGAGATAGCCATGGCGAAAACTCCCAAGACCGTTGTCGCCCGCAGTTCCAACAACCGCAGCGCCAGACGCACCCGTCTCAACGAACAAGTTACTTCCGATTGCTTCCAGGCCCTTTTCATTAGAAAATCCAGCCAGCGTTAATTGCCCAAGTTGTTCAGGCTCTATCCGATCGATAAAATAAGCGAACACTTCGCCATCAGGGTTAATCGAGATTGAGCGAGCATCTTCCGGGATAGTAATATTTGGAACGATTGGAAAACCGTCCGATGTCACAAGTAACCCATCTCCTGTCCGCTTCAGCCCCCCATCCCGAGTATATCCTGCGGCACCGGAAGGCAGCGTAACTTCAAGATACCCGCGCCCCTCAATGGCAACGTCCAAGTCGCCGCCAGTCTGTGACAGTGCCCCTTGCTCCACATTCACCGACACGGCGGTTGGGCGAACACCAAGCCCCAGTTGCACGCCTGCTGGCACCAAAGTTCCATCGGATGCATTAATACTGCCAGCGCGTGTCATTTGCTGATAATGTAAATCCGCAAACTCCGCACGTCGCGTATTATAGCCCGTCGTGGACATATTCGCGAGGTTATTTGCTATAACATCAACCCGCATTTGTTGAGCAGCCATCCCTGTGGCGGCAATTTTTAGCGCATTCATTTTCAGATCCTTTTCTATCGTCCGCCAACAAGCGTCATAATTGACCTCAATCGCTCATCCTCTTTGTCGAGGAAGGACTGCCCCATCTCATATGATCTTTGAACTTCAATCATACGTGCAATTTGCTGAACCGGATCGACGTTTGAGGACTCCAGAAAGCCTTGCTTAATTGTTGCGTTTTCTGCCGGGACCAAATCGGAGTTTGTCTTAAACCTCACACCATCCTCTCGGACTAAATCGGTCATATCGATTGGGTTAACCAACCCCACCTGCCCTATTGGCCCTCCATTAACTGACAGGGTCCCATCCGGGGCAACACTGATCTGTCCTGCATCAGATGGCACAAACACTGGTGCGCCCCCTGCATCCAACAGCCGGTAGCCTTCAGGCGTCACTAACTCCCCCCCTGCATTCGGGGTGAAAACACCCGCCCGTGACAAGCGCGCTCCCGAAGGTGTTTCAATTTGAAAATACCCTTCGCCCTCAATCCCAAGGTCGAAAGTGCCACCTGTTTTGGTCAGTGCTCCCTGCTCAAAACTTGTGATGTGAGCATTCGCAGTGGCCATTGATAAACTGCCCTGCCCGTCTCCAAGTTGCTTAATCTGCTCTGAGAATACTGCCGCCTCGGACCGAAATCCCGTCGTTGCCATATTGGCAATATTATTCGCCACAATCCGCATCTCATTCATCAAGCCAGACTGTCTAGTAAGAGTTGCGTAGATCGAATTTCCCATGGGCTAGCCTCCTGCAATCAGCGGAATAAGAGTGTCAGCCCAAAAACTTGTGAGGTTGCGCGTCATGAAACTCATTGATGCCCAAAACACTGCAAGCATCGCACCAACTTTCGGCACAAAAGTAAGCGTCATTTCCTGAATCGAAGTGAGGGCTTGAAATAAACCGACCATCAAGCCCACACCAAGAGCCACCGCCAGAATTGGAGCTGAAATAACAACAGCAATCCATAGACCTTGGCGCAGGACATCAAAAAATTCAGCTTCACCCATCATCAGACTGGCATCCTCAAAATTTCTTGATACGCCTCGACGACTTTATCTCGAACACTCACTGCCGTTTGAATTGCCAGTTCCGTTTGCGCCAATGCCTCGACCAACGCATGTGGATCGGCATTTCCTTGCATTGATGACATTGCAGTTTGCTCACCTGCCATCAAAACATCAGAAAAATTTTGCACCGCACTTGGTACAGAGGAATCTGCACTTGGAGTGGTAGCAGGCTTTGCGGCCCCATAAGCTCTTTGAGCAATTGTAGCGGAAATATCCATTCTGGATGGTCCTCATTGTTACAGAAAATTATCTTCGAAGCAGATCCAGCAAGGAAGTCGACATCTTCCGAACCTGCTCAAACATTTTTAGATTAGCTTCATAGCTTCGTTGCGCCTCTCGAGCGTCCGCTATTTCAATCATCATGTTAACATTTGAGCCGCTATAATAGCCGGCCTCATTTGACATAGGGTGAGACGGGTCAAAGACTTCCAAAAGATCCGCTTGATCCAAGTTTGTCCGCCCTTGTTTGACCTCACCGGTCGCACGGCCCGCATTCATCACCTGTTCAAATGATGCCATTTTTCGCCGGTAACCAGGCGTATCCGCGTTCGCAAGATTCTCAGACGTCAGACGCAATCGAGATGATTGAGCACGCATCCCGCTCGCGGCAACACTTAAACTATCATGTAAATTCGCCATACTGCCGCCTATCGCCCACGACCAATGCTAATCTTGATCAAATCAAGAGAGCTTTGGTATATTGCTAGGGCGCGCGAGTGTTGTTGTTCCGCTTCTATCGACTTCAGCATCTCAGCCTCGATAGAAACAGTATTCCCATTCGGTGTCGCCTCGGAACTAGCCGTGACTAGATGCGCCACGCCTCGGGCACCGCTTTCGCCTTGAATGTGCCCGCTACGGGTTTTCACCATCTCTAGCGGGTTCGCGCCATTTCCCAACTCTTGACGAAACGGCGTTATGTCGCGAGCTTTAAAATTAGGCGTATCTACATTGGCAATATTCTTAGCAATCACCGATTGCCTGCTTGCCGCGTGGGTCGCCATCGCATTCGCAGTGCGAAACAAAGATATATTCTGGAACATCCGGGGTTCTCCCTTGGAATTCATACATCTTGTCTTAAGGGTGATTCCTTTAAGAAAAGTAATCGTACCTAAAAAGAGAATTCCAATGTTGTCACAATCTTTTGCGCCCTTAGTTTCTTCCATCAAAGCAATCCCACGGTCGGAGTGCGACGGATCCATAAGCGCAACGAGTTCAAACATAATTCAGGTAATTGGTTTGTCAAAAATTGGACAAGTTGGTGATATTGTTGAAGTTTTTCCTAGTGGCCGAGATGCCGTTTTCGGAGAAATTCTTGCGCTTCGAGGTGCCACAGCCGATATTTTACCTGAATCCGGCAGCCAAGGTATGGCCCTAAATGACCGCGTTAGGCACCTTGGACCGACACGAATTCGACCTGATAAAAGTTGGTTAGGCCGTGTCATTGACCCCTTTCTTCGGCCCATGGATGGGAGGCCCTTGGTTGAGGGCACCGCAGATGTACCCCTAAAGGCTAGCCCACCAGCACCCACAAAAAGAAAACGCCTCGGCAGCCGAATCGAAACCGGAATAGCCGCATTCGATACCCTCCTTCCAATTGTTCGGGGTCAACGCATCGGAATTTTTTCAGGGTCTGGCGTCGGTAAATCAACACTTCTCGCGGACTTGGCCAAAGGAGTGGACGCCGACGTCATCGTCATCTGCTTAATAGGTGAACGTGGCCGCGAGGTCCGGGACTTCCTAGAAGATACCTTAGGCCCAGAAGGTCTGAAGCGGGCCGTTGTGATCGCCGCAACCTCGGACCAATCAGCCATGGTTCGCCGCCGTGGGGCTTGGGTCGGCATGGCCGTTGCAGAGTTCTTCCGCGACCAAGGGGCACATGTGTTTTTACTCTCGGACTCCATGACACGGTTTGCCGAGGCCCACAGAGAAATCGCTGTATCATCTGGGGAGGACCCAAGTTTACAAGGCTTTCCGCCCTCGACATCTCAAGAGCTCATGGCGCTTAGCGAGCGCGCAGGCACGGGTTTGGAAGGCTCTGGTGACATCACAGCCGTCTTTTCGGTCTTGGTGCAGGGCTCGGACATGGAAGGCCCTATAGCCGATATCATGCGCGGCGTCCTAGATGGGCACGTGGTCTTGGAGCGCAAAATCGCAGAGCGCGGGCGCTTTCCCGCAATTGATATCCTAAAATCCGTATCACGCAGCCTACCAGCCGCAGCCTCCCCCTCCGAGCTAGAAATCCTTGAACGCACCCGCCGTGTAATGGGGGCCTATGACGAGGCTGAGCTAATGATCCAAGCCGGTTTGTACGAGCCAAACTCAAGTGAAATAATCGACGCCGCAATTGTTGCGCGCCCAAAGTTCGAAGCCTTCTTGAGCAATCGCAACACTGGCTCAGCCGAACGCTCCTTTAGTGCTCTGGATGCCTGCCTGAATGATGAGCTTGAGGAAACACCTAAAGAGGTCCAGTCCTGAAACTGCCCGTTAGAAATCTAGATTTTCAACATTCAGCGCATTCGTTTGGATGAACTCACGTCTCGGTTCAACCACATCACCCATCAACTTAGTGAAGATATCATCCGCTTCTGCAACGTCCTCAATCTTAACCTGCAAGAGCGTCCGCGCATCCGGGTCAAGCGTCGTCTCCCACAACTGGTCAGGATTCATCTCGCCAAGCCCTTTGTAGCGCTGTAAAGACAGACCTTTTTCGCCTTCTTCCAGAATCGACTGAAGCAAATCAATCGGGCCATATACCGGCTGCTCACGGTCCTTTCGAACCAGCTTTGCAGGTTGGCCATAAGTCTCCTGCAAGCTCTTGGTCAATTGCCCCAAGCGCCTCGCTTCTCCGGACCGCAGAACGCCACCATCCAACACACGAACCTCATCCACGCCGCGCAAAACGCGCCACAACCGAATGCCTTTGTCTTGTGTTGGGCGGCCTTGCCAGCCCTTCTCATACTCTAATGCGATTAGGTCCAACCGAGCAGCAACCGTATTGGCAACCGCTTGCAGATCACCATCCAACTGCCCCGCTTCAAACGCCCCTGCAATCGCCGACTGTTCCAAAATATGTTGCGGGTAATGCGTTGGGAAGGCTTCCAAAATACGCCGGACCAAACGCGCCTCATCAATGACGCGCCGCAAATCTTGACCAACAATCTCTTCCCCGCTGGCCAACTTCAAAACAGCCCCTTCAACACCCTGCTCGATCAGATAATCCTCCATCGAAGCTTGATCTTTTAGGTAAACTTCTGAGCGCCCACGCGCCACTTTATACAGCGGTGGTTGCGCAATATAGAGGTGCCCCTGCTCGATCAATTCGGGCATTTGGCGGTAGAAGAACGTCAGCAAAAGCGTACGGATATGCGCGCCATCCACGTCAGCATCCGTCATGATAACGATTTTATGGTAGCGCAGTTTCGACACATCAAACTCATCGCGCCCAATTCCCGTGCCCAACGCCATGACCATATTACCGATCTCTTGGCTGCCCAACATCCGGTCAAAACGTGCCCGCTCCACATTCAAAATCTTACCCTTCAATGGCAAGATAGCCTGCGTTTGGCGATCGCGCCCCGTTTGCGCCGACCCCCCGGCCGAGTCCCCTTCCACAAGGAAGATTTCTGTCTTGGAAGGGTCTTTATTCGAGCAATCTTTCAGCTTCGAGGACAAGAAATTCATGTCCATCGGGTTCTTGCGTCGCGTCAATTCACGCGCTTTACGTGCCGCTTCGCGCGCCTGCGCCGCCTCAACAATCTTCGACACAATAATGCGTGCCTCATTGGGGTTTTCTTCAAACCACTCCGCTAATTTCTCATTCACCAAACCCTCGACCGCTGGGCGCACTTCTGACGACACCAACTTGTCCTTGGTTTGGCTCGAAAACTTCGGATCCGGCACTTTCACCGACAACACGCACGTTAACCCTTCGCGCGCATCATCGCCTGTGAACGAAATCTTTTCCTTCTTGGCGATCCCCGAGGATTGCGCATAATTGTTAATCGTACGCGTCAACGCGCCACGAAATCCCGCCAGATGCGCCCCGCCATCACGCTGCGGAATGTTGTTGGTAAACGGCAGAACCATCTCATTATAGCTGTCATTCCACCACATCGCGACTTCAACGCCAATGTCGTCTTTCTCACCAACAATATAAATTGGCTCAGGCATCATCGCAGTCTTGGAGCGATCCAAATACTTCACGAATTCCTTAACGCCGCCGTCATAATACAGCTCAGCGCGCAAATGCTCGACAGGGCGCTCGTCGATCAAAATAATCCGCACGCCCGAGTTCAAAAACGCCAGCTCCCGTAGCCGGTTTTCCAATGTCGTAAACACATAATCGCGGTTCGAGAACGTATCGAGTGACGCCAAGAACCGCACTTCAGTCCCCGTGCGGTCAACATCGCCCAGAACTTCCAGATGCTTAACCGTGTCACCATGCTCAAAGCGCGCAAGATGCTCCTTGCCATCACGCCAAATGCGCAGCTCCAGATAATCGCTCAGCGCGTTCACAACCGATACGCCAACCCCGTGCAAACCGCCTGAAATCTTGTAGGAATTGCTGTCAAACTTACCGCCAGCATGTAGTTGCGTCATGATGACTTCGGCGGCAGAAACGCCCTCTTCCTCGTGGATGCCCACCGGAATACCGCGCCCGTTATCGCTGACCGAAACCGACCCGTCGTCATGAACTGTCACGTTCACCGCATCCGCATGGCCCGCCAGCGCCTCATCGATCCCGTTATCGACAACCTCATAGATCATGTGATGTAAGCCAGAGCCGTCATCGGTATCCCCGATATACATCCCTGGCCGCTTACGAACTGCTTCTAGGCCCTTGAGAACCTTAATAGAATCCGCACCATACTCTTCTTTTTTACTTTGTTCGTCGGCCATGAAGTCTTTCCCGCTTAAGTTACGCGAAATATAGGGGTTTTACTGGTGCTTGTCACGCAGTTGGCGCAAGATATTGTGGTGTTAGAAACCACTGCCCTGATCGAACATACGGCTAGAATAAGCCGATCGCTACACCGACTCCAATCAGCAAGTACCCCGCGACCACATTCATCTTTCGCATGGCTCTCGGCGTCGTTAACACCCCCCGGACTCGGTCCACAGACGCAGCCAAAACAAGGTTCCCTATCAGCGGCACAAGGAAGCTCAAAAAACATATCGCCGCGATATCCCAGCCCGTCACCATCGTCAGATCGAAAAACCCTGGCAACATACCCATGTAGAACAGTACCGCCTTCGGGTTTGATAAAATCACCACCACGCCAGCGATGAACCCCGCCCACATGCCGGGACGCGTCAGGCGTGAATTTTTCGCCAGCTTCATGTCTGCCTTCCGGATCAGCAAAACTCCCATCACCACGAACATCCCCGCCGCCACCCATTTCAGCACATCCATAAACCAGCTGGCCTGATCCACGATCCATGTAACCCCCAACACCGCCACCAACGGCCAGATGACATCACCGACGACAACACCAAACGCCAGCGGCCAGGCCGCCCGGAAACCGCCCGACATAGAGCGCGCCAGCAACGCCACCCACACCGGTCCCGGCGTCAAAAACAAGATGAAAAGTCCGCCCGCGTAGAACAGTAATTCATACGCTGAGATCGTCATTTGTACGCTCCAGACAAAATTCCGTACACACTGTACCTGTTAACCTCAGATGTACCGCCCGCCTCTAACACTTCCAAATGTTGCGCGCGATTCCCTAATTCCGTGAACAACTCTGCCCCCGTCCCCGTCATCCATGCCTGCGCTTTTAAGGCGCATATCTCATCATAAAGAGCCGCGCGTCGCTCCGCATCCAAATGCGCTGCCACCTCATCCAGCAAGATCAACGGAGCCGCCCCGAAATCTTCCGACAACGCCCGTGCATTGGCAAGGATTAGTGACAGTAGTAACGCCTTCTGCTCTCCGGTAGAGCACTGTTTTGCCTCAATATTCTTGGCCCTATAGATAGCCTTCATGTCCGCACGATGTGGCCCAACAAGTGTTCGTCCGGCTCTCAAATCAGCAGATCGAGACGCTTGGAGGGCCTGTAGCAAAGCCTCCTGACCATCAATAAAATCGCCGTCATCGGGGTTCTCAATAGACAGATCAGCAGTCGGGAAAGAAGTCTCGGCCCCCTCCATAGCGCACCGCAATCGCACCAAAGCTGCGGCACGGTTCGCAATGATCTGCGCTCCGGCCTCAGCCATCTGGGCCTCCAATGCGCCATACCACATTGCGTCGCGCACCATATCCTTAAGCAGCCGATTACGCTGCCGCATCGCCTTCTCGTAAGCCACTGATACTTCTGCATGTTTCGGCTCGAAGCTCAAAGTAATACGGTCCAAAAACCGCCGCCGCCCTTCGGCCCCCTCCAACCAAAGCCGGTCCATAGCCGGGATCAACCAAACGATTCTGGCGACCCTTCCCAGCGTAATTTGAGGTGTTGCTTTCCCATCAATCCGAACAGTTCTGCTCGCACCAGATTCTGCCCGTGTTTCAATTTCATGGACTTGGCCAAGGCTGTTCAATACGCCGGAGACTTTCCAGCCCAGCGCTTCAGGCAACCGTGCAATCTCATCCACTTTCGCGCGACGCAAGCCACGTCCCGGCGAAAGCATTGATATTGCTTCTAAAACATTGGTTTTTCCTGCCCCATTCGACCCAAAAATCGCAACAGGACGATCATCCAACTCCAAATCCACCCGACGGTGAGACCTAAAGTGAGACAGCGTTAAAGAAGAGAGGTACAACCCCGCCATAGCAGCACGTTAAACGCGCATAGGCATCACAACGTAGACAGCCGACTGGTCATTCCCTTCCCGCATCAAGGTAGGATCACCTGCCGAATTGAACATGAAAACAGCGTTTTCACGATCAACTTGTCCAGCAATTTCAAGAAGATACTTAGCATTGAAGCCAATTTCCAACGGCTCGTCTCTATAAGCCACGGCCAATTCTTCTTCTGCGGCACCGCTATCAGGAGCGTTAACAGACAAGATTAACTTGTCTTCACTTAGCGACAGCTTCACCGCCCGTGATCGCTCAGAAGACACCGTTGCCACGCGGTCCACAGCCTTGGCAAACTCAGCCGCATCCACTTCCAGTTTACGCGTGTTTCCTTGTGGGATTACACGGGTATAATCGGGAAAGGTTCCGTCTATCACCTTGGAGGTTAAGGTAATATCCGGTGTCGCAAAGCGTATTTTAGTCTCAGACACCGACACTGCGATTTGCATCTCGTCATCTTCAAGAAGCTTGCGAAGCTCTGCCACAGTCTTGCGCGGTACGATCACGCCCGGCATATCAGCCGCATCACTTGGCAGATCAGCATCAATACGCGCAAGACGATGCCCATCGGTTGCCACACACCGCAGCACCTTACCACCGTCAGCATCCGAGATATGCATATAGACACCGTTCAGATAATAACGCGTCTCCTCGGTCGAGATCGCGAATTTTGACTTATCGAACAAACGACGCAGCACTGGGGCCGGAGCCGAAAAATTGGACTGGTACTCTGACGAGGCCATTACCGGAAAATCTTCTTTTGGCAATGTCGCCAATGAGAAATTCGACCGCCCGGCCTCAACAGTAAGGCGCCCAGATGTTCCGTCATCACTCAATGAAACAAGGGCTCCATCGGGTAGTTTGCGCACAATCTCATGCAGCGTAGTCGCCGAAACGGTTGTGGCACCGGGACGCTCCACTTGGGCTGGTGCTTTGTCGACGACCTCGATATCAAGGTCAGTCGCTCGAAAGCTGACATCATTGCCTTCGGCTTCAATTAGCACGTTGGCAAGAATCGGAATGGTGTTGCGACGCTCAACCACGGATTGGGCTTGGCTAACAGCCTTGAGCAGGGCGCTACGCTCGACACTGATTTTCATTTCCGTCCCTCTTAGAAGATGTTGGGGCGGAGAGACTACCCTCTCCGCCCGCATATGCAAACATTAATTGAAAAGTCCGCTTTTATCACGGGGCCGTCAAGCCAATTAGGCCTCTAACATGCGACGCAATAGCTCCGCGTCTTCGGCCACTTGGCTATCTTGGGCTTTTAACTCCTCAATCTTACGCACTGCATGGATTACCGTCGTGTGATCACGGTTGCCAAACCGCTTGCCGATCTCAGGGTAAGAGCGCTGCGTGAGGTGTTTAGAGAGCCACATCGCCATCTGCCGAGGGCGCGCAATGTTGCGTGACCGCTTTGGCGACAAAAGGTCAGACATACGAACATTATAATAATCGCAGGTCTTGCGCATGATCTCGTCCATCGTGACCTTCCGGTCCGACTGACGCAAAATGTCAGCTAAGCTTTCCTGCGCCATGTCCAAGGTAATTTCACGACCGACCAAAGAGGCCAAAGCAAAGAGTCTTGTCAAAGCTCCCTCTAAAACACGCACATTGTTAGATATCCGATGTGCAAGAAACTCCAACACCCCATTGGTAATTTCTAACTCTTGATACTGTGCGCGGTACTGCTCAACCTTCTGCTGCAAAATCCCAAGACGAAGCTCATAATCAGTCGGATGCAGGTCCACGACCAGCCCCCACTGCAAACGAGACCGAATACGCTCTTCCAGACCGTCAATTTCACCGGGCGCGCAGTCCGCCGATATGATAATCTGCTTTTGCTGATCTATCAGCGCATTGAAAGTATGGAAAAATTCTTCTTGAGTGCTGCCTTTTCCGGCAATGAACTGCACATCATCCACCATCAAAACGTCAACTGAGCGGAACAAGCTTTTAAAGTCCATCATCTGGTTGTCGCGCAACGCTTGGATGAATCTATACATAAATTGCTCTGCCGATAGATAAACGACACGCAGTTCCGGCGAGCGCATCTGCAGTTCCCAAGCGATCGCGTGCATCAGGTGAGTTTTGCCAAGGCCAACGCCACCATAAAGGAACAAAGGGTTAAACCCAACAGGCCCCCCTTCGGCAACCCGGCGCGCAGCGGCATGGGCCAATTCATTGGGCTTCCCGACGACAAATCGGTCGAAAGTAAACCGCTTATCTAACGGAGCACCAAGCATTTTCTCATTGAACGAGCGCGACGATGCCGACGACTTCCCTTTAAAGCCTTCCGATGCAGGCACGGGCGGCGAAGGTGCAGGGCTATTAGCTAGAACGGAAAATTTCAGCCGCGTTACCGGGTTACCAAGGTTTCCAAATTGGCGAAGGATTTCATCTCCAAAATTACGGGACACCCAATCACCTTGAAAACTGGTTTGAACACCAAATTCAGCAACGCCACCTTCACAGGACACAAAGGTCAAAGGTTCAATCCACGTCAGGAAATTATTTTTCCCGATAGTTGTCTGAAGTGTTTCACGTGCTTGGCCCCAAGTGTCGTTCGTCATTTTGTCCCCGTTCCGCAGATCAAGACTGCCGCCATGGCAGTCCGTGGGCCTTCCATCCGTTCAGGCCCCCCCGATGTTTCGCTTGATCCAAGTCCCCTTCGAACCCTTCGGTCACGTTGAACAAATCGAATGCGGGCGTCTCACTGGTCAGAGACATCAACACCGCCTTGGCGGCGTTCAACGAACGCACACCTGACCTGCAAATGAACAAAATCTGAGTCGGAATAGTACCGCCCAATGCATCGTTCATTTCTTCAACAAACCGTGGGTTTGCAGACATATCCGGATATCTAGACCATTCGACCAACATGACCGACCGGTTCAGACTCGACAAATCAGGCTTCCCTACAAAAGCCCACTCGGCTTTCGTCCTGACGTCGATAAGCACCGCAGATGGATCGTCCTTTAAACGGTCCCATGCCTGAACAGGCAGCAGCTCTTCTATAGCTGGTTCAGCACGCGTGCTCATTCCATGTCCCCCGAAACGAATTGAATCGCTCAACATGGATAGCGACTAGTTAGGGTATCCCGCAACTGATCTTCGCGCTTGACTCAGAGTTAATGGTTTCCCGAATCTTACAACGATGTGAATGGTGCTAGATAAGCAACTGATCATAAAAAAAACGCGCTCCGAAAAGCGCGCTTTTATGATTCGAATTTTAATCGTCACGAAAGTTTAGCCGAGGGCTTTAACTCGCGAGGATAGGCGCGACATTTTACGTGCCGCAGTATTTTTGTGCATGATTCCTTTAGATACGCCGCGCATCAGTTCAGGCTGTGCGGATTTGAGCGCATCCTTGGCAACAGAAGAATCACCAGCGGTAATTGCTTCTTCTACTTTGCGCAGGAAGGTGCGGATGCGTGAACGACGCGTTTTGTTCACTTCGGTGCGGCGTTCGATTTGACGCGCGCGCTTTTTTGCTTGAGGCGAATTTGCCATACGTAAGAATCCCGATGGTTCGGTGTGTAAATCTAAGAATGCGCTTCTAGGACTGACTCCTTGGCAAGTCAACGCCCTAAATACTGTTACTTGTCGCGGAACTGGGCCTCTCGCTTCTCAACAAAGGCCGCCATGCCCTCCGCTTGGTCTTCTGTAGCGAATAATGAGTGGAAAAGACGGCGCTCAAACAGCAAGCCCTCAGCAAGTGACGACTCATAGCTACGGTTAACAGCTTCTTTAGCCGCCATTGTCGCCATAGCCGATTTCTCAGCAATTTTAGCCGCAGAGGCCAGCGCTTCTTGAACCAATTTCTTAGCGGGAACCACGCGACTGACGAGCCCGGAGCGCTCAGCCTCTTCCGCATCCATAAAACGGCCAGTCAAGTTCATATCCATGGCCTTAGATTTACCAACGAACCTCGTGAGGCGTTGAGTTCCACCAAGCCCGGCAATAACGCCTAAATTAATTTCTGGTTGACCAAACTTAGCAGTGTCGGACGCGATGATGAAATCGCACAGCATTGCTAACTCGCATCCTCCGCCCAGAGCATACCCAGACACCGCCGCTATGACCGGCTTGCGAACACGCATGAATACATTTGGAAACTCAGAAAACTGGTCGTTTCCAAATACATCACCGAAGCTTTTTCCCGCCATCTCGGTGATGTCAGCACCTGCTGCAAATGCCTTCTCGGACCCTGTCAGAACGATGCATCTAACTTTATCATTCTTACCCGCATCGATCAAAGCATCCGACAATTCCACCAACAATTCGGCGTTCAGAGCGTTCAAAGCATCGGGTCTGTTCAGCCTGATAAGAGCCACATGGTCTTCAATTTCAACGATAATCGTCTTGTACGCCATTGGATAACCTCATTCCTAACCGCCCATGACTCGTACCATGTTCACTGAGAGGTTCAATTCATCTTTGACATTTCGGACAGTAAAAGCTTGATCGCCCCGACTGAACAACCCGAAAAACCTTGGTTCCGCATTCGCTCAAACAAGGTTCCCCTTCTTGACCGTAAACCGCGAATCTGTGCTGAAAATAACCAAGTTCCCCATTCGTTTGCCGGTGATCCCGCAAGGATGATCCGCCTGAAAGAATGGCCTCATTTAACACGTCACGAATGGCAGGCACCAATGATGCCACCCGAGGCGCACTTAGATTTGAAGCCTTCCGCTTGGGAGAAATACCCGTACGAAACAGCACTTCGCATACGTAAATGTTCCCCAACCCAGCGACGACACGCTGGTCCAGCAAAGCCGTTTTGATAGGTGAACTCTTGGCTTTAAGCTTCTCAACTAGATAAGCCTCATCAAACTGATTCCCCAAGGGTTCCGGTCCAAGTTTATTGATCAACCAATGCTGCTCAACACCTTTAGTGGCCACAAGATCCATCGCCCCGAAACGTCGTGCATCGTTGAATGCAATCCGTGTGCCGTCCGCCATATGAAAAACCACATGATCATGTTTCAGCGTCACAGGAGGCTCATTATCGCCCCCCGCAAATGCGCCTTCATAAATTTGCATCCGGCCAGACATGCCAAGATGGATAATAAGCGTCTCACCGCTATCAAGGTCGGCTAAAATGTATTTTGACCGCCTGCGCAGCGCCGTCACCGCTCGCCCTTTCAGTCGCTCTGCCATTTTCTCCGGGAACGGCCACCTTAAATCAGGCCGGTTCACGTCCACATGCGCAATCACGCGCCCCGCCATGACCGGCTCAAGACCACGGCGCACAGTTTCGACTTCTGGTAATTCAGGCACGGCAATCCCCTTTTGGTCGTTCCGGTCGCATTGTATCCCTGCAAGCTGGACCTATAAGAAGGGTGAGACCACAAGGACTGCAAGCTCAGATGTCAAAAGAAATATCTAAAACAACTCATTTCGGGTTCACCGATGTCCCGGAAGACCAAAAGGCTGGGATGGTGCACGGCGTGTTCACCAATGTGGCCTCCAAATATGATATTATGAATGACGTAATGTCGGTTGGTATCCACCGAGTTTGGAAAGACGCTATGATGGATTGGCTGGCACCGCGCCCAGGCCAGCGCCTACTTGATGTCGCTGGCGGCACTGGAGACGTGTCATTTCGGTTTCTAAAGCGCGCAGGACAGGCGCAAGCCGTGGTTCTTGATCTGACCGAATCGATGCTGATTGAGGGCCGAAAACGGGCCGAGGCCTCTGCGATGACCGATAGCCTCGATTGGATTGTTGGCGATGCAATGTCCCTGCCCTTTGAGGACAACAGCTTTGACGTCTACACAATCAGCTTTGGCATTCGCAATGTAACCCGGATTGAGGATGCACTGTCTGAGGCTTTTCGCATCTTGCGCCCCGGCGGCCGCCTGATGGTGCTGGAATTTTCACAACTGCCAAACGAGATGATGCAAAAGGCATACGACCTCTATTCATTCAACGTCATCCCCCGCATGGGACAGATGATTGCAGGAGATCGAGACAGCTATCAATATCTAGTTGAATCTATTAGAAAATTTCCGAATCAAGAACGATTTTCAGCCATGATCCGTTCTGCTGGATTTGAAAATGTTAGCTATCGAAACATGACTTTCGGCGTTGCGGCTCTTCATTCAGGCTGGAAAATATAGATGCGCGGACCACACAATGTTTTGCGCCTTATTCGCACCGGTGCAACGCTAGAGCGAACTGGCGCAATGGGGCTAGTTTTAGATGCATTTGATGCACCTCCGTCACTGCGACTTTTGGCGCGAGTCTTAGGGTGGCCTTTCAAGTGGCTGGGAGCAAAAGGTGACCCTTCCATGCCACCTGCGGTTCGCGCATTAACAGCCCTTGGCCCTGCATATATTAAGTTTGGCCAAGTCCTCTCGACACGACCCGATGTGGTTGGTGATGAATTGGCGTTACAATTGAGAGTGTTGCAAGACAAGCTTCCACCATTCCCAACTGATGTCGCTATTGCCACCGTTGAAACTGAACTTGGTGCTCCTCTGGATACGGTATTCTCAGAGTTCTCAGACTCAATCGCCGCAGCTTCAATCGCACAAGTCCATAAAGCAAAATTGAAATCCACGGGCGAAGACGTCGCCGTCAAAGTCCTTCGCCCAAAAATCGAACGCGCCTTTCGCAAAGATATCGACGCATTCTATCTCGCCGCCTCAATGGTTGAATTATTCTCCCCATCATCACGCCGACTTCATCCATCTGAAGTTATCCGACATTTTGACGGCGTAGTCCAAGGTGAGTTGGATCTTCGCCTAGAAGGTGCTGCCGCAGGTGAATATGCTGCTAAATCAGCCGATGATGCAGGCTTCATTGTACCTAAAATTCACTTTTTCCACTCCGCCAAACGCGTAATGACGATGGAATGGGCTGAGGGGACTCCCTTTGGCGACACCGAAGCAATTTATGCAGCCGGCCATGATCGGAAAATTCTGGGTGAGCGGCTTTTACAATTATTCCTGCGGCAGGCCCTCAATGATGGATATTTCCATGCGGACATGCACCAGGGCAATCTAAAAGTCAGCGCAAACGGTGACATTATTGCCTACGATTTCGGTATTATGGGCCGGATCGACGAGTATACACGTCGGGCATATGCGGAAATTTTAATTGGGTTCATTCGCAAAGATTATCGGCGCGTAGCAGAAGTACACTTTGAAGCAGGATATGTACCAGCGGACCGCGACATAGACGACTTCGCCCAAGCACTGCGTGCTGTTGGAGAACCCATTTTCGGCATGAACGCGACTCAAATGTCGATGGGTAGTCTCTTGGCGTACCTGTTCGAAGTTACCGAGCGCTTTGGCATGGAAACCCGTACGGAGCTAATTTTACTGCAACGAACAATGGTCGTTGTCGAAGGTGTCGCTCGTACGATGTACCCACAAATCAATATCTGGGAGGTCGCCCAGCCAGTCGTCGAAGACTACATTAAGCAAAACATCGGACCTCGTGCTTTTCTTAGAGATATAGCAGCAACCGCTCAGGTGCTCGGACGTTTCGGCCCGAAGCTCCCCCACCTTATGGAGGCAATATTAACCCAGAGCGGGCAGCAATCTCAGATAAATCAATCCGTAACGGCAAAGCACTCGAGGTGGTTTTATTTTGCCAGTGGTATTGCTGTGAGCGCCATTGCAGCCACTATCTGGGCCTGTTTTTCCTAAATCAGCTAGCGCAACCCTGTTACAAGTGAGGATGGGTAGATATCTCCCCCGCCCAAGACAACGACCGTTTGAAGGTCAATTATCCGGACTTCCTTCACTTCAGCAAAGATGTCGGGAACATGCACGTCAATGATTTCATCATTACTGTAAGCAACGACCTGAAAGCTGTAGCTCCCCTCTTCGAACGGCTCCCCGTCACTGGAAACACCCGCCCACTCGAAAGGCTCGTCTGAAACAGGTATGTCTAGCCTTTGCACTTCGTCCCCATTTGCATCTAAAACAACCAGCTCTGTGCTCTCGGAAAAGCTTGGTGGATTTGCTACAATTTCGACAGGGGAGCCGTCGAAATACGCTGGGGTGGCCATGCGTGCGTCCATCCCCACCCAGCTAGCCATATCCCCAAGACCTGAGGTGAGAAACTGCGAACTCAACGCACTGAGCAAATCATTGGTTTTAACCTGCTGCTCAACGCCCGAAAATGTCGCGAGCTGGGTCGCAAAATCTTGCGAATCTAGCGGGTTAAGTGGATCTTGATTTTCCATCTGCGCCGTAAGCATTACAAGGAATGTTTCAAAGTCAGAGCTAATGATACTTTGTGATGAAACAGTTTCTGTAGCGGCTGTAGAATTCGTAGATGATGTCGAAGTTATCGCGTCCATAGCAGTTCGTCCTTATAGTCTAATATCCAATTTATCTGATGGTGGCCTAGTTCCAAGGAGTGCCACTTCAGTGAGTTCACTAGTTGAATCCGAATCCAAATTTTCGTCCGATGGTCGACCTTGGTCATTGTTATCTGAGTCACCCTGCTCAAAACTAAAACTAGTATTCTCGTACCCAACATCCGAAAAGCTTGCCTCCAACTGCTCATAGTTTCGGCGCATTAAATCCAAGGTTTCAGGCCGGTCAGCTATAATCAAAACATTCATGCCACCATCTTTACTCGACAGCACGATCCGAACTCGTCCAAGCTCTTCGGGATCTAAGCGAATATCTACCTCCCTGCCCCCGCCTGTCGCCACAGCCGTACTAATTTGAGTTCCAGCATGATGCACCAGCTGAAGCTGTCCCCCAGCGGTAGGCATCCGCGGCAGCGCACTAGATTCCGCGCTAAGACCTCTACCATTTCCAATAGGTTCTTGGCTCGAAAGGTTTAACTTACCCCCAAGGTCCAAAACCTCCCCCAGTGACTGCGGCAACAACTCCGCAAGAGGAAGTGTAGGCGCTACTGGCAGTACACCTAGTGATTTTTCAAAAGAAACTTCCCCGTCAGCTTCTATGACGGCCCACTGCTCATACGCCGAATACATAAGTTTCTCAGCATCCTCGGTTTGCACCTGAGTACGTTGGTAAATGGCTTGAAGCCCATTTTGCACGCGCTCAAACGACCTAGGGGGCGCCCTAATTATAGACACAGGCAAGACTGTTTCCAGAGTGCCGCCATCTCTCGTCGCTAGTATATGAGCGGTAGAATTTAGATTCTCATGGAGTTGCATTTGGCGCGGCTCAGGAGGCGTTATAATATCTAGCGGCACGGGCTTAACTACAGGTTGGAGCTCATGTTTCCGCCTATTTCCACCTAACTGTTCATCAGGAGCGCGGGGGGCCTCTGCTTCCCTTTGGCTTGCACCAAGTAAAAAGTCGTTTTCAGGTACAGGAAGTGCTGTTGGCCTTTCCCCATCCAGAGGCCTCCGGCCCGCTTCCATAGGCAACGGCGCAATATCTGTTGTTTTAGCGTCAGACCGTTTTAATGTACTCGCAGTCCGAATCACATCAACTACTGTTGGGGTCACTCCCTCTACGGCCTGAACTATTCCAACACCACCAAGATCAGAAACGCCCGTTCTTTCCTTCAAAGGAACCACATTAATAGAAGCAAACTCTTGCCCCCCTTCTTTTAAGTTAGGGGTATGTGGCGTTTCATCGTTGTCGGCAGCAACCTCACCCAGATGTAATGCACTCACGACATGTAATTTCGTAGAGCTTAGAAGTTCTTCGTTCAATTCACCTTGAGTGCCCTCAACATCAAGTTCAAGGAACTTCTGCTTGGCCTCGGCCTCCTTACTCGGTGGCACCACATCTGCAGGCAGATTGGAGCCCAACGCACTCCAATCTGCCGAGGCCGCCTCATCCATATCCACCAACTCAAAAAATTCTGCATAGGGACTCCCGTCTGACTTGTCCCCTTGAAGGGTTGAGGAAGGTTCGCCGTTACGGTCGCCCCCTTCCCTTCCAAACCGACTCGTTAGGGCATCCACAAAAATCTGCAGGGAAAAGGTCATTCTGACACCTTTGCTAAATTACGTACTTCTAAATGACATGTAGTAGTTACCGGTTCTTTACTTCCGCCCGGTATTTATACCTAAATTTCGTTACAGCAGGAGAGACATATGAAAATATCTAACACCGCAGGGTTTGATATTAATTCAGCATTAAACTCAAAAATTCAAGATCGGCAAAATATTGCAACAAAATTGGAGGCCTCATTCATTTCAGAGATGTTAAAATCAATCGGCATGGAGGCTAGATCAGGTGAGTTCAATGGCGGCCTTGGCGAGCAGCAATTTCAATCTTTCCTAAGGGAACAACAAGCAAAGTTGATTGCTGAAAAAGGCGGACTCGGGCTCGCATCTCATTTCTCTAATAGCATTATGGATCACAACAATGAATCTATTTAAAAAATACAGCCTAGGATCTCGCCTTTTAGATCTATTGGCAGACGAAAGGGTCATACTAACATCTGGAAACCTTAACGCCCTTGAAGCTATAGGGAAGAAGAAAGAAGTTTTAATACTCGCGCTTACCAAGGGAAAAGAAACTGTCTCCAAAGATGAACTTAGCTCTATAACCATAGCAACTTCTATCGTTGAAAGTTTGTATATTTCAGTTAAGAAAGGTTTAATATCAGCAGACGTTCGCTTAAAAGGCATACGTGAATCCAGCATTCGATTGGAAACTTATTCGATTGATGGGGGGAAAATCAGCTCCCCGTACAACCGCCGCGAAACGAAAGCTTGAATTTCATTTACTAAAACTGTCTCAACTTCAAGCGCAAACATTAGGAAACCCTTAGGGTGTTCGAAGTCAATTAGGCGGGCACCCTGCGAATGGGGTGGCGCACGACGGAACGAACAACCGCCGGGCATTTGTCAAAACGACTCTTCTATCACCGAAGGTGAGCAAATCGCGACGTTGAATGCGTCGAATATGAGGAATAATTGAATGTCTAGTATCCTAACCAATAACGGCGCAATGGTCGCGTTGCAAACTCTGAAATCTATCAACTCGAATCTACTGCAAATTCAATCTGAAATCTCAACCGGCAAGTCTGTTTCTTCCGCAAAAGATAACTCGGCTCTTTGGGCCATCTCAAAAGTGATGGAATCAGATGTAAAAGGCTTCAAAGCCATTTCCGAAAGCCTATCTTTAGGAGAATCAACAGTAGCTGTCGCTCGTCAAGGTGCCGAAACCGTTACAGATCTTCTCACGGAAATTAAAGGGAAGGTAGTGTCATCTCAAGAGCAAAATGTTGATCGGGAAAAAATTCAAACAGATATCGACGCACTTACATCTCAGATCAAATCCGTGGTTGGTGCCGCGCAATTTAACGGACTGAACATGTTAAAAGGCACCGATGCGGTTGAAATTCTATCCTCCCTAGATCGCCTTAGCGACGGTTCCGTCAGCGCATCTAATATCAAAATTTCCCGGGCTGATTTATCCGACAGTACAGGTACGTACGGAACCGGCACGTCTCTATCTGCAAACTCCACCGCATCGGCTGGACCAATTGCAAACACCGGGAATACCGAAGCCATCACATTTTCAAATAGCGCGGACATGTCTGGTGACGACTTCCAAATAACAGTTGCAGGAAGTACTCTAAATTTCTCAGCCGGTACATTCTCTGCAACAGACACTGAAGAACTTGCAATTGATCAGATAGCTGGAGCCATTAATGCTCTAGGCTTAGAAGGTGTTAGCGCAGCAAGAAACGGCAGTGACTTGGAGATAACTTCAACACGGGCATTTGCGGAGGTAGATCTCACGTTCGCGGGCTCTCCTGTCGTTGATGGAACCGCATCCATCGCGGAGCGATCCGAGAGCGTGACTTTCTCTGCGGTTTCCAAAGTCAACGCAGGTGATGGGTATCGGATTACCGTTGGCTCGGATGTTGCAACATATGTGGCTGGTGAAGGTGAAACATTTGAAGATGTAGCCAACGGCTTAAAAGCCGCGATCGATTCGGCAGGAATTGAAGGCATATCCACACAGGTTACGACTAACGACAATGGCGAGATGGTTCTCAAAATTGACAACGACAGTGCTACATCTATTTCGACATTTACTGCTGTTGGTGCACAAGACGGTAACGCATCTGGGGGATTGTTTGGCCTTGGCGACATTGATGTAACCTCCAACCAGGGAGCAGAATCCGCCCTCCAAAACGTTGAAGTTCTTATTCAGAACTCAATTGATGCTGCCGCAGAGTTTGGGTCGGCTCAGGGTCGTATCGAAACGCAATCTGAATTCATTGGAAAACTGACTGACTCATTGCAATCTGGGATTGGCACCCTAGTTGACGCCGACATGGAGGAAGCCTCTGCACGCCTTCAAGCACTTCAAGTTCAACAACAACTTGGCGTACAGGCTCTTTCGATCGCAAACCAGGCACCGCAAAGTATCCTATCACTCTTCCGGTAATTAAATGAAATGGTGGGGCGCTTAATAAGCCCCGCCAATCATTCTTAAATTAATCACTAGGGAGGCCAAAAGATGAACGCCACACACCAGGCAATTTCCGCATATGGAAGAGCAAACACACCACTTCGGACAGATCGGGGGATTGAGTTTGAAATTTTTGCGAAGGTGACTCACCAAATAAAGGATGCATCACAAATGGGGCCAGCGTCATTTCCAGCATTGGCGGCAGCACTTCACACCAATAGGAAACTTTGGACTACACTTGCTGCCGATGTATCTAACGTCGATAATCATCTACCCAGTGGCCTCAAGTCTCAGATATTTTACCTCTCCAAGTTTGTTGCGGATCACACTAGAAAAGTACTTAAAGGAGCGGCCACTTCAGACGCCTTAACGGATATAAATTTGTCTGTAATGCGGGGATTAGGTTGCGATGGGGGCGCTCCATGAGCGGCTTAGTTATTAAGCTTGGGCCAAAAGAGCGTGTTTTGATTAATGGAGCAGTGCTTGAGAATGGTGATCGTCGTGGGCGTGTTAACATCTTAACTCCTGGCGCAAAAATACTTCGACTAAAAGATGCAATGCACCCAAATGAAGCGAACTCTCCCGTTCGGCGAGTTTGTTACGTATTGCAGCTTATTCTGTCTGGAGATGCTGACGACATCCGAGGAAAGCAGCAAGTACTTCGTGGTGTGGAGCAGTTGAGCCACGTCCTGTTAGACTCTGACAGCCGAGGGATCTTTGATGTAACAACCAAACTCGTTCTCAACAATCAATTCTATCCAGCATTAAAATCCTTACGCTCATTGATAGCGCGTGAAGATCGCTTAATGGCATCGAGCCTTCAATGACCTACATTCCAATAATCCCTCAATCGGGCCTGCAAGGTTGGCTCTTCCTTGAGCGAACACTTGATAATCAAAAATCTTCTTTCTCTCAATCCACTCAAAACAAGCGAGAAAGTGACGCCTTTAAGGATAGAATATCAGATATCAAGACGGCCGAGCAACTCGTTAACGACCGAGAACTTCTAAAGGTATCGCTAGCTGCCTTTGGGCTCGAAGGCGATATCAACAATAAATATCTAATTAGAAAAATTTTAGAAGAAGGGACATTGAACGAAAACTCCCTTGCGAACAAGTTTTCTGATAAACGGTACCTTGCGCTTTCGAAGGCCTTTGGATTTGGAGACTCTGATACACCCCGAACGCAATCAAGCGGTTTTTCAGACGAAATACTTGACGCATTTAAAGACAGAAGCTTCGAAGTCGCTGTCGGGGACCAAGACGCAGACCTTCGGCTTGCCTTATCTCTGGATCGAGAACTACTTAAAATATCGGACAGCCAATCGTCTGACAATGCCAAGTGGCTTTCCATCCTTGGGAATGCACCGCTTAAATCTATTTTTGAGAGAGCGCTATTTTTGCCAGACGGCTTTGGAAACCAATCACTAGACCGTCAAATAGAAACATTAAAAAATAGATCAGAATCCCGCCTTGGAGTGAGCCACTTTGATGGGTTTAAACTTAGCGAAGCTAGAGAAAAATTGAGAACAAATTTTCTTCTTGCATCTGACTTGTCGTCTCAGACTCTTCTTTCCAGTGAAAAAGTAGCCTTAACCTTATTGCAATCTTATTCTGTGTTGAGATTTTAATTACTCTCCTGCAGAAGTGTTTCTAGAATAATAAATACTTTTCTTGGTGGCTTCAGAACCAATAAAATGCGTATATGAATAAAAAATTACCTTACGGAGAGGTAAATTCCGGCCCGCTATCCACCCGAATGATTTTGGGGTAACCTGTTTTCGTACAAAACCTGTCATGAGTTTTGACCTCATCCTCGCCACGATAACTGAATTTTACACCTAGAGTGGGTCAGACCTACCCCCTGAATTGTCACTCGCCTTGAGCTAGAACCTTTCGTGTTAATACGCGATTTCAGGCACCAATAGATCCACTAAAACCACCCCCATAACCTTGGCGGAATCCACCATGTCATCCACACCCACATATTCATCGGGCTTATGCGCCAGTTCCAGCAATCCCGGCCCATAGGCGATGCAGTTTTTCAGCTTGCCAATACGGTCGATGTGCTTTTGGTCATAGGTTCCCGGCGAGACCACATATTCCGCCTGCTTGCCTAAAACCGCCTGCACCGCCTTGGCGACTGAGCTCACAACGGGCGCATCCTTCGGGGTCATCGTCGGCTCAACCGACCAAATCTCACTCAGGTCATAGCGGAAGTTTTCGCGCTCAGATTTTACCTTTTCCAACACCGCGCGAATTTCGCCCTCGACCTCCTCGCGGCTCTCCTCCATCAGATAGCGCCGGTCCACGATCATTTTTGCGTAATCAGGCACGCAGGCCGAGGGCAGCCCGGTGAAATCTGCATCGGGTTCCGCCTGCCCGCCATGTAGTGAGTTGATGTTCATCGTGGACGAGCGCGCCCCTACAGGCACCACAGGCATCGCCGTGTGTTTCTGTGCCAAGGCGGGAAACAGGCTTTCTTCCATCTCATGCAGCACCGCGCCCATGTGGCGTACGGCGCAGTCGCCAAGAAACGGCATCGAACCATGTGCGATCTCGCCATGGGTCTCGATCTGGCCCCACCACACGCCGCGATGGCCCAGACAAATGCGGTCCTTTTGCAACGGCTCGGGAATGATCACATGGTCCACATTCTTGTAATGCCCCTGCTCGGCCAGATAGGCCACGCCGCCATATCCCCCCGTCTCCTCGTCCGCCGTGGCGCTGATCTCAATCGCGCCCGTGAAGTCTGGATATTCCTCAATAAACGCCTCCACAGCAATGATGGATGCGGCCATACCACCCTTCATATCGCAGGTACCGCGCCCGTAAATTTTGCCCTCATGCAGCTCCGCGCCAAACGGATCAAAGGTCCAGCCCGCGCCCACCTCCACCACGTCAATGTGGCTGTTGAAATGCACGCAATCCCCCGCCCGCGCCCCTTCAATCCGCGCCACAAGGTTCCAGCGCGGATAACGCTCGCTATCGCCGGGCGTGCCATGCGCACGGATCAATTCGCATTGGAACCCTTTGGCGCGCAGCCGCGTTGCCAAATACTCGCAAATCTCGCGGTAATTTTCCCCCGGAGGGTTCAGCGTCGGGATGCGTACCAGCTCTTGGGTCAGCACAATCAGGTCATCGCGCTTGGCGGCGATGCGATCAGTCAGGGCGTTTTGTGTGGTCATCCTCAGGACGCTAGGACCAAGATTGCCAACCCACAATACCGAAGTTTATCCGCGCTCATTGAAATGGTCGTAAATCATCTGCGCCATGGTCGCGGAGACCCCCTCCACGCTGGTCAAATCCGCAAGTGCTGCGCGCCCCACCGCCTTGGCCGAGCCAAAATGCAACAACAGAGCCTTTTTGCGTTTTGGCCCCACGCCCTCGATCTCATCAAGCGGACTTTTCAATTGTGCCTTGGCGCGTTTGGCACGGTGTGTGCCAATGGCAAAGCGGTGCGCCTCGTCGCGCAGGCGTTGGATGAAATACAGCACCGGATCATTGTGGCGCAATGCAAAGGGACGTTTGCCAGTGCGGTGAAATTCTTCTTTTCCCGCGTCGCGATCCACACCCTTGGCCACCCCCACCATGGCGATGTCTTCAACATCCATCTCGCGCATAATTTCTCGCACCGCGGAAACCTGCCCCGCACCGCCATCAATCAACAGCAAGTCCGGCCATGCCTCGGCCTTGCGCTCGGGATCTTCCTTTTGCAGGCGTTTGAAACGGCGCATCAACACCTCTTTCATCATCCCGAAGTCATCGCCCGGAACCAAGTCTTCGCCCTTGATGTTGAACTTGCGATACTGGTTGCGCAAAAATCCTTCTTGCCCCGCCACAATCATCCCACCCACGGCATTCGTGCCCTGAATATGCGAGTTGTCATAAACTTCGATCCGCTTGGGCGGTGCATCCAGATTAAACGCCTCGGCCACGCCCTTGAGCAACTTGGTCTGCGTCGCGCTCTCCGACATTTTACGCGCTAAGCTTTCGCGCGCGTTACGCAGCGCCGAGGTCACCAACTCTTGCTTTTCACCCCGCTGCGGGACCAAAATTTCAACCTTACGGTTAATTTTTCCACCCAGCGCGTCGGCCATCAAATCATCGTCCTCAATCGCGTGGGATAAGATGATTTGACGCGGAGGTTCCTTATCGGAATAGAATTGCCCGATGAAGGCCTGCAAAATTTCAGCCTCGGCGGCATTGGCCGTTTTAGGGTAGAAATCTCGGTTCCCCCAGTTTTGGTTGGCACGAATAAAAAACACCTGCACGCAGGCCTGCCCATGCTCCAAATGCAGAGCGATGATGTCGGCCTCCGTCACCGTTTTAGGGTTAATCCCCTGTGTCGTCTGCACTTGGGTCATCGCTCTGATCCGGTCGCGTAACGCGCCCGCGCGCTCGAACTCCATGGCCTCGGACGCCTCTTGCATCTTGACCGCAAGTTGCGCTTGCATCTCAGATGACTTCCCCGACAAAAACCGCTGTGCATCCACAACCAGCCCGCCATATTCTTCACGGCTGATCTTGCCCACGCAAGGGGCGGCACAGCGTTTGATCTGATATTGCAGGCAAGGCCGCGTCCGTGTCTCAAAATCGCTGTCCGAGCAATTGCGCAACAAAAACGCGCGCTGCAATTGGTTCAGCGTTCGGTTCACCGCCCCCGCGCTGGCAAACGGGCCGTAGTAATCGCCTTTCTCACGCTTCGCGCCACGATGCTTCTTGATTTGTGGGTAGTCATGGCGATTGGTGACCAAAATATTGGGAAAGCTTTTATCGTCGCGCAGCAGCACGTTAAACTTCGGCTTAAGTTGCTTGATCAGATTTTGCTCTAACAGCAGCGCCTCGGTTTCGGTCTTGGTCGTCAGAAACATCATCGACGTTGTTTCCGAGATCATCCGCTCAATGCGCGGCGAATGTCCGTTGGGGTTCGCATAACTCGAGACCCGCTTGCGCAGCGCCCGCGCCTTACCCACGTAAAGCACGCTTTGTTGCGCATCCAACATCCGGTAAACGCCCGGCGAATTGTCGAGCGTCTTTAGGTACGCCTGCACGCAAGCATGTCCGGCAACCTTTGGAACATCAGGTGGGCCGTCGGTGGCGTTTGTCATGTGATTCCCTACTTCCCTGCAATGTCACCGAGTTATGATCAAGATAAAAGCTTTCCACTGATCTTGTGGATAACCTTGTGGGCGAATTGGCCTGAACCGGAATTTATCGTTATATATCCGGGTCAAAACCTGTTTGCACAAAAAATAGGCGCTCATTCAAGTAATTGATTTTAAAAGATATTTTTATTGCCATTTGCCAACCAACTGAAAACATTAAACTATTTGTAAATAGATTCGCGAGACCCCACGTTGAGTGGACAAGTCAATCCCATTCCTCAGAAAATACTGCGATTCAAGTTATTCAACGCCCAAAACATCTGATGTCTTCCAAGCTAAATGTTGCCCTGCATCAATGCACAAAAGCTGGCCTGTCAAAGCTGGTGCGTGCAAAATATACACCAAAGCTGCCGTGATATCGGCAGCGTTTGGCCCGCGCTCCAAAATGGTGGCAGCCCGCTGCCTTGCAAAATGGCCGTCCGACTGCCGCGCGCCCTGCATCGTTGGTCCCGGCCCAATCGCGTTCACCCGAATTGCAGGTGCCAAGGCCTGTGCACTGGTTTGCGTCAATGCCCACAGCCCCATTTTAGCAAGCGTATAGGTCATGAACTCTGGTGTTAACTTGCGCACCCGCTGATCAACCATGTTGATAATTGCGGCCTGCGCCAAAGGCTCCCCCTGCGCATCTTTGCCCACTGTCGGGGCTTGCGTGGCAAAGCTTTGCGTCAACAAGAACGGAGCTTGAAAATTTGACGCCATGTGCCGATCCCAATTGCCCCGCGTGGCGGTTTCCAACGTGTCGTACTCAAAGATAGACGCGTTATTGATCAAAACACTTAACGGCCCGCCCAAAGCCTTTGCCGCTGCTGGCACCAAAGCCTCTGCCGCGTCCAAGTCCAGTAAATCAGCTTGCAGCGCCACAGATTTACGCCCTTTGGCCTCGATCAGTTTAACCGTCTCATCCGCCTCTTGCGCCGACGTTCCATAATGCACGGCAACGTCGAACCCCAAATCGGCAAGCTGCAAGGACATTGCCCTGCCCAGCCGACCAGCGGCTCCTGTTACCAATGCCCGCCCTGTGATCATTTACGCCCCCGCTTGCAACACAATCAAAATATAGGCCCCGTATAGCATGCAAAGCGCGATGCCCCAGCGTTTGCCCAAATCCTTGCGAAAGAACACCGCCGGGATCAAGATCAAGGATGCACCCAGCATGACCCACAGGTCAAATTGCAAGAATGCCTGTGGCACAGGAATAGGACCAACCAGGCCCGCGATACCAATGATCATCAACAGGTTAAACAGGTTCGAGCCAATAACATTGCCCAAGGCCACATCCGCCTGCTTGCGCATCGCGGCAATGACAGTGGTGGCAAGCTCTGGCAGCGATGTGCCTACGGCCACCAGTGTTAGGCCGATAACTGTGTCCGACACTCCAAGGCGGCTGGCGATAATGCTGGCGTTGTCCACCAACAAACTCGCGCCCAGCGGCAGCCCAATGAGGCCCGCCAGAAGGTAGGCCGCAATTTTCCAGCCCGCCATCGTCGGATCCGCACCCTCAGGGTCAGCCCCGGCTTTGGCTTCGGCGCGCCCGCAAAGTGCGTCACGAAACTGGTCCGCAAGGATGACCGCCATGCCCGCAAGCAGCACCAGCGCGTGCACCCATGTGATCGGCCCAAAAAAGCAAACGCCAATGAACAGCAAGCTCGCGGCAATCATCTGGACATAGCTTTTGCGCGTGTCGCACATGCTGGTCGGCAGGCCCGAGAACAGCGCAGGAATGCCCAAGACCAGCAGTACATTCGCTGTGTTCGACCCCACAACATTACCTAATGCCAAACCCGGAACGCCGCGGACGACGGCCTTCACAGCGATCAATAACTCAGGGGCGGATGTCCCGAAGGCCACGATCGTAAGGCTTACGATCAGCGCGGGAATGCCCAAACGCAAAGACAGGTTTACCGCGCCTCGCACCAATGCATCGCCAGCCAGAAGCAGGAGTATCAGCCCCCCCACCGCACCTAGTATCTCCAACATTTCTTAGCCCTTTTTGAGGCAGTGGCACGGGCCCTTGCCGATTTTGTAGCTTCCGCATTTAGGGCATTTACGAGCGGTCACCGCCCCCAACTTTCGCCCTAACTTTGGCCCAACCTTAGGGAATTTTAGTTTACCAAACATGGCCATTACGGCCATACCAACCAAAAAGAGAGTGATGATTTTGAAAATCATTCGCTCAAAGTCCAAACTGCGCCCAAAGCGCCTTCTCGTCCAGCTGCTCCAGCGTATCCGTCAAAACACGCGCGCCAAAGCGTTGAAATAGCGACCGTTTCGGCCCGAAGTTATTGAACACAACCTTGTCACCGAAGCGTTCTTTCATCACCGGCACCAAGTGGCCAATCGCATCCGCGAGGCCCACATCAATAGCTTTTTGGCCGACCCAAATCTCGCCGGTAAACAAGTCACCATCGTCAGACAGCTTCACGCCACGACATGTTTTCACATGCGCAATGAAACTGTCATGAATTTGCGCCTGAAGTGCTTTCAGCCGTTTCACATCCGCGGGGCGCTCGGGGCGGAATGGGTCCAGCATGGATTTGTCCTTGCCCGCCGTATGCACGCGACGCTCCACGCCTTGGCGCGACATCAATTCAGTGAACCCAAAGCTTGCAGAAATCACCCCGATGGAGCCAACAATAGAGCTGGGATCAACAAAAATCTCGTCAGCACTTGCCGCCAGCCAATAGCCGCCCGACGCAGCCACATCCTCGACAAAGGCGATCACTGGCACCTCGTTCTCTTCGGACAACCGCCGAATGCGCGCCCCAATCAACGAGCTTTGCACTGGCGAGCCGCCGGGCGAGTTCAACACCAAGGCCACCGCCGCAGGCTTGCCTTTTTTGAACGCCTTTTGCAGCAATGGGGCCAGCCCCGCGTCATTCAAATTGCCACCACGCCCGCCAGCGGCAATAACGCCGCTCATCGAGACGGCATTGACGGTGGGTTGTTTCTTCACAAAGGGGATAAATCGTTTCATCCTTGCCATGTAGAGCCCCGCTTCGCCCCAAACAAGGGCGATGTCGGAAACGGACTTGCAGGCGTTGCTTTTTGGCGCAACCTTGAGGCAGTAAATTTGCGGAGATGGCCCCATGAAAGACTCGAACTTCCTTAATGAAAACAACGCCCGCCACTTGTGGCACCCCATGGGCCACCCCGGCGCAATGCGCGACACCCCACCGCGCATTATCTCCAAGGCCCAAGGCTCGACCGTTACCGACATTAACGGCCACACGGTGGTCGATGGGGTTGGCGGGCTCTGGTGCGTGAATGTCGGCTATTCCTGCGAGCCAATCAAGCAAGCCATGACAGAGCAAGCGCAGACCTTGCCCTATTACTCCGCGTTTGCCGGCACCACCAATGAGCCCGCAATTGAGTTAAGCTATGAATTGCACCAGATGTTTGCACCAGATGGCATGGGGCGCGCTTTCTTCACCTCTGGCGGCTCTGACGCGGTGGAGACTGCGCTACGGCTCGCGCGCCAGTACCACAAGGTTCGTGGCGCGCATGGGCGAACCAAATTTTTGTCGCTGAAAAAGGGCTACCATGGCACCCATTTCGGCGGCGCGTCAGTGAATGGCAACAACCGCTTCCGCATCAACTACGAGCCTTTGCTGCCCGGCTGTTTTCACATCCCATCGCCCTATCCCTATCGCAACCCTTTCAACGAGACCGACCCCGCCAAGCTGGCGCAACTTTGCGCCGCCGCCATGGTCGACGAAATCGAATTCCAAGGCCCGGAGACCATCGCCGCTTTCATCATGGAACCCATTCAGGGCGCGGGCGGGGTCATCGTGCCCGATGCTAGCTTCATGGGATTGATGCGCAATATTTGCACGCGCTACGGCATTTTGATGATCGCCGATGAGGTCATCACAGGTTTCGGGCGCACTGGTGATTGGTCCGGCTCACGCCATTGGGGCGTGCAACCTGACATGATGACAATGGCCAAGGGCATCACGTCAGGCTACTTTCCCTTCGGCGCCTGTATGGTGTCGGACGCCGTTGCCGAGGTGTTCGAAACTGGCGATGCCTCGTTGGCCGCCATTTACCACGGCTACACCTATTCAGCCCACCCCATCGGCTCGGCCGCCGCCTTGGCCTGCATCCGCGAAAGCCAGCGCATGGAAATCCACAAGAATGCTGGCCCGCGCGGGGATCAGCTGTTTGCGGGTCTCACCGCCTTAAAAGACAAGTTCGCCATTATCGGTGATGTGCGCGGCGGGCATGGCTTGATGGCCGCGATAGAATTGGTCAGCGATGCGCAGGCCAAAACCCCAGCCACGACAGACACGCTTAACCAAGTGTTCAACCTAGCCTACGAGGCCGGGGCCATGGTCCGTATCGGTGGCAATAATCTGTTGATGTCACCGCCACTGATCATCACCGAGGCCGAGGTCACAACCATCCTATCAGCCTTGGACGCGGGCCTGTCCGCTGTCTCAGGGTAATGCACCACCTTGACCCCAAGCAGACCAGTTGTTTCATGGCGGCGGCCCATTGCGGGACGCTTCGTGCCGCCGCCGAGCAGCTTGGGGTGGAGCCATCAACTATCAGCCGCAGCATTAGTGCGCTGGAAACCCGCCTTGCCGCGACCCTGCTGGAGCGGGGGCGAAACGGGGTGCAACTGACCCAGGCAGGCTCCGTGTTGCTAGACTACCTGCGCCAGCAAGACGGCGCGCTTGAGGCTATGCAGTCCCAGTTCGACGCGCTTAAAAATATGCAGCGCGGGGCTATATCCGTGGCCATCGGCGAAGGCTTCGTCGGCGATTTGTTCAAAACCTCTCTCAGCCATTTCTCCAAACTCTATCCGGGGATCACTTACCAACTATCCGTCGGCTCGACCGAGCAGGTCACTCATCTGGTCACAACAGGTCAGGCGCATCTGGGCATGGCCTATAACGTGGAGCCTGATCAGCAGATTAAATCTCTGGCCCAAGCGCGCCAGCCGCTGATCATGCTCGCTGCGCCAAATAGCAGTGTCGTCACTGATAAAACCCCCATCACATTGGCAGAACTGGCAAAACTGCCCTGCGCAATTCTCAATCGTGGCTATGGGGTTGGGGCCATGATTAGCGCCTGCGAGGCCAAGCTGGGCTTCCGCCTACATGCGGTAGTCGAAACCGGCTCCATCGCGGCGCTCAAAGCCTTCGTGCGCAATGACATGGGCATCACTATTTTGCCGCGCTTCGTTGTCATGAGTGAACTTGCCGACGGAGTATTGTGTGAGCGCGCGATCCAATCCCCCGGCTTCGGGCAAGGGCGCGCGCATCTGGTGGCTAAAAATGGCCGCCAGTTGCCAATTGCGGCCCAGAAACTGGCAAGTCACCTTGCCCAGTCGATGTCTGCATTCACATAGCGTTGCTATTGACGCAACAAAAGCAAACATACGGTGCAATTTACGACGCTAAATATCCATGCGACTGTTCCCCGAAGCAAAATTAAAAGTCGGGATTTTATGCTATGAAACTGGGCATTATCGGATGCGGAAACATGGGTGGTGGCATGGCAGCCCACCTGCTTGCAAGCGGGTTTGAGGTGGTTTGCTATGATCCTGAGCACGTCACGCGGCAACGTATGGCGGAGCTTGGCGCGACCGCTACAACCTCCGCCCCCGAGTTGGCGTCGCTTTGTGATACCATCATCTTATCCCTACCCAAAGCCGCCATTGTGCAATCGGTAATGGCGCAAATTTCGCCCCACATCCGGCCCGGATCAATCGTGTTGGACACGTCAACGTCAGAACCAGAGACGTCTCAACAAATGTCCGCCCTTGCTACCGAAAGTGGCTACTCCTTTGTAGACGGGCCGGTCAGTGGCGGACCGATTGCTGCGCGCTCTGGCACCATGACCATGCTTTTGGGCGGCGACCACGACGCCATTGACCGCCTGCGCCTCGTCACCGACATACTCGCTGCCAAGACGGTTACAGTCGGCGGGTCAGGCGCGGGCCACGCGGCCAAAATCGCCAACAACATGCTGTGCGCCGCCAACCTTGTGCTGGTGGCCGAGGCCGTGCGGCTGGGCGAGGCCGCGGGCGTCAAACCCAGCGACCTGTTAGAGGGTATCAACGCCGGGTCGGGACGCAGCGGCGTCAGCGAGGTTAACTTTCCCAAATGGGTGCTGAATGATGCTTATGATTCCGGCTTCACTATGGGCCTGATGCGCAAGGATGTCGGGCTAGCCTTGGATCTGGCCCGCGAGAGCCGTGTCACCCTCGACGGGTTCGCGGCGATCGCTGACATTTGGCTCAACAAATCGGCGGATATTGAAGACGGGGCCGATTTTAACGAGATCACAAAACGGACTGGTAAAGGAGCATTCACATGACCGACCGCAAAGCCCTGTTCGTTGAATTGATGGCATCCCTTGGCCTTGGACCTCGCCCGCAAAGCCTGATTAACGGCGCTTTAGTAGATGGCGATGGCGCCATGGTTTCGCTAGTTGATCCCTATACCGAGCAAATGTTAACGCAATACCCTGACGCCAACGCAGCACTCGCGATCCAAGCCTGCGAGGTGGCACAAAACGCGCAACGCGATTGGTCAAAAGGCCGTTCCGCAGCGGCGCGCGGACAAGTTATGCAAGACATAGCACGCGCCGTCCTAGACATGGCAGAATCACTGGCCCGCCTTGAGGCGCTGGTCGCAGGTAAGCCGATCCGTGATTGCCGCGTGGAGGTCGCCAAGGTCGCCGAAATGTTTGCCTATTACGGCGGCTGGGCCGACAAATTGCACGGCGAGGTGATCCCTGTCCCATCAGGTCACTTGAACTACACATTGCGCGAACCCTTGGGCGTTGTATTCCAAATCACGCCTTGGAATGCCCCGATATTTACCGCTGGCTGGCAAATAGCACCCGCCATTGCCACAGGAAACGCGGTGGTCATCAAGCCAAGCGAGCTAACCCCTGTGACTACCGTGGCACTGGTGCGACTGGCCGAGAATGCGGGTCTGCCAAAAGGGCTGATCAATGTGCTGTGCGGCCTTGGTCCCACCACAGGCCAAGCTGCGATCGAGCATCCCGCCATTCGCAAAGTCATCTTCGTCGGCTCCCCCGAGACCGGTCGCCGGGTTGCAGTAGCCGCCGCGCAATCGCTGAAACCTGTAGTGCTTGAACTGGGCGGAAAATCCGCCAACATCGTGTTTGAGGACGCCAACCTTAAACACGCCTGCCTTGGGGCACAGGCTGCGATATTCTCTGGTGCGGGGCAAAGTTGCGTTGCCGGGTCTCGCTTGTTGGTCCATCAATCTATCCAGTCCGAGTTTTTGGATATGTTGTCCTCAGGGATGAACTCGATCCGGCTTGGCGATCCACTCGACGAGGCAACAGAAGTCGGCCCGATCAGCAATGTTCGCCAATACGCCCATGTCCGCGACATGATCGCTGACGCTAAATCTGATGGGGCGGAAATCCTAACCAGGACCACCCGGCCCGACGCAGGGTTTTTTGTACCCCCAACCGTTTTATCAGGACTAGGCAACCAAGCGCACGCTTCGCAGATTGAGATTTTCGGCCCTGTCGCCACCGCAATCTCCTTCGCGAGTGAGGACGAGGCCATCAGTATCGCCAACGACACATCTTTTGGCTTGGCCGGCGCAGTTTGGACCAGCGATGTCGGACGCGCCCATCGAGTATCTGAAGGCGTACGTGCAGGCACTTTCTGGATCAATAGCTACAAAGCAATCCATGTGTCCTCGCCATTTGGCGGGTCCCTGAATTCCGGTTTTGGGCGCTCCAGCGGCACGGATGCGTTGATGGAATATACAGCGGCCAAAAGCATCTGGCTCGACAGCGCACATGTCCCAAGGATAGCCTTTGGCTATGTGTCCTAGGAGGCCCCTCGAATGACGGAAAAACTAATCACAAGCGTCACAGACATGATGGAGAAATCGCCCGAAGTGGCGGTGCTGCTTGGCCTTAACCATAGCAGCTTTGAAGATTTCGGGGCATTGGCAGGCGCGGTGCTAGGTCAGGCCTGCCAAAACACGCGGATCGGCGAAATCATCCAAAGGGTATACTCTGAGAACCCGATCATTGCCGAGCAATCGCACTATGATATCGCAGAAACCGCCCGGCGAAATTTTGAACCAGGCGGACAAGCCGCCACGCTTCTTTTCGCGCACGGCGTTCATGCCATCATGGCCCATAGGGTGGCCCATCAGCTCTGGCGCGACGGCGATCATACACTTGCTTTGGCGGTAAAAACTGTTTGTGGTCGGACCTTTACCACTGACATCCATCCGGCGGCGCAAATCGGGGCCGGGTTGTGGCTAGATCACGGCTTAGGCTTCGTGGTCGGGGAAACCTCCGTGATCTGTGAAAATGTTTCGATCTGGCACAATGTCACGTTGGGCAGCACCTTGACTGACAGCGGCCTGACCCGACATCCAAAGATCGAACACTCCGCAGTCATTGGCGCAGGCGCTATACTGTTGGGCAACATCAATATTGGCGCGGCAGCCAACGTCGCAGCGGGCGCAATTGTCGTGGAAGATGTACCGCCTGCAACCGTGGTGGTCGGGGCCAAAGCGCGTAACATTGGAGTCGCAAAGGTCTCGTTCGCTCCCATTTTGAAGGGTCAAAAATGAACGCATCTTTCGGCATCGACCACCCCTTAATCGCAGTCAACGACATCGAAGACCTACGCCAGCGTCTGATCTCGCTTGGGTTCAACATGACTGAAACCGGAAAGCATCCGTGGGGAACCAGCACTAGTTTGGCAATGTTTAACGGCTGCCTCCTCGAAATAATGGGAATTTACGATGACACACTTTTGGACGAGACCCCCGCCGGTGAGTTTAAATTTGGCCGGCACATCCACACTCATCTGAAGTCTCGCGAAGGCATTGCCCTTACTGCCCTACACAGCACAAATTCAGTGCAAGATGCCAAACGGGCTCAAGCCGCTGGCTTCACAGTTAGTGGCCACCTAGAATTCGGAAGGGATGTAACCTTGCCGAATGGTCAAGAGGGCCGAACAAAAACAACCCTTGCCTTAATGCCAGACCCAGACTGGCCGCGCCTGTCATTCTTTTTATGCCAACAACATCGTCCAGATTTGATTTATGTGCCCGAATGGCTGGAGCATCCCAACACGGTCTACACAATCAGTGGCATTACCATTCGCGCGGAACTGAAAGACCATTCTGCCTTAAGCCAAAAGCTGCGCGGCCTATATACAGAATTTCAAGAGATTGAAGGAGGCTTCAAAGTTCAAACCCAAAACGGCCCTATGTGGATTAAAACAGCAGCCTCGATTGAGGCCGAGTTCGGCGCTTTGCCCGAGGCCGTCGCTGCTGAAACCCAACCAAGTATCGTAGCCATGGATTTTAACTATGAAGATATTACTCGATTCAATAAATGGATTAAAAACAGCAATCTCAAACACTCTAAGGAAAAGAGCACGTTTACGTTGCTTTCGGCACAAGACACTGGCAACGCCTTCTTGCGATTTCACAAACGCCAACTTGCGCCCTAAAACTACATCTGACGCACTTTGTGCCAATCGAGGCTCTCGCTCAATCCCGTTTTCGTTCGAAAGCACTCGTAATTTTCTAACCCAACACTGAGTGGTGACATCATGGGTTACAAAACCGTTAACCTATTCGAAATTTACCACCTCACCCTACCGGTGCAGCTCTCCATAGCGCGACACGAGCGCATTTTGGTCGAGCGGGGCCTCATTAAGTAGCGTGTGATCGCCCGCAGGCCGAGATCTGGCTATGTCGGTTGCGGCATCTTCCCCTCAAAAGGAATTAAGATGGTTCCAGCAATGCTTGCCCATGTTGCCCAGGCAGGCGCAATCACAGCTAGGCTGCACACCCCATGAGTGTTCCGTACTTTTCCCGCAACCACTCCGCCAGATCGCCTAAGACGTAGCTGGAGCCGTTGTCGATGAACAGGCGCGGCTTGTGGACAGCATGGACTTGATCACAGCCTCCTTCATGGCCAGCATATCGTCCAGCTGGCCACCCGGTTATCGTGCCATCCCCAGCTTCGCCAGAGACCTGAATGGAGCTTGTGTAACTTATCACATCCAGCACGTTTGCGCGGGCATCATCTTCGAATGCATCAATGGCTTCTACAATCCGCGACGCCGTCTCTCAGCACTCGGCTGAAAAAGCCCGGTCGCGTTCGAACGAAAGGTGGTTTAAACGAGCACCGAGGGCGGCAGGAAAACGGGACAAGTCCACAAGGTCAAGCTTAGTTTTCGCGCTGGCAACGAATATCCCCTTCGATTGGCCACTCTGCAGTACTGGATCGGTACGCTTATGGTCGACAGGTCAACAAGAGGCGCGGTGCACGTATCCCTCACACTATTGAACAATAAACTCGGCATGCAACGCACCAGCCGCTTTTATGCTCTTGAGAATATCAATCATATCCATTGGTGTGACTCCCAAGGCATTCAAACCCGAGACTACATCTCGTAAGGTTGTTCCTGGAGGGATTTCCGCCAAACCCGTGCCAGGTTCCTTAAGTATTGACGCACTACTTCGTGGTACGATCACAGTCTCACCCTCTGTAAATGGGTTCGGCTGCACAACCAATGGTGCCTCCTCAATTGTCAGTGTCAAGTTGCCCTGAGCCACAGCCACCCGAGAAATTCGCACATTTTCATCCATGACAATCGTACCCGATCTTTGATCAACAACCACACGCGCTCTCCTTTCTGGTTCTACTATGATATTCTCAATCCGGCTTAAAACATGCGCCGCCGAGCGCAATCCCGTTGCTTCAATATCCAACTCAACGGTCCCTGCATCTAGCATCAACGCCACTCGGCGCCCCAATAAAGAGTTTATAGCGTTCTCAATCTTTTCCGCTGTCGTAAAGTCTGGAGACCGAAGAGCCAAGCGCAGACTCGAAAGCTCAGAAAACTCAAACGCAACCTCTCGTTCAACTCGCCCACCGGACGGAACAATTCCCGCAGTAGGAACACCATGAACCACCCTGGCAGCCGCACCGTCAGCCACCACCCCGCCTGCAATAACCGTTCCCTGCGCTACAACATAGACATCACCATCCGCGGCATTTAGTGGCGTCATAATCAAGGTACCACCAAGCAGACTTTTCGCATCACCAATCGCAGATACTGTCACATCTACTTTACTACCTGTGCGACTAAATGGTGGCAGGGTTGACGTAACCAGAACGGCAGCAACATTTTTCGGTCGAAACTGCTCGCCCCCAACATTCACGCCTAACCGCTCAAGAATGTTTATCATCATTTCTTCGGTAAACGGGGAATTCCTTAGCCCATCTCCCGTACCATTAAGCCCTACGACAAGCCCGTAGCCCACGAGGTCATTACCCCGAACACCATCGAACTCAACAAGGTCTTTTAGCCGCACACTTGACCCGTTCGCCAGGCTAGGCAAGATAACGGAAAAGAAAATTATCAACAGCTTCCTTAAAATCATAGGTAATCCGATAGCTTAAGCTGCGAAGTGCGTGCTGTAATAACGTACAGCGTCTCTATTTGGTATTGCACCGCTTCTAATTCACTTGCCGTCTCATATGGGTCAGAAGAAATAATCTTGTTAAGTGCCAGTTCCAGCACATTCCGTTCCGTTTCAGAGGCAACCTCTGCCTCAGACAAAAAGCTTTCAGTCACACCTGTATCGCGTTGCAAGCCGATCAACGCATTCTCGGATGCAATTAAGCTTGTACCAACAGCCGTCAAAATCTCACGCTTTTCTTGCTCGGTAGTATTTAGAGACCCTTCAGATATTACGGAAGCAATTGCTAGGTCGCGGAGTGTCTCACGGAAGATTAGGTCATCCGCCTTAATCGGCACATCTATAGCTTGAGTCTCAGAAATTGAAATTCCATTCTGGGCAACGTCTGCCCCCCCATAAGCAAAGCTTTCGAAGCCACCTCCACTATCTAGAAACCAAGCATCTACCTGAGTCCGAAAATCAGTAACATCCACCGCAGTAGAGGCAATATTTCGAACTTGGGTTAAAATTTCTTCCCCAGAAGACAATGGCTTTTGATCTGTAGAAATTCCGGAAAAAAGGAACCGACCTGTTACTTGCGTATTCAATAACGAGACGACTTGATCAAGCCGATCAGGCGCGCTGGACAGCTTGGCATTCAATACATCAGGTTGCTCCAAAGATGCTGAGCTTACCAAATCCGACCCGAATGAGGCCACGACGTTCTCTAGGGTGGACAGACTACTTTGTATTCCGGAAATTCGTAAACTTAAATCTGAACGTGCTGAAGAAAAGCCCTCCAACCGACTAAGCGATCTTTCAAGACCTGCCAATGGCCCAAAATCACCTCTCACCTGACGGCCAACATCTAGGCGCACCCCTGTGGTAAGCTCTTGTGTCAATCGCGCTAAGTTTGTTTTCAGGTCGGCCCCTTGTCGGCGAAGCATCAAGTTTTGCCCAAGGTCGCTTATACTAGAAAATCTCATATCAAATCCTCAACAGAGACTGCAGCATTTCATCGACAGCCTGTATTACCTTTGCATTCGCCGCAAAATTTCGTTCGATCAGTAGCAGCTTTTGCATCTCTTGATCAGTGTCTACCCCCGCAGATTGCTCAACATCTCTAAACGCTTGCACTTTGGTCGAGGCGAACCCTTGGCGTTGTTCAGAAGTTTGCCGTGACTGGCCGACATCCGATATTAACTCGGCAATTAGTTCCGCGCTAGAACCGCCAGAAAAAGTGCCGCTCGCCGGTGTCCGCGAGGTTGAGAACACCTGCTCCAAGGCACTTAATGTCGTATGGTCGGAAACAGGCCCCGGAACTGTTGCTCCGAGCCCATCGCGTAAGCGCCACAGATCCCCGCCTTCAGATGGAACCACTCGAGAGTTCACTGACAGCCGAGATGCCAAGCCAGCTTCATCTAGAGGGTCCAGAACTTGGTCGGCATCTGTAAATATCCCAGGCTGGCCTGAGGCTAGAGTCGGATCAGCTAGCGCAGAGCGGTCGATCAAATCACGAGCAAATGAGTCTAAATCTGCTTGGAGCGCAGGGATTTCTACGTCACGCAGATTGAATGCTGCAGCCAATGCTCCACCTGCAACACTATCAGAGGCCGAACCATTAACGCTAGACGCGCCAATGATCTCAAGGCCAGACAGCGCCCCGCTTGCAAGGCTCATATCCGGTGTGATGATAGGTGTCGGGGTGAAGTTGAACTGTGCGGCCTGATAGTCAACAAGAGTGGTTCCATTTGCCGTGACCAATGCAACTTGCCCGTAGTCACGCGCAACTTCTTGAATCGGGACCAGAGAGCTTATCTGGTCAATGATTACTTGCCGTTGGTCCATCAAACCAGACGCATCCCCACCAGAATTCACCTGCACACGAATTTCACGGTTAAGTTGATCAACATCAGTTAATGACGCGTTCAATGTTTCAACCATTTCACCGATCGATCTATCTGCCTGCTCACGTTCAGAGATAAACTTATCCGAGATAGTGTTAATTTTAGCGGCCAAACTTGTTGCATCATTTACAACAGCTGAGAGGCGCGAGGTACTTGAGGGATTACCCGCTACCGACAATAAACTTTCTTCAAATTGGTTCATATGTGCCGATAGAGACGATTCTTTTTCTGGCGTGCCAATCAAAGTTTCCGCCGTGGAAAAGAACGTGGCATTCGTCTGGTGGAAACCTAAATCCGCCTCTGAAATCCTGCGATCTGTAAGCGCGGCTTGATTCACCATTCGCTCAACCCCTACGATCTGCACCCCTGCACCTTGCCCCCCCACCGTTGCAGCACTAAGCGACAGTTCCCGGCGACCATACCCTTCAGTCATGGCATTTGCCACGTTAGCTGACACTAATTCTGCAGCACGAGACACAGCCGAAAGCCCGGAAATGGCATTCGATAGAGACGTAGACATGCTCATTTTAACACCTCACCTTGGATTTATCGTTTGATATTGGTTGTTTCTTGCAGCATTTCATCCACGGTCTGGATAACTTTTGCATTGGATGAATAGGCTCTTTGCGTTTGGATAAGTGCTGTTAATTCGCCTGCGACATCTGTAGTGGATTCTTCCAGAGCATACCCAACAATATCCCCGGTTGGACCATCACCGGCATCCCATAAAAAGAATGAACCACTTTCGTTTGACGGGGCGTAAGTCTGGTTATCCAACGCAGTGAGACCATTTGGATTTGGTAAATCCACAAGAGGTATTTGGTAAATTGTTCGTGTGATCCCAATGTCAAATGTCGCTTGGACGAAGCCATTTGCGTCAACATCGACCGAAGTCATATTCCCGACAGGAGAGCCATCCTTGGTAATCTGAGTTGGTGCGAAACTGTCAGACAGTTGGGTAAGCACAGAGCCAGATCCCAACTCGCCAACTGTAATTTCAAGCGGGCCACCGTCAATATCAATAGAGAAGCTTCCTGTTACCGGATCATAGTCAGCACCAACTGCCGACGTTCTGGTCACAGATTCGAGAGTGCCGCCAGCGCCTCGGGTATCGTCAAAAACTAAGGTATACTCACCAACAACATCCCCGTTGCTAGCTGAATCTCGCAACTCCATCGTCCACTCATTTGAAGCACCAGATGCTGGGACTGTTGGAGTGTATGTCACCAATAGGTTTTGCGAAGTGCCGAGGTTGTCAAAATATTCCACAGACAACTCCACCGGGTCTCCGCTCGCGCCAGCCTCTGTTTCCGTGGCAGGAAGGTTTACCCCAAGCGACATCCGGGTCGTCGGTTCACCGGCAAACTGGTTTACATTGATTCTGATTGGCTCCAGCCCATCGGCAGTATCTCTAGGGTAGGTTGGGACAGTCCCGTCGGCATCTGCAGGCCACCCCATGAGCACCATGCCCGAATCTGTGGACAAATAGCCTTGTGAATCGGTTCTAAAGGATCCAGTCGTCGCCAGTCGAAACGGTAGGTCGGAGGTGCCAAGGTTAACTGCAGTCTGTGTCGTTACCGGAAGAAAACCACGGTCTCGAACTGCCAAGTCCGTAGAGTTCGTGGTTGTTAGCAACGAGCCAGATTGATCGATAAGACGCTGCGATGTTACCCGCACCCCGCCCGCAGAATAGTTACCACGGCCATTCGATATAACCATTGAATGGAATTCCGTCGTAGCGCGCTTGTAGCCATTTGTGCCCGAGTTGGCGATATTATCCGCAATCGTAGATAGGCGACTGGCATTTGCCGCCAAACCAGCCACGCCAGCATTAAGGGATGAGGAAATCGTCATGATGCGCCTTTCTGATGCATTTCGCTTAACTGCCACTATGCGGGCTGGTGCCTTAACAGCGCGCTAACAGATAAAATTGATCCTAGTTTGGTTGCCGCAGCCGCTCAGATCGTAGCAAAGTGATCTCAAGCCGGTTATTGCGCACTGCCATTGGATCGTGGAGTAATGGCTTGCTCTGCCCATATCCCGTCAGCCGTTGAAACCGATCGGGAACCGTTCCCTGGCGCTCCATGAGTTCGCGGATCATGTGAGATCGGGACGTAGTCACATTCCACGCCGGATTATCTATTAGAACGGATGGGTAAGCCAAAGAATGACTGGATATAGAAATCCGATTCTGTACAACTGAAAATACATCGACCAAAACCTCTGAAATTTCGTGCATGATTACAGTCGGTGCACCAGTTTCAACGTCAAATAATGGCGCTCCTTCAAGGTCAAAAATTTCAACGACCAACCCTTCATCAGTGACTTCGGTTATAATGTGTTCCAAAGCCATTTCTTTTATCAGGCTGTCGCCGCCTTTTCCCAAAATTCCACTCGCCAAATCTTCCAACTGAGCCTGATCTGCCATAGCCAAGGCCCCATCGGGGCTATCCTTTGATAACGCCGCATCAGGCAATCCACCTTGCCCAGATTGAGGCAGTCGCGACTTAACAATCAGGCTGTCGCCCCCAAATGCACCATCCCCACCACCCGAGACCCGCGCCACGGCAATGGTCGGAGTGAAGTAGTCAGCCAGCCCCTTGCGCTGTTTTTCGGTGGTCGCGTTCAACAGCCACATAAGCATGAAGAAAGCCATCATCGCGGTCACAAAGTCAGCGTATGCAACCTTCCATGCCCCGCCGTGGTGGCCGGCGGCAATTATTTTCTTGCGCTTGATAATGATTGGCCGAACAACTTCGTCGCTCATGATAATCCTCGCATGTTCCTACGGTCGGTATAAAACGACAGGCTGAACTACGAGTTAACGATTAAAATTGTCGGAACTTATTGACTTAGCCGCGGGCACGGTCGAGCAACAATGAAGTCTCGCTTCCTGTCACAGCTGAGATTTCGCGCACTTGGCGCAGGACGCGGTCAAAATCAGGCAAGCTGCTGACTTCAATTCGGGCAACAAGATCCCAAACCCCGTTTGTCGTGTGCAAATCAACAACCTCAGGCATATGTTGCAACTGCCTGATCACGGCTGCGGTTTGCGGCCCTTTCACTTCGATCATCATCACTGCATGAACAAGATCATCCAAACCAACATGTCCAAGTTCTACCGTAAAACGCCGTATCGTGCCTTCCCGCTGCATCCTGTCCATACGCGTTTGAACAGTCACCCGCGATAGCCCCAATTGCCCCGCAAGCGTTGTCACAGATGCCCGGCCGTCCCGCTTTAGAGCTGCAATCAATCGCCTTCCAATATCATCCACCCAGACGCCCTATCATAATGAGAATTAAACTTATCATTATGATAGCAAATACTGGCTAAATTTCCATAATGATTATCACTTTTATCACTCCGTCTCTTTATCCTTTTAGGTGAATAGCTTGGAGACTTTGATGAAACAAAGAACATGCATACTTGTCGGCGCGCCCGTTCAGTCAGGGGCCAGCCAACCCGGTTGCGTCATGGGTCCGGACGCGTTTCGAACCGCACATTTAGCCGAAACCCTTCGCGATCTTGGTCACAGTATTTTAGACAATGGCAATGTTACGCCTGACACAGTTGTCGACCAGCGTCACAACAATTCGGCGGTACATGACCTAACACAAACGGTGGCTTGGGCCGCAGCATTGGAACGTGCAGCTTTCGATGCCGCACAAACCGCAGACATGCCTATTTTCCTAGGTGGGGACCATAGCTTATCTATCGGAACCGTACCGGGCATCGCGCGTCATTGGCAGCAGCAAGACAGGCCACTTTTTGTCCTATGGCTCGATGCTCACCCAGATTTTCACACTTTAGATACCACCAAAAGCGGCAACCTTCACGGCACCCCTGTTGCGTATTTTTGCAATCTCCCCGGCTTTGAGGCATATCCCAAACTCACTGCCCCCGTGGACCCTGCTAATGTCTGTATGCTCGGCATCCGCTCGGTGGACCCCGCGGAAAACGCAGCCCTTCTCACGAAAAACATTGATGTCAGCGACATGCGCGCAATTGATGAGCATGGAATTGCCCCCCCCCTACGGGCCTTCCTTGAGCGGGTTCGGGCCGCCAATGGCGCTTTGCATGTATCGCTTGATGTAGATTTTCTTGAGCCAGCGATTGCTCCTGCTGTTGGAACCACAGTCCCCGGAGGGGCCACATTTCGCGAGGCCCATTTGGTGATGGAGATGCTGTGTGACAGTAAGCTTGTCACTTCGCTGGACATGGTCGAGTTGAACCCGTTCCTTGACGAGCGTGGCCGCACTGCCAGCCTAATGGTTGACCTTTGTGCCAGCCTAATGGGACGCAAGGTTCTGGACCGCCCAACAGGGCGATTTTGATGCACTCACCTCAAGCACCCAGCGCCGTAGTCATGATACGGCCTCACCACTTTTGCTCCAATCCGCAAACCCAAGGGGACAATGGCTTTCAAACTAGTAGCACCCGCGACGCGGGTGATGTGTCTTGCCTTGCGCTCGCTGAATTTGACGCGATGGTTGTCAAGCTTCGCAACGCGGGCGTGAGCGTGCACGTCTTTGACGATGCAGGTACTGAAACGCCGGATTCAGTGTTTCCCAACAACTGGTTTTCGTCTCATCCCGGTGGCCACATAGCAATCTATCCGATGTATGCCCCCAACCGCAGGGCAGAGCGCCGTTGGGACATCATCGAAGCTTTGAAAGCCGAATACCGCGTCCAAACTGTCGTCGATTTTTCAGGCTTGGAGCAAGACGGTGTATTCCTTGAAGGTACAGGGGCCATGGTCCTCGATCACATCGCGAGGGTGGCCTACACGGTCGAGTCCAACCGTGCGGACCCGGTCATTCTCGAGCGCTTCTGTAGCCATTTCAATTACGAGCCCATGGCTTTCGCCGCCACGGACGCGGCTGGGGTCAGCGTGTACCACACCAACGTGCTGATGACCGTAGGAACCAGTTTCACAATGATTTGTAGCGATATGATCACCGATTCAAGTCGTCGGGCCGAGGTCCTGGACCGCTTGGCGGAAAACGGGCGGGATATCATCGACTTAACGCTGTCTCAAATCAAGCAATTTGCCGGGAACGCCTTAGAACTTTCCGGCGAAGCCGGGGCGATACTCGCCCTATCTCAAACAGCATATGACGCACTGACGGGGGATCAAATTTCACGGATAGAGCCTCACGCGACCCTGCTCCCGCTTGCTGTCCCAACCATTGAAACCGCTGGCGGGTCTGTCCGCTGCATGTTGGCCGGAGTGCATCTCTCGCGCAGGCCCGAATTGAAAGTATCTTAACCATGAGCAACCCCTCTCAACTCGCCCTTGTCCCTTTCGTATCGGTCGACAACATGATGAAACTGGTAAATGCTATCGGTCCCGCCAACATGATCGCTGAAATTTCCGCCTATATTGAAACAGACTTCAAACGGTGGGAGCAGTTTGACAAAACCCCGCGTGTGGCCGCTCACTCTAAGGAGGGCGTTATTGAACTGATGCCGACCTCTGACGGTGAAAGCTACGGGTTCAAATATGTGAACGGACACCCTGCCAACATGGCGCGTGGCTTCCAAACTGTGACGGCCTTCGGCGTGCTGGCACGGGTCGACAATGGCTATCCAGTGTTGTTGACAGAAATGACCATTTTGACCGCACTTCGCACCGCCGCAACCTCGGCATTAGTGGCGAAATACTTAGCCCCAAAGGGTGCAAAAACCATGGCGATGATCGGCAATGGTGCCCAGTGTGAATTTCAAGCTCTGGCTTTTCAAACGATCGTAGGTATCGACACCGTGCGCCTGTATGACATTGATCCAGTCGCAACTGAAAAAGCCGCGAGGAACCTCGCGGCGACAGGCTTGAGCGTTGTGAAGTGCACCTCTCCCGAGGACGCGGTGGCTGGGGCGCAAATTATCACAACCTGCACCGCTGACAAGCAATGCGCCACGATCCTGACTGACAACATGATTGGCAGTGGCGTGCACATCAACGCTATTGGTGGTGATTGCCCCGGTAAGACAGAATTGCACCGAGACATCCTCTTGCGGTCCGATATCTTTGTGGAATACCCGCCGCAAACTCGTGTTGAAGGCGAAATTCAACAGTTGGACGACGACTATCCGGTGACAGAGTTGTGGCAGGTGATGACGGGACAAGCAGAAGGTCGCCGCGACCCACAACAAATCACGCTGTTTGACAGCGTTGGCTTCGCCACCGAGGATTTCTCTGCCTTGCGCTATGTCCGTGATCAACTGGCCACCCATGACACATATGTTGAGCTGGATATGCTTGCGGACCCTGACGATCCACGCGATCTGTTTGGCATGGTCGCGCGTGCCGCCAAATAAGCCGCTTTTGATCTTGCACGCCCGCCTCTGGGTCGCCATCTTAGGGATGTTCTCAGGGCGGGGCGAGATTCCCCACCGGCGGTAAGCGACTTAGGTCGCAAGCCCGCGAGCGCCTCTTCTTTCGAGGGGAGGGTCAGCAGATCAGGTGTAACTCCTGAGCCGACGGTCATAGTCCGGATGAAAGAGAACGAGCATTTGGCCCCCATTAATACGGGGGCTGTTTGCCCGTGATCGCCTTGGGTGACGTGTCGTTGCTATAAGGAGAAAACACTATGACACCCACCCGATACGCGTTCGTCAAAGCCAACTGGCACTCGGATATTGTTGACCGAGCCTTGGAAGGTTTCTGCGAATTGATTCCATCAGCGCAAGTGGATGTCTTCGACGTCCCCGGTGCATTCGAGATGCCGTTGGTCGCCCGCGACCTAGCAGCATCTGGCCAATACGGAGCTGTGGCTTGCGCAGCCCTGGTCGTTGATGGCGGCATTTATCGCCATGATTTTGTAGCCCAAGCCGTCGTGGACGGGTTGATGCGCGCAGGCTTGGACACTGGCGTGCCGGTGCTGTCAGTGTCGTTGACGCCGCACCACTTCCAAGAGACCGAGCATCACATGGCCATCTACGGAGACCACTTCGTCAGCAAAGGCCGCGAGGCCGCACAGGCCGCGTTGATGATCGGCAAAACCCGCGCCGCGCTCGCGGCTTAAGCCAACTTCTGCGTGTCCCCGCAGATTGAGATTGCCTGACCAGAGATTGTCCTGCCCCGCGCAGATGCAAGGTACAGGCACTGATCGGCAATCTGCTGCGGGGTCACGTATTCCTTGATGGATACATGAGAAAAAGCCGCCGCCTCGGTGTCTTCAAAGGCTTGGCCAAGGCGTTGTGATTTGGCCTCCAGCACCCTACGCTGGCGATCACCGGCAACTAGTCCCGGCAAAATTGCGTTGGCCCGCACCCCATGCGGCCCCAACTCTAGCGCCAAAGATTTGGTGAACCCGATCACACCCCATTTGGCCGCTGCATACGGGCTACGCATCGCAAATCCCACACGGCCCGCAAGGGATGACAGGTTGAGGATCGACCCGTTGCTACTCTCTTTTAACGCGGCGACCGCCGCGCGGGTAGTATTGAACTGAGATGTCAGGCACACCGCCAAAGTGTCATCCCAACCATCGGGCGCGATGTCTTCCACGCCACCCGTCGGGCCTGCAATGCCTGCGTTGTTCACAAGGCAATCGAGACCTCCCATAGTTGCAATTGCCTCAGCCATGAACGCACTGACCGCGTCACGATTAGACACATCCACTTGTGCGCAAGACAGACCTTCAATGCCCGCCAAAGCCGCCGCGTCTATGTCGCAGATCGTCACCACCGCACCCTCTGATTTAAACGCCTCAGCAATTGCACGTCCAATGCCACTAGCCCCTGCGGTGACAATTACGCGGTGTCCTTGCAGCCCAAGATCCATTCTCTCACCCCTTTTCATGCTCTCATACTTACGACAGTATCAGTGAAAAGGAGCGCTGCAATGTCCAACCCAGTTATCATCACGGCCGCCATCACCGGGGCAATCCACACGCCAACGATGTCTCAGGCACTGCCAATCACACCGCAACAAATTGTGGATGCAGCGGTTGAGGCCGCCGAGGCTGGCGCGGCCATCGTCCACCTGCATGCGCGCAACTCAGATACTGGCGCACCGGATCAAAGCGTTGAGGCTTTTGAGCCAATACTCGGCGCAATCAAAGCCCGTTCCGACGTGGTCATCAATATCACAACCGGCGGCGCACCAACCATGACTGTGGCCGAGCGGGTAAAACCTGCACAACATTGGCAGCCAGAGTTGGCCTCTCTCAACATGGGGTCGATGAACTTCGGACTGTTCGAGATGTTGGGGCGGTTCCCTGAGTTCAAACACCAGTGGGAGGTCGACTATCTTGGCAACCATGACATTATTTTCCGCAACACATTTGAAGACATCAGCTTTGTTCTAGAAACATTGCACGATGCTGGCACACGGTTTGAGTTCGAATGCTACGATACCGCGCATCTCTATAACCTCGCCCACTTCCGCGATGCAGGCACCGTCAAAGGCCCGCTGCTGATCCAAACAGTGTTCGGCCTGTTGGGCGGTATCGGGGCGCATCCCGACGACGTGGCACATATGAAACGCACAGCAGACCGCCTGTTCGGGGATGATTATGTTTGGTCTGTGCTGGGGGCTGGGCGACACCAAATGCCACTGGCGGCCATGTCGGCGGCGCAGGGTGGTAATGTTCGGGTCGGTTTAGAGGATTCCCTGTGGCTGGAGAAAGGTGTCATGGCCCCATCAAGTGCTGCGCAAGTCTTACGTGTGCGCGAGATTATCGAAGGGCTGGGGCGGCGTATCGCGACGCCAGATGAGGCAAGGGCGCGGCTGGCGCTAAAGGGCGGCGCCAAAACTGCCTTTTAGCGCGTTCTTGCCCTAAATCACTGCCTTTTCATGAAGAGGTACGCTGCCCTCAATCCGCTCATATCCGAGTGCTGTCAGGTCTAACGTGCGGTACTCACCATAACAAATCAGCTCCGCCACACCGCGCCCGATTGCTGGGCTTTGTTGAAGCCCATGGCCCGAAAACCCATTGACGAAAAGGAAGTTTTTAAGGCTCGAATGAGGTCCGACAATCGCGTTTTGATCGAATACATTATAAGCGTAATGCCCGACCCAAGAGTTGATCAGCTTAATAGCCTCAAACGCCGGAACCCGTGTTGCCAGAGCGGGCCATATCTTGTTTTCCCAAATCGCGTGGTCTTGCGAAAAATCATCAAATGCCACCGCTGGATCATCATCCGCCCTACCACCTGCAAGGTAATATTTCCCGTCACTGCGCATATGCACACCGGACGGGTCAATCGTCAGCGGCAGCACGCTTTCAAGTGGTTTCTCGGCCGCAAAAATATAGGTATAACGCTTGCGTGGCTCCACCGGGATGTTCAGCCCAGCCATACGCGCCACATGGGCGGCCCGCGGTCCTGCGCAGTTGACCAATGTGCCACATGATATCACCTCGCCAGACGATAGAGTAATGCTTTCAATACGCGCCCCAGTCGCATTCGCGGTAATGGCGACGACCTCATTGTGAAGAAATTCAACCCCGCGCGCGCGGGCCTTGCGCCGCCACCAATCGAATATGGTGCCGCCATCGAAATAGCCCTCATCAATGCGATTATGATTGCCTCCGATGATGCCGTCGAGATTGTAAAACGGGTAATCCTGCGCGATCTCCTCGGCGGTCATGAATTTGGTGCCAGCGCCTAAACGCTGTTGAGTCTTTTGTGCCTCGCGCAACGTATCCGCGAACTCAGCGGTGTCGGCCAAATACAGATAGCCGTCACTTTGCAAGACAATTTCGGGGGCTTCATCATCTTGCATGAAGCCTTTGAAGCCGTGAATGAACTCAGCGCCAAACTGCGAAATCTTGACGTTCACCTCTGCCGAGAATTGCTGCCGGATGCAGCTATTCGTGTGCGAGGTCGAGGCAAACTCATAGGTAGGGTCGCGCTCGACCACCAAGATCGAGCCATCGAAATCCGGGTTGCGCGACAACCACCATGCCACCGACGCCCCGTACATAGCGCCGCCCACGATCACCACATCGTAGCGGGTCCTCGCGGGAGCCTGCGTCAAAGTGCTTCCCCCTTGGTCACGGCATTTTGAACATCCTCAATCTCATGGTCTGATAGGCCGTAATCCTGCTTGGCGACCTCAGCCGAGATATAGCCGCGCGCCAGATCGCGTCGCACCAATTCGGGGTCGCGATCAGACACGGATCCGTAGCCAGCACCCCCCGGAAAGGCGAGCATCACACGACGGCCATGTGGCACAAATTGCTTGCCCTTGCCCGCCATCGCAGCCCCATCATCTTGCGCAATCGTGGTTGGCGCGCCAGCACCACCGCCCCGACGCCCAAGCGCGGGGTGATCAACGCGGTCAAACATCGCCTGAAAATCAAATTCGTGACCCTCTGTTGCGCCAACTTCCATGTATTGCCCCAAACCGCCGCGATGCTTGCCAGCACCACCAGAGTCAGGGCGCAGCTCTTTGCGCCAGATGATCACTGGACCCGCGTGCTCCGTCGCCTCAACTGGCATGGTCATAACGCCGGATGGGAAAGCCGTAGCGTTCAAGCCATCGTGCAACGGTCGCGCGCCAGAGCCGCCAGAGTTAAAGGTCAACACCTCCGCGCGGCGGGCGCCCTTTGGCGCAGGGGCGTCACTGCGGGGGCGCGTTGAGATTTGGAAGTTGCACAAACAACCCGCGCCCTCTGCCGGAACCACGCCGGGCAATAATTTGTCGAGCGCGTTGTAAACCGCATCCGGCACAAAGTGACCCACGATATGACGCAAAGCCACTGGCGCCGGGTGCACCGCGTTCACAATCGTGTTCTCTGGTGCAGATATTTCAAACGGGGCGAGCGAGGCCGCGTTGTTGGGAATTTCAGGCGCGATGGCGCATTTCAGCGCATAGCAAGCATAGGCTTTGGCGTAGACCAGCGGGCAGTTGATCCCCTTTTTATCCACCGCAGATGTCCCCGCGAAATCTGATAAAATGCGGTCCTTGCCGATGGTTAACTTCACCTTCAACGTAATCGGGTGAGAGAACCCATCGACGGTCATCTCCCCCTCTGCCGTGCCGGGCTTAAGGGCGTTAATCCGCTCCAGCGTCGCGCGGCGGGAATTCTCAAGGATGAACTCCGCGATGCCGGTAAGGTCACCAAGTTGAAATTCCTCCATCATCTCGATCAGGCGACGGTGGCCGATCTCGTTGCAACTGGCCAATGCAAACATGTCACCCACCAATTGGTCCGGCTCACGGACATTGCCGCGCACGATGTGCAGCAAGGTTTGATCGACCACGCCGCGGTCCGCGAATTTCATAATGGGAAGGTAGAGGCCCTCCTCATAAACGCTGGCAGCATCGGCCCCGAAACCACGCCCGCCGATGTCCACAATATGCGCCGTACAGGCAAAGAACCCGACATGTTTGCCATTGTGGAACGAGGGCGTGACCATGGTGATATCATGCAAATGCCCGGTGCCTTCCCATGGGTCATTGGTAACGTACACATCGCCTTGGTGGATATTCTCGCGCCTAATGCGCCGGATGAAATGTACAACTGCATCTGCCATGGCGTTGACATGGCCCGGGGTGCCGGTAACCGCCTGCGCGATCATCTGGCCATCCACATCATATGCGCCCGCAGACAAATCACCCGCCTCACGCACGGAGGTCGAGAATGCTGTGCGCACAAGAGCCTGCGCCTGTTCCTCAACGACCGAGATCAATCGGTTCCACATGACTTGATAGGCGACGTTTGAATATTGCTGTGTCATGGCCTGCTATCCCTTCGCTACAATGTCGATGCAGCCATCAGGTTGGCGCAAAGCGCTGCGGCTGACGGGCACAATGATCGTTGTTTCATCTTCCGTGATAACCGCAGGGCCGTGGGCCAGCTCGCCCACGCCCATATTTGCACGCTCAACCACCGCCGCATCCACATAAGCGGATTTGGCTGGATCAAACAGTTGCCGCCGCACAGAGGTCGCGATGACCGCCCCACCGGACACCGTTGCAACCGCATCTACTTTTTCGGGCGGCGTCGTGGCGTTTACGGCCCAAACGGTAATTTCCACATCAAGGCCCTCAACTGTGCGCCCGAAGAGCCGCGTATAATCCGCCTCAAACAGCTCTTGAAATGTGGCGGCGTCTGGGGTCATGGCCTGCGCGCCTGACAAGGTGATCGGAATTTCCCAGCCCTGCCCAGTATAACGCATATAGACCTTAAACTCAGTGAGGATCTCCGCGTCGCCATCGCATCCACGCACGAAGCCGGTGGCCTCGGATTGCAACTCTGACAGTAGGGATTTGATACGCGCAGGGTCAAAATCCGACAGCTTCATATAGACAGAGCGGTTGGCCTCAAAGCTGAACGGCGCACGCAGGAAGCCAATCGCGGACCCGACGCCCGCACCCGTAGGCACCAAGCACCGTGCGATACCCAGTTTTTCGCACAGACGCCCTGCATGAAGCGGGGCCGCGCCACCAAAAGCAATCATCGTGTAATCACTAAGGTCTTCGCCGTTCTCAACCGCATGAACACGGGCCGCATTGGCCATATTCTCGTCAACCACTTCGGCCAAACCAAAGGCCGCTGTGGCGGCATCCATATCCAAAACATCGCCAAGAACGTTACTCAACGCGGTCTTCGACTGGCCGACATGCAACGCAATTGTGCCACCAGCAAAATTGTCCGGGTCCAGCTTGCCCAGAACCAGATCCGCATCGGTCACAGCGGGCTTTGTGCCACCACGCCCATAACAGGCCGGCCCCGGCTCGGACCCCGCACTTTCAGGGCCAACGCGAATTTGGCGCATCGCATCCACATGCGCAAGAGAACCACCGCCAGCACCAATTTCAACCATGTCAATCACCGGGATCGAGATCGGCATGCCAGAGCCTTTCTTGAAGCGATACGTGCGCGCGACTTCAAAAACCCGAGACGTCTTCGGTGTTTGATCTTTGATCAGGCAAATCTTGGCCGTGGTCCCCCCCATGTCGAATGACAACACCTTGTCCAAGCCATAGCGCGCCGCAATATGAGCCGCAAAAACCGCACCGCCCGCAGGGCCGCTTTCAACCAATCGCACCGGGAATTCAGCCGCACTTTCAAGCGATATAATACCGCCCCCTGAGTGCATCAGGAAGATCGGGCAAGCCGCACCTTCATCTCTTAAGCGCGCTTCAAGACGGCTAAGGTAGGACTTCATCAGCGGCTTAATATAGGCGTTGGCAACCACGGTATTGAACCGCTCATACTCGCGCATCTGGGGCGAAACTTCGCACGATAAAGACACCATGACATCAGGCAGGCGTTCCGCCAACACGTCGCGCACCAGCTTTTCATGGGTGTCGTTCAGGTAGGAATGAATCAACCCTACCGCGACGCTTTCATATCCAGCCTCGGCAATTACGTCGACCACAGCCTCAATCGCAGTGCGCTCACTTGGGATCAGCTCTGCGCCATTTGCCCCAATCCGACCCGGCACCGTGTAGCGCATCTGCCGCGGTAATAGTGGATCTGGCAGGTTAAGGTTCAAGTCATATTGCTCGAACCGAGACTCGGTGCGCATCTCGATCACATCGCGAAACCCTTCAGTCGTGATTAGCGCCGTTTTTGCCCCACGGCGCTCAATCAAAGCGTTAGTAGCTAGGGTCGTGCCATGAATGATTTGAATAATTTCCGCCGAGGTGACACCTGCTTTGGCGCAAACCTGATGCATTCCGGAAATGATAGCATCTTCTGGCGCGGTGTATGTCGTCAGCACTTTGGTAGAATAGGTGGCGTGGCCAACTTCTAATACGACGTCCGTGAAGGTGCCGCCAATATCCACACCCATTCTAATAGCATCTGCGCTCATTTGTTGTACCTTGAGATTTTTTCAAACGGTAACAGGCTTCGCATCATCACCACTAATTATTTAGTTGAATATACGTGATAACTATTTTTGATCCTCAGCGCCTGCAATAGCCCCAAGTTTCGTAGCATCAAAGGATTCCGCGCATTGTTTTGCAATGTCACCAGATTTGACGACGACACCTGCGCATTTATCTGCATGATATCGAGCAAAAAATCGCAGCGGCGTTGGCACCCAATCGACTGGTAGCTCAACCAAAGCGCCGCCGGTCAACTCATCCAATACCATCACCCGAGGTTGCACGGAAATCCCAATGCCATCCACGGCCATATGCAAGCTCGAAGTCAGGCTCCCCGATGGGACAATGCGTGGCTTCAAAGCCCCTTTGCCAGCACAATGCGCAGACAACTCCTGATAGGCTTGGGTATAGCGTGCAGGTGTCAAAACCGGCTGCGATAAAAGGTCATCAAAGCCCGGACAGCGAGGCAACATTCGCGCTACGACAGGCGAGGCGACCCAAATATAGCGGTACTCGCTCAGCTCAATCAGACCTGCAACTTGCGTCGTAAACGGAGCCGTTTGAAAGGTGATATCCAAAACCCCGGAGGCAAGCTTCTGATCAAGGTTGACGGACAAATCAATCGTTAACTCAACGGATAAGCTGGGATAAGCACGCTTCATCTCACGCAAAAATAGTCGCAGCCAAGTGCATGCAACCAGCTCGGTCACGCCAAGACGCAACCGCCCTTCGATCAGGTCTGCGCGGCTTGCAACCTCGATTAGCCCTTCTGCCTCGCGCAGAACACACCGCGCGCGCTCGACGATTTCAGCACCTCTAGCAGTCAACCGAACGGAGGCTGAATCCCGCTGCATCAGGACCATCCCAAGCGTATTCTCCAACCCTGAAATTCGTGCTGAAATGTTGGGTTGCGTCGTGTTCAAATGCTCTGCCGCTTTGCGAAAACTCCCGAGGTCAGCGACCCAAATAAGTGCCTCCAGCTGCTTAAGGTTGAACTTTCCGCCGATCATCGCGGCGTGCCTAGCCCGGTCAAGATCGGGCAATCTGGCCGCCCGTCACCTGCACATTCGCGCACCAGATCACCTAGAGTTTCCCGCATTGACCTCAAATCAGATATCTTTCGATCGATTTCCCTCAGGTGCTCTCCGGCCAAGTGCTTCACATCCGCGCTTGCACGGGATTTGTCTTCCCACAAAGCAAGCAAAGTCCGGCAGTCTTCAATGGTGAACCCCAAGGCCCGCGAGCGACTGAGGAACGTCAGTTTATGCAAATCTGACGCGCCAAAAGAGCGGTATCCATTTGCGTCACGCGCTGGCTTAATCAACCCTATATCTTCGTAATACCGGATTGTTTTCGCAGGTAGCCCCGACTGAGACGCCACTTCACCAATGTTCATGAAATCACCCTTTCATACCACGCAATCGCAACGCATTACTCACCACAAATACACTCGAAAACGCCATCGCTCCGGCGGCAAGCATGGGTGACAACAGCACCCCCCATACCGGATAGAGTACACCTGCTGCGACTGGAACCAAGGCCGTATTATAGGCAAATGCCCAAAATAGATTTTGACGGATATTGGTCATAGTGCGGCGACTAATATCTATTGCCTTCAATACGCCGCCTAAATCACCGGCCATCAAAACAACGTCTGCCGTCTCGATAGCAACATCCGTACCAGTGCCCACCGCGATCCCAACATCTGCCGCCGCCAAGGCAGGCGCATCATTGATACCATCCCCTATAAACGTCAGGCTTCCTTTGGCTTTCAGCTCGGAAACTACGCGCGACTTCCCATCAGGCATCACCCCCGCAACGACGTCATCAATACCAAGCTCGCGCGCGACAGCCTGTGCGGTTTTCTCGGTGTCACCAGTGATCATCACAACTCGAATGTTATCCTGACGAAGCTTCGTGATAACATCTGTAGCGCCTGGTTTTATGGGGTCCGCCACCCCCATGACAGCAACGGCCACGCCATCAGTTGCAACAAACACTGGGGTTTTGGCCTGTTCCGCCATTCTGAAAGCAGGCCCTTCAAGCGCCGATATATCAATGCCTTCCTGCGCCATAAGCCGATCGGCCCCAACTAAAATAGCCTTGCCGTCCAAACTGGCACGAAGCCCCAAACCGGTTATGGATGAAAACTCGGACACATCGGTTATCGGCAGCCCCCGCTGCGAGGCCGCACGCGTTAAGGCCCGCGAAATCGGGTGTTCAGACATGGCCTCAACCGACGCAACTTGCGCCAGTACAGCCGCCTCTTCAAACCCATCAACCATCACCACGTCGGTCAACTCGGGGCGCCCCATTGTTAAAGTTCCGGTCTTGTCAAAAGCCACAACGTCCACTTGAGACAGGGTTTGCAAAGCTGATCCCTTGCGAAACAACACACCCAATTCTGCCGCTCGCCCCGAGCCGACCATGACCGAGGTCGGCGTTGCGAGCCCCATGGCACAAGGGCAGGCCACGATCAGGACCGACACGCCAGCAACCAAAGCATGGCTAAGGGTCGGGCCGAATATAAGCCACACCAACACAGTCGCCGTCGCTGCAATTAGAACTGCTGGAACAAACCAGCGAACGACTTGATCAACCGCCGCCTGAATGGGCAGCTTGGCACCTTGTGCCTGCTCAACCATCCGCACAATTCCCGCCAGAACTGTGTCAGATCCAACGGCTGTTGCGCGGATTTGCAAGGCCCCTGTGCCGTTAACCGTGCCGCCAATCACATTGTCGCCGAGGCCCCGGCTCACTGGAACCGGCTCGCCAGTCACCATGCTTTCGTCCACGAATGACCCACCATCAACAACTTCACCATCGACGGGCAAACGCTCACCCGGGCGCACCAATACGATATCACTCTCACTAATATCTGCGATTGGCACCTTGTGCCATTCTTCACCCCTGCGCACTTGGGCTTGCGATGGTTGCAATCCCAGCAAGGCACGGATCGCGGCCCCGGTTTGGGATTTTGCGCGGGCTTCCAACCATCGGCCAAACAGGATGAGCGTCACAATCACCGCAGCCGCTTCGAAATACACGACGCGGCTGCCTTCGGGCAGCAACCCCGGCGCGAACAATGCCACTGTTGAGAAAAGCCACGCCGCCGAAGCCCCCAGCGCAACCAGCGCATTCATTTCAGGAGCCCCGCGCAGCAGAGCCGGAAACCCTTCGCGCATGAAACGACGCCCGGGCCAAAGCAACACGACTGTAACCAAAACCCACTGGATCAACCAGCTGGTCCGCGCCCCAATCGTTGCCTCAATTAAGGTCGCCACTCCGGGCACGAAGTGGCTTCCCATTTCCAGCAGGAACACGGGCAAAGTTAAGATGGCCGCGATCATCAAGTCATGCCGCAAGCTGGCAACTTCTTGAGCGTTACGATCCACAGAAGTGTCATCCGCCTGCGATAACTCGCTTGGCGTTGTTGGATAGCCTGCCTCGGTCACGATTTCAGCCGCCCGGCGTGCAGTAAGCCCGCCTTTCAACCAAACTGCCGTGGCCACACCTGTCGCTAAATTAACCGATGCCTCGATCATCCCCGGTGCAGCCTGCAATGCGCGTTCTGCCCGGCCAGCACATGAGGCGCAGGACAACCCCCCGACCGTGAATTGAGCCTGCTCGGTCACGGCCGGATATCCTGCCGTATGTAAAGCTTGCTGTAGAGAGTTTGGCGTCGCATCGTCGAGAGTGACTTCAGCGCGCGACATCGCCAAATTCACATGTGCGTTCGTCACGCCAGATATGGCCTGTAACGCGCGTTCAGCCCGCCCCGCGCAAGACGCGCAGGACAGACCCTCAATCTCAAAAGACAGGTCATATGGTGACATGCGCGAAGCCTCTAACTGTATCAGGGACTCGCTATATGGGGCTTCCATCTACTGGAAGGTCAAGCCCTCAATCGTTCTTGGACAACCCATCAGAGCCAAAAACATGCAGCCGACTTGTAATCGCGTTGAAATACAGTGTGTCGCCATAAGCCTCTGTTGGCGGTTTCTCCATTTTAGCGATGAAGTCTACACCTTCGGGAGAGGTCAAATGCGCCAAAGCATATTCCCCCAATTGCTCAACCAATTCCAGCTTACCAGACACGAACGCCGCTGCCGCATCGCATTGTTCCAAATGCTCGGGGCGAATACCCAGTGAATCGCCCTTCACATAATTGGAGGGCATCGCATCGTCATTCACGTCGCCGTCACCATAGAAATTCATTTTCGGACTGCCGATGAATTGTGCCACGAAAGCATTTGCAGGGCGCTCGTAGAGGTCAATTGGCGCGCCAACTTGTTCAATACGACCATCCCGCAGAACCACAATTTTGTCAGCCAAAGTCATGGCTTCGACCTGATCGTGGGTCACATAGATCATAGTCGACTTCAACCGCTCATGCAGGCGAGCAATCTCCAAACGGGTTTGCACGCGCAGGGCGGCATCCAGATTGGACAGCGGTTCATCAAACAAGAAAACTTCCGGGTCACGCACAATGGCACGGCCAATGGCGACCCGTTGGCGTTGCCCGCCAGACAGGTTGCGTGGTGAGCGGTCGAGGTAGTCAGTAATCTGCAATATCTCTGCTGCCGAATTCACACGACGGTCAATTTCTTCAGGAGCCGTCTTGGCCTGTTTCAAGCCAAACGCCATATTCTCGAACACTGTCATATGTGGGTAGAGAGCGTAGGTCTGGAAAACCATAGCCACACCGCGTTTCGACGGAGCGACCTCATTGACCTCACGATCACCAATCGCAACCGTGCCGCTGGAAATGCTTTCCAGCCCCGCAATCATCCGCAGCAATGTGGATTTACCACAGCCCGACGGCCCAACGAAAACGACAAATTCGCCGTCCTCCACATCTAGATCAACGCCGTGCATTACTTGCACGTCGCCATATGATTTCTTCAAGTTTCTGATGGTTACACCGGCCATGTCAGCTCCATTTCCATAATCGCACCGCGCAAAGCAGTTGGGAAGTCAGGGAAGCGGCCCGGAAGGTCCGCCCATAGTAATTTCGAAGTGCAGAAAGCATCCAAGCCCGCATCACCCTGAAGCATTGTCTTCAGGGCCTCCCAGCTAGGCTCTAAGTAGGAGAAATTGATCAACCCCGCCTCAACGTGGCGCGCAAATACGTACCAGCTTGCGATCGAGCGCAGGCAAGCTGCGGGCATCACGCCTTGCTCTAGACAGCCTTCCAGCGTGGGGCGGATAAAGATTGGGAACTTCGCCATGCCATCCGCGCAAATCCGCTCAACTGAATCAGCAATAGCGGCGTTTCCGAAACGCTGGGCAATGCTTTGGAGGTACTCAGCCTTTTCAAATGGCAAATCGAGCGTTAACGCCGACAGCACCTCATCTTGCTCATAGCTCCAGAAGTGTTGCTGCAAATCAGGGTCGCGCATCGCCGCATCAAAAGTATCCAAACCACGCAATGCTGCAAGGTAGGTCAGGCAAGTGTGGCCGCCATTCAGAATGCGGATTTTCGCCTCCTCATAAGGATGAACATCTGCGGCAACGGTCACACCAGCCGCCGCCAAATCCGGCATTGGGCCTGCAAACTTATCTTCAAGAACCCACTGAATGAAATCCTCTGCGATAATGGGTGCATCAACTTTTGTGCCAAAAATCGCCTGAATTTCGGCCCCTAGCTCTGGGCTGCCGCGAGGCGTAATCCGGTCCACCATGGAACAAGGAAACGTCGCGTTTCCTTCTACCCAAGTGATCAAAGCGGCATCTCCCAAGAGGTTCAGGTACGCTAGGAAATTTGACTTCAGCTTGGAGCCATTCTCGCGAATATTATCGCAGCACAAAATGGTGATGGGCAAACCACCCGCGTCCATCCGGGCGCGCAGTGATGAGGCAAGGTAAGAGTACACCGAAACCGGTGCTCCCCCTGTAAGCTCTGCCTCAATCGTTGGATCGACAGGGTTCAATGCCCCGGCATCGTCAGTATAGTATCCGCTTTCCGTCACTGTGATTGTTACCAAATGAACCGACGGCAGCGCTAGCAGTGCTTCGGCAGCCTTTGCATCGACGCTCCAATCCTCAAAGGCGACATGCGAGCGAACCCGGCGAAAGTCCACAGCCCCTTCAGGGGAAACCGACTTGATGATGTAGCCCTCGTCTGCCGTGCGATGCCGGGCAAAGCTATCCGCCTCTGCACCACGTAGATTGACGGCAGCAATCCCCCAACGAAGGTCACCCGTCAGCTCCATCATATCATCAATGTACAACGCCTGATGGCCACGGTGAAAAGCACCAAACCCCAGATGCACCACACCGATAGCGCAAGCGCGCCGGTCATAGTTGGTAGCAAACAGTTCAGGCCGGTCGTATTGATTCATGACGCGCGGGTCCCTTTTGAGTTTAATTCTTGCCGCGCAAAGTCACGATAAGCTGACGGTGTCATATCCTTCATTTTTAGAAAATGACGGTTGAAGTTTGCTAGGTTTTGAAAGCCGACGTCGTAGCAGATAGCTGAAATCGGCTCCTCGGTCGCGTAGAGCATCCCGCAGGCTTGGCCGATACGAACCCGGTTCACGAACTCTACAAAGCGGTGCCCGGTAACAGATTGAAAGTTCCGCGAAAAAGACGTCGGGCTCATGCTCGCCTTACCGGCCGCCATTTCCACCGAGATATCGTCCGCATAATTCGTCACAATGTGATCAATCACATCCGCAATACGGGCTTGCTTGCTGTTCCCTTCAGGTTGGACCAACTTCATCACCGACAGCGTCTTCTTCTCGGGATGTTCATTCACGCTGATCATAAATCGTAGGAATGCCACGATCCGCTCAGGGCCTCTGGCGTCTCGAATTTCCTCGAAATACTCTTGGGCCACAACAGGATCAAACCCCACAAATTCGATGCCAGATTGCGCCAACGCCAACATCGGCCGCTGATCTAAGAATTCCGGAAATGCCGTCGCCAGCCGATCCAGACTCCCTTGGCTAAACTGAACCATCATGTCGCGAATCTCGGCTCGTTCTTTGTGAACCTCATCCGTGATCCAGTTGTGCGGCAAGTTTGGCCCGGTCAGAAACAAAGCCCCCGGTTTGAAATCCCCAATGTAATCCCCCACGAACGCCTTGCCGCGCGTGGTCGTGATCAAATGCAGCTCGTATTCGCGGTGGCTGTGCCATCTGCACAGATCAGACGGCCAGCCATGCTCCAAATAGCGGATGCTCTCGGTGGCGCGATCAACGATCTCAATTTCCGGTTGAATTATCGACATCAGCGCACCTCTAGAGGGTCTTGCCACGGGCTACATCGGCCGGTGCAACCCAAATTGCACCGGCACCCAAGCCTATGACATTCGCTTTGATCATTTCACCGCACCAAAGGTCAGGCCCTGAACCAACTGTTTCTGGCACAACCACCCAAAGACCACGATTGGCGCGCAGGCCAGTGTGGAGACGGCGGATAATTTAGCCCAAAACAGACCTTCTGGTGATGAGAACGAGGCAACCAGAGCGGTTAGCGTACCTGCATCAGCCGAGGTCAGGTTGATCGACCAAAACGCTTCATTCCAACACAACACGATTGACAGCAAAGCGGTTGACGCAATGCCCCCCCACGCCAGCGGCATGACAATTTGCGTAATCTCGTTCCAGGTCGAGGTGCCATCCATGCGCGAGGCTTCCAGTATCTCTTTTGGAATTTCGCGGAAGTAATTGAACAAGATCATCATAATGATCGGTAAGTTGATCAAAGCATAGATCACCACCAAAACAATCTTGGTGTCCAGTAAGCCGAATTTTTGACTCAGCAAGTAGATCGGCATCAGCACACCGACAGCGGGCAACATTTTAGTGGAGAGCATCCATAGCAAGATATCTTTCGTAAACCGGCCGGTATTGAACGCCATAGCGTACGCCGAGGGGATCGCGATAATCATCGCCAGCACTGTGCCACCGACCGAAGTCACAACCGAATTCCACGCAAACTTGGTATAATCGGTACGTTCTTGGATCAACGAAAAGTTATCCAATGTGGGCTCAAAGAAAAGCAGAGGCGGGATTGCAATGGCTTGAAGCTCCGTTTTAAAGCTGGTCAGAACCATCCAGAAAATCGGGAAAAAGAACAGGCAGGCCACAACCCAAGCAGCGATAACGGCAATGCGGTTCTTTATGCGGGATACTTGTGCGTCGGTCATGTCATCAAGCTCTTTCCGATTACTTTGATCAAGAAGAAGGCGGCAATGTTGGCGATGATGATTGCAAACACACCCCCAGCCGACGCCACGCCTATGTCGAAGCCCTGCAACGCCTGCGTGTAGATCAGGAAGGCAAGGTTGGTAGACTGTGTGCCCGGACCACCCGAAGTTGTCACGAAGATCTCGGCGAAAATCGACAGGTGAAAGATCATCTGGATCATCAGCACGATCGCAATCGGGCGCGCCAGATGCGGCAAAGTCAAATTATAGAGTTGCGACCAGAACCCGGCGCCATCCAAAGTGGCGGCTTCCTTCTGTTCTTGGTCTTGGCTTTGCAGCGACGTCATAAAGATCAAGATTGCAAATGGCGTCCACTGCCAGCTCACGATAATAATCACGGACAGCAAAGGCACATCAGACAGCCAGTCAATGGGCTCGATCCCAACAGCATGTGCAAGCACCGCAAATAACCCGTAAATCGGGTTCATCATCATGTTTTTCCAAAGCAATGCGTTCACTGTCGGCATGATGAAAAACGGCGAGATAAGCATAACCCGGACCAGTCCACGGCCAAAGAACGGGCGGTCAATCAGCAAGGATATCGCAAGGCCCAAGAGGACCGAGATAGCCAATACAGAGCCAACCAGAATGAGCGTATTTACCAACGCAGGCCAAAAGGATGGGTCCGTGTAAAAGTAGGTGTAATTGTCTAGCCCAACAAACCCGGAACGCTCTGGGTAGAGCAGGTTATAGCGGATGGTTGAGAAGTAGAGTGTCATGCTCAGCGGCACGATCATCCACAGCATAAGCACGATGATACTCGGTGCTTGTAGCCATCTGACGAGTGTTGGGTTCATAGCGAGCGTCCCTATGTTTGGCGGCATGTTCAGGTCGCATCATGCGCCTGAAAACCAAATCCTAGCGAAAGTGGTGGGGCGGCGGCCAAAGCCTCCGCCCCAAGTGAAAGCAGCTTAGTAGTAGCCAGCTTTCTTCATTTCGCGGTCAGCAGCAGCTTGAGCATTTGCCAAGGCTTCTTTGACCGTGATGTTGCCAGCCAGTGCGTCAGTCATTTGTTGACCAACAACTGTACCGATTGCCTGAAACTCAGGGATCGCAGCAAACTGAACACCAACATATGGTGATGGGTTCAGGGTGCTGTCTTCTGGGTTAGCAGACAAAATCGCCTTCAGCTCAGCCTCGTCAAAGGTCGCAGCTTCTTGGAACTTAGGGTTGTCATAGGTTGACTGACGCGTGCCCGTTGGGACCGAACCCCAGCCATTCTTAGACGCAACCAACTCGATGTAGGACTTAGAAGTTGCCCACTCGATAAAGGTTTTCGCATCAGCAGACTGCTTGGTGCCAGCTGGAATAGCCAACGACCATGCCCACAACCAGTTTGCACCTTTGGTGGTCGCTTTTTGTGGCGACTGCGCAAAGGCAATCTTGTCAGCAACTTTAGATTGGCTTGGGTCAGTCACAAAGGACGCCGCAATCGTTGCGTCAATCCACATGCCGCATTTGCCTTCGTTCATCAAAGCAAGGATTTCGTTGAACGAGTTACCTTCAGAGCCGGGAGGGCCCGATTCATTAAGCATCTCAACATAGAAAGTCACAGCATCCTGCCAAGCGTCGGAATTCAGTGCAGGTGTCCAGTCTTCATTGAACCACTGAGCGCCAAAGCTGTTGGCCATAGTCGTCAAGAACGCCATGTTGTCGCCCCAACCCGCTTTGCCACGCAGACAAATTCCGTAGACGCCTTCGTCTTTGTTGGTGATCGCTTTAGCCACATCGCGGATGTGATCCCAGCTTGGGCTATCCTCGATGGACATGCCGGCAGCCTCGACCAAATCCTTGCGGTACATGATCATGGAAGATTCGCCATAGAACGGCGCAGCATAGAGCTTGCCCTCATGGCTCAATCCGCCACGCATAGCGGGCAAGATGTCATCGACATCATATTCAGCGTCAAATGTCAGCTCTTCCAACCAGCCACGTGCGCCCCAAATCGGAGCCTCGTACATGCCGATAGTCATGACATCGAACTGACCGCCTTTGGTGGTGATGTCTGTCGTCACGCGGGACCGAAGTGTACCTTCATCCAGCGTCACCCATTTGAGAGTGATGCCAGGGTTGGCAGCCTCAAAGTCAGGTGTAAATTTTTGCATTTCGACCATGTGGCCGTTGTTCACTGTAGCGATAGTTAGCTCGCCTGCGACTGCGAATGATGCGCCAGCCACACCGAGGGCCAAGCCCAGAGCTGTATTACGTAGAAATTTCATGTTTTCCTCCCTGAAATCACGTTTAGCAAATTCTGTCCTCCTACGGTGCGGCGTCGCTCCACTTTCAGCCAATATCATTTCCGCAAGAATTGATACTTTTCATGCATAAATGTGAGCAAACGCCCGCACTCAGCATAAAAATAATACAACTCAGAGCCATCTCATAACAAAATAAGCACGATTCTCGGCTACGTAATCACAAAACTGAGAGGGAGCTTGTCGTAGAAAATATCTAAATTATATGCGGAAACACGGCCACTAAAATTACGGTTTAGAAAAATGAATTTAGTACAGTAGGAACTTCTGTATACATCCAACAACACCCCGTGAAATCAGAACGCACCCGAAAGAAGATCCCAAATGAAATACACAAAGACGGACAGCGCCCTTGCTAAGCTAACTCCCGAACAGTTTCGAGTGACGCAAGAAAATGGAACTGAACGTGCGTTTTCAGGGGCCCTCACTGACAATAAATCCCCCGGTATTTACGTCGATACCGTATCAGGCGAGCCGTTATTCGCCTCCTCAGACAAGTTCGAATCCGGGTGTGGTTGGCCAAGCTTTACCAAGCCACTCATTGCCACACATGTGACAGAACATAAAGACGCCACTCGTGGGATGGTTCGCACCGAAGTTCGTTCCTTGCATGGTGACAGCCACCTTGGTCATGTATTCCCCGATGGACCAGAAGACCGGGGCGGGTTGCGGTACTGTATCAACTCTGCCAGCCTCAAATTCATTCCTCGCAACAGCATGGTAGCTGAAGGCTACGGGGAGTTTCTTGATCAGGTGGAGGACATCGAATGACAGAGCGTGCTGTTCTAGCCGGTGGGTGTTTCTGGGGTATGGAAGACTTGATCCGTAAGATACCCGGCGTACTATCGACCCGTGTAGGCTATACTGGTGGGAACGTAGAGAACGCCACTTATCGCAACCACGGAACGCATGCCGAAGCGATTGAGATCACCTTCGACCCCAGCATGGCAAGCTACCGTGGTTTGTTGGAATTCTTCTTCCAAATTCATGACCCATCCACCCCATTGAAACAGGGAAATGATCTTGGCGCGTCATACCGTTCGGCGATCTACTATGTGAATGATGCACAAAAAGAAGTTGCCTTGGACACGATTGCAGACGTTGATGCCTCAGGTTTATGGCCCGGAAAAGTTGTAACCGAGCTGGAACCGGTAGGTGTGTTTTGGGAAGCCGAACCCGAGCATCAAGATTATCTGGAACGTATTCCGAGCGGCTACACATGCCACTATGCAAGGCCCAATTGGGTATTACCCAAGCGCAAAACCTCTAAATAGTTAAGGCAAACTTAGAAACGTCGAAGCTTCTACCGCGTAAAAACCTAGTGGTGCAGGTGAGAAGACAAATCTAGAAACCATACACCCAAAGGTGCGACTGCGCCTCGGGCGGCCAGCCCGCCCCGTCGGAGGTGCTACGCACCGTGAGACAGAAAATGGTGCCGCTGATAGGACTCGAACCTACTACCCCATCATTACGAATGATGTGCTCTACCTGATGAGCTACAGCGGCCACGGCGCGGAAAATACCACTCTGAGCGCCACGGGGAAAGGCCTAATCTTCCTTAGTATTGACCTCGGCAGGAGTATCGCCGTCAACAACTTCAGCATCCGGCACGGGGTCAACATCTACCTCTGCGGATTTGTCTTCCACCTCTCCTACAATCAGTGGCAACATTGCGGTTCCAGCCGGCATCGAAGCGGGTGTTTCAAGCGTCTCAGTCCAGCTCAAAGTATCGAGGCTTCCACAACTTCCGCACGTCGGGCTCCATACTGGCTGCACGGTTTGGCATTTTTCGCAGACCCATTGCGGCCCGCGAGATGCCGATAATGCGCGGGTCAGCCACCCTCTAACCACCGCATCATCTGAGCCTTCGCCACGCTCTACCGCAGCCATAATCGTCAATATTCGGGCCGTCGGGGCGCTTTCTGCCAAGCTTCCAATAGCCCGTCGCGCAGCGGGGAAATTTTCCGCTGCAATATTTAGCTCAGCTATCAACATCTTGGTCTCTGCATGCTCGGGCAAAGCCCGGGTCAATGCGTTAAACCGCTTAATGCGGGCTTGCGGTGTCTCCTCGGGTAAAATCTCTGCAAACGCAGCCGCCAAGTCAGGATGGGGGCGGGCAGCCCAAGCTTTTTTGAGCACCCGAGCTGCATATTTAGGCTTCTCTTGCTCGATATAGCTGCGCGCGGCCAAAACTGCGGCTGGAATCAAATCCGGCGACAGGCGGTTCGCTTCAATCGCGGTCTCGCGCGCCTCAATGCTAGAGCCGTCAGCAAAAATGTCGCGCGCCTCCGACAGTGCCAAAACCGCATCGCGACGGCGATGAACGTCTCGCGGCAAGCTCCCGTGCTTCAATTGGGCATTTAGGGTTTTCCGCGCTCCAGCCCAGTCCTCGGTCTTTGCCTGCAACTTCAACAACACGTCTTGAGTTTCTTCATGCTTCGGTTTCAAAGCAAACGCTTTTTCCGCCAATTTTAACGCTGTATCCGTATCACCTTCGGCCAGCTTTTGCTTCATAATACCGCGCACACCAACAAACCGCGTGCGCTCATCGCCGAGTAGACGCTTATAAACTTCTTGGGCTTTCTTTGTGTCCCCAACTGTCTCGGCGGCTTGCGCGGTCAAAATATTGGTCAGCTCGGGGCGTGCCAAATATTTCTCGGCTCTGGCTGCCTTAGCCATTGCAGCGCGCCCCTCACCAGACGCGAGCGCCATCATCCCGTCGGCCAGAGCCTCGAAACCTTTGCGCTCCCGATTGCGTGTGAAATAGCGGCTGATTGCGGTTTCGTCGCCGTTGAGAAACCGAAAAGTCGCGACCAGAAGCCCAAACACCTTCAGCAGCAGCCAGAAAGCCGCAAGCATGACAGCCAGCCCAAGTAAGCTCATCAGTGGGCTAAGTGTAAATTCCGTATTAGCGACTGATACCCGCACCCCGCCGCTGGTCTCCAGCAACATGCCCAACCCCATTGTCACCGCAATGACAACGGAAACGAATACCAAAATTTTTACGAGAGACCAAAGCATATAATATGTATCCTAATTCGCGTTCAGCGCGTCTGAAAGGCTATCTAAGGCGGCCAATGCATCTCGTCGAGTTGCCGTAGCGGTGGCCCAATCTTGAAGTTCGGACTTACCCGCGTCGGGCAACATTTCTACCGTTGCCAGCGCGCCGCCCAGATCACCTGATTTTACGGCGGCCTCTGCCCGGGACAACACGGCATCGGCGTCATCACCATCACGCGGAGTTAATGAGCGTGCGCCCAATTGGTCTTGCAAGAACAACTTCAAACGGTCTGTTGGCGCATCGCCCGCAGACGCTTTCAACGATGCAGATAACGCCCGACGCGCACCGGCTGAGAACTGTGCTTCCAGAGTTGCGGCGCTAGGAATACCAGTGCTCGCATTGTCAGTAAGCACATCAGGAATATCTGTGGCGGCGGCGATATCAGGCAGAGCCTCGGCGTAACCCACACCTGTATTCATTGCCACACGCAATGCATTCAGCGCACCGCGCGCTTTGGCGCGAGCCTCGGCTTGCACTGCGGTCTCTTGCTGTGCTTGTGCCGCAGAAATTTGATCCAGCGTCAGTGCGCTTATCTTATCCAAATTTTCCTGTAGCGCATCCATTTCAGCCTTTTGCGCCACCAATTTGGCTTGCAGCTCGGCAGGCAATAATTCTGTACCATCAATCTTTGGCAACGCATCAATGCGCGCACTCAGTGCAGCAATACCTTCTGCGCCTTGGGCTTGCGTATTTTTCAAGGCGAGTGCCAAATCTTCAATTTTCGTTGACTGCACTGTCAATGTATCCGCGACATCATTACTGCCACCAAAAACTGGCCACTCTGCGGCTTTGAAATAGAGTGCGCCTCCGAAGCCGATCAAGGCGGCTAACGCGCCCCCAAAGAGCGGCCCTAAAAAGCCATTTCGCTGTGCAACCGGCGTTACAGGTGCGGGAGCGGCGGCTACATCAATGTCCGCCTCATCAATATCCGCCTCGGCACCGCTATCGCTCGCGATGTCAACTTCTGTATCAACCCCGCCATCAGCTTCGGTCTCGACCTCTTCAACGATGTCATCGGCCACATCAAGAACAACGCCCTCAACCTTCGTATCTACCATTGCGTCATCCAACGCATCAAAATCTGATTCTTGCACGATACCAGAAATTGCTTCTGCTTTGGTCGGTTTGCCGCCAGCAACTGGCTTCGGCGTGGGTGGAGTTTTCTTCTTACGGGCCAAGGCGCGTGTTCCTTCTCACTGCGGTCACGGGACGACTCTATTTTGTCACCACACCTGCGACCTTAAACCAACACTCCACATGCCCTCAAGCAAAACGCCTAACCCAGAGCAAACCTTATGGCTCGGATCATCGCTGGGCCATCAGGCGCATCCGCAACAAGAGCAACCTCTAGCCCTCCTATGCGCGCGGCGTCGCCAACGGCTGCACTCATTGCAACAACTGCTATAGGGGCTGTTTTCCCTCTAGGTAACTGTTCTGCAAATCGCGTAGCACTTCGCGGGGAAAAGAGCGGGACAATTACCTTACTGGTCCCATTCAAAGCCTTGCAGGCTTCATCCGTTAAAGGAAGGGGGCTTTGTTCATACACAATGAGCACTCGAACATTGGGACCAACATCACCCGCCACATACCGACCGCGCGCATGAACCAGCTGCGCCCCATCAGATTCCAAATCCAAAAGTTTTTTCAAATCTTCAAGGTCGCCGCCTGCACTCACAGCGTCAAACCCCGCATCCTGCGCAGCCTGCGCTGTTCTGTCGCCCACACACAGTGCCCTCCCGCGCCATTTTTGACACCGCTTAAAGCCCAAAACACCATTTTCCGAGGTAAACACCACCACATCCGGCACATCCGGCAACACGCGAGGTGCCAGCCAAAGCGTTTCCATTAGAGGTGAAATCACCACCCGTACATCCAGCAGCTTGGCAAACCGCCGAGACGCTGCCAGCGGGCGGGTCAAGAGTACAGTCGGTGGGATTGTCGGAACCATGGCAAAGGTGTTACCCGTTGGCAAAGCTCCGCACAACAGGCCTAAACCTTGGCACAAACTCTCACGATCCTCGGCATTGAAAGTAGTTGCGACGACACCGCCGCCGCAGTTGTTCGTCATGCACCGGGTCAACAGCCAGAAATCTTGTCGAATGAAGTTTTTGGGCAAACTGAACTTCATGCGGATTTTGGGGGCGTTGTGCCGGAAATCGCAGCTCGGGCACACGCCGAGAAACTAGACATTATGGTCGAGGTTGCGTTAGCTAAATCCAACTTATCGCTATCAAAGATAGATGCCATTGCCGTCACGTCCGGCCCCGGATTGATTGGCGGCGTCATGTCCGGTGTCATGTGTGCCAAAGGGTTGGCGGCGGGATCCGGCAAACCGCTCATTGGGGTAAACCACCTCGCAGGCCACGCATTAACCCCGCGACTAACCAATCAGCTGGAGTTTCCCTATCTAATGCTGCTGGTCTCAGGTGGGCATTGCCAGTTCTTGATCGCACACTCTGCAACGAAATTTCAGCGCCTTGGCGGTACCATAGATGATGCTCCGGGCGAGGCATTCGATAAGATCGCGAAACTCATCGGCCTATCTCAACCCGGCGGACCTGCCATAGAAACCGCAGCAAAACTCGGTGATCCAAAGGCACATAAGCTACCCCGCCCCTTACTCGACCGCGAGGGCTGCGATATGTCCTTTTCAGGCCTAAAAACGGCGACGTTGCGCGCACGGGATGCACTGATAGCAAAGCAAGGTGGGCTTCATTCACTTGACCAAGCCAACTTGTCGGCTAGTTTTCAAGCTGCTGTTTCCGATGTTCTGGTCGAAAAAACACGCCGCGCGCTGCAACTATACCTAGATCTCTCGCCCGCATCGCCATCCCTTGCCGTCGCTGGCGGCGTTGCGGCAAACCAAACAATTCGCGCCAGCTTGCAGGCCTTAGCCGATATTCATAATGTGCAGTTTATAGCCCCTCCAATGAAGCTTTGCACCGACAATGCCGCAATGATCGCATGGGCAGGGTTAGAACGCTTTCGCCAAGGATTGTTTGATGATCTGACCCTCATAGCAAGGCCTCGATGGCCGCTCGATAATATAGCCCCAGCCATGCTAGGCTCAGGCAAAAAAGGGGCTAAAGCATGAGCAAAATAGTTGTAGCCGGAGCAGGCGCATTTGGCTCCGCTTTGGCCATTGCACTGGACATGGCAGGGCGCGATGTCACTCTTGTTGGCCGCGCCGTCGATACATATCGCGAAACCCGCGAGAACCCACGACTTAAAGGCGTGCCTATCCCGGCCTCCATCAAGCTTTCCACCTCACTCCGGGTCACCTCGGATGACTTGTTGTTACTGGCCGTCCCGATGCAATCTCTAGCTGGATACCTGTGCGAAACCCTTCCAAAACCCAAGGCCGCCATTGCATGCTGCAAGGGGGTGGACCTTACCTCCGGCCGCGGTCCGACAGCTATCATCGACGACGTCCTCAACACACCTTCAGCAATCCTAACCGGCCCTAGCTTTGCGGCTGATATCGCGCGTGGCCTACCCACAGCTTTGGTCATCGCCACCCAAAACGCCAACGGACCTGAGCTGCAAGAAAACCTATCGACTGATACCCTACGCCTCTATTTGTCCGATGACCCGATCGGCGCGGAACTGGGCGGTGCCCTGAAAAACGTCATCGCTATCGCATGCGGAATGTGCATCGGCGCGGGCATCGGAGAAAGCGCGCGCGCCGCCCTAATGACCCGGGGCATGGCCGAAATGTTGCGCATGGCGGTCACCATGGGGGCCAAACCTGAAACATTGGCCGGTCTCGCGGGCTTTGGCGACTTAGCGCTTACCTGTACCTCGGAGCAGTCGCGCAACTTTTCGTTTGGCCTGTCGCTTGGAGGCAAAGGCCCTGCTCCAACCGCCACAACCGAAGGCCGCCATACCGCCCGCGCGATTGTAACGCTGGCAGAGGCCAAGGGCGTAGATATGCCCATCGCCAAGATGGTCGCCGGGGTGGTAGAAGAGAAACTAACGTTGGATCAGGCGCTCTCAATGCTCTTGTCTCGTCCACTTACAAAGGAATGGCCTTATGCTTATCGCCCTGATCTGCACCGATAAACCGAACCACCTCGACACCCGCAAGGCAAATCGCGACGCGCATGTGACCTACCTGAAAAGCACTGATGCGGTAGTCCAAGCTGGTCCATTTTTGGATGCGAACGGTGACATGTATGGCTCGCTTGTTATTTTGGATTTGCCCGACATGGACGCCGCCCACGCCTGGGCCGCGGCTGACCCCTACGCAAAAGCCGGGTTGTTTTCCGAGGTTCGCTTGGAGCAGTGGAACAAGGTTATCGGCTAATGCGCTACTGGCTATTCAAATCTGAGCCCTCTGTCTGGTCATGGGACAACCAAGTTGCCAAGGGCGATGCGGGCGAAGAATGGGATGGCGTGCGCAACTACCAAGCCCGCAATTTCATGCGAGAGATGGCCTTGGGTGACCAAGGTTTTTTCTACCACTCGCAAAAAGACAAAGCGATTGTTGGGATCGTCGAGGTCTGCGCCACCGCGCATCCAGACAGCACAACCGACGATGAACGCTGGGAATGCGTAGACATCAAGGCGGTCATGCCATTGAAATCATCCGTCACACTGGAAATGTGCAAGACAGATGAGCGCCTATCACAAATGGTTCTCGTCAAGAGCTCACGGCTTTCGGTGCAGCCTGTATCTGATGAGGAATGGCACATCATCCGTCACCTGGGCGGGGTATGAAGTTAATCTTTCTCAGGCCCGATTGCTGTAGCGCTTGCCCAGTCCCCACCCGAGAATCTAAAGACGCTCGTTTTCGTCGCCAGTTTCGCGACTAGCCCCAGACGCCTCCCCCCATGGATGGCTTACGGGTTAGGTTTCTTTCCCTTGCGAAATCAGATCTCAATCCGGCTGTTACAGGGCGTTGCAACAGGAACGATACGCCGCAGCGCATTTACGCAAGATTTACAGCGCGCCTTGGGTAAGGTGAAAAAGACCACTATCTAAGAGCCGCCCAAGACCGCTTCGTCCCCCACCGCCATGCCAATCATTTCAAGCAAGCGGGCGCTCAGGTGGAAGCCATCCATGGTCCGCATTTCTTGCTCCAAATCCAGCCAAGCCTCTGCGCCGCAAGTATCCCGAATTTCGCTCGAAGCCTGTAGGTGAATTGGTCGGCTTTTGTCAGTGACAGGATTGCCTTGGGCTTCATGACAAGTATGAAGGCAGCCCGTTTGGAATAAAAAATTCTACACTGAAAATGAAAAGAGGGCTCCGATCTGCCGGAACCCTCTTCTACCCCACGTGTTTGGTTACTCGCACCACGTGACTATGAAACTAGGTCCGGCCTTACTGGCCTGATGTGTTCATGGATAGCTATCCACTGGCTGCATTGCAAACAAACTATACCTGCAACTTGCCTCTAGTTTCATTAAAATGCGTAATGATAGGGCCAAACAAAACGCCCGCACGAAAACCGGCGGGCGTCTAAACTCGTGCAACAGGCAGGCCGTTTAGCCGTACACTGCTTCTTTGTTGAAATGCTTAGTCAGCATGTAATACACAACAGCGCGGTATTTATTGCGCTCAGATTTGCCATAAACTTCGATAACCGAATTTATAGCTTCCATCAGCTGCGGGCTATCAGACAGCCCCAATTTTTTGATTAGAAAATTATCTTTTACTGTTTCCAACTCGGATGGCTGGCTACCAGCAACGGTAGAAGCGTCAGCGTTATAAATAGCCGGGCCACAGCCGATGGTAACTTTGGTTAGCAAATCCATATCAGGCGTCATGCCACATTTATTTTTTAAATCGTCCGCATAGACAGCAATCAGATCGTCACGTTTTCCCATAGAAATTTCTCCCACCAATGAACGGGCACAAAAGCCCTGTTTTAGACCCCTCTCGGATCTTGCGGGAACAATACGTGCTAAATCTGCCAAGCCAAAGGAAAAAGGAGCTCGTTTTTCCCCGCAAGTAAACCTCTGCCTAACGGCAAGTGCCCCAGCCATTGTTTTGCAAGTGAAAATGGTCTGCGTGCAGCGAATTATAGTCCGGCCCTAACACGGTCGAAAACCACCTACACCCAGAATCCCGTAGATCACGAAGAAATGCTTGCCGGTCAACTGAGCCGTTCCAATCACGTAGCAAGTCCACTTTGTGGCCATCTGCCAATACGACCCCCCGGATGTCGATTGAGGCCGCCGTCGCATGCGTGCTCATCCGCGTTGAGGACCCGCGAATAGGGCGGCAATTATAGCTCCCAATATGGCGAATCCCTGTGACTGCTTGGCCTAAATGCTTCTGCGCGGCAGGCTGCACCCCGTGTCGCTCCCACATGGCCAATCGAAGCGCTGTTTCGCAAGCCGTCTCGATAGGGCGCATGCTGGCGTCCCCCACTGTCGAGAGTTTCACCCGATTGCGAATATGACAGCCATCTCTTTCCAGCAAGGGGGCCATTAGGGAAGCAGACCCAGCATCCGCCAATGCCACACGGCACATCGCAGGATCAGCCACCGCACGCCTAAGTTTGAAGTAAGTAACCGGTGTTACAGGGTCGGCCACCACCAGAGCGCGCATCGGATTCCATTCGCGCGGCATAGGGCTACGCGGGTCAGTAAATGCCCAGTAAATGCCGAACGCCACCACAGTAAAAACCGTGATGGCGCTGATAATACTAAGCAATATTCGTAGAGTGGCGATAAGCCGTCTCCTTAGTAACGGTAATGCTCGGGTTTGAATGGGCCGTCTTGTGGAACGCCAATATAATCCGCTTGTTCTTTATCCAAACGTGACAGCTTCACTCCGATACGATCAAGGTGAAGACGGGCTACTTTCTCGTCCAGATGCTTGGGCAGGATATAAACGTCATTTTTATATTCGTCGCCCTTCATCCACAGCTCCATTTGCGCCAAAACTTGGTTGGTGAAGGAGGCGGACATCACAAAAGACGGGTGCCCCGTGGCGTTACCAAGGTTCAACAAGCGTCCTTCCGAGAGCAAGATCAAACGATGGCCATTGGGCATCTCGATCATGTCCACTTGCTCTTTGATACTGGTCCATTTGTGGTTCTTCAGCGCAGCCACTTGGATTTCATTGTCGAAGTGGCCAATGTTGCCCACAATCGCCATGTCTTTCATCGCGCGCATATGCTCGATGCGGATCACGTCTTTGTTGCCTGTAGTCGTGATGAAAATGTCCGCGCTATCTACAACGTCTTCGAGCAACACAACTTCGAACCCGTCCATCGCGGCCTGCAAGGCGCAGATCGGATCCACTTCAGTTACTTTCACGCGGGCACCAGCGCCCGACAGCGACGCGGCCGAGCCTTTGCCCACGTCACCATAACCCATCACAATCGCAACTTTACCGGCCATCATTGTGTCAGTGGCGCGGCGGATACCATCCACCAGCGATTCTTTGCAGCCATATTTGTTGTCGAACTTCGACTTGGTGACAGAATCGTTCACGTTGATTGCAGGGAAAGGCAGCTGGCCTTGCTTGACCAATTCATACAGGCGGTGAACGCCCGTGGTGGTTTCCTCAGAGACGCCTTGGATTTGATCACGCATTTTGGTGAACCAACCCGGCGTTGCGGCCATACGTTTCTTGATCTGCGCAAAGATCGCTTCTTCTTCCTCAGAAGTTGGGACCTCAATCAACGCGGTCTCGCCATTTTCAACGCGAGCCCCCAGAAGAATATAAAGCGTCGCATCGCCACCATCATCCAAGATCAGGTTCGGGCCGTCTTTGAACATGAACGACTTATCAAGATAGTCCCAATGCTCTGTCAGAGTTTGACCTTTGATCGCAAAAACCGGAACGCCCGTCGCCGCAATCGCCGCTGCCGCGTGATCTTGGGTCGAGAAGATATTGCACGACGCCCAGCGCACATCAGCGCCAAGAACTACCAGTGTTTCAATCAAAACCGCCGTTTGAATTGTCATATGCAATGAGCCAACAATGCGCGACCCGGCCAGAGGCTTGCTCTCGCCATACTCTGCGCGCAAAGACATCAGCCCCGGCATCTCTGTCTCGGCGATGTCTAATTCTTTACGACCAAAATCGGCCAAGTTAATGTCTTTAACGATGTAGTCCTCGGCCATGTGCCCGCACTCCTTAAAATCATAGTTGAGGGCAGATAGCACCCTCCCCCCCTCTCGACAACGCCTGATCCACATGGAAGAAACTAGGACGCAACAAAAGGCCACCCCATGAAACAGCCCCGCGCATGGCAACGGATGCTTTCAGGTCGCAGGTTAGACCTGCTTGACCCAACACCGATGGACATCGAAATCGAAGACATCGCCCATGGCTTGTCTTTTGTCGCCCGCTGGAACGGGCAAACCATGGGCGAATTCGCCTACTCCGTGGCTGAGCATTCCGTATTGGTGGAGCGTCTGTTTTCAGCGGCCAACCCCAAAGCCCCGGTTAAATGGCAATTGGCCGCACTCTTGCACGACGCACCAGAATACGTAATCGGCGATATGATATCACCTGTTAAAGCCGCAGTTGGGCCTAGCTACGCTGAGCTGGACGACCGCCTCACCGCCGCGATCCACCTTCGGTTCGGGTTGCCTGCCACAACTCCGATAGCGGTCAAAAAGCAAATCAAAAAGGCCGACAAGATGTCGGCATGGCTAGAAGCCACACAAATTGCCGGATTTTCCATTGATGAAAGTAATAAGCTTTTCGGCGCACCCGGTGACAGCATACCGCTACCTAAACGACTGATCCCACGCCCCCCGATGCTTGTGAAGGCCGAGTTCCTAGCTCGCTTTCAAAAGCTATCAGCGGCTTTATGATTGTTCAGAAAGGCCTATCAAGTGACCGTGGCGCATTGGTAGGAATCTTAAATGAAATAATCTCGATCGGCGGAACAACGGCGTTTGAAATCCCCCTGAAGGTTGCCTTCTTCGACCGCTTCATAAACCCGCCCAGTTCCAAAACATTCCTTCATGTGGCGGACGTCGACGGGGATGTGGTGGGATTTCAATGGATGGAACCACTCGCCCCACCTCACAGCCACATCGGTGGCATCGCCACTTTTGCGCGTCGCGATACAACTCAACGAGGCGTCGGTTCAGCCTTATTTGAGCGTACGCGAGCATCTAGCCATGATGCAGGTTACACCTGTTTAGATGCCACCATTCGCGAGGATAATACCGGCGGGCTGGCCTTTTATACAAAACTTGGTTTCTTGGATCATTCCGTAACACATGCCGTCCCGTTAAACGACGGCACGCCTATAGATCGCATCCATAAACGGATGAAGCTATAGTCCCCCAGTTTAATCTGCCGATGCTCTCAACCACCGTAGAATCGTTTTCAAACCTGTGGATTGCACCCCAGGACGCGTCACTAAGTAATACCCAAGAGATGTACGCGGCGCCTCGTACAAGCCAACCAAAGCCCCCTGCTTCAGATCATTTTCAACCAAAGCTCGCCCCTGAATAGATAATCCAAGTCCGGCACGTACTGCGGAAAGGACAAGAGCATTCGTTGGCAGATTACTAATTGCAGCATTCGACAAGTCCAGCCCCACGTCTTCGGCCCAAACCCGCTGCTCTTGCCGTCTTGCCTCAAAAACCCACGGCAAAGAGCATAAAGATTTTATATCCCCTGTCCGCGCTTTCGCTGCCAGTTCCGGCGTTGCAACCACGACGTAATTAGCGTTCACCAATAATTCAGCTTCCAAGCCTTTCCAAGCACCTTGGCCATACCGAATAGCCAAATCAAATCCGTCACGCCGCATGTCAACCACGGCCGACGATGGATGAAGGACCACCTCAATATCAGGGTGTTGCGCCCAAAACTCTCCGAGCCGCGGCATAAGCCAGTTCTCGGCGAAAGTGGGGGTCAACGCGACCTTTAGCGGCTGATTGCTCCGATACGAGCGCAGGTCCCGCACGCCCGATGCGATTGTGCCGAACCCTTCACTCAGAGAGACCGCTAAGTTGCGGCCAGCCTCCGTCAAAGCCATGCCCGTTCCCTGACGGAAAACCAACTCGCACCCGAACTCAGCCTCAAGCGCACGCACATGTTGCGCAACCGCCGCATGGGTAACATTCAACTCACGAGCCGCGGCTGAAAAGCTCGATAAGCGCGCTGTAGCCTCAAGCGCCCGCAATGCTGACAGGGAAGGAAGATCACTCCAATTCATGATTTATATGTTAGCTGAACTATCATCTATAAAATCATACTGATGTGCAAATTAAAGGCAAGTGGCTCATGTTAGATCACAGCATAATAGAAGGACTACAAGCCATGCTCACCCTACTTTCCTCCATTATTCTCCGTGCACTTCACGAGCGGAGTGATTTCCCTGACCACCCAAAAGATCATGCAGACCGCTACATTCGCAGCCCCCGCGCACGAAGACATGACGGTGTATCGCGTCGCGAACCTGTTCCCAAAGCACGCCTTTGGTAGAATTTCGCGCTGGAGCCCTGTCCTTGCGCGAAAACGTCCGCGGCTAAGCGGCTGGGGAGCAGGTTAGCCCTGCACCCGTGCCACTTGCCGCGGACACCCATCCGCGAAACTCACCCTGTGCCATCACAAAACCGGTGCCATCAGGCCAAATCACCAACGCGCCTCCGCTCGTACAGTTTCGCGTCGTAGCAGGGGGCTGGCCAACTAACTTGGTCATCGCCGGGATGGTTGAGTGGTCTGTGCGCCCAAAATCAATACGCAATGGTTTTCCCAACACTTGAACGCCACCTTGATCCAAGGCGAATGCGATCGGAGCAGAGCGTGGCGCAGGTGTTTCTACCGGAGCACAAGCCGCCAGCATCACAGCCGCCACGACCAGTCGCATTATTTTGGCGATCGTTTAGCAAGGATTCGTTGCAGCGTCCGTCGGTGCATATTTAGCCGCCGTGCAGTCTCGGAAACATTACGGTCGCATAGCTCATACACCCGCTGAATATGCTCCCAACGCACACGATCGGCTGACATTGGATTCTCTGGCGGCGGCGGAAGCCCATCCTCAGCGGCCAACAAAGCGTTCATCACATCATTCGCATCGGCTGGCTTTGACAAATAATCCGTCGCGCCAATTTTAACAGCGGCGACGGCGGTGGCGATGGCCCCATACCCAGTTAGCACTACGATCTTTGAATCAGGGCGCTTTTCGCGCAAGACTTCAACCACGTCCAAACCGTTGCCGTCCTCAAGCCGCAAATCAATCACCGCATATGCCGGAGGTCGGGCCGTAGCGATAGCACGACCACCTGCCACTGAATCAGCAGTTTCAGGTGCAAAGCCTCGTTTTTCCATTGCTCGAGCAAGGCGGCGCAAAAACGGCTCATCATCATCCACGATAAGCAACGTGTTATCTTCGCCAATCTCCTTTAGAGCATTGTCACCCATGATAAATACCTCCCGACGCCTTCCACTTACTAGGTGTAAGTTGCGCAAGCACGCGCGTCAAACACTACTGCGTCAGACTGCCGCGTTTCAACTGCCCGCTGCGTAGCACGCAACCGTTTCGGCAATCTGTTCTGGAGTGGTTTCACGGCGAAAGAAATCAACGAACCCCTTTTCCGGCAGGACCAGATAAGTGAAGGTAGAATGATCCACAAGATAGTACTCTGGATCACCCGGCTGCTTTTTGTAATAGGTCCGGTAGGCCTGCGACGCCGCCTTAACCTGAGCCGCCGATCCCGTCAGTCCAATCATGTCTGGATGCATCACATCGGTGAATTCTGCCATCACTTCTGGCGTATCGCGCTCTGGATCAATCGAAATGAACAAAGCCCCCGTTTCAATTCCTCGAGCAGCCAAAACATCCATTGCTTCAGCGTTGCGCGCCGAATCCAACGGGCAAACGTCAGGACAGAACGTATATCCGAAATAAACCAACGTAGGTTTGGTTATCACATCCTTGTCGGTCACCGTTTCGCCGGTTTCACTGACCAACTCAAACGGCCCACCAATGTCTCCCCCCGCCACAGCGGAAGATGCGCAATTGGCCAGCTCGTCCTCTTCTCCACGGTTCATCAAAACAATAGCCGCCGTACTGCCAAGCATTACAACCACCAGCCCCAAGGCCGTTACCGCATAGAGTTTGTTCATCGTGAAGCTCCGCAATTGAATTCAGTTTAGTTGATCCGCCATCCTTCCCCCTGTATCAAGCTGCCATTATGACGCTGCTCCTCAAATCTTCGCGATGAACCACGCTTCACTAAACCTAGGCGCGGGCCCCGCGCGTAATGGCGTCGTTCGTCTGCGCACATTGATTATCTTGCGATGGTTCGCCGTGATTGGGCAAATCAGCGCCATTGGGGTGGCTAGCCTTTACCTCGGCCTCAGAATTGAGTTGGGCCTGTGTCTTATGGCAATTGTCGCCTCCATCATCACCAATATGGTTGCTATTTTTGTCTACCCTGAAAATCGTCGCCTACCAGAGCATGAGGTTTTAATAACCTTACTCTTTGACCTCAGCCAACTGACGTTTTTGCTATATCTAACCGGCGGGCTGAACAATCCTTTCGCACTTTTAATGCTAGCCCCGGTTACAGTATCCGCAATGACCCTGCGCTTCGGCTCCACTTTCTTCCTCGGAGGGTTGGCGATGGTCTTAGCGACATTGCTTGCCTTTTATTACCTGCCTTTACGCAGTGACACCGGGTTTGTTTTACGCATGCCACAACTCTTTGTTGTGGGGTTTTGGGTCGCTATGGTCATCGGTATTGGATTTTTAGGCCTTTATGCCGCACGGGTTACTGCTGAGACCACTTCCATGAGCATGGCCCTGTTAGCAACGCAAATGGCGCTATCTCGTGAGCAGAAACTTACAGACTTAGGGGGGGTAGTCGCCGCTGCGGCACATGAATTAGGCACGCCCTTGGCCACAATAAAACTGGTCAGCGCCGAGTTGGAGGACGAGCTTGATAACCCTCGGCTTCGCGAGGACGCAATCCTGATCAGAGAACAAGCCGACCGTTGTCGCGATATCCTTCGCTCCATGGGGCGTGCAGGAAAGGATGATTTACACCTGCACACCGCTCCCCTTAGCTCGGTCATAAAAGAAGCCGCCGAACCGCACGCACATCGTGGAAAAACAGTACATTACAAGCTCACACCACGGAACGGGGCTTCCGATAAAATGCCCACCATCCACCGCCGCCCCGAAGTGATTCACGGCGTGCGCAACCTCATACAAAATGCTGTAGATTTTGCGACTACCCAGGTTTGGGTCGACGTTAAATGGACCCAAACATTAGTAACCGTAAGGGTGCTCGATGATGGCCCTGGCTACCCACCCGACTTACTGGGCCGCATTGGGGATCCCTTTATTAAACGCGGGCAGAAACAGAAAAAAGATGCCTCTCGGCCAGAATACGAGGGAATGGGGCTTGGGCTTTTTATTGCTAAAACGCTACTGGAACGCTCAGGTGCCGAGATTAACTTTTCCAACGGATCAAACCGATACGCCGGAAAAGTAAGCGAACGGCGTGGAGCTATCGCAGAGGTTAACTGGCCAGTTGAAGCGATTATCAAGGTTCAATCTGGGGCATCAGGGGCGCTAGGCGACAACAAACCTATCGAGATTTAATCAAGCTTTAAGAGTTCTGCGTTCTTTTTGGTGTCGAACAAGTACGATACGCTAAGGAATGTATAGATGAGCAACCTTCTATTCGAATATGCCACGGTTCTAGGACTCGGAACCCTTATCGGTGTCATGAGTTGTTATTCATGGGGTCGGATAACGCGAAAATCCAAAGGAGCTGCATCCAAAGGGCTGGAGTTTCGTTTTGAGCATCGCGAATTAGTGGGGGCGTGTACGCGGGCCCGCCGTGCGCTCAGCCTAGAAGACCTGGACGAAGATGTTTACCATCAGCTATTGGACCGCCTCTCACAGATATTTCCTGACTTGTCACGTCGGCTAAGGGAGGTAACCACCCACACCGATCATTTCACTCTTGTTGAGGCCACGCAATCAGGCCCCGCTAGCGTTGAAGTTGACATGCATGGCAACAGCTTGTGTCTTCGTATTACAGGCTTGGATGCACCGCTGACACGCAAAACTCTCGTCGACAGCGATCAGGCTGAAGCCGCAGCCGCAGAACTCGCTGTTTTGCGCGCCACAGTCGGGGCCGCTCCATACCCCACATGGCGTGAGACCGCGGATGGCACAGTAGATTGGGTCAACAAAGCCTATCTGTCGACGCTAAAAAAAGCCGATATAAATCAGACCGAAGACACATGGCCGCCTGCCCGATTATTCCATGGCGGACCGCTCAGCAAACTGGGCGAACAACCACAAAGCAAAAGATCTGTTCTCCCAATGAAATCTGGTGAGAAAATGACATTCGAAGTTGTGCGCTTCGGAATGGGCGTCAGCACATTAAATTTTGCCACAGATGCCGGCATGACGGTTAAAGCTGAAGAATCTCTGCGAAGTTTTTTACAAACTTTGACCCAGACTTTTGCAGCATTGCCGATCGGGCTTGCAATATTTGATCACTCACGGTCCCTCGTGATGTTCAACCCCGCATTGATGGAATTAACTAACCTTGAGCCGGAGTGGCTCAGTGCGCGGCCAACCTTGTATGACTTCTTGAACCAACTCCGCGAGAAACGCATGGTGCCAGAGCGGCGCGACTTTGCGGACTGGCGCAACAAACTTACTGCATTAGAAAAATCAGCAGCCGATGGCACATATTGTGAAACTTGGACCTTGCCGACAGGTCAAACATACCGGGTTTCAGGCCGACCTCATCCTGAGGGAGCAATTGCTTTTCTCATGGAAGACATCACCGCCGAGATATCCCTTACTCGCAAGTTTCGTCGCGAACTTTCAATGGGGCAGGCACTTTTGGACCACTTACCTGAAGCTCTCGTTGTGTTTGCCGAAGATGGGGTGATTACCCTTACTAATGCGGCATATAACACTCTATGGGGCACCGATCCGGAAGATGCCCTTGGGCAATTAAGCATCACCGACGCGTCCCGTATGTGGCAGTCGCAAAGTACACCAAGCCCGATCTGGGGCGATGCGCGAGATTTTATTATCCAACGCGGTGAGCGTTCCGAGTGGACTGATAGTGTGACCCTAATCAATGGCCAAGCCCTCAACTGCCGCTTCCAACCCCTCGCAGGAGGAGCAACGATGGTTGGGTTTTCGACAGCGCAATTCGGCGCATCATCTCCACAATCACCCCCGCAATTGGCAGCGGTTTTTTCCTGATCGACGCTTGAAGGCTGCCGCCATTGGCGTAAGATTGCGCCATGGACACAAGACACCCGACACAACACACTGGCACAGATCTGCTGTCTAGCTATACGATGGCGCTCGTCGACGAAGCGGCAACAAAAAAAGTTTCTTTTATCCTCGCTGATCTTGCCGCGCCGGGCCTTTGCATTTTGCTTAATGGACCTGTTGGGGTTGGCAAAAGCTTCCTAGCGCGCGCCATCATTCAAACCCTGATGGCACGCCATGGTGTGATGGAAGATGTCCCCTCTCCGACATTCACGCTTGTTCAGCAATACGAGTTTGATTCACTGGACGTTTGGCATGCCGACCTTTACCGCCTGACAAATTCTGATGAGCTATTTGAGCTAGGGCTAGAGCAAGCTTTCGGTAACGCTTTTTGCTTGATTGAATGGCCTGAGAAACTTGGAAGTTTGCGTCCAACTGGGTGTTTAGAGCTTATATTAAGCTCCGATCCGTCTCATGTAGGTGCCAGATCACTGCAAGCCAACGGGCCTGAATCCATTATCATGCACATTAAAAATGCTCCGGAGTTCGAACAGGTATGACCCTTTCACGGTATAATCTGGGTGAGAGTTTTCTTGCCTCTACAGACTGGCGAAACGCCAAGCGCACCTCCCTTGCTGGTGACGCATCAAATCGAAAATACGATCGTATTCATAAACTAGATTTGCCACCTGTCGTTCTCATGGATGCCCCGCCCGATAAAGGTGAAGATATACGCCCCTTCATCACTATCGCCCGCCACCTTCGCAGTGCAGGCCTGTCTGCGCCAATAATATACGCTGAGGATGTAACCCACGGTTTTTTACTCATCGAAGACCTTGGCGATGATCTCTTTTCGCGTGTATTGGCATACGATCCTTCTCAAGAACAAGAACTCTACACTGCTGCTGTCGACGCGCTGATCGTTACCCAGAAAGCCACCCCCCCGGCGCTAGACACCTATGACACAGACGCCATGACAACCACGGCACTGCTCTTACCGGATTGGTACTTGAAATACGGCAGCGAAGCTGAGGTGCATACTTCCGTGCGGGCTGAATATAGAAAGCTTATTCACGACCTACTCGCGCAGCATGTCACAACCACAGACCCGGTTTTGGTACAGCGTGACTACCACGCGGAAAACCTGCTTTGGCTACCGGATAGGACTGGTCCTGCCCGCGTTGGATTGCTGGACTTCCAAGACGCCATGCTCGGCCACCCAGCCTATGATCTGGCCTCTCTTTTGAAAGACGCCCGCCGGGATGTACACCCAGAGGTACAGCGCGACACTCTAGATTATTACATATCCAAAACCAGCGCAGACCCCACTACCTTTAAGGCAGCCTATGCCGTTTGCTCGGCTCAGAGGAATTTACGAATTCTCGGGGTTTTTACCCGTCTTTGTGTTCGAGACGGCAAGACCCATTACCCTGATCTAATGCCTCGGGTCTGGGGCAACTTAATGGATGATCTTTCCCACCCTGCATTGAGTGATTTACGCGATTTCATCACCACTCACGCCCCAGTTCCAGATGCACAATTCATTGCAAACATTAAGGCCGCGACCCATGCGTAGTCCAAGCATGACAATGGTCTTTGCCGCTGGCTTTGGAACGCGCATGGGATCACTAACAAAATCTCGGCCAAAACCCTTGATTGAGGTAGCGGGTCGCTCTCTTTTGGATCGAGCCCTTCAACTTACCCAAGATGCAAACACGCACTCATTCGTGAATGCGCATTATAAATCCGAGATGTTGGAAGCACATTTAAAAGACCGCCCCAATGTCGAGGTGCTCGTTGAGCAGCCAAACATTCTAGACACTGGCGGCGGCTTAAAGGCCGCTCTGCCAAAACTGGGAAACACCCCCGTTTTTACGTTGAACTCTGACGCCGTTTGGGCTGGCCCAAACCCGCTCGAAATCCTACGCGCAGCGTGGCGCCCCGAACACATGAAAGCCCTCCTGCTACTTATCCCAATCGCGTCTACTGTAGGCTATTCCCGATCAGGAAATTTTACTGTCGATGCTAGGGGATGTCTTTCACGTAGCCCGTCTGGCTTAGTCTACACCGGCGCACAAATTTTGCATACAGGTGGCCTCGAAAGCATTCCAGAACAAAGCTTTTCTCTCAATAGGCTTTGGGATCAAATGCTGCCGAAAAACCAAGTTTTCGGAGTTCAATACCCGGGCCGTTGGGCCGATGTTGGCACCCCAGAAGGTATTCCTCTGGCAGAGCAGATGCTAGAACAACATGCCGATGTTTGAACCAACAGAGCACCCGCGCGTTTTCGCTCTTCCGCTCGGTGTAGACTTCCCAGCGGCCTTGACCCAAGGTCTGAGAGATCGGTTTTCCGCCGCCGCCCCCCATCAAATTTCGCAGGTCGAACTATTCGTCAACACGGCACGCATGCGAAGACGCATCCATGCCCTGTTTGCTCGGACTGGGGCCACTTTCCTACCAAAACTGCGGCTCATTACGGATCTGGGGAAAGAGGCGGCCACCGGCCTACCCAAGTCGGGAAACCCACTCTCCCGCCGACTGGAATTAGCTCAACTCATCCGCCGCTTAATTGAGGCCGAACCTGACTTCGGCGCACGGTCGCACGCGTTTGATTTGGCTGACAGCCTCGCAGCGCTCATGGAAGAAATGCAAGGGGAGAACGTCCATCCAGAGGCACTCGCGACCTTAGATGTTGACCGCCACTCGGCCCACTGGGAACGCAGCCAAAGATTTCTTTCCCTCGTAACCCAATTTTTTGACGCAGAGGCACCACTGGATAACGAGGCCCAGCAGCGTGCTGCGGTCTCGCGGTTGATCAATCAATGGCGCGTCACCCCACCACAGCATCCAATCTTGATCGCCGGCTCGACAGGATCGCGAGGAACCACGCGCCTGCTCATGGAGGCTGTCGCTCAGCTTCCGCAAGGGGCTTTGATTTTGCCCGGATTTGACACAGACCAACCGGACCATGTGTGGCAACAACTCGGCACTGATCAGGCCAATGAAGACCACCCACAATACCGGTTTTACGCATTGCTAAATTCGCTAGGATTGAAGGGCCAACATATCCCTCATTGGGCAGACGCCCTACCTGTGAACGCCGACCGAAACGCGCTCGTGTCATTAAGCCTGCGTCCAGCGCCAGTCACGGATGAGTGGTTAAAAGAAGGCCCCAGCCTGAAGAACCTGTTGCAAGCAACGCGCGGTATATCCCTAGTTGAAGCCCCCACACCCCGCGATGAAGCCATTACCATCGCATTGCGTTTGCGTAAGGCCGCTGAAGATGGCCAAACCGCTGCCCTAATCACTCCTGACAGGATGCTCACTCGCCAAGTCACGGCCGCCCTGCAACGGTGGGGGATCAAACCTGACGACAGTGCTGGCACCCCATTGCCACAAACCCCCAGTGGCCGCATTTTACGCCAAACGGCTGAACTCATGGGGCGAGAGTTGCCATCTGACAAGCTCCTAGCCCTGCTCAAACATCCGCTGGTCGCCAACTCTGACCGGGGGCAACACTTACTTCGCACCCGCGACTTGGAGTTGGAGTTTTTACGAGGCGGGCCACCCTTCCCATCCCGCGAAGCTATATCCATCTGGGCCTCCAAACGTACGTCGGATGACGCTGCACAGACTTGGGTAAGCTGGCTCTGGGACATCCTTGATGCGTTAACCAACTCGAACACTGCTCTTCTTCCAGAATTGCTCGACCATCACATCACCTTAACCGAGCGACTTTGTGCAGGCCCTGAAGCCAGCGGAGCAGGCTTGTTGTGGAAAAAGCCCAGCGGTGAAGAGGCTTTCACCGCCGTGGATTCCTTGCGGGACGTGGCAGGTGCAGCAGGCAGTTTAGACTGCATAGATTTTAGCAACCTAATCCACTTTGTTTTAAACCGTCACGAAGTTCGGGATCCCAATGCCCCGCACCCGGGGATCATGATTTGGGGCACAATGGAGGCCCGTGTTCAAGGCGCTGACATGGTAATTCTTGCCGGCTTGAACGATGGTATCTGGCCCGAGCTTCCCAGCCCCGATCCTTGGTTAAACCGCCAAATGCGCCGCGATGCTGGGCTGTTACTACCTGAGCGTCGCATCGGCCTGTCCGCGCATGACTTTCAGCAAGCCATCGCAGCCCCGGAAGTCTGGCTAACCCGTGCTAAGCGAAACGCCGAGGCCGAAACTGTTCCCTCGCGTTGGGTCAATCGCCTGACCAACCTGCTGGGCGGGCTACCGGAAGAGGGGCATCAATCCCTCGCAGACATGCGTGCCCGCGGGGACAAATGGCTTGACCTTGCCGCAGCACTGGACCGACCTCAGGCACAATCCCCTGCGGCCAAGAGACCCTCGCCAATACCACCCGTTTCGGCGCGACCAACAAGGCTACCCGTCACTCAAATCGAGACCCTAATCCGCGATCCTTATGCCATCTATGCGCGCTATATCCTAAAATTACGCCCCCTTAATGCGCTTCATGCCTCAGCCGATGCTCCGTTACGCGGCCTCGCCCTACATGAGGTGTTAGACAGATTCATCAAGGACACAGCCACCCATCTGCCGCCTGATGCGGCAGGAAAACTAGATGAGATCGCCCAAGACGTCTTCTCTGAGATGGTTCCCTGGCCCGCGACCCGCGCCATGTGGAAAGCCAAGCTCGCCCGTGCTGCACCATGGTTCTTGGAAAGCGAGGACAAGCGCCGCCAATTTGCCCGCCCAACACGCCAAGAAGAAAAAGGCGAAGCTCAAATAGAGGGATTGGACTTTACACTAGAAGGACGCGCCGATCGTATCGACGAAGCTCCGGACGGTGCATTGTTTCTGTATGATTACAAAACCGGATCTTTGCCCACAAAACCACAGCGCCAACATTTCAACAAACAACTCCCTCTGCTCGCAGCCATCGCTAACCGAAATGGGTTCGCAGGGTTGAGAAACAGAAAAATCTTAGCCGCCGAATATATCGGACTTGGCTCTGATCTCAAACAAGACGGCGAACAGTTTAACCACGGTGATTTAGACAAAACTTGGGACGAGCTGACCGAACTCATCACGGCCTACATGGACCCCGACAAAGGGTATTCAGCCCGCCGGGCAGTTTTCGAGGCCCGATGGGAACAAAGCTATGATCACCTCGCCCGGTTTGGAGAATGGGACGAAACCGATGAGGCCGTTCCAACGGAGGTGGGCCAATGATCCGTGATGCTGCCAGTCAAGCGCAAGTTGCCGCCGCTGACCCGACCGTCTCCACATGGCTTTCTGCGAACGCGGGATCGGGCAAAACTCGTGTGCTCACTGACCGCGTAGCGCGGCTTTTGCTTGATGGGGTGCCTCCGCAACGTATCTTGTGCCTGACCTATACCAAAGCTGCCGCCTCCGAGATGCAAAACCGCCTGTTCCAACGCTTGGGTGACTGGGCAATGATGTCCGACAACAAGCTGCAACAAAGCCTCTCTGCGCTTGGAGTGTCGGACAACATCACGATTGCTCCCGATGTTTTGACCGATGCCCGCCGGTTGTTTGCCAAGGCCATCGAGACGCCGGGCGGATTAAAAATCCAAACCATCCACTCTTTTTGCGCCTCTTTACTGCGCCGCTTCCCTTTGGAGGCAAAGGTTTCCCCCGCCTTTACCGAAATGGATGACCGCGCCTCTAAAGCTTTGCGCGAAGAGGTTATGAATGAGCTCGCCACTCAAGACCCCGAGGCTATGAGCATTTTCGCTGCCAATTTTTCCGGTGCAGAAATTGACAGCTTCGTGACCGAATTACTTTACCGAAAAGAGCTCTTTGACGCCCCCGTCTCGGATGCACAACTTCGCCAAGCCACGGGGCTAGCAGACGGTCTAGATGAAGCTACGATCCTTGCTTCAGTTTTCCACGGGGATGAAGGGGATCTATTGCGCGACGTTGGGGCCGCATTGCAAGGCTGCCCCAAGGCAGGGGATCAAAAACTTGGGCAAAGCATGGCTAGCCTCAAGATCGGCACCCCATGCCTGAACTTACTCAAGCGCTTGGAAAAGGAATTTCTTGGGGCAAGCGGAAAAAGCGCAGGACTTCCAAAAGCACACCCGCCAACCAAGGATGGCAAAACCGCGCTTGGCCCGTTGCTTGCCCCATTTGACGCATTGCGCCTCCGGGTGTCAGAAGCGCGCCCAATGCGCCAAGCCCTTGAGGCGCACAATCGCACGGTAGCGCTGCATCAATTTGCCCGCGCCTACCTGCCCCGTCTTGAAGCCCAAAAGCAGGCTCGCGCTTGGTTGGATTTTGACGACCTGATACTAAAGGCTCGCGCACTTTTGACTGACCCCGGCGTTGCGGCGTGGGTGTTGTTTCGACTTGATGGTGGCATTGATCATATTTTGGTCGATGAGGCTCAAGACACTGCACCGCGCCAATGGGATGTCGTGCGCCTGCTTGCTCAGGAATTCACTGCTGGCCAAGGCGCGCGCACCGATACTCAGCGTACGATATTTGTGGTGGGTGACCAAAAACAGTCAATTTATTCCTTTCAGGGTGCCGATCCTGATGCTTTTGAAGCAATGCGCGCGCACTTTGACACGGCTCTTTCAGACATTGGCCAACCGTTGAAACGGCAAGATTTGCTGCATTCTTTTCGCTCTTCCAAGGCTGTACTCGACTTGGTTGATGCCAGTTTCACGGGCGAGCTGAAGCGAGGCATGGGGGAGAACATAACCCACCATGCCTTCAAGGAGAATTTGCCTGGCCGCGTTGACCTATGGGATTGGATTGAGGACACAAAAGCGGCTGACAATCGTGACTGGTTTGACCCGATCGACACAGTCGGCGACGATCACCACGCAGTCATCCTTGCCAAGCAAATCGCCCATACAATTAGGGACCGGATCAAGTTTGGCCAAATCACCGAAGTAAAGCGCGCCGACGGTCAGGATGTTCAAGCAACTCGCCGGATCAAGGCAAGTGATTTTTTAATTCTGGTGCAACGCCGCTCATCCTTATTTCACGAAATCATCCGTGCCTGTAAAGATGCGGGCCTTCCCATGGCGGGCGCCGATCGCTTGCGTATTGGTGCCGAATTGGGGGTCAAGGATCTTGTTGCATTGCTGCGATATATCGCGACGCCCGAGGATGACCTGTCATTAGCCACCGTTCTCCGGTCCCCGCTATGTGGCATAACGGAGGCCGAACTTTTCGACCTTGCATATGATCGCCCAAACTATCTAACCCGCACGTTAGAGCAGCAAAAAGACCGCTTTCCAGCCACCGCGGCAATGCTGCGCGACTTACGCAACCAGTCCGATTTCCTACGACCCTATGACTTACTAGAGCGGATCCTAACCCATCATTGGGGCCGCGAAAAACTGCTCTCTCGCCTCGGCGCTGAAGCAGAAGAAGGTATAGCTGCTCTGCTTGATCAAGCCATGGTGTATGAGCGCACCGACATTCCATCGCTTACCGGATTCCTAGAATGGCTCGCTCGTGATGAGGTTACGATCAAACGCCAAATGGACAGCGCAGGCGACGCAATCCGCGTAATGACAGTGCACGGCTCAAAGGGCCTTGAGGCCCCTATCGTGATCCTTCCCGACACCGGGCAAGTTAGAAACTTAGTGCGCGACGACATTTTGAACCACAATGGCATTCCTCTATGGAAGGCAAAGTCCGAAGACTTGCCGCCCGTACAGGTCGACCTCACGAATGATATCAAAACTAGGCAACGCGAGGAACGAATGCGCCTTCTTTACGTTGCCATGACACGGGCCGAAAGTTGGCTGATCATTTGCGGCTCTGGCAAGCCTGCCAAGCTTGAGGACGGTGGCTGGTACGCCGTAGCCGAGGCCGGGATGAACACTGCAGGCGCAGTAGACGGCAGGTTGGCTCACCTCAGTTGGCCTGAGGATACTTCACTGAGTGATGTAGAGGGCATCGGAGAAACCGCGTCACTACCGGATTGGGCGTGCACCAAAGCCCCTGAGCCAACGCCGTTGCCAGAGGTGCTTTCTCCGTCCAAGCTTAACGGTGCGAAAGCTTTGGCGGACCCCGCCGGTGGCGCTTTGACTGAGAGTGACGCCATGATGCGAGGCACCACGTTGCACCGCCTTCTAGAACACCTTCCGGGGGCGGAAAGCCCAATCGATCTTGCCCAGAATTTAGGGCATTTGGCCCCGGATGGCGAAGATCTGCTACCGCTGGCACAAGCAGTTCTATCCGCCCCCTCTCTTGCCCATATCTTTGCGACTGGCACCCTGCCTGAAGTTTCTCTCTCGGCTAAGTTGCCATCGCTCGGTGGTCAGATAGCGCTCGGAACCATAGACCGTCTGATCATCGATTCTGACCGAATCCTTGCCGTTGATTTCAAGTCAAACCTTATTGTCCCAGCGTCACCTGAGAAAACTCCAGCCGGGCTTTTGGCGCAAATGGGGGCTTATCTGGAAATGCTCGAGCAACTTTACCCGGATAAAAACATCGACGTGGCAATCCTTTGGACCCAAACGGCACAGCTTATGGCCCTGCCACACGACATCATGAGGCGCGCACTGGTCGCAGCCCATACATCTTGACGTTACCCACGGGGATACCTAGGTTCCAATCCTGTCAATTCACATCCACTTGGAGGGCTCAGCAATGGCCACCGTCGCAGTTACCGATGCAACTTTCGATGCCGAAGTTCGCAACTCAGACATCCCCGTAATGGTCGATTTTTGGGCTGAATGGTGTGGTCCGTGCAAGCAAATCGGCCCCGCTTTAGAAGAATTATCTGCTGAATACGAAGGCAAGGTTAAAATCGTCAAAGTGAACATCGACGAAAACCCAAATGCGGCCGCAGCCGTTGGTGTGCGCTCGATCCCTGCACTCTTCATGTTTGAAGGTGGCGAAGTGGTTTCCAACCGCGTTGGCGCAGCACCTAAGTCAGCTTTTGAAGGCTGGATCAAAGAAACTATCTGATCGCCTAGACACTGAAACGCAAAGGGCGCCCCAAACGGAGCGCCCTTTTTATTTTCCAAGAACCGCTAAAGATAACTACCGACTTGCCGTTACGCTTGCCATTTTCGCCCCGGCAAACAGTAACGCACCACCTGCGGTTTTATTGATTGCATTGACGATCCAGCTTTTCATACCACCGCGTGATAGGCGCTCGCCCAGATACGCATAGGCAGTATAAATCATGCATTGCATCACAAATGCCGTAAGCCACATGATAAAGAACTGCGGCCCAATTGGTCTTGTGACGTCCAAAAATTGAGGCAGTATTGCCGAGAAATACAAAAGCGCTTTGGGATTGGAAAACTCGATCAAGAAACCATGCACGAATAGCTCTTTGCGAGACCTCATCGGCGCGCCTGCTGTCACGACCAAACCGCCAGACTTGCTGAATATTGCGCCAAATCCAAGGTAGCACAAATAGGCAACACCTACCCATTTGATGATCTGAAACAACGTATGCGATGCAACGATCAACGAGGCGACCCCTGTTGCCGACAGCACAAAGTAGATCACTGTAGCGCAGGTGATGCCCAGCACAGCCGCCAAGGTGCGACGCACTCCGCTGCCCGCCCCTTGAGATGCCATGAGAACTGCCGTTGGACCCGGTGAGAATATGACGATTGCCGTTGTCATCGCGAAAATAAGAAAGGTTTGTAACTCCATCTAGCCCATACTCCTCATGTCTAGCTTAAACTAGAACATAGTAGGAACAAAAATGAATTTACGTCAAGTGTTTCACCGCCACCAAAGCCGCCGGTCTGGATCGATGCAACGCATAAAAAAACCCGAGCCGTTTCTGGCCCGGGTTAAATTCAACTACTTTTAGAACAGCTAGCCGTTGGTGAACTCTGGATATGCTTCCATACCCATTTCAGCCATGTCGAGACCATTGATTTCGTCTTCTTCACTCACCCGAATGCCCATGACAGCTTTCAAAGCGAACCAGACGATACCAGAAGCTACGACCGTGAAGGCACCAACCACTGCGATCGAATACAGTTGAGTACCCAGCGATGCGTCGCCATTGGTAAACACAACCGCGATAGTACCCCAGATGCCCGAGAACAGGTGAACAGGGATCGCACCAACAACATCGTCGATCTTCAGCTTGTCAAGGAATGGCACCGCGAAGACCACGATAACACCGCCCACAGCACCGATCAAAGTAGCGGCACCCAGCGAAGGCGTCAGTGGCTCTGCGGTGATGGCCACGAGGCCAGCCAAAGCACCATTCAAAATCATGGTAAGGTCAGGCTTTTTGTACATCAACTGCGTCAGGATCAGCGCCACAACGGCACCACCAGCGGCGGCTGCGTTGGTGTTGGCGAAGATGCGAGACACGTCAGCAACATCGCCCACGGTTCCCATGGCCAACTGTGAACCACCGTTGAAGCCAAACCAGCCCATCCACAAGATGAATGTACCCAAAGTGGCAAGTGTCAGGTTTGAACCCGGCATTGGGATCGTGCGGCCATCTTTATATTTGCCGATACGCGGCCCAAGAATTAGCGCGCCAACCAAAGCCGCCCAACCGCCTACAGAGTGAACAACTGTCGAGCCTGCGAAATCCAAGAAACCCATCTCGTCCAAGAAGCCACCACCCCATTTCCAGCTGGCTTGCAGCGGATAGATGAAGGAGGTCAGGATGATCGTGAAGATCAGGAACGGCCACAGCTTCACGCGCTCGGCCATGGTGCCGGACACGATCGACGCTGTTGCGGCGCAGAACATCAACTGAAAGAAGAAGTCAGCGCCAGTCGCCGCGTAGGAATAATCGTCCGCGCCTGCAGCATCAATGCCAACCGCCTCTAGAACAGCGACTGCCGGGAAGACGCCCGAGAAGACACCCTCCATCGCCCAATTGCCGAGCGGGTACATTAGGTTGTAGCCGATCAGATAATAAAAGATCGTCGCGAACGAGAACAGCGCGACGTTCTTGGTCAACTGCATCGTCACGTTTTTGGACCGGACAAGACCAGCCTCAAGCATGGAGAAACCTGCGGCCATCCAGAACACCAAAAAGCCGCCCACGAGGAACAGCAAAGAGTTCATAATGAAGACCATATCGGTCTGAAGGATCGCCGGATCAACCGGCGCATCCTGTGCGAGCGCAATACCGGGCAGCACAACTGCGGCGGCCATTGCAGGAATAAACTTGGTGAGTTTCATGTTACTTAAATCCCCTTGAGACAGCGCTTAAAGCGCGTCTTCGTTTGTTTCGCCGGTGCGCACCCGAACGGCTTGCGTCACGTCGAGTACGAAAATTTTACCATCTCCGATTTTGTCGGTTTTGGCCGTGGTGGCGATGGTCTCAACCACCTGATCCGCCATGGAGGCCGACACGGCGATCTCCAGCTTTACTTTTGGTACAAAGTTCACGGCATATTCAGCGCCACGATAAATTTCGGTATGACCCGATTGCGAGCCAAAGCCCTTAACCTCAGTCACCATCATCCCGCGCACGCCAATAGAGGTCAGCGCCTCGCGGACTTCCTCCAGCTTGAACGGCTTAATTGCTGCAATGATCAGTTTCACTGTCTTCCCCTTCAGTTTCACCCCATCACGAGGCACGTCTGAACGTAAAGTCAGGCGCGACGGACCCGCGCAGCAACGTGCGAAGTGCCTAAACCCGAGTCATTGCTGCTCTGCGGCATAAGTTTTTGCACATTTTTTAGCCAATGCCCTTTTATTGGGCGAAATGGGAACGGCCATTGCCAAGACTTTCCCTCCACATTCGACTCAAACCGCCCTATATTAGCGGTAATAAAAAGCAGCATTGAAGCGCAGGTAGATGAGCAACTCCGGACGAAAAAAGCCCACCTTGGTGGCTGAAAAGCGCTACAGCAAAGCGCGCAAAGCCAAACCAAAGGCCAAAGCCAAGCCAAAGCCGCGGGTGAGTAGGCGCAAAGCTGCACCCAAAAAGCGCGGTATAATCGGCTGGATACTGTTCCCTTTCACTTGGACGCTTCGCCTAATCTGGCGCCTGACTTGGCGGATCGCCGCCGTTGGGGTGATTTTGTTGGCCGCTGCCGTAGGCTATACCTATGCACAACTTCCTTCAGTTGAGGAGTTATTGGACGGACGGACACGAGGGTCGGTCACACTGCTTGATCGTGAGAATGTCGTATTCTCATGGCGTGGTGACTCGTTCGGCGGCACAATTCGTGCCAAATCCGTCGCCCCCGCCTTAAAGGACGCCATTGTCGCGACAGAAGACAAACGGTTCTATTGGCACCTAGGCATTTCCCCACGCGGCATCGCCTCGGCAATGCGCATCAATATGCGCGAAGGTCGCAAAGCATGGAAAGGGAATGGCGGATCGACCCTAACACAGCAGACAGCCAAACTACTTTGCCTTGGCGTGCCGTTTGAGCCATCCCAATGGAAGAGCGAAAAGGCATATGAGACAGATTGTCGGCGCACCACACTCGCGCGCAAAGGGAAAGAGGCCCTCTTCTCCCTAGCTATGGAAGCGAAATATTCCAAGGACGACATCCTCTCCATCTACATGAACCGGGTATACCTTGGGGCTGGTGCGCGTGGTTTTGAGGCCGCAAGCCAAATTTACTTCGGCAAGTCTGCTACAAAAGTCAGCGTCCCAGAAGCCGCCATGTTGGCCGGCCTCCTTAAAGCCCCATCCACCTATGCACCCACCAACAACCTGCAACGCGCCCAAGACCGCGCAGCCACGGTTCTGAAACTTATGCGCGAGCAAGACTACATCACCTCCGCCGATGAGGCCGCGGCCAATGTTGCCCCCGCAACCTTGTCTAAAGCCGCCCAAGCACGCGCAGGTGGCTATTTTGTTGATTGGGTTATGGACACTGCGCCTAGGTTCCTGACCAGAGACACCACAGAGGATGTGTTGATCCGCTCAACCTTTGATGCGCGCCTGCAAAAAGCTGCCGAAGCCGCGCTAGATCATGTTTTCGAGACCAAAGTTAGTTCAGGATCCAAGGCACAGGCCGCAATTGTGGTGATGTCAGCCGATGGCGCAGTGCGCGCTATGGTCGGCGGGCGACAAGCCAAAGTCAGCGGAGCGTTTAACCGTGCGGTGCAGGCCAAACGACAAACCGGTTCAGCCTTCAAACCCTTCGTTTACGCTGCGGCAATGGATTTCGGATTTCAATACGATTCTGTTGTCGAAGACGCCCCGGTCTGCATCAATACCGCTGGCTCTGGGGACTGGTGCCCGAAGAACTACACCAGCAAATTCAAAGGCGACATGACCCTGACCGACGCCTTAGCTCAGTCGATCAATACCGTCGCCGTGAAAGTGTCGGAAGAAGTCGGTCGCGACAATGTACGTGTTGTGGCCGAAGGGTTTGGCATCGACAACAAGCTCGCCAAAGGCCCCGCCTTGGCATTGGGGGCATCGGAAAGCACCTTGCTGGAAATGACGGGCGCCTATGCAGGCATCCTGAATGGCGGACGGGCCGTGTCTCCATACGGGATCCGCGAGCTGCGCTTAAAGGGCGATACAGAGGCTCTGATGGGCCAAGATGGCGGCTTTGGCGAGCGTGTCATTTCCCCAACCGCCGCCGAGCAGCTCACCTATATGATGTACCGCGTGGTCAATGATGGCACGGGCCGACGCGCCAAGCTAGGCGACCGTGAGGCTGCCGGGAAAACCGGCACTACCAGCGCTGCAAAAGACGCTTGGTTCATCGGTTTCACCGCCCAATATGTAGTGGGTGTTTGGATGGGGTATGATGACAATACCCCCCTGAAGGGGGTTACTGGCGGTGGGCTTCCTGCCGATATTTGGCGCGAAACCATGACTAGGGTGAACGCAGGCCTTGCGGTCGAGCCTTTGCCAATGATCCGCCCCGCAACACCGCCCCGCGTCAGCGTGCCAGACCCCGTGCAGCAGCAACCGCATGTGGCGCAAAGCTCGCGCGGCAACGATCAAGGCCAGCAAAATTTTGAAAATGTGACCGAGCAAATACTCCGCGATGTCGGCAACCTGCTCGGGAAACTTTTAGGAGGCGGGAACTAGCCCATCTTTTTGAGGTCAGCCGTCAGCTTTTTAATGCTCCCACGACGCTTGTCCAGCATGGCACCGATTTCGGCGCGCTCCGAGGTCAGCGTGTTCACACCCTCAATGATGATGTTAAAGATTTTCGGCTTGCCAGAACGGTCAGACACCAGCCAAGCCACATTGAACGGTGCCACCCCACGCAGCTTAGCGGTGGACCGCACCTCATAATTGCTTTTGGACTTGCGAGAGCCTTCGACTATAATCTTACCGCCCACAAACTCGTTAAAGCGACGCGCATATTTGCGGGTGAAGTAGCCTTTAAACGCCTTCACATATGCCGAAACCTCGGATTTAGAGGCAGACCTGCGCGCAGGGCCAAGTGTGGTCAACGCAATGATATTCACATCGGCATAGCGCTCGAACACCTTTTGAAAGCCGCCCAGCATAGCCTTCTCTGACTTGCCAGACGCAATGATTTTGTTGATGTCGTTCACAGCGGCATCAACAAGCTTTTCAGCCGTAGATCCAGTCAGCGCATTTGCAGGAAAGGCCAGCGTTAGGGCGGCAAGACCCGCGACAACTGCGCGGCGAGAAAGTGTGTTATTCTTGGCCATAGACGTCCTCATAGGGGTCAACGTAATCCGGCTGCTCCCCACCTGACAGGTGGAAACGCCGATTTTGCAAATATAGAAGCTGCGCTTGCGTGTAGCTATCTGCACTTTCATATAAGACCGAGTCTACCAAATCTGAATACTGGTAGCGATCACCAAATCGTGCAGCCATGCTGGAGGCGGTCCCGGCGACCCTTAACGGCCCTTCCGTTGCGAAGTTCAACGGGTTCAACAGCAAGTCCACAACACGTCCTGCGGCATGGCGCTCCGTCGAGGGACCAACAAGCGGCAATTCCAGATATGCCCCCTCTGGCGCGCCCCAAACATGCAAAGTCTCTCCGAAATCAGTAGTCCGGTTCTCCAGCCCTGCTTCCGTTGCAACGTCAAGCAAGCCGCCAAAACCAAAGGTAGTGTTAACTAGAAAGCGAAATACATTGTGCCCGGCATTCTCAATGCGAAATTGCAGCAGGTTATTGAGCACCTGCCCCGGCATATTCAAATTGGATGCAAAGTTTGACACGCCTGTACGCACCGGGCTTGGTAATACTGAACCGTATCCGTTAGAGGTTGGGCGCACCAACAGGCGGTCCAACTCGCGGTTGGTATGGTGCGTTTTGCGGTTTTGTGCTTCAACCGGGTCATTTACACCTGTGCCGATTGGCGCAGCCGTGCATCCCGCGAGCAATACCGCGAGCAACATAACGCAAAAGCGCCTTACAAAATTATATGCCAACGACGTCATATCAATCCCACCGGGGTCATTCGTATCAAGTGTGGCGCTACCTACGAAACGATGCGCCAAACTTCCAGAAGATCAAGACACGACTCCTCAATCTTTCAGCGATAGAGGACTACAAAGCACAATTGCGCCTCAAATACACATTACGGTGGCATAAAGTACATAAAATAGAGTTAAGTCCAGCCTTATGAGAAGAGACCCGCATCACCTTGGCCAAACCGAATTAGCCGCCGCTCGGCGCCAAAGTCGGTCGCTATTCATTGCCGCATTTATTTTCAGTATATTCGTGAACCTACTCATGCTGACAGGGCCGCTTTACATGCTGCAGGTCTATGATCGCGTGCTTGGATCACGCTCGGAAGAAACATTGGTGGCGCTGTCTGTTCTCGTCGCATTCCTCTACACCATGATGGGTTTGCTTGATTATGCCCGTGGCCGTATTCTGGCTAGAATTGGCGCGCGCTTTCAAGACAGTCTCGACCGCCGGGTTTTTTCTGCCATGTTGCGCAAATCCAATCTCGCCCCAGAACGAACTGAGGGTAACACTGGTTTGCGCGATCTTGAAGCCGTGCAAACGCTCCTTGCTTCACCTGTTCTTGTGGCTCTGTTCGATATGCCATGGACACCGTTCTTTCTCGCCGCAATTTTTATCTTTCACCCATGGCTTGGCTATCTGGCCATCACCGGTGGTGCCTTGTTGGTGGTCCTCACATGGGTCAATCAGCGCACCACGCGCCAGCCCCAGATGGAAGCCGGGCTGAACGGGTTACACGCCAACCGCCTTTCCGATGAAATTATGGACGAGACCGAGGTAATTTCCGGTTTAGGTATGCGCGCTGCAAGCTTTGATCGGTGGCAAAAATTTCGCTCAGAGGCTTTGCGAAAGTCGCTCCTTAAGTCTGATCGCGCTGGAACAGTCACCGCCATCACCAAAACGCTTCGCCTGTTTTTGCAATCCGCAATGTTAGGCCTTGGGGCCTATCTGGTGTTGCAAGGCGAGATGACGGCTGGCGCGATGATCGCTGGCTCTATCTTGCTGGGGCGCGCATTGGCTCCGGTTGAGATGGCTATCGGTCAGTGGGCGCTGGTCCAACGTGCAACAATGGGCTGGCAAAGCTTGCGAGCCTTGCTCTCCGAGGTTGCCAAATTACCTACCCGCACCCCGCTACCGCGCCCAGAAGCCCACTTAAAAGGCGAGCAGGTCACCGTCATCCCACCCGGCGAAAAACAGGCAACACTGCGTATGATCTCGTTTGACTTGCCCGCAGGTCACGCCATGGGAGTTATCGGGCCATCAGGGGCGGGGAAATCCACGCTGGCCAAAGCACTGACTGGCATCTGGCCCACGGCCGGCGGAAAAATCCGCCTTGGAGGCGCGGCGCTAGATCAATATGACCCCGATACGCTAGGCAAACACATTGGTTATCTACCGCAAAAAGTGACCTTGTTTGACGGCACTATCGGCGAGAATATCGCCCGGTTACAGTCCAACGCAGCCCCGTCTGCAATCATAAAAGCTGCCCAAAAGGCCGACGCCCATGATCTGATTTTGCGTCAACCGCAGGGTTATGACACTCCAATTTCCGCCGCGCGGGGCCGCTTGTCTGGCGGTGAATTGCAGCGCATCGGCCTTGCACGCGCACTATTCGAAGACCCTGTTTTACTGGTACTGGACGAGCCAAATTCAAACCTCGACAACGACGGCTCAAACGCGCTGAATGTGGCCATTCGAGCAATCAAAGCAGATGGCGGATCGGTGATCATTATGGCCCACCGCCCCTCGGCAATTGCTGAGTGCGAATTACTGATGGTGCTAGCGCAAGGCATGCGCCGCGCCTTTGGCCCCCGCGATGAGGTCTTGAAAGGCACAGTTGCCAATCACGCCACAATCGAAAACAAATCCGGGCCCGGAGGCGTGCTATGAACACTGCGCAGAATTGGCCAGCGCGCGGGCCTATCATCCTTGGAATTTTATCACTGTTAGTTCTTCTAGGTGGCTTTGGTCTATGGGCCATAAAAGCTAATATTGCCGGAGCTATAATTGCACCTGGCCGCATCGAGGTGGATCAGAACAGACAGGTCTTACAGCACCTAGATGGGGGCGTTGTTGCCGAGATCACGGTGCGCGAAGGGGATCGCGTACAAGAAGGCGATATTCTTATCCGGCTGGATGACACGCGGTTGCGCTCTGAGTTACTGATTGTGGAAGGCCAGTTGTTTGAAATCATTGCCCGTGGTGGTCGCCTAAAGGCTGAGCGTGACGAAACCGCGCGTATTAGCTTTGATCCGCTTTTGCTTCAAACCGCTCAAACCCGTCCTCAACTGCAAGAATTAATTAGCGGACAGGAACGCCTGTTTGAAACCCGTATCCATTCAGCCGAGGAGTCGGAAGAACAGTTAGAAAAACGCAAAGCTCAAATTGCCAACCAAGTGGATGGTGTGCACGCCCAGCAGCAAGCGTTGGAAATTCAACTTAATCTGCTGCATGAAGAACTGGAGGCCCAACAAAACCTTCTCGACAAAGGTTTAGCGCAATCCAGCCGCGTCCTAGCCCTAAAGCGTGAAGATGCCCGGCTACGAGGCACGGTGGGGGAATTAACAGCCGCTGCGGCAGAAAATCAGGGCCGCATTACCGAAATTGATCTAGAAATTCTACACTTCGGAACTCAACGCAAAGAAGACGCCATCACCCAACTTCGTGATCTTCAATATCGTGAGTTCGAGCTGCGTGAACAACGACTGTCTTTGCACGAGAGGTTGTCCCGACTGGACATCACCGCACCGGTCTCGGGGCTAATCTTTGGCCTGACAATATTTGCGGAACGCGCTGTAATTCAACCTGCTGAAGCATTGATGTTTATTGTCCCACAGGACCGCCCAATGGTCATCACTGGTGAGGTTGACCCGATCCATGTGGACGAGGTGTATCTTGGGCAAGACGTGACATTACGATTTTCCACTTTCGATGCCCGCACCACACCAGAACTGTTTGGCACTATCTCCTCCATTTCAGGCGACACCTTCCGCGATGAGGCAACTGGGCGCAGTTTCTACCGCGTGGAGATGGCCCTGAAGGAAGGTGAAATTGAGCGCTTGGGCAATGTGGACCTTGTTCCGGGCATGCCCGTCGACGGTTTTATTCGCACAACGGACCGATCCCCGATGACATATCTGCTCAAACCCCTTACCGATTACTTCAATCGAGCTTTTCGCGAAACCTGAACGGAGACTTTCATGTCCAAATTTGAAACCCGCCTCGCCGAACTGGGCGTCACCCTTCCCGACGCCCCCGCCCCCGCCGCCAACTATGTGCCAAGTGTTGCTGTTGGTGACATTGTCTATATTTCCGGCCAAGTCAGCCAAGGTGATGATGGCTTTATCACTGGCAAACTTGGGACTGATCTAAGCGTCGAAGATGGGGCCGCTGCCGCGCGCACTTGTGCTGTGTCACTGCTGGCCCAAGTAAAGGCCGCTTGTGGTGGTGATTTGGATCGTTTGGTGCGCGTCGTCAAACTGACAGCATTTGTAAATTCCACGCCCGAGTTCACCGATCAGCCAAAAGTCGTCAATGGCGCATCTGACTTTCTGGTCGAGGCCCTTGGAGAAGCTGGGAAACACGCCCGCTCCGCCGTAAGCGCCGCCGCGCTCCCTTTCAATGTTGCCGTCGAAATCGAAGGCATTTTCCAAATTAAACCGTGAGCCTTCCAGCCACGTTTCTTGACCGCCCTATCACGCATCGCGGCCTGCATGACCTCGGGCGCGGGGTGGTCGAGAATTCCCCTTCCGCGTTTGAAGCCGCTATTGAGGCCGGTTTTGGCATTGAACTGGACGTCCAGCTCAGCTCTGACGCACAGCCCATGGTATTTCACGACTATGATATGGCGCGCCTAACAGGCCAATCCGGCGCCATCCAAACTCGCAACGCAGATGTAATCCGCGCAATGCGGCTTTCAGGCTCGACCGACACGATTTTTGATTTACGCACAGTGCTAGAACTGATCGCGGGTCGCGTCCCGTTATTGATCGAGTTGAAAGATCAAGATGGTGCGATGGGGCCTAATATTGGCTCTCTGGAACATGCTGTTGCAAGCGCCTTGCATGGGTACGAGGGCGATGCCGCGGTGATGTCTTTCAACCCGTATTCCACCACTATGATGGCGAAGCTGGCGCCCGATCGCCCCTGTGGGTTGGTCACCAGTTCCTATGAGCCAGACAAATGGATGCCGCTTTCAACTAAAACCTGCGATCACCTGCGCGATATTCCAGATTATGCAACAAGTGGATCGTGTTTCATTTCGCATGAGGTCACCGATCTTGCGCGCCCTCGCGTGGCGGAGCTCAAAAAACAAGGGGCCACCATCCTGTGCTGGACGGTCAAATCTCAAGAGCAGGCCGATGCCGCACTTAACATCGCCCAAAACATCACCTTTGAAGGGTTCATACCCACTTGACCCCCCGCCTTGGGAGCCCATCTACAGATCATGAGTGACGGGACCGATACCGAAATAGAGATCAGCGTGATCTCCAGCCTGTCTCAAATTGACGCGACAGAATGGGATAGTTGCGCCGCCCCGGAAACCGGCCAATCCCGTCCTATAGACCCGTTTACCACCCACCGGTTTTTATCTGCACTGGAGCGTTCCGGCTCGGTCGGCCAAGGCACGGGGTGGCAGTCCCAATATCTGCTGGCCCGGCAGGCTGGAATTTTAATCGCGACCGCGCCGCTTTTCGCCAAGAACCACAGTCAAGGCGAGTATATCTTCGACCACAATTGGGCCGAAGCCTATGAGCGATCTGGCAGGCATTATTACCCGAAACTGCAAATGGCAGTCCCCCATACACCCGCCACCGGACGTAGATTATTAACCAAACCGGGGTTCGATGCCATCGGCCAATCCGCACTGATACAGGGTGCAGTACAACTGGCCACGCAAAATGATGTCTCTTCCTTACACATCACATTTTGTACCAAAGAAGAGGCACAGGCAGGCGTGGAAATGGGGCTTCTGGCACGCCTCAGCCAACAATTCCACTGGACCTCTGGCGGCTACAAAACTTTCGACGACTTCCTCGCCTCTATGTCTGCGCGCAAGCGTAAAAACATCCGCCGCGAACGCGCACAAGCGGCTGATTTTGGCGGCACTATCCACGCCATAACCGGCGACCAAATCCAACCTGAACATTGGGATGCTTTTTGGCAGTTTTACCAAGACACCGGCGCGCGAAAATGGGGCACGCCTTATCTAACCCGCGCCTTCTTTGATGAAGCGCAAGAAACCCTGCGCGACGACATTCTTTTGCTGCTGGCGGAACGTGACGGGCGCTACATTGCTGGTGCGCTGAATTTCATTGGGCGCGACACGCTTTATGGCCGCTACTGGGGGTGCGTTGAAGATCATCCCTGTCTGCATTTCGAGCTGTGCTATTACCAAGCTATCGAGTTCGCTATAGCCCATGGGCTGACCCGCGTAGAGGCAGGCGCGCAAGGATCACACAAGCTGGCGCGCGGCTACATGCCCGTGGCGACCCATTCATTACACTGGGTCGCAGATGAGGGGTTTCGCGATGCAATCGCTCAATACCTAGAGGCTGAGAGTGCCGCCATTGGTGAAGACATCGAAATCATGACGGATTATGGCCCCTTCAAAAAGACCCACGCCGAACCCGACCCGTAGCCAGCAAAAAGGGGCCCGTAGGCCCCTTCATTTAGATGTTTTCCAACAGGGCCTCACCGCCGGATAGCTCACACGTGCCGGGGGCTTCTTCGGCTTGAAAAACCTTCACCACGCCATCTTCCGCATACAGCGCATACCGTTTGGAGCGCGCGAACAATCCGGCCGGTACTGCGTCAAAACCCATACCGACTGCTTTGGTAAATTCACCCCCAGCGTCCGCCAACATCGATAATCCGGCGTCGTTGGCTCCAGTGGCATCGCCCCATGCTTTCATCACAAACGGGTCGTTGACGGACACACAGATGATTTCATCCACGCCTTTAGCCTCGAACCCAGCCTTGGTGCGCATGAAGCTTGGCACATGAGCAGCACTGCATGTCGGCGTATAGGCCCCCGGCACTGCGAAAATTACGACTTTCCGCCCCTTTAGCAGGTTGTTCAGAGAGACCGCTTCGGGCCCCTCGGCGCCAAGACGAAGAAGGTTTGCATCGGGCAGTGTGTCGCCAATTGAAATTGCCATGTCGGTTTCCCTGATTGAGTTTTGGTTGCCTCTGCATATAGGCTCGTCGTGGGCAGTAGACCAGAAAAAGGCATTCAAAATGAGCCATATTATCGTGATCGGCGCCGGACAAGCCGGAGCATCCCTAACAGCCAAGCTTCGAAATCTTGGATATGAGGGGGCCATCACCCTGATCGGGGCTGAAAATGTACCGCCCTATCAGCGCCCGCCATTGTCCAAGGCCTACCTGCTGGGCGAGATGGACAAAGAGCGCCTGTTCCTGCGCCCAGAGCAGTTTTATGTAGATCAAAACATCACTCTCAAACTTGGCGCGCCGGTCACGGCGATTGACCCAGAAAGCAAGACCATCACCCTAAACGGCGAGGCGCTTTCCTATGATCAGTTGGCATTGACTACTGGCTCTAATCCGCGCCGTTTGCCCGCCAACATAGGCGGTGCCCTTGAAGGTGTGCACGTCGTGCGCACTTTGGATGATGTGGACCGCATGGGGCGCGACATGGCCCCCGGCAAACGCGTGTTAATCGTGGGGGGCGGCTATATCGGGCTGGAGGCCGCCGCTGTTGCCGCTAAAATGGGATTACATGTGACCGTGGTTGAGATGGCCGCACGTATTTTGCAGCGCGTCGCGGCGCCCGAAACATCCGACTATTTTCGCACGCTCCATAGTAGCCATAGTGTTGATATTCGCGAGAATGTGGGACTTGATCACTTATTGGGCGCCCCCCGTGTCACGGGTGCAAAGCTCACAGATGGCACCCGGATAGAGGCCGATATGGTCATCGTCGGTGTCGGCATCACGCCCGGTGACGCACTGGCGGCGAGCGCGGGCCTAAGCATCAACAATGGCATCGAGACTAACGCGCATGGGCGCACATCAGACCCTAATATCTGGGCGGCAGGCGACTGCGCTTCCTTCCCATGGCGCGATGGGCGCATTCGGCTTGAATCCGTGCAAAACGCCATCGACCAAGCAGAGCTTATTGCTGAAAACATGCTAGGCGCGGACAAGGCCTATGTACCTAAGCCGTGGTTCTGGTCTGACCAATACAATGTGAAGCTGCAAATTGCGGGGTTGAACTCCGGCTATGACCACATCGCGACGCGCACCACGGGCGATGCGGTCTCTTTTTGGTATTATAAGGACAACCAGTTGCTGGCCGTGGATGCAATGAACGACCCACGCAGCTATATGATTGGCAAGCGGCTGATTGAGGCTGGCAAAAACCCCGCGCCTGAGGTTGTGGAGAACCCCGAGACAGACATGAAAGCTCTCCTCAAATGAGAATTATCGGCGGCATCCATCGCTCCGTTGCTTTGACCCCGGTGGGCAAGGGCGATATGGGCGCGCATCTGCGCCCCACCACTGACCGCATTCGCGAAAGCCTGTTCAATGTTTTGGGCGGCGGCCGCTTTGGTGCACCACTGGATGGCGCGCGGGTGCTGGACCTGTTTGCAGGTACAGGTGCGTTGGGGTTGGAAGCCTTATCGCGGGGGGCAGAGCAAGTCTGCTTTGTTGAAAACGGGCGCGCAGGCTTCAAACTACTCAGTAAAAACATCGCCAAACTGCGCGCCGCAGAGGTAACGAATGTCCTAAGCTGCGATGCCACGCGCCTGCCCTCGAACCCATATAAACCCTTTGATTTGATCTTCTTAGACCCCCCTTACGGCAAAAATTTAGGGGAAGCGGCACTCACTTGCGCAAAAGCACAAAATTGGATTTCCAACGATGCATTAATCGTGTGGGAGGAGGAATTCCCACAACCTGCCCCGGAAGGCTTCGCAGTCCTCGACCAAAAGAAATATGGCTCGACTCATATAACGTTCATGGAGACCAAATGAGCAGCACCCCAAATCACTATTGTCCCGGCTGTGGAGCTGTATGCAAAAGCATCCCACGATACGTTTGGTACTTCTGCAAGGATTGCTGCAATTTAGCTGTGGATGGTAATGGACGACAGGTGGAATGCACCAATTCTAGCATATCTGGTGGATTTCAATGGCGATATATCAGCGAAGATGATTGGATCGTTTGTCGCGGCCTCTACTGCTATATTCTTCAACGTGATGTTTACCTGAGCGATGCGCGCTTTGGTGGGATCGTAGCGCAACCGTTACTTTCACGCCAACCGGCAGAGGAAACCTTAGGCTCTTTCAAGGCTATAGACATTCGCAATGCCTAAAAAAACCGCCCCGAATTTCGGAGCGGCTTAACGGCAATACAAATTATGCAGGTATTTATTTGCCTTCGGCAATAAACGCCTTAGCGTCTTCAACCAAGGCTGCACCATCAAGGCCTTTCTTATCAGCCTCCACGATCCATTCCGCTCTGACCTCTTCGCCCAAGGCCATCATGCGAGCAGTTTCTTCTTTTGAGATCACACCGATTTCATTCCCAGCCGATGTCATCAATGCTTTGCCAACCACATCACCCTCATCATGAGCACGGCCAGCCCAAGCGGAGGCGAACTCGCCTGAATTTGCATCAATCACAGCTTGTAAATCAGCAGGCATGCTATCGTATTTGTCCTTGTTCATCGCCCAGATGAAATAGAGGTTATACAGTGCTTTCTCACCCGCCACATCGGTATGGCTGTCGGTCAACTCGTCCAACTTCAGGGACGGCGACATCTCCCAAGTGATCACACCGCCGTCGACCACACCTTTAGATAGCGCCTCAGGAAAGGCCGGGACCGGCATACCAACCGGGATTGCACCCATTTTATCAAGTAGCAAGGTTGCAGGGCGTGACGGGCCGCGCAATTTCAGGCCCTTAAAGTCTTCAACCGCTTTGATCGCAGGGCCCTTTTTGTGCACCAATCCGGGACCGTGCATGTGGGCCGCAATCAGGTGGACATCTTTAAAGTCATCCATCAGGTGCTTTTGAGTGAATTTCCACGCCGCCACAGAAGCCGCCTCGCCGGATTTGGTCGTCATAAAGGGCAGCTCCAACGCTTCCGCCTCTGGGAAACGGCCGGGTTGATAGCCGGGGATCACCCAGCCGCCATCCACCGCGCCATCGCGGATCAGGTCGTATTGGGTCGGGGCTTTGCCACCCAACTGCATGAACGGGTACAATTCTACTTTGATACGCCCATTGCTGTCTTTTTCAATCTTCTCAGCCCATGGCTGCATGAAATATGTGGGGTTCGCTGATTTTGGCGACACAAAATGCTGGAATCGTAGGGTCACTTCTTGGGCAAAGCCCGCCGAGGCGCCCACAAGTGTGAAAAGAGCAAAAGTCGTGGTTTTGAGAAAGGTCATCTTAAGACCTCCTTATGCAAGATCAGTTAGCGATGCTTTTAGCCGCATCGCAGCATATATGTAAGCTCCAATGGCCCAATTGCAAGCCATTCGCAAAAACTTCCTCCAGATGTAGTGGTTCCGGGGATTGTTTGCACAAGCAGGATATGGGAGTTTCCCCACAATTGAGCACGTCACAAACAACAGGCACAAATCTTATGGGCGACCCGCAAAAACTGTTGGCTGACATTTTCGGGTTCGATAAGTTCCGGCCCGGTCAACGTGAAATTGTGGATGCCGTCTGTGCCGGTAAAAATACGCTTGCCATTATGCCAACCGGGGGGGGGAAGTCGCTGTGTTTTCAACTCCCCGCCCTCGCGCGTGACGGGCTAACGGTTGTGATTTCACCGCTTATTGCGCTGATGCGTGATCAAGTTCGTGCATTACGCGCGGCGGGGGTTAATGCGGGTGCGTTAACCTCTGGAAACACCGACGAAGAAACCGACGAAGTGTTTGCCGCATTGCAAAATGGCGCGCTAAAACTGCTCTATATCGCACCAGAACGTCTTGCCTCGTTTGGCACTCGCGACATGTTGCAACGCGCAAATTGCACCATGATCGCTGTCGACGAGGCACATTGCGTCAGCCAGTGGGGGCATGATTTTCGCCCCGATTACCTACGCATTGGCGAATTGAAACACGCGCTTGATGTGCCTGTTGCAGCCTTCACCGCCACCGCCGATGCGCAAACCCGCGACGAGATTGTGACGCGCCTGTTTGACGGGGTGCAGCCTGAAACCTTCATGCAGGGTTTTGACCGCCCGAACCTGCACCTCGCGTTTGATGTCAAAGACAGCCCGCGTCGCCAAATTCTTGACTTCGCCGCGGCACGGCGTGGACAATCAGGCATTGTCTATTGTGGCACACGCAAAAAGACCGAAGCCCTTGCGCGCGCACTGCGAGAAACCAAACACAACGCCTGCTATTACCATGGTGGCATGGACCCAAATGACCGCCGCGAGGTCGAGCGGCGTTTCTCCCAAGAAGACGGCCTGATTGTCGTCGCAACCATCGCCTTTGGTATGGGGGTTGATAAGCCAGATATCCGCTGGGTTGCCCACGCGGACTTGCCAAAAACAATCGAGAGCTACTACCAAGAAATTGGGCGGGCGGGCCGCGATGGCACCCCTGCCGACACCCTGACACTTTACGGCCCCGATGATATTCGCTTCCGCCGCCAGCAAATCGACGAGGGCCTTGCGCCCGATGACCGCAAAGCCGCCGACCATGCCCGCCTAAACGCATTACTGGGTCTCGCCGAGGCGCTGGAATGCCGTCGCACGCCGCTGCTTAGCTATTTTGGCGATGCCGACATTATCTGTGGCAACTGCGATCTGTGCGATAAACCACCCGAGACTTTCGATGGCACCCTTGCCGTGCGCAAAGCGCTTTCTGCCATTTTGCGCACTGGTGAATATTTCGGTGCAGGTCATTTGATCGATATTTTGTTGGGCAACTCCACCGAGAAAGTTTTGGCACGGGGCCATGAAAAGTTGCCCACTTTTGGCGTTGGTGGTGAGTTCGACAAGCGCAGCTGGCAGGCAGTGTTTCGTCAAATGATGGGGCGTGATTTGATCCGCCCTGATCCCGCACGCCACGGTGCCTTTCGCATGACCGAAGCCGCCCGCCCGATTTTGCGTGACGAAGCCGGTATCACCCTGCGTCGCGACACCATTCGCAAGGGGGCGAACCGCCCTGTTGTGCGGTCTCTGGTCTCGGACGAGGACGCGCCGCTGCTCTCCGCGCTCAAAGCCAAACGCCGCGCGTTTGCCGAGGCCGCCCGCGCCCCAGCCTATGTCATTTTCAACGACAAAACCTTGATTGAAATGGCCGAAACTCGCCCTGCCAATCTAGACGATTTCGCCCGAATTTCCGGTGTCGGGGCCAAGAAACTGGAAAGCTTCGGCACGGCCTTTCTCGAGGTCATCAATGGCGCACCCAGCCCAGAATTACACCCGACCCGGCGCAAGCTGGCAGGGCGCGATAGCGGGGAGATTTACGATCAACTGTCAGAGGCACAAGCCACTTTAGCGCGCGGATCTGATGGGCATGATAAGCCGCTTAGTTGCTCATCCTCGCTGCTTGCCAAAGTGGCCCAAAGCAAACCAGATGATACCGCCGCTATGACCCGCCTACTAGGTGAGCGCCGCGCGGAACGCTTTGGCGCGGCCTTCCTCGATATCCTCCACGCCTCTTGAGACTGCGACCACCTACGCTACAGTGCACCCCGAAGGAGACCCGCCCATGCTGACTGTCATCTCGCCTGCCAAGAAATTGGACATGTCACCCGTCGATGTCGCCGTGACATTGCCCGAGTTTCAGACGAACGCCAATGAGCTGGCAAGCATCGCGCGCACCTTATCGGTCAATGACCTGCGCAAGCTCATGAGCATCTCCGAGAACCTTGCCACATTAAACCGCGACCGCTTCCGCGATTTCACTGACGCCAGCACGCCCGACAATGCCAAAGCCGCGATGTTCATTTTCGCTGGTGACACTTATACAGGGCTTGAGGCCGCCAGCCTCGACCCTGATGAAATCGTGTTTGCCCAAAGCCACCTGCGTATTTTATCCGGCCTTTACGGGGTGCTGAAACCGCTTGATGCGATCCAAGCTTATCGGCTGGAAATGGGCAGTCGGCTTAAAACCCAGCGCGGAAAGTCGCTCTATGACTATTGGGGGGATACGATCAGTATCGCGTTGAACGCGCAGGGAAAAGCCATGCAAACAGACACACTTATCAACTGCGCCAGCCAAGAATATTTCGGGGCGGTCAAGCCAGCAGCCTTAGAGTTGAACGTGATCACGCCACAATTCTATGAGGACAAACCCGGCGGCCCGAAAATTGTCAGTTTCTACGCTAAGAAAGCCCGTGGAGCCATGGCACGCTTCATCATCCAAAATCGACTAACAACCTCAGATCAGATCATCAATTTCGACACTGGCGGATACGTTTATCAGCCTGACACATCCACCCCAGAGCGCCCGGTTTTCTTACGCAGCGAAAGCGCCGCTCAATCTTTAAAAGTGGCATCATAGGCTACCAGTTCAACGGTATTTCCATCTGGATCGCGCGTAAAAATACCATGCCATCCAACCCAGCCAAACGTTTGCTCGGAATATTCCTGCCCCAAATGGTCATACCATTCTCGCACGGCTTTTTGCTGTGCAACGGGCAGGCTCAACGCAATGTGGTGCAATGTTGAAGTTGTACCCCCTTCCACCATATTCGGGGCACCCCCTAAAGCTTTGTCGAACAACGCCAGAACTGTAGTGTGGCCTGCAACCCCCTCTGCAATCCGAAAAAATTTGATCCCATCAAACTGTTTTTCCTCAATCAGTTTCAGTCCAATCACGTCACGGTAAAAGGCAATCATCGCAGGGAAATCGCGGCATCGAATAGCAATTTCACCCAACCCGCCTATTGAAAACCCACGGTCCATATCCTCATCCTTCTGAAGCCAAAGCGCCACGAATGCAGGCTTATCTATTTTCATGATAGCAAAGATAAACCAGCTTTTGCCAAGACAATGAAAATACCCTAATCTGACGTTAACCCTTACAAAACCCACATACTGATCGCAGGTATATACTGGGGATAAAACCAAAAGGGAGCTGAGGATTAGATGAGCAATACCAGACGCACCTTCTTATTAGGCACAGGCGCCCTGATCGGCAGCTATGCCACACGCAAATATTACACCACCCCGGACCCGGTAGGGCGCGTATTGGATGCCCCCATTGGTGATCCGTTAATCTTGAATGACGCCTCAGAATTGTCACCCACACATATAGCTAAGCACCTGACATTCACCGATCGCTTTGAAACCGCGCAAATCGACGCCCTGCGCCGCGAACTAAGCGATGCCAAACAAGCAGGCAGACCGGTCATCGCCTCTGCTGCACGCCATTCAATGGGCGGGCAAAGCATGGCGCAAGCTGGCACCACCATCACACTTGATCACGACTGGATGGAGTTGGACAAGACCGCGCTCACCTACCGCTGTGGCGCAGGCACCCGTTGGTCTACGATCATTACTAAACTGGATGCCGAGGGCTTCTCCCCGGCAGTCATGCAGTCCAATAACGACTTTGGCGTGGCCTCGACCTACTCAGTCAACGCGCATGGTTGGCCCGTGCCGTTCTCGGGCATGGGCTCCACAGTACAATCCCTGCGCATGATGCTGGCCGATGGCTCCCACATCACCTGCTCACGCGATGAGAACGCCGACATTTTCTCTGCCGCAATGGGCGGCTATGGCTTGCTGGGTGTCATCACCGATATGACCATCAAAATGGTTGCCAATACCCGCCTGCAACCAACCTTCGAGATGATGGATGCAGAGCAATTTGGCCCCCGCTTTGTGCAAGCCATCAAGGGCGAGACCGGCGTGCAAATGGCCTATGGGCGCATGGATGTGAGCAAAGACCGCTTCTTTGATCAGGCCATGATGATTACCTATCGCCCGACGCAAGACCAATCCGACCTGCCACCTGCCCCCGGCTCTGGGTTCATGTCCAAAGCCTCACGGTCCATCTTTCGCGCGCAGCTTGGCTCTGACAGTGCTAAACATCGCCGTTGGTGGGTCGAGACAGGTCTGGGGCGCTGGATGGGCGGCGGTGATACCACTCGCAATACCTTGCTCAATGAGCCGGTGATCACCCTTGACGACCGAGACCCAACCCGCACCGATATTTTACACGAATATTTTGTAACCCCCGACAAGTTTGCAGGCTTTGTAAATGCGTGTCGTGATGTGATCCCGTCCAGTTACCAAGAACTGCTCAACATCACCCTGCGCTACGTGACCCAAGACTCCGAGAGTTGGCTTTCTTATGCTCCCTCCGACCGAATTGCCGCAGTGATGCTGTTCAGTCAGGAAAAAACCCATCGCGGCGAGCAGGATATGAAACGCATGACCCAAGAGCTGATCGATCGGGTGCTGGCCCTTGGCGGCAGCTATTACCTGCCCTACCGTCTGCATGCGCGGCAAGATCAGATGGCTAAAGCCTACCCCGGCCTGCGCCCCTTCGTGGCCAAAAAGCGCGCCATGGACCCCACCAACCTGTTCCGCCATGCCATGTGGGACACCTATATGGCGAAGGTTTAAACCATGACCGTGTTGCGCAAATTGACCTTTGGGTATTTCATCTCTTTGATGGTTGCCGCCTCCCTAAATTACCTCCCAATTCCGGGGATCATCGACGACCAAGGGCGCGCTTTCGGAATATTTGCGCTCGATCTGTTCGATGATCTGCTGCATGTCGCCTCGGCGCTTTGGGCATTGGCTGCGGCCTTGATCTCGCACCGAGCCAGCCGCATTTTTCTGACCTATTTTGGCGCCCTATACTTTGCCGATGGCTTGCTGGGCCTTGCCACCGGGTCAGGGTTCCTTGATGCAGGCATCTTGGTTTACGGCTTCTATGAGTACCCCAGCTTTCTGATCAAACTGGCCGCCAACATCCCTCATTTAGCACTGGGCGGCGTCGCCATAGCCGCCGCCTCTCTGGGTCGTAAATGAAACGGGTTTTCAAATGGCTAGGCCTCGCCTTGCTGGGCCTAATCATAATCGTCGCGGCCCCTATCGCCTATACGGAAACCATGTGTCGCGGCCAAGCCTTAGAACAAGCCGCGCCCGTCCATATCACCGACCCCGACTGGCAACGCGCCGAGGCACGCACCTACCTCACTTACCCTGAATGGCACATCGTCTATGCTTATGAAGGCTACGCCGAAGTATTGGGGCGCGCTGATCCGCATAACTTCCCTTACTCCACCGCCATCACCGGCTTTTGGTCTTCCCTATGCGCCTTGACCCAAAAGGCCGACGAGTTGGGCGAAGCAGGCCTTGATGCCAAGCTGACCATCTACACCATCGGGGCCAGTTTCACGTTGGAAATGATCTTTAAGGCGGCCTATGAGGAAACCATCGGGCGGCTTGCCACGCTCACCTCCGACACCTCGCCGCAAGACAAGGTAGAGGCCACGATGGCGGCGGATTATGCCAACTTCCTACAAGAAGTGCCGTGGTACAAATACGATTTCGACGGCTGGTACACCAAGCTAATGGCCGCCCCGACTGAGGGGCTACGATCGCATGAACGCCGCATTGCCCTTGGTATAGAGTGGAAAGCCAAAGCCGCCTATGCGCGGGTGATCGCCAAAGCCGCAGGCGCGGTGGGTGTGGATGAATTGCGCATGCGCGTGATCCTCAAGGGCGTAGACAGCAACACCTTAGAAGCCTTTCCCGGCGTAGAAATAATCAGCGAGACAGACGGCCTGATCATTGCCGAGGTTCCACGCTACCGCAGCTTCACCAAGATGGCAGCGAAGCTCTTACAGCCGGGAAGTGATGTTGAGTTCATCGAGATCGCAGGGAATGACGACATCCTGATTAGTCTCTATTCATGCGCAAAACCTACAAAATTACAAGTAGGAGAGGTAATTTCAACAACCACCCGTCCCGGATTTCATGATGCCACACGCCGTCTTGTTGCGCTAAAAGTCACCGAGTTGCACAAGTTGATACCGCTTCTAAAGCTCGACGGGCTCGAGCACATCTACGACTATTGAATGCGGAAGTTTTGCATCATATTTACGATCTTTGCCGCTTGGCTTGGCTTGGCGTTAATCGCAATGCTGCCCGGCACGATCGCCACCGCCGCAGTGCCAAAAGGTACTCTATTGCCGCCCAATGTCGCCATCATCGGCACCGCGCCGGGGCTATTGATCATCCGCAGCGACGACCCTAACTACGTGCGCGCGCTTTATCGCAATGGGGCCAAGCTGGTGTTGCCAGCACGACGCAAGACCTGCCTCGCACTTCAGAGATAGCGTCCAGCCATTAGCAGCCGAAGAAGCCGCAGTTGCGATATTTCAGCACTGCTTCAAAAGTATCGGGCAGAGTGCCGGACGGTTGGATTAACTCGACTGTTGGCACGACCAATTCGACCATGGTTCCATCTTCAGAGATCGCGCCGTTAGAGCTTTCAATCTCCAACGCGCGCAAACGCACCACAATTTTGGCGCCCTCCAGGCCACCTGCAATCATGCCAAACATCGGGTTGTCAGCGGTTAACTCTGCTGGCTTTCCTTCGATGTTTTCAAAATCCAAAGGTAGGGTGATTTTTAATCGCTCATCGTCCAACCGCACCACCTCCAACGCCCCCATGAACGGGTCATCGTCTTTGGCTTCTTTCGTTTGTGCAATCACCTCGTCGATCGTCATCGTATCTGTGGTGCGACACGACACGCTCTCCGGAGTTTCGATCTTCTCGGATTTTGCCGGGCATAGGCCCTCGGCTTTTGCCCCCATCATCTGCATCATGTCGAACAACTGGCGCCCCAAAATCATCGTCGCCTCGCTCGTAACCACCTCATCCGAGCCGACGGTGAATTCGGCCTCAACATCTAGGCATCCCGCAAGAGGCAGCATTAAAACCAAAGCAAATTTGCGCAATGACATGGGGCAATCCTTTATTCAAAATACGCCCCCACAATGCCCTGTTTCCGCCCCCATGAAAAGGTAGCGCGCCACCTCGCGGGCAAAAACTCTTCCTCGTTGACGCAAGGGCGGATACACTTGCCCTATATTTTCTATTTTATTATTTCAGGCCCCAATTTCGGGATCATTTAAATGCTTGTTTCCAAAGTACTATCAGGTCAGGGCAGGTCCGCCCTCATGCAAGAGCGAGTCGCCGATTACGAGCTTCGCGCCCAAGCATATCTGTGTGATACCTTTCCTGAACATCATGCAAAGCATGGGGCCGAAGTGGAATTGGCACTGATCCGCTCTACCTATGGGACTGCTAAAAGACGTGGAATAAAGCGCATCCGAGACCACCTGCAATACCTGGCGCTAACCGTCTATCTAGGCGCTGGTTTTGAACGGAACCCTCTGCATCAACGCGCCATCCATCGGGCTGGGTGGCGCGCCGTTGATGGCTCTAACAAGCGTATTTCCAGCTTTGACACCCTGTTTGGCTGGGCTGGGCAATGGCAAGAGTTGACCGCGCTGGATGGTGATCCTTGGCCCCTTGAGGCATTACATGACGAAGCCTTACGCCTCAGCGGGTGGCACGGCGATGCGGCTCTACTTGATAGTTTGATCCAAATTTGGCCAAATCGCACAATGGCTGCACCTCAAAATGCCCTGGTGGAATTCGCCCAAGAGGCACACGCCTACGCCACATCGCTCTCTTTGCCCCAAGGTGAGATGTTGCTTTGGGCCACTGCGGGGCTGCATTTGGGCAGCCGTTTTCCGCAAGATGCCCGGTTTCAGCCCCTTGCCGCGAAGATGCATCCAACAAGCGAGGCCGTGCGCCCAACCCCAGACAGTTTACTGACCGATTTACAGGAGCTCACCCCATGACCCAACCCGGTGACGCGCAATCCGCTGCACAATCCGCAGGCGAGGGCGAGGTCGAAGCGGCCTCCATCACCTGCCCGCTTTCTTGTGTCATTTCCGTAGTTACCCGCGCGGGTGAAAACCCGGTCGAAGGCGTCTTCATTGAAGGTGACGGGGGGCGCATTGGCGTCTCCAACAGCAACGGGTTGGCCATGGGCATCGTGTCATGCTGCGACAGCGAGGTCGCATTCAAAGCCGTCTATGAAAATGCAGATGCCCGGGTTAAATCCGAGGAGGTCACGCTTGACGTCACCGGCATCGACATCCCCTCGAACGCGGCCACAGGCGGGCAAGCGCGCAACTTCATTGCCAAGGTTCAAGATGTCTTCGGCTCTGGCGAGGGCGGCTTCCCTGGCGATAAAGATTTTGAAGACACCTATGACGGTGCCGACCTCGTGCGCATGGAAAACGGCACCCTTTATGTAACAGTGAAACTCGCCACCATATCGCTTGATGTACCGTACCGAAACCAAAACGATTCCGCTGAAAGCATCCACCGCGTACGCCAACGCGGCGCGATCTTATGCATGCCCACTTCGGGTGAAATGCAAGGGCAGTACTGGGGCATTCAAAAGGTGACACCCGCCACTGAAACCCAAGTGGAAACCCGTGCAGATATCACCCGATATGACATCATGATGAAGGCCTATAACCGCAATAAGACCGGCTACACATTGGGCAGTTTTCCGCGTCATTGGCAAAACTGGGGCAATCTGCGCGGCGCAGTAAGTGACTTGGTAGAAGTCTCACACCCCGACACATATTCGGTTGGAAACGGGCCAGCGGGCGAAGGCACGCAAAACATCCCAAGCGCCTATGCCGACGGGTTGAAAGACCTATTAGGCAAAGGTGTGCCATCTGTAACTTCAACCTATGCCACCGACGGCCATGTAATGATCGTCACGGGCGCAATCGTGAAACATGACGACGAGGCGGAATGGTTGATCCTCAACGACCCGAACGGAACGCTTGCCAGCACGCGCTCGATCTATGGTGATTTGGATGTTCAAAATCCGGTCGGCCTGCGCGGCACCTCAACCGCGGCCATAATCAATGCCCCGGCCGATGTGCGCGCCATCCAAGAGCTGCTAACCGCAACGGGGCAATATAGCGGCCCAACCAATGGTATCATCAATGAAGCCGATCCGAATGATGCAACCATCGTCGCTATTCGCGCCTTCCAAGGTGGGCGGGCAGATGGTCGTGTCGATCCCGGCGGTCGAACAGAACGGCGCATGAACGCCCAAATTGATCGCAACACCAGCTCCAAATACTCCAACGTAGAGCAAGAGCGAAATGGTGCCACAGGTGACCGAGGGCGGCATGTCTACTATAATGGTGGCACCGAGGGCGCTTTGCGTGGGAATTTTCGCCTCAAAGGCCAAGCATGGTCTTGTGTCATTGAGCCAGACACAGCCCTGACAAAAGCCGAGGTATCCGACCGAATGCATGCAGGAACACGCAGATGAAACACCTCATGTCACTGGCCTTTATGCTCCTTGCAGGGCAGGCATTTGCAGATACCGCCTGCGATGACCCGGCATTTTCCGACAGTCTAATTTGTAGCACCTCCAGCGCTATAGCCCAGAAAGATCCTGCCGCTCAGCAGGCATGGATCGCCTGCGCGGGGAAATGCCTAATCTCGCAATATGATGAAGGCACACGCATCCGGTTTGAAGGTGCTGAGGAAATCACATTTCCCGGCCTGATGTTCCTTCACGGCCAAAAACCTACCACCTGCCTGAATAGTACAGTGGCCTTTACCAATGCCGATGGCACGGTGGTAGAATTCTATACTCTAAATGGCACTTTAGGCTCTGCAAAATTTGCAAATAAATTCCACGTGAAGGACATTACTCTCTACCCCGAGATTGCATTCTTATCCTGTGATGGGGCGCGCCTGATCGCACAAGATATCTATGGCGGGGATGGTGAAACCGTCATGTCCTCAACCAATGCACAGCTCATTTCACCCTCGCCCGGGAACAGAAATTGGCTCTTCACCTCACCTAATGGCCGCTATGGGGTTGAGCATATCTCCTCCGACGCATTTCAAGGCTACCGGATTTTCAACTTTGAGACCGAAGACAGCCATAACTTCTCGGCCCAACATGAATTGGACCACCCATTCTTTGGGCAGGCCGACGAATTAGCACTCGTGCATAGTGCTAACATCCCCGTCACGACCGACATCTACAGCCTGACTAGTGGCATCTTACTGCTGAGCCTAGATCGCCCGCTGGAAGGCGCGTTTCCCTTTACAGTAGCGGCAGATGGCACCCTCAAATCGCTACACCCTCCGGCAAGCGAATGACCAAGCAGCAGATTTTTGTCTTTCATCTTGACTGCATCCAAGGCGGCAAAGACTTCCAGCGCATCGCCACAGCCCAAGGCCCAAGCATCGTAGCGGCCCGCAGCAACCTTGACGCCTTATGCGAAAATCAGGGCCAGACTATCAGCAACGTCACTGCACAGCGTTTATCTACAGCCCGGCTCATCGCAGCCGACAATATGGCCAAGTCACTGACCATAGATACACCTGCGATTTTTGGGCCTGCGTATCTGGCACACGTGAAGGATTGCGATTTTTCCAACAGCCTTACACCACGCACAATAAAGATGGCCCCGCTTGATGGTTCTACTGAGGATTACATCCCGCCTGACCTCGCCCCATTTTTATTCGACACCAATGGCACATATGCCTTGCTTGATGGGGCCTTAATCCTGGGCCTCCCCGAGCGGCTCGCCGCATCTGGCCTGTCATATGCATGCCTTTACGAGGGAGATGCCGCCGAGGAATTTGCCGACACCGCACCCTATATTGTTCAACTTGAGCAAAATGCACCCCTGACGCGCGCGCTATTCTCAAGATACCCCAAAGATGGCATTCAACGTGGGCTATGGGCGGACGAGGCAGGCATCATTGTCCAAAGCCCGGCCAGCCTACACGCCCTGCGCCGCCATTTTCGCCGCTTTATTTATCTGACAGATGAGCATGGGAAGCGGATGTTTTTTCGCTTCTATGTGCCGGTTAGCTTGCGAACCTTGATTGCACATATGGAGCCTGAAGACCTTGCCGATTTTGGCACTGGCATCACCCGGTTCTTATGCCCCGGCAAACCTGCCGAGGCTTTTATTATAGATCGCATCGCCCCTTAACCTTTAGGCCGAACGGGACGCCCGTTTGCGCTCGTGGGGATCAAGGTGACGCTTACGCATGCGGATGGCATTGGGCGTAACCTCAACCAACTCATCATTGTCGATATAGGCAATCGCCTCTTCCAAGGACAGCCGGATCGGGGTTGTCAGGCGAACCGCTTCGTCAGTGCCAGAGGCACGCACGTTGGACAGTTTCTTGCCCTTCAGCGGGTTCACCTCAAGATCGTTCTCACGGTTGTGCTCACCAATGATCATGCCTTGGTAAAGCTGCTCTTGAACACCAATGAAGAAGCGGCCACGATCTTCGAGGTTGAAGATCGCATAGGCCACGGACACACCACTTTCCATCGAGATAAGTACGCCAGCACGACGGCCCGGAATATCGCCCTTATGAGGCGCCCATTCATGGAAAACCCGGTTCATGACGCCTGTGCCGCGCGTGGCAGTCAGGAACTCACCGTGGTAGCCAATCAGCCCGCGAGATGGCACAAGCGCAATGATGCGTGTCTTGCCAACACCAGACGGTTTCATCTCTGTCATCACACCTTTACGCACACCTGTGATCTTCTCGATCACCGCGCCAGAGAACTCGTCATCCACGTCGATGGTGACTTCCTCAATCGGCTCGTGACGCACGCCGTCAATTTCTTGAAACAGAACCTGAGGGCGCGAGATCGACAGCTCAAACCCTTCGCGACGCATGTTCTCAATCAAAACACCCATCTGTAATTCGCCACGGCCAGCAACCTCAAAAGCGTCGCCACCCGGAGTATCCGTAATCTTGATCGCCACATTCGTTTCGGCTTCTTTCATCAAGCGGTCACGGATCACACGCGATTGAACTTTTTTGCCATCTTTGCCAGCCAACGGGCTGTCATTGATGCCAAAAGTTACCGTGATAGTAGGTGGATCAATCGGTTGCGCAGGGATCGCAACATCGACCTCCAAAGCGCAGATCGTATCGGCCACAGTCGCCTTAGCCATACCAGCTAGCGAAACAATATCGCCCGCTTCAGCGATGTCGATTGGCTCGCGCGTCAAACCGCGGAACGCCAAAATTTTGGTGCAACGGAATTGCTCAACCTTGGTGCCATCACGCGACAGCGCTTTAAGTGTCTCGCCCACTTTCAGCGTACCGGTTTCAACGCGGCCTGTCAGCAAACGGCCAATGAAAGGATCATTGCCCAATGTAGTAGCCAGCATCGAAAACGGCTTATCACGGTCTTCAATCTGCTTAGGCGCAGGCACATGTTCAACGATCAGATCCATCAGTGCGGACAGGTCTTTACGTGGTCCGTCCAGCTCCATATCGGCCCAGCCTGAGCGGCCAGAGGCATACATTGATGGGAAATCCAGCTGCTCGTCGGTTGCATCAAGGTTCGCGAACAAATCAAAACATTCGTTCAATGCGCGATCCGGCTCAGCGTCGCCCTTATCTACTTTATTCAGCACAACAATCGGGCGCAGACCCAGTGCCAGCGCTTTTGCGGTCACGAATTTCGTCTGTGGCATCGGGCCTTCAGCCGCATCCACCAGCAACACAACGCCGTCCACCATGGACAAAATACGCTCCACTTCGCCACCGAAATCGGCGTGGCCAGGGGTGTCGACGATGTTCAGGCGAATGCCTTTCCATTCAACGCTGGTCGCTTTGGCAAGGATCGTAATCCCGCGTTCGCGTTCCAGATCGTTGCTGTCCATGGCGCGTTCGTCCACGGCTTGGTTCTCGCGAAACGAGCCAGATTGCTTGAGCATTTCATCCACGAGCGTTGTCTTGCCGTGGTCAACGTGAGCGATAATCGCAATATTGCGAAGGTCCATGAGTTCAGCCTTTGAAAGGAGGTGTTGCGCGCGCCTAACGTACCTGCCGCTCAAAGGCCAGCAAATATAAGTTTTCGCGGCAATATGAACGCTACGTTGTTTCCATCTAGCCCCAAACTCAAGGGCCATGCTTGGCTTTCGGAAAACTCTCTACCGTTGGCCTTTTAGCTACTTTGATAGAATAAATTTTCGTATTTCAGCTAAAGCTTCGGTCGGCCTGTCATGAACTACCCCATGTCCACATCTTGTATATTTCTTGTAGGTTGTGATCTCATCACGAAGGTTCTCGACAATTACATCGCTAAACTCGCTTGGGGTGATTGGATCGTCTTCTCCTACCATAACCAGAGTTGGGACAGTAATTTTTGACAGATCACTGCGGTAATCCATCTTGCCGTGCTCATTTTTGGGCCCGTTGAACCACATCGCGGTATCGTTGTTCATTTTAATGCGAGATGCCCAGTCTCGCGATCCGCCTTTGTTAAGTCTGTAAAATGGTATGCACTGCTCTCGATACCTTGCGCGCCTTTCAGGCGTTGGGTTTTCCCAATAGGTTTCGGCAATCTCGCGGATATCTGGCCCCGCCAACCGCTCAAATGCCTGATAAATTGTAGGGAATTCAATCTTTGCAGCAGTGCTGATCAAAATGAGTTTGGAGGCGTGGCTTGGGTGGCGACGCGCATAGGACTGAGCAACAAATCCCCCAAATGAAGTCCCAAGTACGATAGGTTTTTCGACGCCAAGCGCGTCACAAATCCCTGCAAGATCATCGCCCCACTGATCGAGCGTCCAGGTTGAGCTTTCGCAATGCTCACTCCGGCCATTACCACGATGATCATAATAAATGATCTGAGCTATATCGCTGAGCTGCGAGAAATAAGGCTTATAAGTTGTGTGATCAGAACCGGGGCCGCCATGCGCCAATATGACGGTTGGCTTCTCCCGCATTTCAGGCCCATCGGGAACGGTACTTGCCCCTTCAACATCGAAGAACAAACGGGCACCGTTAACTTTAATAAACATTTGCGCCTTTCGCCCTCAATCTGCGTGTCTCAACCTCAACCAAGCACAACAAGAACCAAAGTTCAGAGCAGACCTTGGCTACTTGCTATCTTGGGCCAAAATCAAACATCCCTGACGCTATATCAACCCTAACGCAGCTTCTTTAATATTGTCAGCGACGCATAGCCATCTGGCACCATCCCAATGGAGCGCTGGAAGCCGCGCACGGCTTCGATTGTTAGTGGCCCTATTTTACCATCAACCTTTTTAGTATCAAACCCTTTGGCTATCAGGCGGCGTTGCATTTCTTTCCGCTCGGAAAATTTCAACGCTCGGTCACCACGGGGCCATTTCGCCTTTATCGCGGATCCGCCTTTCAAACGGTCCGACAAATGCCCAACGCCAATCACATAAGCATCGGCAGTGTTATAGCGCTCGATCACCGAGAAATTCTTGAAGATCATAAACGCAGCGCCCTGTGCCCCAGCAGGCAATAGGATCGAAGCCGCACCGTGGTTTGGCACCACTTTACCGTCAGTCCCCTTCACGCCAAGCGCAGCCCACTCTGTCGGACGCTTGATGATTTTGCGGTTGGCCAATGAGTAGTCAAAACCTTGTGGCACAATGACCTCCACGCCCCATGGCTGCCCCTTTACCCAGCCAAATTTCGCCAGATAGGCCGCGGTTGAAGCCAATGCATCTGTCGGATCATCCGACCAAATGTCACGCTTTCCATCGCCTGTGAAATCCACGGCATAATCTAGATATGAGGTCGGAATAAACTGCGTGTGCCCCATCGCCCCCGCCCATGATCCAGTCATTTTGCGGGGGGCCACATCGCCGGCCTGAATGATCTTCAACCCCGCCACCAATTGCTGCTCAAAGAATTTACCGCGCCGCGCATCAAAAGCCAGCGTCGCGAGTGAGCCGATCAGGTCTTTGGAGCCGCGGAACGTGCCGTAAGCGCTCTCTAAGCCCCAAACTGCTGCGACCACCTCTTTATCCACCCCAAACCGTGCTTCGATCCGCTCCAGTGTGCTCCGCCGTTTGGCAATCGCGGCTTTCCCGTTCTTGATCCGGGCGTCGCTGGCCGCCGAATCCAGATAATCCCACAATGTTTTGGTGAACTCGGATTGGTTGCGGTCGCGCTTGATCACATCCGGATCGTAGCGCACGCCGCGAAATGCACGATCAAACGTCGTAGCCGAGATGCCTTGGCGCAATGCACGAAGCCGGAATGATTTGATCCACGCCTCAAAGCGCGCGTTAGAAGCCGCCAACACAACAGGGGCCTGACGCACCGGGGCTGCTTCGCGTATCAAATCTCGCATTTGTGGACGCACGGATCGCGATACGGCCAATTGCGACATCACTATCGCGCGTGCAGCCAAGTCAGGCCGCACCAAAGGCCGCATGGAAACCTCTCTCGCCACAGCCCCATATGCAAAAACTACGGCGACAACCGCTACACTTAAAAATCTCATCGTGGCACCTGCTCGTGTTCTCAATTTGGAAACAATCTACCCAAATTTACGAGGATTGGAAAGCTGCCGTTACTTGCGCTTGAGCTTCTTCTTCAACTTGGCACCTTTGGCCCTGTACTTGCCCGGCTTACGCCCGCGCGGTGCCCCCCTGCGCCCACGCCCACCGCCCTGAGGCAAAGGCTTACCGTCCAATTCCAACAGCTCCAACACCAGCCCGCCAGTGATCGGCGTTGCCTCCGCCAGCCGCGTCAGAACCCGCGTGCCCAGCCGGATCACCACGCCCGATTGCTCACCGGTCAAGGTCTGCGCATCGCGGTCATGGGCATAGTATTCACGCCCCAACGTCCCAATCGGCACTAGCCCGTCCGCGCCCGATCCGTCCAGTTTCACGAACAATCCGAACTTGGCAATCCCACTGATCCGCCCCGCGATCTCGGTTCCCACACGGTCCGCCAAATAAGATGCCAGATAGCGATCTGTCGTATCACGCTCTGCTACGGCCGAGCGGCGCTCGGTCATTGAGATATGCTCGCCGGTTTGTTTGAGATCATCGTCGACCAGCCCATCATCGCCCCATTTATGCGCGGAAATCAGCGCACGGTGCACGATCAGATCGGCATAACGCCGGATAGGCGATGTGAAGTGCGCGTAGTCGCGCAAAGCCAGCCCGAAATGTCCGAAATTGTCGGGGCCGTAATAAGCCTGCGTCATGGATCGCAGTGTCGAGATATTGATCAGCTCTGCCTGATCAGTGCCCGCTGCCTGCTCCAGCAACCGGTTCAAATGCCGCGTTTGCAATACCTGCCCCTTGGCCAAAACCAGCCCGCTGGCCTGCACAACCTCTCGCAGTGAATCCAGTTTCTCCGGGTTTGGCTCCTCATGCACGCGGTACAAAAGCGGCGTATTGCGTGCCTTCAATTCCTCGGCGGCGCAGACATTCGCCAGCACCATGAATTCCTCGATCAGCTTATGCGCGTCCAGCCGGTCGCGAAACGCAATCGAGGTCACTTTGCCCGCCTCATCCATCGCGATGCGACGCTCCGGCAGGTCCAATTCCAATGGCTGGCGACGCGCACGCTCTGATTGCAACGCAGCATAGGCCGCGTAAAGTGGCGCAATCACATCCGCCATCAAAGGCGCGACTTTCTCGTTTGGCGCACCATCTTGACCTGCCTGCACCTCTTCATAATTCAGCGCCGCAGGTGATCGCATCAAACCACGCACAAACCGGTGCGACAACTTACGCCCCTCACTATTTAAAACCATGCGAACCGCTAGGCAGGCACGCTCAACCCCTTCGTGTAGGGAGCATAAATCCCCCGACAAAGCTTCGGGCAACATCGGGACAACCCGGTCGGGAAAATAGGTCGAGTTCCCCCGCTTGCGCGCTTCTTGGTCCAACTCAGAGCCGGGCCGCACGTAATATGCCACATCCGCAATCGCAACCCAAACCACGTGACCGCCCTTGTTTTTAGGGTCATCATCGGCATGGGCGTAGCACGCATCGTCGTGATCGCGCGCGTCGCTTGGGTCAATCGTTACCAAAGGCAGCTCACGCAAGTCTTCCCGCTTGCCCAGCGCCACAGGTTGCGCGGCCTCTGCCTCGGCCACCACCTCAGCGGGAAACTCATCTGGAATGCCGTGCTGATGAATAGCAATCAACGAGACCGCACGCGGGCCAGCCGGATCACCCAGTCGCGCCAAAATTCGGGCCTGGGGCAAGCCCATGCGTGACCGAGGCCCGCTTTGCTCGGCCTCGACCAACTCGCCGTCACGCGCACCGGACATCGCACCGGGCGGCACCCGCCATTCCTTGTCAGCACCTTTATCAATCGACGTCACCCGTCCACCTTCCGCCCCTTTGCGGAAAATGCCCAAAATCTTCGCAGGCCCCTCGCCAATACGCCGGATCAGACGCCCTTCATACGCGTAGTCCTCGCCCGAGACTTTCGTCAGGCGGCACAAGACCCGATCACCCTCAGCCAAAGCAACCCCGCCCTCTGCGGCCACGAACAACACCCGCGGCGTGGCTTTATCACCAGACCACTCCGCCGGTTCCAAAAACAAATCCCCGTCCGCATCCGCGCCCACAACACGGCACACTGTCACTGGCGGCAAAGAGCCATCTTCGCGGAAGGTCTTGCGCCGCTTTTCCAGATGCCCTTCGTTTTGCAACTCTTTAAGCATCCGTTTCAGATCAATTCGGGCAGCACCCTTGATGCCAAAGGCTTTCGCGATATCTCGTTTATTGGTTTTCGTCGGGTTATCCCCGATGAAGGATAAGATATCGGCTTTTGTTGGTAGTTTTTTCATGTGCCCCGCCTAGCACGTCACATTCGTAACGTCATTGCTTCATCTTGGTGGTAAATAATCTTCCAAAAGGCTCGCTCAATCCAAATCCGCTGCGGTATCAACATCGCGCAACTCCGCAACATACCCCACGCGCACATCCCCAAGGCTTGCGACACTATCTTCCAGCGCATATTTGGAAGACCAACGCACGTCCCTGAACAGCCCGGCGTGACGGCGCATTCGTTTCAAACCTACCAGCCAATAACCACCATCTGGCGCAGGTCCGAACACAGCCTCGTACTTGCCTAACGCTGCAAACGCATCCGCGATATGTGTTGGCATGATGCCAGGAATATCTGCTCCAATAATACAAACTGGCCCCGGCGGCATGATGTGGAAAGCGGCCCCCATCCGGCCCCCTAAATCACCCGACCCTTGCGCCCAGCGCGGCAAATCTGCGGGCCAAACCCGTGATGCCACCCCTTCAATGTCAGGAGACACCGCCAGCACTAAATCCCATCTGGGATCGCGTAGACGACGCAACAGCGCCCCCGTTTGGTGGCGGAACCACCAAGCTGCATCGACCATCCCAATGCTTGCACCCAGCCGTGTTTTTACACGACCCGGGTGTGGCTCTTTCACCATAACAACCAGAGTTTTACGCAAAATAGTCGCGCAAGATGCGAGTATAAATACTCTTCAATTGATGTATTTGGTCCACGGCGACACGTTCATCCACCTGATGCATTGTTTTGCCGACAAGACCGAATTCTACAACCGGACAATGGTTCTTTACAAATCGCGCATCCGAGGTCCCGCCAGAGGTGCTCATCTCTGGCACCACACCTGTTTCAGCTTCAACGCTGGCGGCGACTATGGCTGACAATTCCCCCGGCTCGGTCACAAAGCTTTCACCAGAAACTTGAACACCCATCTCGACCGTAGCGCCGCTCTCAAGGGCAATTTTATCTGCCTCAGCTTGCAACCACACAGTTAACTCCTCCGAGGAATGCGTATCATTAAATCGGATATTCACTGTGGAATTGCACTTCGCGGGGATCACATTATTAGCTTCATTCCCCGTATCAATCGTTGTCACAGCCAGAGTTGAAGCATCAAAGTGATCCGTCCCGTCATCCAACACATGTGACGCCAACCGATCCACAAGCCGCGCCATCACAGGCACAGGGTTCAATGCGCGGTGAGGATAAGCCGAATGTCCCTGAACACCCTTCACGGTGAAATACGCGGTCATGGAGCCGCGCCTGCCGATCTTCATCATCTCGCCCATGATGTTTGGGCAGGTCGGCTCTCCAACAAGGCATGCGCTCATTGCTTCTTGCTGCGCATCCATCCAATCCAAAAGCGCCACGGTGCCATCTAGCGCCACACCCTCTTCATCACCCGTGATCGCCAAAATAACCGCGCCATCAGGCGGAGTATCGCGCACAAAATCTATTGCCGCTGCGGCAAATGCTGCAACCCCGGATTTCATATCCGTCGAGCCGCGCCCATACAAATAACCATCTTTAGTCTCGGCTCCGAATGGATCCACCGTCCACGCAGCCTCATCCCCTACTGGGACAACATCTGTGTGGCCATTAAAGCCAAAACTGCGTGTATGCCCCTTGTCACCCCAGCGCGCATATAGGTTCGACACCTCACCGCGATCCACACGCGTGCATTCAAATCCCGCGCTCTCCAATATTTCCCTCAAGGCCACTAGCGCACCACCCTCGCACGGGGTGACAGACGCGCAGCGCACCAAAACAGCAGTTAAATCAACGGGATCGACAGGCTGAGTCATTTCATTCTCCACACAGGTTCTCCCTTTCTAGCCTGCCTAACGGGTGAGGCGCAATCGCAACAGCCCTTGCTAAAATGCGTCAAATTCCTGCCAAAACTGCGGCAAATCCAAGAAACCCCTTTCCACAGGTCAAAATCCCACGTTAACAATTGGTTAATAAAATTAAACCCGAGGCAGGGTACGTGATCCGCAAAAGGATCGCTTGAGCGTTTTGATTACCGAGTGCTGATATGTGAACTGAAAGGGCTTTGCGGCTCGTCCAGTGTATTCGCTCGCCTTCCTTCCGGGAACGGAGGCAGTAATGGTTGCAGCATCGGAACTTCCGATCAATGAAGGCGCGTCTGCGGTGCAGATGGCGGAAGAGATTTTTGGCAATGGTGCAACTGTAGTTAGCGCCACCTATCAAGGGTGGGCAAACTCCTCTGGCATCTACACCAATGGCGACAGTGTTGCATCTGGTGTTACCCCCGGTGACACAGGGGTTATCCTATCGACCGGGCGTGCCAGCGACTTCACCAACTCCAATGGGCAATCCAATCAAGACAATAACACATCAACGAATACGCCCGGGGTGAACAATGATGCGCAGTTCAATGCTCTTGCTGGAACCCGAACTTATGATGCATCAATTCTCAACGTAGACTTCATCCCCGATGGCGACACCCTATCACTACAGTTCATTTACTCTTCGGAAGAGTACCCTGAATATGTCAACTCAATCTACAACGACCTTATAGGCGTTTGGGTCAACGGTGCCCCTGTGACCATCGCAGTCGGTGATGGTGTCTCTGACATTGGCAACGTCAATTCCACCAACAACATGAACCTGTATCAAGACAACACATCCGATGCCTTTAACACCGAGATGGACGGCTTCACCGTAACGCTCACCCTGACGTTGCATGTAAACCCCGGCGTGGTGAACTCCATCCGTATCGGGATCGCCGATGTGGGTGATAGCAACTATGACAGCAATCTACTTATTGCCGGTGGATCAATTCAAAGTGACGTTCTCGCCTATGATGATAGCTTTGACATCATACAAAACGGCACTCCAACGATCAATGTTTTGGGCAATGACGTGGAGCATGCCGGCGGCGCACTAACCATTACCCATATTAACGGGCAGGCCGTTTCGGTCGGCAGCACTGTTACCCTCGCAACGGGTCAACAGATCACACTAAATGCGGATGGCACTTTTGGCGTTGTGAACGATGCCGACATTGAAGAAGTCAGCTTCACCTACACCATCGAGAATGCGGCCGGTGTATCCGATACCGCCTTTGTCACTCTCAACACCATTCCTTGCTTCGTCTCTGGCACCACGCTTCTTACCCTGTCTGGCCCCCGCCCTGTGGAAACACTGAAGCCCGGGGATATGGTCATCACCAAAGACGATGGCCCACAGCCCGTAAGGTGGATCGGCTCGCGCACTGTCGAGGCCACAGGCTCCATAGCCCCGATCCGCATTGAGGCAGGTGCATTCGGCGACCACGACACCTTATCTGTATCGCCGCAGCATCGTGTTTTGATAACGGACCAAATGGCCGAGATCCTCTTCGGCAGTAAAGAAGTCCTGGTAGCAGCCAAGGACCTCGTGAACGACCAGACAATACGCCGCGACACGACGCAAGATAGTGTCACTTATGTCCACATCCTTTTTGACACCCATCAGATCGTCTACTCTGAGGGCCTTGCTACAGAGAGCTTTTTACCGGGACCGCAAACCCTGCAAAGCTTTGAACATGATATTATTAATGAAATCTGCACATTATTCCCAGAGATTGACCCGACTACCGGCCACGGATACGGGGTCGCAGCAAGAACATCATTGAAAGGTTATGAGGCGCAGCTTTTGCTGTCACAAGGCAATGCAATCTAGAATTAACCCCAAATATGGCAACAATGCCGTGATATTTCCGCGGAATGATCACGTTTCCTTCACGGTTTCGGCCCAAAAGTTAGGATATCCATACCTCATTCGACAACAACATGATCGAGTCTGGGGTAAATAGTAATGAGAACCGTCACTTTGACCATAAATGGACAGATAGCCCAGTTGGGCCAACTATCTATGTCCAACACACAGCGACTGTGGGCCGATGGCTTGGCAGCCAATACTGATGATTTCAATAATTCAACATCCAATGCGCCCGAAACTCCAAGTGCACCAGAAGGCACCGGCCTGCTTGCAAGCACTCGAATCGCAACACCGCACGGGCCACGTCGTATCGATGAGATCGCAGTCGGTGATATCGTATTGGATACACATGGCACGGAAGCAACTGTGCGCCACGTCTTGCGCGCACCGACCCCGCGCGATGCATTCTTCCTGCGCGCACCATACTTTGGGTTAGACCAAGATACGGTGCTTGCACCACATCAAAAAATGGTCGTCACCTCTGACATCGCAGAATACCTTTTTGGTGATGACACCGTCATAGTCCCCGTTTGGGCACTAAATGATGGGCGTAAAGTCGTCCACCATGAAACCCGCTCGTCGGACCTAATGTATCAACTTCAGCTCGACACCTCAGCCACATTGGCAATTGGTGATTGTGCCATCTCAGCTTTGCATAAAGAAAACACAACAAAAGGCCGCGTCCTGAGCGAGGCAGAAGCACGTTGTTTTGCTGCGGAGCACTTCACTGGATTTCGAAACTAAATAGTTGGCTCTAGAATTCCGGTTTTGAGACCGCATCCCCTTTGGCCAAAACGATCATCGCCCTTTAATTCTAATAGAAAATGACCGGCGCGCCCCTGACGGAGGCGCCGGAAAAGGTGCCGCCTTGCGAATGACCCGAAGCGCCGCCTTATCCAATGCAGATGATCCAGAACTACGCGCCAAAGAAACCCTCGCCAAGCCACCGCTGGAACTGACCGAAAAAGCAACCACAGCAGTCCCCTTGGAGTGACCGCGAGGGCGTGGAACCCTCGCAATCTTTCGCATGACTTTTCCGGGGTAGTTGCTCGCGGCAGCATTCCCGCTTTTCTTACCAGCCTTGCCTTTGGATACGCCTTTAACCTTAGCTCGCGCAGTTTTTACACCAGTCGTGGAACCTTGCAGATTATTATTCTTAGCATTGCCCCTCGGCGTCGCCTTCGGTTTTGCTATTTTCTTCGGTTTCTTCTTCTTTTTTGTAATTTTTTCAGTCTTAGGCTGAGGCTTGCGCTTTGTTGGGCGCGGTGACTTGCTTGGCGGTGTATCAGCGACATTTTCTGAGGCAGTCAAAACCTCTATAGGCACGCTTGGAGCGCGCACATGCTCCGGCTCAAGCGGCTTAGTCACCTGTGGGACAATGGCGATTGCGTCCACTACCAATGTGGCAGCCACTAAGATTGGCTCTGATGAGGCTAGGGGAGGTTGCGCGGAGGCCTGCACTGGCTGAAGCACAGACTTCGGGCTGTTGGGTAGCGTATCGCGCACCTCTGTTGGTGGGGTTTCATCAAGGTTTTCAACCGGATCCACCATCTCTTCGGCATCCGCCGCTGTCATTGTCCCAGACACCATATCCGCAAAACTAGAGCCAGATATAGCCTCGGAGGCACCAAGATTACTTTCGATTTCAACCCGCATATCGGGAGAAAACCCGTTGAATGCGGCCACATGAACCGTTGCTGCCGCGAAGAAAGCCCCCATCTTCAAAAATCGTGAACTGGCGATCATCGAAGCCCCCGCTCGGTAACAATCATGACCTTAGTTGCCCCAGCGGACCGAAACTCACGGGCCAGTGCGACAAGCTTTTCTGCTTGCAGCCCGCGATCAGGAACCAGTCGAACCGTTTCACGTTCAGCAACCGATAGCGTTTTGAAATACGCGAGGGCATCTGCAACATCACCCCCTTGAAAGCTTAGGCGCCCATCCGGATGGACTATCAATGCATTCGGCGGAGGCCGCCCCTCCAAATCATGTGTTACGACCAGTGACATGTCGCCATCCATTGGCTGCGCAAGGGCCCCGGCAACCATAAAGAAAACCAGCATCAAGAAGACAATATTGATAAGCGCAATCGTCGGCTCTCGTTTTGGTTTAGCCCTTGCTAGTTTACGCATATCTACGACCCCAAAACGGTGACGGCTAAATTTGGCAGCCCACGCAAGACAACCAGCAGGTCGGCCAGTCGCTGCGCATTCACCCCATCTTTCAGGCTTATCAATACTGGAGTACCCTTTTTCGCGTCCTTTAAACTTGAAGCCAGAATGCCATTTAGGGCAAGGTTAGAGCCGTTTAATGAAACGGAAGTGGGGGAAAGCCGCAAAAACATTGGTGGGATATCCAGCAGGGCCCCATTCCCAGAGGAGGCGGCCGATAGTTCTATTTCTGAAAACTTTGAAAAGGTTGAAGTCAGCATGAAAAACAACAACAGCAAAAAGATGACATCGATCAGAGACGTCAATGACAACTTCCCACGCCGCTTTCGTGGTTTACTCATGAGCCAATCGTCCCTCAGGGATAGCTGCACCAGGAAGGCCTGAAGGCGAAAGAACTGTTAGCAGAGCCTTGTCCGCAATCACCCGTTCAGCTTCCATGCGCCCCTCCAACCAGCTGAGTACAAGTGCTGTTGGCATCGCCACGACCAACCCCACAGCAGTGGTCAACAGGGCAACCCATATCCCCCCCGCAAGAATAGACGGGTCAACCTGAGACCCCGCGGCTTGAAGCGACTGAAAAGCTTCGATCATGCCAAGAACAGTGCCAAATAGACCCAAAAGCGGCGCAAGTTGCGCGACACTATCCAAAAACCGCAACCCCTGCTCAAGCTTAGCAAAGCGTAACTCTGCTTCGGCTTGCAGGCGCTCAGATGCAGACGGATGGCTCGTTAAAGCCATTTCGATAACTGGTGCAAGGTAGCTGGAAGAGCTGTCCAAGGCCGCACGCGCAGCCGTCCTATCGCCGCAATCCCAAGCCGCGACCGCCCGAGAAAGCGCTTTATGGCGTCCGACCCCGGCAGCAGTAAACTGCCAGACTTTATACAAAACCACGGCCAGGGTTAGGACCGAGACACCCATCAAGATCATCACAACCGGCCCGCCAACTTCAGCGATTTGGCGAAGAGGTTCGAACCACACGCGAACAGTTGTCTCCATCAGCCCAACACCTCAATGTCAGTACGGGACGTTGGGGTGAAGCCAGCATCACAGGCTTTCGGGTCCAACCCCTCGCCGACACATGTGTTTGCACCATTGAACAAAATGCGCCCAAGGCTATCGCAAGTGACTCCGGGCACCGCGAACTGGCGCACCCGCGGGCGGGCGTGAGGGAGAGCGCCAAAGTCAAACAACGTTAAACGGTCCACCTGCCCAGACTTGTTGAACAGCACGGTTTCATAAACCGTTTTCTCAAGGTCCGCCGCCAAACCATTAGTGATCAAGAACGTTAGCCGGCAGTTGCCTTGCGTTGTCTCGGCAGCGTTGAGTTCCACGGCGAGTTTCCCCGCGGCGTCGGTCTCTTGCGCCTCCGCAGGCAGCACCGCCATGGCAGCATAAAATAGAATTGACAAAGCGCGCATAACAGCCCCCAGCGTGTACACATAGTATGATTGGAAAATCTGGCGATGATGCCTTTGCATCAATTGCTGGAGTGAGTCTATTTACGCCGAATATAGCGCTTTTGGCAAGTCTGCGACCATTTCAATCACCGAATGGTGGATACGATCCACACGGCCTCAAATCTATTTACGAAACGTATCGCACGGATCAGATCGCTCGGCGGCCTCGGTCACAATAGTTACATCATAGAGCACGTCTTCAGGCATGTGAGGCGCCTCAACGAACCCGATTGAAAATGTGGTAGTGGAAGGTTGCGCTTGGGAAATCATGAAAGGAACGGCCCAGTCGCGGCGCGTGTGACCATTTCCGGCGACAAGCACAACCGGAGCACCGTAAGTCTCCAGTGCTTTCAACGTGGCGGCGGCGAACCGCGCATCCCGATACCGTTGCGCCTCAACCATGCCGGTCATCATTTCAAGCGGCATTGCCTCGCAATGAGCATCAAACTGCGCCTGTTCACGAATTTCTTGCTGCTCCGCTGGCAGGGCAACACTCAAGCCAAATTTCGCTCCCTCTGCCCCATATACGCCCAGCGCCCCTTCTGAGAAAGCACGGCGGACGTCTTCGCGTGGCGCAGCGGCTCCGACAGCGGGAATTTCTCCAAGAGCCTCAAAAATAGGTTGGTATAGACGGTAGTCGGGCCAGCCGATACGATCGCCCAAACCGGAGATGTCGGTTTTTGGGTCCGCATTAACTTGCTGTGCTTGATCAGGGGACAACATCTCAAACACCACCGCTTTTGGTGCCAGACGCCGGATCATATCTGCCTGCCCCAGGTGGTGTAGCGGATTGTCATGGGTTTCGCCCAATAGAACCACGTCAGCAGTCAAATCATGGGGAACCGAGGATAGGTCCTGCGCGGCGGCAGGCAAAGACAAACACATCAAAAGAGCTAGGTTACGCATCATGAGGCTTTCCAGTTTTCTGCACCCAATCGGGCGGCATGAGGGAGGATGAATGTTTGCCCTTGGGCAGGCGCACTATTGACTTTAATTTCACAACAATAGGCCGCTGAGAGCACCTCATCTTGCATGACATCCTCCGGAGAACCGGCATCCAAAAGTTGCCCTTGGGCAAGAATAGAGACTGAATCTGCATATAGTGCAGTTAAATTCAGGTCGTGCATCACAGCAACAACACCACCACCAGCACGCGCAAAACTGCGGGCAATTTCCATCACTTCGAGTTGGTGACCGATATCTAGGCTCGCGACAGGCTCATCCAGCAGCAACCAGCGCGGCATTCCGCCCTGCACTGGTTCCCAGACCTGGCACAACACCCGAGCCAGCTGTACACGTTGCTGCTCCCCTCCGGAAAGCTCTTGATAAAATCTGTTGGCAAAATGCGCGAGGCCCACACGGGATAGTGCCTGCATCGCCAACTCATCATGATCCCCCGAAGTGCCACTCATCAACCCGATCCGAACCACTTCAACTACAGTAAATGGAAATGCCAATACGCTGGCTTGAGGCAGCACCGCACGCTGCGCTGCAAGTTGCCACGGCTTTAGAGACTTCGTATCCACACCGTTTAATGATACCGCGCCCGAATAGGCTACATCACCAGTGATCGCGCGCAAAAGCGTCGTTTTTCCAGACCCATTTGGCCCGACAATCGCGCTCAACTGGCCTGCTTTAGCGACAAAGCTAACATCATTAAGCACCTGAGTATTTCCGAAGCTAACGGATATGTTTTTAGCGGCCAACATTACATATCCACCATGCCGCGACGGCGTAAGAGTATCCACAAAAATACCGGTGCGCCGAGCACCGCAGTCACAATGCCAATAGGCAACTCGGCTGGTGCAATGATAATCCGGCTTATAACGTCAGCAGCCAACAGCAAACTGGCCCCAAGGAGGGCCGAATTAATAAGCAAGGTACGATGGTCAGGCCCTGTTGCAAGCCGCAGCAAATGCGGGACTACGATGCCAATGAACCCGATGCCCCCCGACACCGCAACAGCGGCACCGGTTGCACCCGCAACAGTCAAGATCGCAATGCTTTTCATACGCTGAACCGGAATGCCGATGTGGTTAGCGGTGGCTTCCCCCATGGCCAATCCATTTAGCCCACGCCCCAATGTAGACGCGACGCCTAGAGACAGCACAATCATCGGTCCCGCGGTCAAAACCTTTGCCCAAGTCGCCCCCGCAAGAGAGCCGAGACCCCAGAATGTCAAATCGCGCAATTGTCGATCATCAGCCATGTAAACCAATATGCCCGACAACGCCCCCGCCATTGCGCCAAGTGCGATACCCGCAAGCAACATGGTTGCGACTGATGTTCGCCCGCCGCGTGTAGCAACCCGGTACAACAACATGGTCGAGATCCAGCCCCCAAGGAAGGCACAGATCGGGACCAAAGCGTTGCCAGTAAGGTTGACCACCCAAAGAGGCAAAACAGTCACGAGCACAATGGCGGTAATTGCCCCGAGACCTGCCCCCGCACTAACGCCAACCAACCCCGGGTCAGCTAATGGGTTGCGAAACAAGCCCTGCATAACAGCACCCGATACGGCCAAGGATGCGCCAACGCAAATCCCCAAAACCAAGCGCGGTGCGCGAATATCCCAAAGCACAACCGCCTCTAAGTGTGACAGGTTTTCGCCGGTCGCGAGCTTCACCATCGCCCCCCAGAGGGACGTCCCTGACGCCCCCCAAGCAAGACTCGCCACGCTCACCACCGCCAACAACAAACCAAGCCAGAGATGCGCCAAACGTGCGCTTTGCCTGCGATCTTTTGGCACCACGGAATCATCATCAATCGCAACCATGGTTTAGCCTCCGTAGAGCGCACTGTTCAGGTTCAAAACGGCCTGCGCAGTACGTGGACCAAACCCTAACAGGAACAAGCCATCCATTCGCACCACAGCACGCGCAGCAGCCGCTGGGGTTGTAGAGATAGCAGGAAGCGCAAGCAGCTCTTCACTCGCAACAGAATGGTTCCCCCCGCGGGTCATCATCAAGATCACGTCGGGGGCAGCGGCAGTAATTGCCTCATCAGTCATTGGCTTATAGCCGGTAAATTCCGACACTGCGTTCTCTGCCCCAGCCATCCGAATAATGCCATCTGCGGCGGTATTAGTGCCTGAAGCCAGAACGCGCCCACCCTGCATGCTAAGGATGAATAGAACTCGTTTAGGCGGACCTTTATGCGCATCCGCGCGACCTTGGGCATGTGCCAGTTTTGTAGTGACCTCAGCAGCCAGCGCAGCCGCCTCGCCCTCTACATCAAGCGCGCGGCCAATGGCTAAAATCTTAGCAACAACACCTTCGGCAGAGTATTCATCCGGAATCGTTATGAACGGAATCGATGCTCCCTCTAAAAGCTCGATGGTTTCTGGAGGGCCCGCTCCATCCTCCGAAATAATCAACTCTGGCGCAATAGAAAGGACCCCCTCCGCAGACAGCGCACGCATGTATCCCACATCCTGTAATCCCGTCGCTTCGGGTGGGAAAACAGAGGTCGTATCGCGGGCGATCAGCCGATGTTGTTGATTTAACGCATAGACTATTTCCGTCACTGAGCCACCAATCGACAAGATGTTTGCCTGTGACTCTGACGGCGCGGTCTCGGTGGCCGAAACTGACAACCCAACTGCCACCCCCAAAAATACTGTTGTGAAGGAAATTAGCGTGGCAGTAAGTCCGCGGCTGCTACAGGTATTGGCGTTGCTCACGACACCGCCTCCTCAGCACGGGAGGGCAGTTTCGAGACGACTTCTGCCCATGCCGGGCGGCTATCACTACCCTCTCTACCAATGCCAAAGATTTGGAAAATAATCGTTCCGTCTTTATCGAAAGCCTCGACCGACAAGGCCGGGCCACGTTGTGTTGGCTTGTCAACGGCCCAAACCTCAGCCACGTGATCAAGGCGCAGATGCAAATTGAAATTAGGATCAATAACATTTTGCCATGGCCCCATCGCCTTGAGATTTAAAATCGGGCCCGAGTGAATTTGAATGCAGCCACGATTGCCCACGAAGATCATCACGGGGGTTCCCGTGCCTTGCAGGTCATGTAACATCTGATCCACGGCCTCGACCCCCAACTGGCGCACAAATGGCGCACCCGCAATCCGGTAAGCCCCCAGACGGTTCATTTTAAGCTTCGACGTCAGACGCAAAAATTGATGAGTATCGGTCAACCGCGCCCATTCTTTACGCAAGATATCCAACTTTGAGAGGTCGGATTTCGGGGCCTCAGGGGCCTTGCGCGGGTCAAGATCTACCGCTTGGCTCTGATCATCCACGGCTAAAGTTTCTTTAAGACCATCCCAAGGGCTTAGGTCCGAGGTCGCGCGCAAGAATATCTTATGCACCGAGTCTCCGGCGGCATCAAAAACCTGAAGGCTGCGACTAATCCCGGCCTCGGTTTTACGCTCGACAAGGAAGGCATGCTTCCAGTGACTCGCAAAAATACGCAGGTCGATGTCCTCGTTCAGGACCATCGAGGCGTGCTTCCCAGAGTGGTAATTATCATAGACACCAATCTTTTCATGCACACATGACGCGGTGCGGGTCAGCGCCATAACCTCACCCAACAGTTGTGCCGCTGCCATGATGCGATCAGGATCTGGGTCAATACGAATTGTATCGACACCGATGTTAGCCGCGACCAGATCAGCCTCACTCAACCCGTGTTGCTCGGCTAGATCGCGGGCGCGCATTTTTAGATTGCCCATTTGAAGGTCGCGAATCTCTTTGGGGGAAAGTTTGGCCATTTCAGCACCTCACATTGCTTGTTTTCATGTGTTGGCTGGCCCATTTTCAACTGGGCGTGGCTGTCGACCAGTCACTGGGTCGAGAATATAGTTGACACTTTTAGTCGGGATAATTTATGGACGCAAGTGGCGGATGCCTTCGCCCAAAAGAAATCCAAAACACTCCGCGCCAGCCCTTCGCAAGCATTCGGACATAGCAATGCTTTAGAGGGGACCACATGTCACAAATTACCAAGCGCGCTGCATTGCGCGCCACAACCGCTTTACTCATGGTCATGAGCACAGGCGCAACTGCTTTCGCACAGGCCGAATCCGAGGTCGACCTAGGGGTCCTAATCTTAGGAGAAAGCAAACGCGACGTTCAAACAGACACTGCGGTTGCGGTTACCGAACTGGATCAAGACGAGGTCAATGACCGCCAAGGCGGTACAATCGCCGAGCTGGTAGATTCGGTTCCTGGGGTGAACTTGGTAAATGGGTCCACACCGCAAGGGTCCGGCATCAACATACGCGGCTACGGGGCGAATTCTACTTACGGCTCAGACCAAAAGGTCGCCGTGATCGTAGATGGCGCGAGTGTGGGTGCCGAAGAGTTGTACCGCATCGGCACGCAACTATTCACCGATCCAGAATTATATCGCAGCGTTGAAGTGATCCGCGGCACCGTCGGTAGTTTCGAATACGGCTCTGGCATTATTGGTGGGGTGATCAAGCTAGAGAGCAAGGATGCATCAGATTTTACTGGCGGCGAGCCGGGGTTTGTGGCCCGCGAGACATTGCAATTCTCCAGCAATGGCAATGGCATTACGTCCTCAACCATTTTGGCTTGGCAGCCTGACGAAAACTTCGAGGCTGTATTCAACTACACATGGCGCAAGCAAGGCGTCCAAGAAGATGGCGATGGGGCAAGCATCGGAACAAAGGGCATCAAGCTGCCCTCTTATATGATCAAGGCAAAATACACCTTCGGGGCGAACCGGGACCAATCGCTATCGTTCTCCTTTAGTGACACATCTGCGGATGACCGAGATGTGCCTTACGACACATTTACCACCACCGGCATCGGCTTTGGGAACGTAGACCGCCAAACCCAATCACGCACCGCAACCATTGGCTACAACTACAATCCGGCAGGCAACGACCTCATTGATCTGGATATCACCTTGTCCTACGCGGATCAGGATATTCAAAGCCAAGGGGCCAGTGGTCAAACCGGTTTTCTGGGGGCCTTGGTTAATGCCGATCAACGCTATGAAACCACCAAGCTGACGTTTAAAAATGCCAGCTTGTTTTCCACGGGTGCTGTCTCTCACAACTTGCGTAGCGGCTTAGAGTTTATCCGCAAGGAACGCCTGAATGCCTCCTCTGCGCCAGGCGGTACAGACAATCGCATCGCGTTGTTCGCTGTGGATGAAATGTCCTTTGGCAGCGGTTGGACCGTTACGCCGGGCCTGCGCTACGAGAGGTCAAAGATCCAAGGCTCAACGGCTCCAAACAATGCCTCGTTTAGCAACTCTGCACTGATGGGGGGCATATCGGCCCGTTATGAATTCGCCAATGGTTTCTCAGTATTTGGGAGCGCAGCTTATACTGAAGGTCTGCCAATTTTGGATGATCTTGGAACTCCTCTATTCATGACCCAGCCTGAGAAATCGCGCACATTGGAAATCGGTGCCGCCTATGAAGGCACGGATGTTTTCGCCCAAGGCGATACCTTCTCAATCAAGGGGAACCTGTACCATACGAGACTGTGGGATGTGACCAGCTATCAAGCCTCAGGGGCCCCGTTTGGCACACCGATCACCCACATTGACACCAAGGGTTTGGAGATCGAAGCCTCCTACGCAATGGAAAGCGGCTTCTACGTGGATCTAAACGCCAACCTGACACGAGGCGAAGAATTCCAACCGGGCGGCGCCACCGTCGACTGGCGCGGCATCCCTGCTGATGGGCTGCAACTGACCCTGGGCAAGAAGTTTGGCGAAGAGTTGGATTTAAGCTGGGAAGTAGTGGCTGACAAACGGTTCACCCGCACGACAACAAGCGTGCCGGGGTTTGCCGTTCATAACTTACGCGCAACATACAAACCACAGCAGGGCATCCTGCAAGGTATGGAAGTCCGGCTTGGCGTAGAGAACCTGTTCGACAAGCAATACACACGCAGGTTGTCAACGCGCCCTGCCGCTGGTCGTAACATTAAGTTGACGCTGGCGAAAAGCTTCTGAGGCAGGAAGCAAAAGCCGTCGCCCGGGGTATAGGTGCCTCTGGGCGGCGGCTTAAATGGCGACCAAGTGATTGTCAAAGGCAAGGTTATGCCGTGTAAAAAGCTTGGTCTCGGCCCCGATGCCGTGAACACCACCCAGCCCATCAGTAGCAAGACCTGCATCACTGGTTTTTGACACCCCGCAGATATCTTCCTGAATATAGGCACTGATGAATCCACGTTCCGGGTCAAACAATTGCAGCCTCGCACCACGGGGCGAAGTCACTGCGATTAAGCCATTACCAAGAACCGCAACAGACCCTACGTAACCATTTAGCCCCCTGATTTGCTCCTCTGGGCTGTCCAGAAGCCGCAGGCCTGCGCCCGTTGCGTAACTCGCCAGCAAGGCCGGTGCACCGAAGGTATCCCCCTGCCATTGGAACGCACAAGCAATGATGCCATTCAGCCCCCCAGCGATGTGCCTGAGGGAGTTTTGATGCAACTCCGCAGGCAACTCGGCCACGTCTTGAATGACGCCATCCTCATTGATTAGGGTCAGATTCGGGCGCATAGTTGGCAAGTTCAGCTTTTGGCGGCCGGTTTCTGGTCTTGTCAGAATTCCACCATTTGCGACAGCCAAAATGCTCGTGCCTGACACACGCAGAATCTCATGTGGACCAATGCCACCAGATGGCATGTCACCAATCCGTGCGAAACCATCCTCTCGTGACCAGACACCAATGCGCCCATGCCCCGAGTTAATATGATTTTCGGTTGTATAGAGCCTGTTTCCGTCTTCCGAGAACGCCCCATGGCCATAAAAATGGCTCCCCTCTGGCGCGGTAATCTGGCTCAAAACCCTGCCACTCACACAGTCCACCACCAGCGCATAAGTGCCGGGACGACGGGCGAACGCGACAGCCTCCGGGTGAAATGGATGGGCGGCGGCGGCATGCCCGCGTGCAGGCAAAGGCAGGGTAAACGCCAATGACCCGTCGGCACGCAAGCCTGCCAACGCATAAGCACCATCCGGCGTCATGGCCGCACTAAGGTGTGTAGGGTGGCCCGCGTCCGCCCAACTAAGTTGCGGCGCAGTACCAGCAGCCAAGAGGCCGACAAGAAAGGCGCGACGGGTGGTCATCAATCGCCATCCAAGGAATTGAAACCGGCGCGCACACCCAGCGCCTCGCCGATTTCAAGCGCGACCGCGACCTGAATTTCGGCCACCTTTTGCTGAAGGACCTCGATACGTATGCGGCTCATGGCATCGGCAACGCCTTGAAACGAAGGGTCATCCAAAATAGCCAGCCGCGCATATGCATTTGCGAACGCCTTATCAGTGGCGGGCAGATCTGTGTCAGACATTGCATGTGCAAGGTCTTGTAGCGCGGACAGGCTAAGCGTCACATTGGTTTGGCTGCGCCCCGATCGACGGGCCTCGGCACGCTTCGGTCGAGGGCGTGAAAAGCTTCCAAGCGGACGCCCTAAGCGTTGATCGTGCAAAAACTCCAAGCCAGTGGTCAGCGCAGTATAAATCACCCGCTGCGCCTCGGCTTTGGTTTTGTAACTTGTATTGCTAGGGCTAGGGTTTCGTAACATCTCTGCGTGCTCGGACAGCCATGCTTGGTTCAGTGCAGCGGCATTTTGTGCAAGCTGACGCGCAATGGCTTGGGTTAAAGCACATCCATAATCATTGGTGTTTTCCAACTCGAACAACATACGTTCCGCTGCGAATAGTCCCTGTGCCGCGACCGATACCTCAGCAAAGTCAGCGGGCGCTTCAACGGCCTCATCTTGAACGGATATCAGCCGTGTTAGAGCCTTTCCTGTCTGATTTTTGGGGTCAGGCCAATAGGCAATGGAAAGGCCAATACCGCCCCGCTCAATCGGTCCGAATTGCAGGTGGCTGATCCCGATCCATGCATCAAAAACTGCATGATAAGCAGGCACCGCCTTAGCTGAATCGCACTCAACAACCGCAGTCTCAAAGCCCTCGCTCGCCTGTACAAACGCCGCATGAGCAGGCAAAATGTGGCCGTCAATCACTGCATCAATATCTGCCTGCGCGGGGGCTGCAAGCAAGAGAGCGGCAAAGAAGTATTTCATCTAAAGGCTTTCCAAAAACTGTATTAAGGCATCGCGGTCTGACTTTGGCATATTTACGACCTGATCTTTAGCAAATTCCGCCTCACCACCATGCCACATGACGGCTTCAAGCAACGAGCGCGCACGCCCATCATGCAAAAAATAGGTGTGGCCAGATACTTGTTTGGTCAACCCAATTCCCCACAACGGCTGCGTACGCCATTCCCGCCCATTCGCGCGGGCTTCGGGCCGGTTATCGGCCAAGCCGTCGCCCATATCGTGAAGTAACATGTCAGTATAAGGCCAGATCAGCTGGAAACTTTGCTCAGGCTGATCCTCTAGGCGGTGGGTGACGTATTTAGGTGTATGACACGAAATACAGCCAGTTTCATAAAAGACCCGCTTGCCGTGCAACACGGCTGGATCGTCCACATTTCGGCGCGCCGGAACTCCAAGGTTAGAGGCGTAAAACGTCACCAAATCCAAGCCCTCATCCCCGATTTCGACGTCGTCGTGCACTTCAGTGTTACCATCAGGGGCGTTACGGCAATTGACTTGCCTGTCAGTGCAATCCCCATGGCCTGTAGTGTGAAGGGTTGTTGAAATCCCGATATCCCCGTGAAAGGCCCCGGCGGATTGCTCCCACACACTGGGCTGGCCAGCTTTTAGACCAAAGCGTCCCAACATAGGTTGCTCATAAAAGGTTGACCAAACGATATTTGGGCGCCCCGAAACCCCATTTCCGTCCATGTCATCAGGGTCGGCTTTTGCAAGGATATCTTCGGCCGGGATAGCGTCCAGCAGGCCTAGGCCGATCATTTGTGGGGCAATGCGCGCGCTTAACATTGTGTCAGGATGGAGCGGGCCATAACCTAGGTTTTTCAGCTCAAGCGTAGGCTTGCGAATAGACACTGTTTCACCGTCAGACAGCTCTATTTGAGCTTCTTCATAAGTAAATGTCACGCGCGCCTCGGCCGGGTGCCCGGCGATGCCAAAGTCCTGAATTTGCCCCCCGTAATTTGGCTCTGGCTGCGAAGCAAGGTAGCCTTCAATCTTATCGGCCATATCATTGGTATCGCTGGGGATCGAGGCACGTACCAACAAGGACACGGCACTATCGTCAGGCCCCTCGGGTGCATGACCACGACCGTCTTTCAGGTGGCAACGCTGGCAGGACCGCGCGTTGTAAAGCGGCCCCAATCCGTCGGAAGCAAGTGTGGAGGACGGAGACGAAACCCAAAGCTTTTTGAACAACCCATTGCCCAATTTAAAGTCCAACTCCTTCTCGAAGCTGATATTTCCAGACGGGTTGGAGAACGCGTTTTTGGTGCTCGTGACACGCACCGTGGCCGAACCTGCGGAATTCGTCTCAAACTTCTCTGCCTGAGAAAAATCAACCGTCGGTGCCGTGATTGCGGCGATGCGGGAACGCTCGTCGTCGGTACGCTCAACCATAGGCATGTGGAGGTCCATGAGGTCGATCGACTGGCTGTTGGCGGGGGTAGTCGCCAAGGCTGCTAGCGTGAGGAACCAGAATTTTTGCACGAGTATGTGTCTCCGATTGATATAGAGCTTTATTTCAGATAGTTATAGTCAGGAATTAGGGCGACGCGAGTCAGAAGCGACGTTAAACTATGAAAGTGATGCGCGACATGGTGCCACTGCTTGTAAGTAGTCAAATTGAACAAAGCCCGCGCGGCATTGTGCAACTAGCTGATTTTTCGCCTAAATCTCGCCAACTGTTAAATCACCTGCGCATGACAGCGCTGGAATGTCGCGCCGCTGCCCGCGCCGACTTGTTTGAGGCATGTGCGGTTTTGTCGATTTCAGCCCCGGTTGCACGGAACGCTTATGCGGAAACTTTGGTCAAATGCCTGTCACAAGCTCTGGATAAAACACCCGTAATTTTCAGACCCGGCGTTGAAGAGGTTTCCTTTGATGAGGCTTGGCTGCTTCGCGCAGCTGAAACTGCGGCCCGCAAAGACTGGAACAGCTTTGAGTTCTTGGTCCGCTCCCGAGTGCCACTTTCCACCCGACGGAATTTGGCATCTTTGATTTTATCTATATCTGAGCAATTTTCTCTGATTTAGAATAATTCTAAAAAATGCTTGGCTTTTGCGTTTGATGCCTTATGTGTGGTTTCAAGCAAGCCAGCATGACGCCAGCCAGCAAATATATTTTAGTTGGAGAATGTCCCATGACTCAGCCCGCAGCCGCACTATCTACAGACGCAAAAGCCCAAATCGTGGAAGCATTGAACCAGTCGGTTGCCGAAACCGCTGTGACCACAATGCTGGCGCAAAACTTTCACTGGAATGTCACCGGCATGGGCTTTGGTCCGCTGCATGAGTTATTCCAAAAGATTTACGAAGATCACTTCATCGCCCAAGATGATTTGGCAGAACGCATCAAGGCCCTAGACGCCCATGCAGAGGGCACCTTGTCCGGCATGTTGAAGCGCTCCAAAGTGTCGGAGCACGACGGCGATGCATCTGACAAAGAGATGATCAAAATGATGCTGGACGCGCAAGTCACATTGGCTGCAACTATCGCAGGCTGTGGCGAAATCGCGGCCGAGCACGGTGACACGTTGACCGAAGATTTGTGCATTGCCCGCGGACAAGAGCATGAAAAATTGGCTTGGTTCTTGCGCTCACACTTGCGCTAACCCGTTTGAAGTAAACTGAACTACGCCTGCCTTAGACATGAGGCGGGCGTTTTGCGTTGTCAGGACGCGTCGGATAGAAATGCCATTGGCTTGGCCTTCTTCTTTTTAAGCTTCTTGAGATAAGCAATCCGCCAATGGGAATACTTCCCCATCCGGTCTTGCTGCGCGGCTAGCATTTCAACGAACGCAACGCGGTGGGCGTTTTTCTTCAACCCTTTAAATAGTGACTTTTGGGCTTTGGTCATGGAGCAACCGATACAGTGTCCTTCACGTTTGAACTTACAAACGTCGACGCAGGGGCTGGGGGTTTTGCTCATCGGTGCCTCGCATAGAAATAGAGGGGGCAGCATGCCACCCCCTCCTTTGCTAGGTAATCAAATTACTTATTGGAACACGGCTTCCGGATCGTCCAAGCTGTCGGACCCTTCAAACGCGATAGTTGCTACGCCCAGCGCATCAACTGCACGCTCGATGCTTTTGGTTTGGTCAACCAAGGCAGTAACCGCACCCATGATCAAAGCTTCGCCGTTGGCGTTGCCACGCTCCAACATCTGGTCATAGGCAAAGCCCGCTTCTGCGGCGGCTTTCATCTCGGCCATTTCCAGCATGGTTGTGTCCAGCTTGGCTACCAGCTCCGCATCGACGTCCGCATTGGCCGCAGCCACGAGGGAAGACAAGGAGGTGCCCGAAGTCACGGTGCCATCAACGCCGGTGTAGCTACCGACATAGACGTTGCGGATGCCCAATGCGTCGTAGAAGTGGCTGTTGTGTGTGTTGTCAGAGAAGCAATCGTGCTCTTCTTCCGGATCGTTCAACATCACGCCAAGCTTCATACGCTCGCCGGCCTGCTCGCCATAAGACATAGAGCCCATGCCAGTCAGGATCGCGGAGATGCCCGCATTTTCGTCTGCGATAAGTTGGGTACGAGCGTCGCCGCCGTCCTGCCATTGCGCCGTCATCCATTCCAGATCAGACACCAACAAATCGGTGGCCGCTTTCAGATAATCGCCGCGACGGTCGCAGTTACCGCCTGTGCATGCATCACCGGACGCGTAATCCGTCCACGAGCGATTGCCTGCACCGGTGCCATGACCGTTCAGGTCTTGGCCCCACAAAAGAAACTCAATAGCGTGATAGCCGGTTGCCACATTGGACTCGACCTCATCGGCCTCGTGCAATTCGCCTTCCAACAGCGCCGGCGTGATTTTCGCCGCGTCCACAGTTTTACCCGAAAGGGTGAAGGACGGGTTTGCGATGACATTGAGTACTGCGTACTCATTCTCATCCGTAGCGCCGCCATAAGCCGCGTCCACATAGTCGATCAAACCTTCATCCAGCGGCCAAGCATTCACTTTGCCTTCCCAGTCGTCAACGATCGCGTTGCCAAAACGGTAAGCTTCGGTTTGCTGGTAAGGCACGCGCGCGCTCAACCAAGCCGATTTTGCCGCTTGCAGGTTTTCCGCGGATGGATGTGCAACCAGCGTGTTCACTGCGGTTTGCAATGCTTTACCGGTGGTTAGGCTGTCGCCATAAGTGGCGGCGGCGATATTGGCATAATTGGTGAGAACGGCTGCCTTATCCGCAAAGGCGGGGGCCGCAATTAGCATGGTGGTGCCAAGTACGGCAGCAAGAGTAGTCTTCATGGGTTGCTGTCCTTTTGTTGCAACAAGTAGTTAGTGTAGTCGATGTACAGTCGCCGAAACGGCGTCTGTTCGGGGGTCATAGTGGGCGACCATCCGCTTGGTAGCGTTGCCGACCTGACCGGCCAGCAGCGCAACGTGTTCTGCTTGAGATGCGGACACCAACAATGTGGCAATCAATGCCGCATCGGCTAAATGCCCTTCGCAGGCTGTTGAGACGAGGTGCGTAAAAATGCACTCGTCGGACCCAACGCAGGAACATGTCACTTCATGGCGCACCAGTGGACGGTGCGCGTGTTTTGTGACAATCCCAACCAAATCCTCGAATGCGCAAATTTCATTCTGCGCTTCCGGCTGCGGCCAGACCCTAGCAAACGTAGTCCGAACTTGGCGCTGCCCGTCTGGCCCGTCACACCATAGGCGCAGGTTCAAAACAAGCTCTGCCTCCCAGGGCAGCATGGTGTTCAGCATAGCAAGAGAGGCCCCACCGCGTTTATGATGTTCAGGGGTCATTTTGTTAAGATCAGCTTGCCAGCACGGGTGATGCGCAGGAAGTAAGATTGGCCATCCAACATGACGCGTGCCTGCTGCCCATTGGCAATCAATGCGCGCGCATCATAGGTCGGCAGGTCATCCGCAGGGACGGAGTTAGGGGCTAGTTTGGGGGGAAGATTCATGGCGTTCATGGCATCCTCTCAAAGCGATCGAGCATGTCTTCCAACCGCGGGTCATTGGGGTAAATTCCATCAAGCGCATTCTGGAGTAGCTCTTTCCAGCAAGGCTTAGGCTCTGCGGCGTCTACATGACGCAATCGTGAAGTCGGGCGTGGCTCCATTGGTGCCTCCGGATGTCTATGTGGCTCCGGGCTTCCCATAGAAAACGGGGTGGCTAGGACTATGGCGTCATTGTTGACTATATTAGTTGGTTATATAAACTTGACAAAAAGAGTCAATTCTAAAAGCCATCAAACCAGCACTCTCGTCATTCTTGAGTAATTTACTCGGAATTATCTTGGTTTTAGGCTCTTGGCCTGCTCAATTGAGCCACCAAGCCGCAGCGCGACTGCTTGCCCGGCACAAAAGCACCCAGCGGGGATGCTTCGATTGGTCAACGTATTTCCACTACGCAAGCCTCACCTGCTCAATAGAGGCTTGCTTATGACTGATTCGAACCACAAGCACACGAACAGCAGCCGATTAACTATGAAGTAAGGCAGTTGAAGTTGAACGCAGGTGTCTACAAATCTAGGGAAACCTCAAGCAAAGCTGGTTTGCAGTTCCAAATAATTTTTTAGGATCAAGTGCCACCCATTTATCGAGGGCTGATTGGCCTCGGAGTAAGAAGCAAACTTGTCAATTTTTCCAACGAATATATTGCCGCTTAGATGTTTGACACTCCCAGTTTCGCTATCAAGCTGATCGCTCACGTAAAGGAGTTTCCCAGGGCCTTTACTAGCGATAGCTTCACTTAGCTCTTTCAGAACCGCATCGCTAATATGTTCGTTGTGCTTGTAAACGAAGGTTCTTTCACCAGAAGCCAGAAGGCCATTCAACTTCTCAACCAGATACTGCACTTTATCGTACTCTTTACGGTAAATCTCACTACGATCTTCCCCTTCATGGACAAATACTTTTTTCTCAGAGCGCATTGCCGTGTGAAAATAGAAGCCATACTTACTGTCCAAAACCATCCCATCTGTGTGTGGAGTCAGGTTTTTTTCTAGATACAGATCAGCAAAATCGTACGTAATTCCCTGTATCAAAGATGCCGGAGGGCTGACTGACCACCTCAGAAGACCGCCCTCTTCATTTTTCTCAAAACGCTGGATGAAGCCAAGCTCACAGTTGTCGCCTAGACTTTCGAAGTTTCTAGTAAAGTCTTCAATTTCCATTGAAAGCCCCTTTTGTCAGTTGAACAGGCTTTGAGCAGCTTCGTAGTCTTCGGGGAAATCCACCTCACGCCAAGCAGCTCCTGTGACATCAGCTACATCTACTTTCAGTCCATCCGTATCAATCAGTTTTTGTACGGCCAATTCGAAGAAGGCTTGAAATTCCTTAGCTTCAAAAAGCGCGTTTGATGCATGGAGCAAACGCGGCAACAATTCACGAGACACGCGAGCCACTCCTAAAAATTCACCATCAGCGTCTTCACTTGGCATAATTTTAGTGACGAGTTTCACCGCGCCTTTCACGATTTGCACTTTCATCTCTTCTTCTTCGCATGGATGGCGATCAACAGCGAAAACCAACTCAGAAGCTGGAGCGGTCTCAAGCAAACTAGTCATGACGCTTTGCTCAAACACTGTGTCGGCATGGAGAAAAATGAAGTCTTCATCGCGTAAAAACGGGGTGGCTAGCCAGAAAGAATATAAGACATTAGTCGTTTCGAAGTGCGGGTTGAATACGACTTCCAAGTTCCCTTGCCAAAGCTCTCGAATATGTGCTTCGAGAGCTGCGCGACGATACCCTAAAACAACGACCAAGTCGCGAATGCCCGCATTCCAAAGATTCCTAAGAGAATACCCAGCCAATGTTGTATCCGCCAAAGGCAGCATACTCTTGGGCATTCCATCAGTTATCGTACTGATCCGACTCCCCTTCCCAGCGGCCAGCAGTAAAGCTTTCATTGAGATATTCCTTTCATGTATACTGGCACGGTGCCATCAAACGAATTGCGGTAGATTAATCGTATGGTATCAGGCCCTGCGTAGCAGGGGTCCGTGTCTAGTGTGCCGCTTACCTGGCTAGGCATCACCTCGACCAAGTCATCAGTTATACCAAGGTTAGTCAAATTAACTTGCATATTAGTGGTGCGCATAAGGTCGATTACAGCCTTACAAAACAGCGCTGCGTTTACCGAAATGTCATCCCCTTTTGAAACTCCTACCCAACACGCACATTCGGCCAACTTATCATTTGCGCGGCCAAGTTCACAATCAAGCCACGCGGGATAAATCGCTGCAAGCCCGTCGGCGTGGGCAGTGTCTGTTGCGGCGCCTATTGGATATTGCAACCGATGCGGAAGGCAAGTGGTAGATAGTGCGAGATTGGCCCCCATGATCATGCTGGCATATGACATCTCGTGACGAGCCTTTTTGTGAGATGGATCCTCGGCAAGAACAGGCAGCCACTGAAACACACATTTAAGCGCCTTTTCCGACAAATCGCGCGTGAACTCATTTGCTTTGTTTGAAAGCCAAGTCTCCAATGCATGTGTGAGTACGTCAAAGCCAGTAGTCATAGTGATCCCTGCTGGCACCCCAAAAGTGAGCTCTGGATCGACAATCGCTATGTCTGCGGCAAGATTTGCACCACGCAGACCCAGCTTTTCACTTTTGACCTCGTCAGTAAGGATGGCACCGTAACTCAATTCAGCGCCAGTTCCGGACGTCGTTGGCATCAAAACCAGTTTGATATTTCGTAGCGGAAGTGGGTCTTTGCGCGCAAGTACCGCAGCTACGGTTTCGCGCAACTCAAGTGTCATTGAAGTTGCTTTAGCTTGATCTAGGGCACTTCCCCCGCCAATCCCTAACACCATCGAAACGCCAGATTCGCTATAAAGATTCGTACATTCATCGATATCTGACGTACGTGGGTTTGGCTTTACAGATGTGAATATTGATACGCGTGAAGATGCGCGCAATGACTCTATTAGCTCTGCCACCTGGGGGCGACCAAGAGAGCCCTTGGATGTCACAACTAAAACATGATCATCATCCGACAATCCAAGTATTTCGACCGCTTTGGAACGCATACCGTCACCAAAGTAGGCTTCTGTTGAGGTTCCGAATTTCTGGCTTTTCATGGGATTACAGGTTCTCGATGGTTTCAAAATGTTTGGATTGATGCTTCTGAATGAGCGACTTTCGCGCCTCAAACATCGGCTCCATACCCGCAGTGAGTTCCTTATATAAACCATACATGTCTTGATAGTATTCACGATCGGATTGTCGTGGCATGAAAATCTGCCTCGTGGCAATGATATCTCCACAGGCCTCTTTGTATGATGAGTAGCGACCTGTCGCGCATAGCACAATGATAGCAGCCCCTAAGCTGGTTGATTCCATCTCGTCCATATAGTGATAAGGAAGCCCCGTGATTGAGGCCTTGATTTCGTTGGCAATGGTTATTCTCGACAGACCGCCACTTGCTGTGACCATCTTCAAGGAGACCCCACTCTCCTCAAACACCTCTAAGAAGCTGCGGATCTCAAACCCAATGCTCTCAAATATCGAACGCATCATGTCCCCACGATTGTGGTGGCGTTCCAAGCCAAAAAACACACCGCGCGCGTCGGCATTCCAACTTGGGGCGCGGGCCCCGAGTAGATTAGGGAGGAAAAGCAGGCCAGCATTGCTCTTGCTCTCAGCACCCTCAAAGGAGCTATCGGACTGCATTTGTTCATAGGGGTTCTGGTCGCCATGGTAGAAACAGCTTTTCGCCCATTCAATGAGCCCGCCACCTAAATTATTTGATCCTCCAATCAAATAGCCGTTGCTTGGAGGAAAGTATTGGCAATTCACCCTTGATTTCGGGTCGACAAACTTCTTATCGGAATACATCCGGACTGATGTCACGGTTCCAGAAACATCACAAATCTGGCCCGGCTCACTAGCTCCCGTACCGAAAACAGAGCATATTGCGTCATAGGTTGACACAACCACCTCGGGGCGCCCTTCAATTTTTAATTCACTACAAACCTTTTCTGACATTGGCCCAAGGTTCGTACCAATTTCAATACATTCCGGCAGCAAATCAGCGCTAATCCCCAAGTTGTCCAGCAAAGTGCTCGGGTAACTACCTTCGTCGTTGTCGTAAAAGAACTTCTCAGCATTCAAGATATCAGTCTTAAACTGCCCCCCAGTCAAAATCATAATCAGGTAGTCATTGGGGGCTAAATACTTATGAACCTTCGCGTGCTCCTCTGGTTCGTTCTTTGCCAACCAGAGAATACGTGCCAACTGACTATAGCCACTTGCTGAATAGCCATATTTTTTAGCAAGCCGTTGCATTTCGGGTAATTCGGCCAATTGCTTAGCTTGCTCTTGAGCGCGGCGATCAGAGACCATTATTACTTTGGTGACAGGGTTCAGATCTACATCCACCCCAACCAGGCAACTTGCCGAGCATGATACGGTCACATTTCGGAGCGCAGACTTGTGATCGGACGATGCGGAAACTTCGTGGACAACGTCATAAAGCTTGTCACGCCATTCCAAAGCGTCTTGCTCAACCTTCTCGCCAACCAACCTCGAATTTACGCGGCGCGCTGATGTCAGAATTCGCCTTCCAGATTCGTCGAAAACAATGGCACGAATGCTCTTAAGACCTAGATTGATGACTAATTGCATGAGATTTCCTTTGTCTTTTGACGCATGCCAGAAAACAGCTCAATGTAGTTCACGGCAGCTTCACCCAATTGAGAGACCAACGTGTCATGTAAGACAGCGGGATCTTTCAGAATGGCGGCCTCGGAAATGCCCGTCGCTAGGACGGAAGCATATATTTTTTTGAAGTCTGTTGAAATATTCACTTTGGTCGCGCCTGCGTGAATGGCACGCAAGAACTCTTCATCGGTTAAGCCCGAACCACCATGTAACACCAAAGGTAATTTAGTGAACTGGTGCGCGCCCTCGAAGATGCTCCAATTCAAATCGGTCTTATGGGCATAATCTCCGTGCACATTGCCAAAGCCAACAGCAAGGCAATCAATACCGGTTGCCGATATCATTTCGATATCATCTGCCTTGGCATAGTTCACAGTTGCACTACGACCATCTTCCTCCCCACCTATGGCACCGACTTCGGCCTCGACGGCTACTCCATGGTCATGGGCTAACTTGACGACTTCTTTAGCTAGCTTGCAATTTTCGCCAATCGGCAAATGAGACCCATCAAACATGATCATGTCCCATCCAGCCTTGATACAGGCTTCGATAATGGATGGATCATCGCAGTGATCAAGGTGGAGGAAGCATTGCCCGCCAGTTCTTTTGACCGAGGCATCAAACAACGACTTAAGATACAGAGCGCCGTATCTCTTAACGAGTTTGGCTGAAGTTTGTATGATTGCCGGCTGTTTTGTGGCATTTGACGCCTGACCAACCGCGATCATTGCCTCTAAGGTTGCCGCATTGAACGCCGCGAGCGCCCGACTTTCGGCTTTCGCATCAATCATAGCGTTAAGAATGTCCAACTCAGGCCCTCTCAGCAGAATAAAAGTTAGCACCACTTTATCGGAATGCCGCGTATAGCTTGATCTCTAAGGGGCGTCACTGAGCTTACTAGTGGATATCCGAGATGTTGGCAATCGGATGCCCGCACGCTAACATTGCGCATTCTGAGCTAGCAATATACTTAGCAGCCTAGTAATCGTTAATCGAGGATCTTGCCGTTGAAACTCTTTTCCAAACGGAGCGGAGCTCATGCTCCTTCAGTCAAATTAGCGATTTCTGACGAATTTGATGCTTCCTTCTATATTGATAGATATCCGGATGTAGCCGAATCTAAGGTAGTTCCGCTGGACCACTACCTCTCTCATGGCTGGACTGAGGGTCGAGATCCACGGGAAGGGTTTAGCAACGATTTCTACCTAGATATGTACATGGGAACCAACCCAGATAACAAATCACCGTTGGAACACTATGTCGAGTTCGGCAAGTCACATGACCTGAAAACGGCGCCTAGCTTCGACAAAGAGGCGCCAAGGCCCGATTTGGAGATAAAAAGCATCGGTGCTTTGCTCAAAGAGCTTGGCCTTGATACTATCGGTTTCGAAGACCAACTATTTTCCAAGCTGTTACCACGAATGTTCTCTGCCCAATACTACCGCGGCCATAAAGAACTAGACGATACTGTCTCGGACAATGAATGCTTTCTTAGGTACGTGTGTTTTGACCTGTCGGATGGCATGTCGCCAGGACCCATGTTTGATGAAATCCACTATCTAAACCAACTCCGCGAGAAAGCACTTAGCCTTCCTACTAAGGAAGGTGGTGCCTTTCGTCACTGGCTGGAAGTTGGGATCAAAAGCCGCATATCCCCGACCCCGATCTTCGACGAAAAGCAGTACCTAGCTTCCAATTTGGATTTAAAGTTGTTTCCCGGTTGGCTGTTCGAACATTTTATTTGTCACGGCCTTACGGAGAAACGTCAGTTTCTAGACAACTTTACATTTGCAAGCCAATCTCTTCCTATGAATGAGACGAAGCCCACCAGCTCTGTAGATGAAGCATTTCGTGGCCTAGTGGGGCGCGATGGCGCCGCTGAAGAGTTGCAGCGCATGCAGTCATTCAGGACTTCCAACTTATTTCATGAGCTGTGCGCAGGGGCGGCTGAACTGGACCCGGCAGTCGGATATCTAGGTGAGCGCACACCATCATTTGTGGCATATTGGCATGATGCCGACTATCTTAATTATCGTACGATCTCTCGCAAGTTTCCTAAAGATAAATACAGCACAATCATCCTCATGCCGTTTTGCAAGATGGGTGGCGCGGACCTCGTGGGAAGCATTGTAGCGCGTCTAGCGGATGATGCTGAAAACATACTCATTATCAGAACCGATCAGAGCGATTGGAGCCAGCCGAATTGGTTCCCAGAAAATGTTGATACCGTTGACCTGTCTAGTGATCTCGCTTCAGTACCCGAGCATGTCAGGTTGCGGGTCCTCTATGAGCAAATCAGGCGCCTCGACGCGAAGTCGGTATACAACGTCAACAGTCGGGCAGGGTTCGAACTGTTTAAAGAATTTGGCCAACGCTTGGCATTAGTTACCGACCTTTACGCTTACTTCTTTTGTGCGGATATAAGCACGGATGGCCTAGAAACAGGCTATCCGGTGAAGTTCTTTGCCGAGACGTTCTCATGGCTGAATGCAGCTTTGGTCGACACCCAATATCTTGCTAATATCTTATCAGATCGCTTCGCCCTGCCGGATCACTTGAAGAAAAAAATTGTAGTGATGCATACGCCTGCGCAATGCTCCGTTACCTCAAAGCCTGTGGCAGAGCTACAAGTTGAGTCACACACGACGCGGGAAAGGCCAAAGCTTATATGGGCGGGTCGATTTGACCGTCAGAAACGATTTGACCTGTTTTGTGAAATTGCACTCGCAATGCCAGAAATTGACTTTGAATGTTTCGGAAAGGCGGTCTTAGACGCTCCACCCGATCTTTCAGCTTTGCCTGACAACATCAATATGAATGGTCCGTTTGTGTCTTATGACGACCTTCGCCTCTCTCAATCAGATGGTTGGCTCTATACTTCCGCCTGGGACGGGTTGCCCACAATTCTGATAGAACTCGGTGCGCTTGGGGTCCCCATCGTAGCAAGTGGCGTAGGTGGAGTGCCTGAGCTTATTGACGAGAAAACAGGGTGGCTTGTCAAAGGTGATGCCGACGTCGCTGGCTATGTTAATGCAATTAATGATATGCTTTCTTCGGAAATTGACAGGGTGGATCGCGCTTCGGCATTGCAAGCACGAGTCGCACAGCGGCACTCGGACCGAGCTTTCAAAGCTGCCATACACGATCTCCAGGAGAAATTTTAATCATGTCTTGCATTAAAAATCCGGATGTTTCGATCATCATCACCTGTCATCGTGAGGGCATTATCACTGCCGTTACGGGAAAAAGTGCTCTGGCTACTGCAGCATATGCAGCGGAAACCTCTGGCATCACATGCGAGTTCATAGCGATATTCGACCGCACGGACGCTATTACAAAGAATAGTTTGGTTAGTATTCTGCCTGAAAACTCGATTATCTCCGATGTGGATTTAGGTGATCCCGCTTTGGCTAGAAATCACGGAATTGAACTTGCCAGCGGGACTTGTGCGGCCTTTCTTGATGGTGACGACCTGTGGTCTGAGAATTGGATCGCCAACGCTTGGCACTATTCAAAGAAACATCCAAACGCAGTTTTGCAATCCGATTGCAATGTTGTGTTTGGAGAAACCTCCAACATTTGGTGGCACGTAGATTCAGAGAACGCACTGTTCGACCCGAACTATCTGCCCTGGACTAATTATTGGGACGCGATGTCATTTGCCCCCACAGAAATTTACCGTAAATATCCATTCAAGAAGAACGATCTAATACTAAAATTTGGACATGAAGATTGGCACTGGTCCTGCCTGACCTACGAGAATGGAATCCCACATAAGCCGGTTCCCGAAACAATTCACTTTAAACGGCGAAGGGTAGGGTCTCAAATGTCACTGGTAAGCAACTCTAAGTCGGTAATGTGGCCGCTCAACGCTGGCCCATTAGCAATTTGAACGAACTAGTAGCTGCAATCAGCAGTAACTCAGACAAAACCTATGAACTATTGACGGACTCAAAATGGACAACAAGGCGGCTATCAGAAGCAAGTATATTCGGGCAGGTTTTGAACTTTCCGATGAAAACCAAGACAGTTCAGAATGGCTCATGGCAGCGATTATTTCATATGCTTGTGATGCAGTAGAGCCGCAGCGCACTTGGAAGTTACTACGCCACTTAAAGTCGATCAGTAGCCCAGAACACTTTCGTGAGTTCAAGGACAACCTAACGATCCTGATCTACCCAATGGTCATCACGGAGCACGGCTACAAAAAAAGCCTGGGCAGCCGAGATCAAGCCGATGCGTGGAGGCAAATTCAGCATGTTTCAAAGACATTGTCAGACCTAGGCTATGAAAGCTTTATCAACTCTGGCACGCTATTGGGAGCCATACGAGAGGGCAAACTTCTTGCGCATGATGATGATGCAGACTTAGGTGTTATGATCCCCGGCAACACATTGAACGAAGTAGTTGAACGCACAATAGAACTCATGTTGAGTCTTGCAGACTTGGGTATGCTGAGCTCATGGCATGTCGAAAACGGATGCAAGCACATAAGCTTGCGAACCGAACTACAGATGGACTTGTTCCCATGCTGGGAACAAGATGGGGAGATTTTCGCCTATCCCCACGGGAAAATTGAAAAGGGCAGTATTTTCCCATTGAAGTATATTGAAATGGAGGGGCAGAGGATTTCAATTCCGGCATCCGCCGTTGAATTTCTTAGCCTTTGCTATGGCGAAGACTGGCGTGTGCCTGATGATACCTATACCTATCCGTGGGGTAGGTCCGTATCCCATTTTGTCGAATACAATGAAAAATTTGATCGCCTGATCACACAACACATGTCTGAAATTATTACGCGAGCAAAACAGAAATGAGAACAGCAAGTCGAGCGACTGGAAGGTCGAGTGTAAGATGCTAATTTTTGGCGGTACAGGCTTTATCGGGCGACACCTGTGCCACAGGCTCTTCAAGGGCGAACAGGAAGCAACTGTTATTTCGCGGTCACCCGACTTGAACTTCGCATCATCACTCGCACCGTTTATTGATGCTATGTCTCTAGCTGACTTTGAGGAAAGCCAGGATAAGATACTTCGGCAAACTAAAACGATAATTTACGCTGCATCCTGTTCTGTTCCACACACCTTCGTTGATCGCCCTTGGCTCGAATATGAGTTGAATGTATTGCCCGCGATGAAACTCTTCTCAAAAGCCTCTGCACTCAATCCGAATGTCAGGATCGTTTTCATCTCGTCCGGTGGAACGGTGTATGGGGCTAACCATACCCAACCCATTTCAGAACAAGCAGCAATTGAACCTATTTCCCCTTATGGTTTGGGGAAGTCAACGATCGAGCAGGGCCTCGAGTTCATGGGCCGTACAAAAAATCTAGACTATCGCATACTACGTGTGTCCAATCCCTTCGGGCGTTGGCAAAGCAACCCGACACAGGGGATTATCCCTATCGCTATAAATGCAGCCCTACAAAACAAGCCGATACACATTTTTGATGGCGGCCGCCAAGTTAGAGACTTCGTTGATGCCGATGATCTTGCTGAGGGTATTTTGAAGGCCGCAGAGGAACCTAATGCAGTGAAAACGATCATGAACATTGGGTCGGGACGTGGCATGGCAATACATGAAGTACTCTCCCTCGTTGAAAGTGCTTTAGGTATACGTCTAAAGAAAAATCATTTTGACGGGCGCAGCTCAGATGTACTTTATTCCGTACTTGATTGCGCAAAGGCTAAAGCAGTTTTAAACTGGGAAGCAGCGACCTTACTCTCAGGAAGCATCGAGAAGTTTGTGAAACACCGTGTCGGTTGAATCAGCCTGTCAAAAATTTGGGACAGGTCCTAGTCTGTTCCCCGAAACTTCCCCCACTTTGAAGTATAGTTTGCTCAACCTTTTGAATGAGCGTAAGCGTTGCATCTGACCCCTTATTTGAGGCCTTCCCGCCTGTCCAAACAGAGCCTATATTGGCGGTAGCCAATATGGGGATGTAAGATTTTGGCGTTTCCGGCCCAAACCAGCCATTGAACTGCTGGTTGACATTCTGCGGTGCTGCCCGAAATAGGAGACGTTCGCTACGACCGCGAGGTTCCAATTTTCTGGGGTTCATAGACTGCAAACAGAACTGCAATTTACCTATGATCCGTCCTCCGCAGCAGCATTCCAAAGAAGCCCCATTTGGGCGTCATACCATTCACTGATTTCGATTTGGTCTAGTTCAGTTTCGGCTTCGGATTCTCCGCTGATTGCCTGGAGAACGAGCCTCAGCTTCTCGGATACGGGATGATTGATACTGGCTAAACGTGCATCAAGCGTAGGGCCCACTGTTTCGATTATTGTTAAAGCACTTTCCAATTTTTGCTGCTCCAGTTCAGGCCTGCCGGGTAAGCCAAGTTCGAACACCGACATCCCAGCAAGATCGCGAAAGGCAATTATTAGACCCTCAAGCTCATCAGGAACCTCTATTATGGGCATGGCCAGACGATTCACGATCTCCGAATCTGGGCGAGCTAGAAAATCGACACGGCCCGTTCTTTGAAGTAACTCCCCAACTATTGAACTTGGTTTCAGCCGGCTCAACTGCAATGCGAAGTCGATTGCGGCTTTCCCTTGAATTGTCGGAATAAGCGCAACATCTACTGCATCCTCTAAATCAGAAGAAATTCGCGTGCCAATCTGGCGTGATTCTCCAACCCACTTTCTAAGTGCACCCAATGATGTCAAAGGGAATGTTGCATAGAAGCGTGATTGCCATATATTTCCGTCGGTTAGTCTCGGACCGATTACTTTTGCTTCTAGAAGCTCCTTTTGCACAGCGGTTTCAATTTCGCGGCGGCTTGTTTCAAGCCGCTTGGTGAACGCATTACGGGAGCCATTTGCGATGAGCGCGAACGCCTTTTTGGGTTTCTTATTTGCCTTTGGCCATCTCGCTTGCGGGCTTTTTCCAGAGGCCACAGCTTCTAGTGCGATAATCTCAATGTCATTCAACAATCCTCGCATGTCTCCAAGGGTACTAGGGATCGAGTCTCGGACCAGATTCCAAGGCTCTTTTTCAGCTTTACCAACGTTATCAATCAGGTCACGCACCTGTGCAGCAACACGTGGGGCGTCTTCGGGAAACTTCGTGATGGCTGCGGCCAAAGGCGCGTTAAGTTTGAAAATAACGTCCTGAAATGGCGTCAGATATTGGCCACCTTGGCGTGCATCTACGACATCGCCATCGCTTGTTTCAAAGGGTGGGATCAGACTGTCACAGTCCGCAACGACAGTGTTCAATTCATTTAATGCGTCTTCATTCACCCGCCCAACCAGCATGCTGTCGAGTAACCGCCTGAAGGCTGCTTGGCCACGAACCATCAAGGCCTCCCCACGAGACAAATAAGCTGACCAGCTTTCTCCACCAACTTCGCGTGCAACAGCATCCATAACATGACGATTGGCGCTTGAATGTGCGTCGGGAGGGGCATTCTCTCGTGGAATTCGCTTTTCGGCATCCATATGGAGCGATTTTGCACCTTCCGCGTTGACCAACCGAACATGTGCAACGCTTGCAGATGGAACTAAACGCAGGATGGCCTTCGCATGATTAAACAATCGGTCGTTCGGATTCTCATCTGCTTTTAGTGCGGCTTCGAAAATGTCCGCTTGTACGACAAGAAGATCATCCTGAATTTTGAATGTTGCTGGTAGGGCAAACGCCGTCTCTTCTGTAAGGCGGTCCACCAGTTGCCGATTGCTGCTTGATTTCGTTGACCAAGCCTCTGAAATAGAGGGATTGATTGCCTCAGCAGCATCAAGAACCCGCACGACGTCAGTTATTGTGAAGTCTGCAAGGTTCGGGCGCGCGGCCATCAATTGTTCTAACTGACCGCTTTCTAATTCAGCAATAGATAACGCTTCCAGCGCGTCCACGATCTCGTTTGCTATGCCATCACTATCCGAGGTTAGCACATTTATAATGGCGCTAACGAGCTGGGGTTGCGTTGGGCGCGTGGCGACATTGGAAAATAGCTCACGACCTGCCTCAGAAAGCCTTTCTAGTTGAAAAACACCTGCATCCGCCGAAGGTGCAGCACCAAACATCGCTGCCAACGTCGCAAGCTTCGGTGGTATGTCCTTCTGACCTAATGTTGCGGTCCAATCCCTTGCTATACGTGCGAGGGCACCACGTCGAATACCCCTGATAGCGCTTGCCATTTCGCTCAAAGAATGTCCGAAGCCTTCTCTGTTCAAAAGTGTTTCAACCACAGTGTTTTCATCAATTACACCAGATGCAACAAGACCACCGATGCTCGATTCAAGCGTTTCCGGCGTGACGCTGCTTAACGCCGAGATCGCTTGTTCCTCGTGTGCAGATAAGCCAATTTCTGCCAAAGCATCGCAAATGGCCGATGCGCGAAGTGCATGGAGACCAGTCAGTCGCGTGCCACTTTGATCAACGCGGATCAAATGTTCTTCAACAAGCCTTTCTAACGCGCGCGCCATATCGGCAGCCGACAAATCGAGGTGCGCCTGAAGAGCGCGGATCAGAACTGCCCCACCATGCTTTGCAGCAGGAGCGCTTGCCGAAAGTACGGCAAGCTCAGTATCTCGTTGTTCCGTTAGCCGTCGCCGGACTTGGTCAAGTACGACAGCATCTAGGCGATCGCCCTGCGTGAGAATGTGACCATACTCCAAAAGCAGCCCTTTTGATCTTGCCCAAGGTTCTTCCCAGCCCTCCCAAGCTGTTAAGTTCTGATCTCGAAGTTTTGTCCAAAGCAACTTTGCAAGAGATGCATCTGCTGCGCCCGAAATTTCAGAAATCGAATGACGCGCTTGAAGCAACGGCGCGTCTTCGGTGCGCAATGACCCCAAAACCACGATATCTGGATTCGATGAGGTTCTCAGGCGAGTTGTTTCCCAAACATCGAGACGCCCGCGACCAATGTCATCTACGACCAGACCAATCGGCGTTCCTGAGTATGCAGCAAAGAAAGCGGTCATCGCTTCTTCGTCCGGAACACCAGTTCCAGCGATACGAAACCACCTCCGATCCAGCTGAGAAGCGATGACCGCATTCCACATGAGGCCGGATTTACCGGAACCAGACGGACCAGTTACCACAACTGCACGTGATCGTTCAAAGCCTTGAAGGACCTGTGCAACAGCTTCGGGCCGGTCCAAGGCAAGGCCAGATGCGAAGTGACCCGGCTCAACGTCAACACCTAGATAAAAACCGCTGTCCTCAAGAGGTGTTGCCAGATCAACCGGGGACAAAAAACCGGAACGCAAAACTTGTTCGAGCCTTTCAACATCTACAGCTTCCAGTACACGTGCAGAAATCCTTTCGACATCCGAAGTCGTAAGCTGGTGGCGATCTTCCAAAGCCAGCGGTCCGTTGTTATTCGCGAGAACACCAATCTCACGAGCCAAAGCTAGCGTGACAAGTTCTGCCGCGAGGGGAAGCAGGTTTCTGCGCTCGACCAGCACTTGAATTGCTTCTTGCAAAGGATCAGCTTCAAGAACAAGAAATGATCTACTCGCGGATGGAATCGATTGGTTTTGGAAAAGAGGTGTTGCTGATGCCTTAGATGATACCGAACCAGTACGACTACGCTCAGTGACAAGCCAATATTCATTTACCACCGCTCCCGGCTTTAGTGGCCTATCCCAAAGCCCTCGAAGTGCTTTTTTATCTTCGGACACAGTGCGCGCCCGCGCCTTGGCGCGCGTGGATTTAGTATCTACCAAGATGATTTCTTTGTCAGTCTGGCGGAGTTCAAAATCGTCTGAACCTTCGGGAACAATTGCACCGAATTCAGCATCACCAACGAGCATGCGTACGCAGTATAATGCACCGATCAAATCTTGATATCTGAAGCCTCTCCCTGCGTTTGAACCAGCTGAAGGACGATCGGATTTGCTAGGCATAAGTCGAGCACCTGATATTAGTTACTGTAATCACAGGGCACCTTAACCCCTACCACTGCGCGGGCCAATCTTTCGATCTAAGGCGAAAACTCTTGAGCCTATTCTCTGCCGCTTCTAAGTACTGCAACCCAAGGTCAGCTTTTGGCCATTTGTTCCGATCACTTCGCGGTCGCAGAGAAGGGTCGCTTTCCGCCCTCATTTACGGAATCGACAGAACACGCCTTTTGCCCGCCCGGCGGAGGCCGGGCGGGATAATTGATCCTCCTGATGATCTAAGTTACTCGATACCGAACTGACCGTTCGGACAGAACCATGGCAGCAACTTGTGGTACTTTGAGCGCGGATGCCCCTTGGCCATCTGCTCGAACACCCAAGTCAGATAGGCGTACGGTTCAACGCCATTCAATCGGCATGTTCCGATAAGACTGGCCATCACCGCCCAGTTTCGTCCACCAATTTCAGACCCAGCAAAGAGTGCGTTCTTTCGCAGAAGCGCGATTGGCCGGATAGTGTTCTCAACAGCGTTGTTGTCCATCTCGACACGACCATCTGACAGAAACACACCCAATCCATCCCATAGCTTCAGGGTATATTTGATGGCGTCTCCCAAAGTTGATTTCATCGAAATCTGTTCAGAAAATTGCAGGAGCAGTTGATGTAATCTAGCTACCAGAAGCGCACTTTCAGCCTGCCTGACCGCTCGCCGAACATCCGCAGGCTGCCCTTTCAAGTCATGTTCGATGGCGTAGATGTCATTAATCAAGGTGAACACTTGGTACGCTTTGTCCGACTTGGTCGCTTTGTGAACATCAAGAAACTTTCGCCGCGCGTGTGCCCAGCAATATGCCAATTCGACCGGGCCACCAACGCGGCTTTCGCGGGTGAGGCGATTGTACCCGGCATACCCATCGACCTGCAGCGTGCCATTGAATCCGTCTAGGATATCTTCAGCATGTTCGCCCTTGCGTGATTGTTTGAAGTGAAAGGCGACACTGGGGTGCGCATTCCCTTTCCAGCGGCGGTCATCACGACACAAAGCCCAAACAAAACAGGTCTTGGTCTTACCTGTCCCAGGCATAAGTTGCGCCAGCGTCGTCTCGTCCATCAGCAATTTGGAGCTAGATTTCAGATCGTTGTTCAATGCGTCGTAGAGAGGGAGCAACGCATCGACAGCCTGATCCATGAGGCGTCCCATGGTAGATCGATGGAGTTTAACACCGGATCGCATGAATATTTGCTCTTGCCGGTAATTGGGGATGTAGTCAGCGAACTTGCTAACGGCGAGCCCCGTAATAAGACGATCATCAAAACGCGTCTGATCAAATGCACGTTTAGGAACCGGAGCCTGAACAAAACGGTCGCAGTTTTGGCAGACATACTTGGGGTAGCGTTCTTCGATGACGCGCACCTCAGCCGGTTTGTATGTGAGCCTCTCAATGGTTTGCTCGCCGATAAGGCGCATGCCGCATCCGCACTCGCAAACGGAGCCGTTGGGCGGTGTGATGACATGTGTTTCTCGTGGGAGATGCGGGGGGATTTCAACAGTCTGACGGCCAAGCATGCCTCGCGGTTTTGGCTTATTCGCTGGGGGTTGTGCTTCCGCGCCTCCTGAATTTGGCATGGGCTCATCCGGCGGCACTTCAACCGATGCAGCCCCATCGCCATCTGTCTTTTTCCCGTTGGAGACCTTCTCGCTGGATTGCCCAAACTGCATGTCTTGGCTTTTGTTCAGCTGGGCTCTGAGACGTCTATTGTCGGCTGTCGTGACCTGTAGTTTTGCCTTCGTTGTCGATATGAAAGCGTCCTTCTCAACCATCTGATTGTCATGGTCGAGGTCACGTTGAAGATCAGCTTCAGCAATCAGCAGCGCCAAGTTCAAGACATATCGATCTGAGTGCCTAGCGAGCTTTGCGCTGGCTGACTGTATTTCTTGCATTATTAGTTTCATCCCATTGTTCGCTGTGAGCACAGCACTTCAGGTGGTGAGCCGGGCAGAGTGGACCACCATCTTGACTTTTTCGTCTGTAGGGGGGATGAATAGGTGATCGTCACTAAGCGATTTTTTGAGCTCGGTCGGAGTGCAATCCGCCGGGCTCAACCTTTTTCAGTCCCTATGATGAGTTAATGCTTCATGAGGGGCCTCCAAGAATTATCTGCTTGGTTTGAGGATTTGCACGAACGGTGAAATTCTCAAGGTAACGCTCCCAAGCCCCTTCGGGTACTTTAGGATTGCGACGTCCCGCCGACAGGAAAATGTGATCCAGTTGGCCTGATCGAATAAGTTGTCTGATACTTGCGACAGGCACACCAACACGGTTTGCCAACTGTTGTGGGGTTTCTAAGTGGGTTTGTGTTGGATTCTGTTCCATTTTGCGCAATAATCTCGTAAAGTGACGTAATTGTGTGTGATTCGGTGAAAATTGAACACATACGTGTTCAATTGTAAAGAATTCAGTTTGCAGTGGAAAGCCAGTGGTACAGAGCAGCAGCCAAGAAATCGGACAAAGGCTTGAGCGCGTAAGGCGTATCGAGGGATTGTCACAAGGTAAGTTCTGCGAGGCGCTTGGTATCAGCCGAACCAGCCTTCAGAACTATGTGCGTGGAGACCGCGATATACCTTTGCCAGTGCTGGCACTGCTTTTGGAGAAATTTGCGATAGACCCGATTTGGCTAATGTACGGCGACGAATCGGACGTCAGCATGCGGCACAAATCTGGCATACTGGCGGAGATTCGTAGTATCGGAATCGCGCTTGAAGAGCGAGCAGCGCTGCGCAGCATCGTTCTTTCAGGCGAGGAACGATGGAGGCTCGTTTCTCAAATTTACACTGCACTACTCCTGAACGGGAGCACCGACCAGAAATTGCCACCTAACGATTTCATTATGGATCAGATGCTTGAAAACAATGGCCACAGTTAAAGAAAAAATCGAAACTGGCGGCGATGTCATCGACGCTTCAAATCACCAACTTCATAAGGCGGGCGATCTGAAAGAGTTAATGATTGCAGCAGGCTTGGACAAACATGCCCAAGTAGATGGTGGGAGTGGCAAGTGGGATTGGAAACGCTTCGGTGTTCTAATCCTGATCATCATGTGTATTGGGCTGACCCTTGCGTCGTTCTTTGCTTACATTCAAATGTTGAACGTGCAGGGACGTGTGGGGCTTCTCAGTGCAGATCTCCCCTATGATGAACTTGTAGCGACGCAATGGGAAATTGGACGAGCTTCGGCCATTTGGTTTTATTTCTCTATGGCATCGATGGTATGTGGCGCAGCCTTCCTTGGGAGCGCTTTAGTGCTCGTGTTTCTGCATCATAAATGATGATCTTCTGAAAGACCGCCGCAGCTTTGTACTGAAAGAATATCATCACTAATCGGGCGTTCGTGGATCCTGCAGCGAATGGCAGCAGCGAGCCCATTCCAACCCATGCTGCGCCTACAATGAACGTCCGGTTAGGACAATTTGACAAAATTAGGACGATTGTCCTAGTATGCGCTTGTAACTTTCAAGCAGGTAGTCATGACCCGACTAAAGACACGCGAACGTATCGAACAAAAAGCCCATGATTTGTTCTATGAAAACGGATTCGAAGCGACTTCTTTCGCAGACATTGCGGGTGCGGTCGGGATTTCGCGCGGTAACTTCTATCACCACTACAAGTCCAAAGATGACATCCTTGATGCGGTGATCAGCCGAAGGCTTTCAAAAACACAACACATGCTTGGAAAGTGGGAAACCGATACGCCGCCCAAAACACGCATTGTGTCATTCATCCGCATCCTGCTGATCAATCAAACCAAGATCATGGCATTTGGTTGCCCCGTTGGTACACTTACAACGGAACTGGCGAAACTGGATCATATCGCGCAATCGCGTGCCACCGAGATTTTTACGTTGTTCAGGGATTGGATCGCCGACCAATTTTGCGCACTCGGCCATGGTGATGAGTCCGCGTCACTTGCCCTCCACCTTCTGGGACGTTCGCAGGGCATTGCAGTAATGGCTTCGGCTTATCGCGATGAAAACTACCTTATTGCCGAAGTTGCAGCACTCGAAGACTGGCTTGGTTCTCTTACCGTCACATCATCAACGAAAGACTGAATATGTTCATTATCCTCCTCAAATTTTCCGCAAACAAAGCCGCCGCCCCAGAATTCATAGCAGCGCATAACCAATGGATCGCAACTGGATTTTCTGACGGAGTCTTTCAGTGCGTTGGCTCGCTGAAGCCCCAAGGCGGTGGTGCAGTCTTGGCAATCGGGGAAAGCCGCGAAGAGATCGAATTGCGCGTGAATGCAGATCCGTTCGTCGCCAACGATATTGTCACAGCCGAAATTACGGAAGTGGATGTCAAAAAGACCGCATCGGGCCTTGATATATTGAAGGCCTGAGTGATGGAAAAATTGACCACAGGGCCGGACGGCCAGCCTCGCTGCCGATGGTGTGATGCCGCGCCCGAGTTTCTCGACTATCATGACAATGAGTGGGGTTTCCCAGTTTCCGATGACACTCGCTTATTCGAAAAGCTATGTCTCGAGAGCTTCCAATCTGGTTTGAGTTGGCGCACGATATTGAATAAACGCGAGAACTTCCGCACAGCATTTGCGGGTTTCGATTACACTAAAATTGCAACTTTCGGGGACGCAGACCGGGCGCGTTTGATGGCGGATTCAGGGATTGTGCGAAACAAGAGCAAGATCGAAGCAACAATCAACAACGCGCAACGCATGTATGAGCTCGTGGAGAAGGAAGGATCGCTCGCGGCTTTTGTCTGGGGTTTTGAACCTGAGCCAGATACTCTTGCGGATCCGCAGACAGCATCAACCTCGACCGCATCCCGTGCCTTGACAAAGGAGCTGAAAAAACGGGGTTGGAAATTCTTGGGGCCCACGACAGTCTTTGCTTTCCTGCAGGCAATGGGTCTCATTAACGACCACGCGAAGGGCTGCATCATTCGTGACAAAGCCGAACAGACAAGGCTGAAATTTGTAGCCCCTTCCCGTTAACCCTTACCCTATAGCGGTCATTGGGTCATTCGTCAGGTATGGCCGCTTTGTCCCGCACAGCGATCACTTGATGCGGACTATCTGAATGGCGGCTTGGAGCCAACCTACCCCCTCAATCTCCAAAATTCCGGAAGTCAGTTGACATAAGTTTGCTACCGAACCATTATTGTTGGGTAGCAAACCTACGGAGTGATCCCATGGATAAACCACAATACAATTCCGCCGGGGCGTGGGCGAAGAAACTTCACTTTGCCAGCCGTGCTGTCATGGAAGTATACCTGCGTCCTTATGATTTGGGTTCAACCCAATGGTATGTTCTTTGGCATCTGGTCAATGAAGGGCCGCAACCACAGCGCGACCTGCTGAGTAAGCTCAATATTGAGAAGCCGACCCTGAGCGGTGTCGTCTCCGCGCTGGTTCGAAAGGGCTTTGTCACGCAGTCTGTAGACCCAAAGGACAAACGCCAGAAACGCCTCACAATCACTGCGGATGGGTTGGAGCAGTGGCAACAACTACCAGACCTTATCAGCCTCATACGGACGACCGCATTCGATGGAATTCCAGACGGCGATCTCGCGACGGCTGTGCGCGTGCTTAGCGGCGCAACCAGACAACTTCAGGACTACCTGAACAAGGGAGAAGAAACATGACCATTTTGATAACCGGTGGCACAGGTCTGGTGGGCGCACGCCTGTTACCTCGGCTTGTAGATGCTGGCTTTGACTGTCGGGCACTCGTTCGACCGGGTAAGGAACTGCCAGCGGGCGTAACCCCTGTTAAAGGGGATATCCTTGATCCGGCGTCGCTCGCAGAAGCCGTTGACGGCGTCGACACCATCATTCACCTCGCGGCTTCGTTCCGTACCCGCGACGAAGACCTTATCTGGGCTGTGAACCATGAGGGCACGCGTAACCTGATCGCGGCGGCGCAGCAACATGCGCCGAATGCCCGCTTCATCATGGCGAGCACGGGGCTGGTCTATAACAAGGACAGCACACGTCCGGCACAAGAGGGAGATGATGTCAGCCCCGCGATGGCCTATCCGGCGAGTAAGGTTGCAGCAGAGAAGGAACTGCAAGAGAGCGGCCTGAATTGGTCAATCCTGCGTTTCAGCTTTGTCTATGGCGACAAGGACGGACACCTTGAGAGTTTACCGGCCCTTGCTCAGCGGTTGAAACTACACCCTGCCGTCAAGTTTAGCATGATCCATCACCGCGATATTGCGACGCTTATCAGGCTCGGCCTTGACGGAAAACTAGACGGGCGCATCGTCAATGTCGCCGATGATGCACCCATATCAATCTACGAGGTTTCGCAATTGGTGGGTGAGCCGCTTGAGCCCTCCGCTGCACCGCTTGAAAACCCTTGGTGGGGGCAAATCGACCCAACCCTTGCGCGTAGCCTCGGCTTCCAACCCAGTATAGCAACTGTCCGGCAAGCCGTCCGCGAGGACGTGCTCTGATCGGACATCAGTAACCCAATTGGTGGGCAAGACTTTCCCGTTCTGCATGGGGCCTTGTGGCGCGTTTAATCGAGGTGCGAAAGGATGTTGAGAAGCTTCCCTGTCGGATCAAGAAGATAGAAGCGGCGAACGCCCCACGGCTCGTCGGTCAGTTCATATTCAATGGCATAGCCAAGGCTTTTTGCCCGCTGATAAACTGCGTCCACATCATCAACTTCTATTGATAGATCCGGAACCGCAGTTCCCGAACCGCCTTCTGTAGCGATACTAATTTGGGTTTGAGCCGTTTCGCCGGAAGCCAATGTCGCGATCCAGCCATGATCCATCACAACGTTAAGATCAAATAAATCTGAGTAGAATTCACGCACTTCGGTAACGGAGTTTGCTGCAATATTTGAAACGATGCGCTTGACTGTCATTCGATGCTCTCCCGATCAGGCAGATTATCATCCCTTCGGGGCAAAGTCTATTTTGTCAGCGCAATGTAAGTCCCGCGTTGCAGCCACTAGCCCAACACTATCACTCCTCAACCAATGATTTCAGGCGAGATAGTGTCATGTCCCACTGTTTTGACACGTGATCAAGGTAGGTTCTGGTTTCTTCAATGGCAGCGGGACAAATCAAAAACCTGCTCTCTCGCCCAACCCGCGCACTTGAAAGCATGCCAGCGTGTTCCAGTACACGCAAATGTTTGCTTATGCCTTGCCGCGTCAAATCAATCCCAACTGAAAGCTCGCCAATGGAGCGGGGTTGGCCGTCACCAAGTCGCAAGAGCAGAGAAAGACGTGTTGGGTCTCCTAGTGCTGCAAACAGCGGGGCCGCGCTCGTGATCGCGAACTCCTGCTCAGATTGTGACATGGGCGCTCAGATGCTCTGTCTGGATATTCCAACCTGCAGTATTGTCGCGCAATACTTCAAGCCGTCGTGGATCGGGTATCGCTGCAAACCCGGATTCAGTAATGCTCAATCGTGTTGATTTTCCATCAATGGATTCCAGCCGAAACTCGACCAAAGTGGTTGGTTGATCAGAAACGTCTTTACCTGATTTTTCATCATAGTCATGCCACCTGAAGGAAAACAAGGATTCATGATCCATGCGCTCGACTGTTGCCCGCCACGGATAATACTCAAAGCCGGGGAATGTCATTTCTCCCGTTACGACGGCACCGGGCATAAACGGTCCGCTAAGCTTTACCCGAAACCACTGACCGAATTCCATATGATCGGTCAGTGCATGCCAAACGCGCGAAACCGGGGCAGCTAACTCAATGATCTTTTCGATTTTGTCTTCTGCTTTCAACATAACGCAACTCCTTGGTTGCCTTTATTGACACATCGGCTATTATTAGGCAACCAATAAGTTGCGTAAACTAACCTTGAAATAATAATTCCCAATAATTGATTTGAACAGCCATGTTCAGTCACTGAGCCCAACGATCGCTCTTGACGGCGTAACTACATGTGCGATATAGCGCACGTGTTATATTTTCAGGGGGAAGCATGGAACAGTTGGCTGAACTATCTATTATCTCGATTGCGCTGGCCACTGCCGCATCATTTTTCTTGGGGTTCCTGTGGTATAATGTTCTATTCACAAAACCCTGGATGGCGGCAATGGGGGTGACATCAGAAGATGTTCGCTCGTCGAGAATATCCATAGGCTGGGCGGTCATGGGCAGTTTGGGTGCATCACTGGCCACCGCCACAGGCTTGGCAATTATTTTTGCACTCATTCCAACCTTAGGCTGGGGTGTCGGCCTTTTCCTTGCGTTGCTGGTTTGGATCGCGTTTAGTCTCACTCCGATGTTCAAAATGATATTTTGGGAAGATCGCCCCATAGCCCTATTTGTCATTGATGGGGGCTTTGAGTTCTTTTCCATATTTGCTGTCACCATCGTATTATTGGCATGGAGCTAGCGAACAATTGTCTCGCCATCCCGCTTCCGAACGTCCTTGGCTAAATCGTGCCTTTAGCGCCCTTGGCAATCCGCTGTGCCGCGAGATTATTGAAATGATCGTCCAGGCACCAGGCCTGTCTGTAAATGACGTTTGCGACCAATATTCAGTGTCTCGCTTTACGATAATGCGACATCTTAATTTGCTGGAAGAGGCCGAATTATTGTATCGTGAACGCGAGGGAAAATCAAAGAAACTGTATATGGATCAGGGGAATTTGATGCGATTAACCAAGGGCTGGCTGGCCGAGATGAGCCGCCATTCTAACGATAAATGAGGCCTAGATGACAAATCCCCCGCACGTGACGGCGCAACAAAGCAAGTGGTTTAAGGCTGTTCAGGAGGGTCTTGAGAAGGACACGGGCCTGAGCCTCGAACATTGGATTGAAGTTGCCAGATCTTGTCCGGACACCAAACACAGAGCGCGCCTGAATTGGTTTAAGTCAGAACATGGGCTGGGTATTAACCGCGCCTCATTAATCCTAAGCGCAACCTTCAAAACTGGGCTTGGATGGGACAATCCCAATGCTCTTTTGGATGCCCTCTGGAAAACGCCGGAAACGCGCGCGGTGTATGATCTCGTTGAGGAAACGGTAAAGGGGTTTGGTGACGATGTCGTGGTAGGCGCGCGCAAGAATTTCTCCGCCTTTTCCAGACGGGTTCAATTTTCCGCCCTGCGTCCGACCCGTGCTGGCATCCGACTTGGCTTGGCCATCCCCTTGAGCAACATCGATGGCTGCAGTGCGCCGCTTTCCAGTGACAGTTGGTCAGACCGGTTAAAGTCTGTTCGCCTCATTAACGATGTTGAAGAGATTGATGACGTGCTGACAACGCTTTTGCACAAAGCATATGATCTGAGCGCTTAACTGCTGGGTAAAAGCTGTGCCGGATGTTCTTCCGTTGGATCGGAAATATAGAAATAGCGCATGCACCATGGTTCGTCCGTCAGCGCAAATTCGATATTATGCCCAAGGCGTTTCGCGCCCCGATAGATTGCCTCAGCATCACCGATCACGACAGAAAGGTCAGGAACAGCAGTTCCCGAGCATTTGGCTTTTCCGTGGCAACATTGATCCAAATGTCAGAGCGGCGGGGCGCAAGCTCGCACCAGCTTAGAAAAGCTGACGTTCGTTTAAAATGCAGCTAAAGTCAGCTATGAGGCCAGACCTACAAATTATTGCAGCGCAGCCAAGGTCGGATTTTATGATTTTGGCTTCCAGTCCATCCCCATGTAACCGGACCCTGCTTTGAGTTCTGCAAGCATCTTTGAAAGCCGTCTCCTTTTGGTGTCATCGCGTTTTGCGCTGTTGATCCACCAAAGATAGTCGTTGCGTTGATAGGGCGGTCGAGCAGCGTATTGGCCGCTCAAGTTGGCCTCTCGCAGAGCCGTTTCCACAATTTCGGGCATAGGTTGGATGGGGCGTTTCAAATCCGACATGCCGCTATCCTTCCGCTGGTTTGAAGACCACACTTTCAGCGGATCGCTCGGCAGGGCCATGCCAGACAGCCTCGATGTTGTTGCCGTCTGGATCAAGAACGTAGGCTGCGTAATAACCGGGATGATAGTCTCTGGGACCGGGCTTGCCGTTGTCTGTTCCACCGTTCTCTAACGCTGCCCTGTGAAAACGTGCTACTTCTTCCTGTGACTCTGCTTGAAACGCCAGATGCACCCGCGTTGTCGGGTTCTTTTCTGCTGGCGCGACGAAGAGTTCATCTGCGATGAAAAAGTGGTCCGTGTCTTGCGACAGCTCACGTCCCAGAGCATCCAGACATTCCCGATAGAACCTGCGACTTGCCGACAGGTCCGACACACTAAGGTGGATATGATCGACCAATCGGCCCTTATGAATTTCCATGACTTGCTCTCCTGAGGCAATTGTCGTTAGCATAGCTAATGACTGATACGAACCCCAGTAAATTTTTCGCCGCGCAAGCGTTACATCAGGTTTTGCCAATGCTGGAGCGTATGATGCGACAGGTCGAACAACATGCGGGGGCCACTGGCCAACAGCTTTCCGCAATCGCTGCTATCTCGGAGTTTGGAAAGGACCGACTCCATTTGCTTGCCAGCCATGAAGGCGTTAGTCGCCCGACCATGAGCCGTCTGGTCAACACACTCGAAGCGCGTGGTTGGGTCGAAAAACACAGCGCTAAAAAGGATCGTCGGACACCTAGACTATCCGTGACCGATACGGGTCGGACAATCCTTGTAGAAAGCTGCGAAGAACGAACACAAATTCTGATGACTTTGATGAACGGGCTGAGCGACGAAGAGGGCGTGATGCTCAACAATTGCCTGAGAAAGTTGAGCGCAGCCCATCGCTCAAGAAGCCGCTGAAACCAGAGAATTTACCAATAGGGGACATTGGCCCAATGGCAGGGAAGTCCGCATCTTACCGGTTCGTACACGCCGCAGCGAGCGGCCGTTAGCTATCATTACTGTCCTCGTCAGCGACGCCAGTTAACCAGCCAAATTCTTCAATTCCGAGGATCACAAATTCAATCCCATCATCACCCCGGACAAACACCGGGCTTCGCTCTGCAGCGGTAAGCACCTTGTCCGGGTTCACACTCAGAAACGTCTTGGAAACTTCAGAACGTAACTGTGGTTCTTCCTTCAAGAAAAACCCCTCAATAATCTGTTTTGCTTGTTCTTCTACGCTTATGCCATTCTTGTTCGCGAGAACCGTTAGTTCTGAAAATGCCTGTTCCGAGATGTTCGAGATCATCAGCTCATTCATGTATTTGTCCTTCGTCGCATTTGCGCATGTCAGACTGCAACCGGCCTGCGTGCATGACGTGCCGTTACACGCTTCCAGTCCAGCCCTTCGAAAAGTGCCTCAAACTGGGACTTGTTCAGGGTGATGATCCCATCGGTGATCCGGGGCCATTCGAAGCCTTTTCCCTCGATCCGCTTGTAGATCAGCACGAGCCCAGTCCCGTCCCAGACGATCATCTTAAGCCGATCTGTGCGCTTAGACCTGAAAATGAATAACGCACCGCTGAATGGATCCAATTCGAATTCGTTCATGACGATGGCGGCCAAACCGTCCATGCCTTTGCGAAAATCAACCGGTTTTGACGCGACATAGAACTTGAAGTTGCCAGCGGGGGAAATCATAGCTTGCCATCAATAGAACGGATCAACTGTGCCAACTGGTGGACAGGATAGCTGGCTGGAAACTGTAGCTCGACGCCGCCACGCTTGAGGGTGATTTGGTCAGTGGCTGTCAAATTCTTGGCCTGATCGTCAATCATCTTGATTTCGGAGAATGCTTGCTCCGTGGGTTTGTTCGAAGGCGATTTTTTATTGCCGCCCTTCCCAAACTCCTGCCTCCACTTGTAGACCGTCTTATCAGAGACCTGACAACTTTTCCGGACATCACCAATTGTGAGCTTTCCTGAGTTCATCTGCCGGGCCATTTCGCGCTTGAATTTAGTGGGCCACATACGTCGACCATCTTTGCCAACGGGAACAGAATAGCCAAAGGCATGAAATACGTTTTTGATTTTTTGATCACTTGAAAGTGCACCTAGCGTTTGAGAGTTCATGATGCCTGTATCCTTTTTAGGACATCATATTTCTTCAAATCAGCTGTGCTAAGCCCCTAAATAGGGGGTCAGATGCAACGCTTACGAATGAGCACGCAAATGCGAAAGAACTGTTTTATTGAGGGCCAAATTGTCGGGATGGTTCTTCCCTAAAATAACGCAAGGAGGCCGACATGGATAATACAAGATTTAGTGATGATTTCAAACAAGATACGGTACATCAACTATCGGTGCGAGAGTAGGCTTTACCCAAAACGACAAAAGCGCCCCAGAGGGCGCTTCGTAGGTTGTTTATGGTTGCGGGAGTAGGATTTGAACCTACGACCTTCAGGTTATGAGCCTGACGAGCTACCGGACTGCTCCATCCCGCGCCAGATATTGACCAATGTGGTCAATTTGCGCATCTAAATCCGTACCACGAATTTAGATTTTTAAGGTCATCCTATTGAG